>JABIHH010000020.1 GCA_018649725.1 Rhodospirillaceae bacterium | reverse complement strand
CCGATCTTGAAGTCCAACTTGTTCGCCTAGCATCATCAATCCTCCTGAAATCAACAGGACTATCGAATCACAACTTCAATAATGAAACAATAAGGAGTTTTTCAACAGCCTCGGCTAATAGCGGACATTATAGCCACCCATAAAAAGAGTCCGCTTTACCCCCGAAAGCGGACATCAATCACATATGGTCAAAGAGTCCGCTTTTTGCCAATAGCGGACATTAGCATGCTATCTGAAATCACCATTTTCATTAAATTGTCGACATCATTTCTCGCATGCGGAATTTTTGAATTTTGCCGGTGACCGTCATCGGGAACTCTTCAACAAATTTCACGATATGTGGCACCTTGAAATGAGCCAGACCGTCACGGCAGAAGGATAGTAATTCGTCTTCGTCCATAATTGCTCCCTGATGAAGCTGGACCCAGACAACGATCTCTTCGCCGAGTTTTTCATCCGGCAAGCCAAACACGGCAACTTGAGCGATTTTGTCATGACTGAATAGATAGGCCTCGATTTCGGCCGGATAGATATTCTCGCCGCCCCGAATAATCATTTCTTTAAGTCGCCCCGTTATTTTGACGTAACCTTCTTGGTCCATGGCCCCGAGATCACCTGAGTGGAGCCAGCCTGCCTGATCGATGGTTTTCGCTGTTGCCTCCGAATTATTGTAATAGCCGGACATCACATGATAGCCGCGAAAGCACACATCACCGATTTCACCAAGGGGCAGAGTTTCATTGGTCTCTGGATCAACGACTTTAACCTCCTGGTGGGGCAGGTTGGTGCCAACGGTTTCTGTGCGACGTGCCAAATTGTCTTCTGCATGGGTCAGATGGGTAATCGGCGAGGCTTCGGTTTGGCCATAGCCGATCAATATTTCACGGCAATGCATGTCATTGATAACGCGTTTCATCAATTCAGAGGGGCAAGGTGCGCCTGCCATAATGCCGGTGCGCAGGCTGGAGAGATCAAACTCATCAAATCGGGCGTGTTCCAGCTCGCCGATGAACATCGTTGGCACGCCATGCAAAGCCGTGCAGCGCTCACTTTCAATAGCCTGCAGAACGGCCAAGGGATCAAAGTGCTCAGCCGGGACGACGATGCACGCCCCCACCGCGAGGCAGAGTAAATTAGAAAGCACCATGCCGAAGCAATGATAGAAAGGCACCGGCACACAGAGCCGGTCAGTGGGACCAAACTTCATTGCTTGGGCGGTGAAGTAGGCATTGTTGAGAATATTGTGATGGGTAAGAACCACAGCTTTTGGAAAGCCCGTAGTCCCCGACGTATATTGAATGTTTATCGGATCGTCACAGTCTAGCGCGTGGGTTGCTTCATCCAATACGGCCCGATCAACCTCGCGTCCAAAGTCGAGAAAATCCTGCCAAGACAAAAAGCCCTTCGCAGGTATTTCGGTTTGCATCGGATTGACCGAGTCAAAAAGAACGACCCGGCTTAAATGGGGGAAGGTCTCAGATTGCACTACGCCATCATGCTGCTTTAGCTCGGGAATAAGGTTGATCAACATTTCCGGGTAGTTGCTGTGGCTATAGGCTGGAATGGTGAACAGACCTTGCACCTCTGATGTCTGCAAGGCGTATTCTAGCTCGCGGGGCCGATAGGCCGGATTTATATTCACCAATATGGCGCCGATTCTAGCCGTCGCCATTTGCAGGATGAGCCATTCGATATTGTCGGTTGACCAAACACCGATCCGGTCGCCCCGACCGAAGCCGAAAGCAAAAAGCGCTTCAGCCGCCAGATCAATTGCCAAGTCAAGTTCTCGGTAAGACAACCGACGCCCTTGGTGACAGCTGACAATGGCATCGTGGTCGGGATATTTTTTGACAATTTGGGTAAAGCGTTCGGGGATCGTGGTGCCAAGTAACGGCACATCCCCACCTCTATGGAAGTAACTGAGATGCGTCTCGGCTAAAACTGAGGGTGTCATTATGTCTGCTCAGCGTCAACCGCAGCCCAATAAGCGTCAACGCCTTGCTGAATTTCTGCCAGAACTTTTTCATTCCGCTCGGGTTCGAACAAATGAGCAAATCGCCGCTGTCTCGATAGATAATCCTCGACCGGTCGGCGCGAGCCAGGATTAAAGGTGTGGCGAACTTTACCGTCGACATATTCTTTGAGCGGCCAAAGACCCGTCTTTACCGCTAGCCTGCCTATTTCAACCGTGTCTTCGGGATCGTACCCCCAGCCGGTCGGACACGGTGCCAGAGAGATAATCATCCGGGGGCCTTTCAGATCCTTGGCCTTCTCGATTTTGCGGGCGAGATCCAAAGCTTCACTGCCAATAACGGTCGCGACATATGTCGGACGATTGGCCACCCAGAGAGAAAACAGGTCTTTTTTTGAACCCGGAAAGCCAGCCGCAACAGCATCGGTTGCCGTGCGCGCACCATGCGGGGTTTCGGGCGAGGTCTGTTGCCCGGTATTACCGTAGCCTTCATTGTCATAGCAGAGATAGATAAAATCGAGATCGCGATCGATCGCGCCGGAGGTCGAAGAGAGACCGATGCCGGAGGCAGCACCATCACCGGTGAGCACCACGACCTGCAAATCTTCTTCTTCAGACATACGTCCGCTTTTCATTAGAACATCAAGAGCATCCCGCACGCCTG
>JABIHH010000082.1 GCA_018649725.1 Rhodospirillaceae bacterium | reverse complement strand
GAGGTGGCGGAGGAGTGGGATTTTCATCGCCATCACCCGTTCCGTCACCATCGCCATCACCCGTTCCGTCACCATCGCCATCACCCGTTCCGTCACCATCGCCATCACCCGGCCCATCACCCGGCCCATCACCCGGCCCGTCACCCGGCCCGTCACCCGGTCCATCGCCTGGTCCATCACCTGGATCGGCATCCGGGTCTGCGTCAGGATTTGCATCCGGATTTGCGTCAGGATCGGCATCAGGATCGGCATCTGGGTCTGCGTCGGGATCGGCATCTGGGTCTGCATCTGGGTCTGCGTCGGGATCGGCATCCGGGTCAGCGTCGGGATCGGCATCCGGGTCAGCGTCAGGATCGGCATTTTGATTCTGTTGGTTGGTTGTCGCTGCGCGGGTTTCAGCGCCCTGGGCGGCCTGCACGACAGCACTGTATTGCTGGTTAAATTGGGCCGCCGTCATGGTAAAGGTGGTGGAGGGCGGCAGGTTAAAACTTGAGACGGCTGTTGCCTGGAAGGGTTGGTTGAGTATCTGAACGCCGGCGGCATTGGTAACGGTGATCTCGCCGGTCGTGCCATCAGCATTGGTGGAAAGAACAACAGTGAGGCCTTCGCCTTCAGGCAAATTCAATACGCCCGTCGTGCCGCGAATACCGATGGTCGCGACGGGTGTGCTCAGGACCATGGAATCGGGATCGGTTTTAGCGATTTGACCACTGACAAAAGAGAACACACCCTTGATCAGATCGACTTTCATATTGCCGGTCTGGTCTGCCGGATCGTAAACCATTTCGTCCATGAGCATGCGACCGCTTTTGCCGAGCGAGAAGGTGGAGTCGTCTGCCATGATAAAGGCGACAGCAGCGGCATCGCCGGTCTCAACGACATCGCCTGAGAATATCTTGTCACCCTGGGCGAGGGTAACCTTGGTGCCGTCAGATCGGGTCGCTTCCACCGTGCCGGAAATCGTATCAACCTGACCGATGGCTTGCGTCGCTTGTGAAATTTCGGTGCTGGCAAATTGGCCGGGTGCCAGGGGACCCGCGAGTTTGGCAACCAGATCGGCATGCAGGATGCCGCCGCCGCCGCTTTGCAGATCAGGCGGTGAACTTTGCGAGAAATAGTCGGTGATTAGAATTTGCTGACCATCTTCGCCGACCAAAAGGAGATCACTACCTTGACGGACAAAATCAGCACTCATTAGCCAGCCATCACCAGGAATGACAATTGGTCCACCGTTCAGACTTTCGTCCGCAGCATCAATAACTTTGATGGTTGTTTGGTCTTGGTTCAGCGTATCCAATTCACTTTCCCACCACGGGATTTAAAATACTAAAACAGCCTGGAGTATTTTTTTTATAACCTATATTTCCTGTCCGGCTACTGAACCCTCTGGAGCATTTTTCTGCTTATTTATTATTCAGCTTAATATAACACATTTTGCTAGTTTTATAATAATAAAATCAAAGGCATCGCCCATATCATTGAATGGCTTTAAGCTCCAAACGCCCCATCGCATTTAACAGCGTTATCGTGGCAATAACGACGTCGGTACGAGCCGATGTCGCATCGCTATTGGCGTTTATTAAGGCGGTCTCGCCATTGAGGACATCGAGCAGGGAGCGATTGCCAAGTTTTCTCTCTTTGCGGGCCAGTTCCAGAAATTCTGCCGAAATACTGGCCTGGTTCGCCAAAAACTGATGGGTGGCTTTTGCCGTGGCTAAATTCGACCACGAATCGCGCACCAATTGCTCAATCAAATCGCGGGTCTCGCCGACACGACTATTCGCCGAAGCAGCATCACTCTTTGAGGCTTTCAGCGTGTTAATGGATGTTAGGCCGAGATTAAAGGGAAAGCTCATCTGGAGCTTCGCGAGGCCTTCTTCCTGATGTCCGATGGTGCCGCCAGCATTATGTTTATAGGTGGTGCTGGCAACGATATCGAATTTTGGGTAGAACGCTGCTGCTTTTGTCGAGTTGATCGTCTCTACCGCAACCGCAGCGCCCATATCAGCGGCGCGCAGCTTCGGATTTGTCCGCAACGCAGTCTGGATAGCTTCATCAACGGTTGGGGGAATTAACTGTTCCGGTATGATCGGCTTTTCGAGCGATGATAAATTAGCGCTGTCGGTATGAAAGACCGCGCGGTAGGCGTTACGGGCAACAGCCAGCGCGCCTTCTGCCTGAACACGGCGGGCTTGGGCACCGGACAAAGTCGCCTTGGCTTGCAGGACATCTGATGACAGGCCGGCACCTTTTCTGACCAAAGCATCTTCAAGTTCGGTCTGGCGTTTAATATTGGCTTCTGACTCGCGGGCAAAAGTTAACACCCTGGCCGAGCGATCGACGTTCAGAAAGGCCACGGAAGCGCGCAAAATTAAATCTTGTATGGTGGATTCGACTGTAAAATCTGAGGCTTTGGCTGTCAGTTTTGAGGCTTTAATGCGCGAATTCGTCGCGCCGAAATCCCATACCAGCTGGTTGACGGATATGTCCGCTTGTCGGGTTACGAGATTCGTATCATCGGTTGCCGTCGGCTTGTTCTGGCGTTCTTTGCCGTAATGGGTCGTAACTGTTGCTGTCGGATACCAGCCGCCACGGGTCTCTTTTACCCGCTCTTCAGCGGCTTTTAGATCGGATTGTGATGCTTTGATCAGATTGTGGGATTTAAGCAGCGGGCGAACCAGATCAGTGAGGCTCTCTGCCTGAAGCGCATCAACAGGGGACAGCGCCACACCGGCACAGCAAACAGCGGGATAAGTGTCCCCGATACTTTCTGTTTTATTCCCAAAGCATTGTCCCCAAGGTATGTTCCAACTGCGACATCATAAAGAGTAATCCCGTTGAAGTAGATTGACATTCGACGGGGATAAAGCAACTAAGTAAATCAATAATAAGTTTTAATTCTAACACGCCCTACCCGATGGTTAAATTCTAATATTCATTTGTCACCATTTTATTAATTGGCGGGTCAGGCCCAGCGCATTCCAAAAATCCTAGATTTTTGCTGATTTCCGGAAATCAGGCCGACAATTTGGGTTTTTGGGCAGCGGGGACTAAAATCTGTTGGTAATTCGCGGCAAACGAGTTATGAACAGGGGTTGCAAGTTTCGTAATACGGAAGTTGCGGTGCAGCAGGCATTAAAATGAAAAATAAAGTCGCGATAAAAATTGCGATAAATAAAACGAAAATGGGGGCTTGTGACGGATAGATATAAGATCAAGCTGATTTTGACGTTTTGATTCGTTTTATAACTTGTTGACGATGAGAATTAATCGAATAATCATAAGTGTTAATTCGATTGATAAATGGGTAGGCCCGCGAGGGTTAAACCCGGGTAACTTTAGGGAGAATATTAATGAAAACAACATTTATGACATCTCTGCTTGCGGGTGCCGCCGTTCTTGGCGCGTCGATGGCAATGCAGACAACGACAGTATCTGCGGCAAACTTTTCCTGCAGCACAGCTAAAATCATCGTGCCTTGGGGCGCAGGTGGCGGCACCGGCGTTATTTTCGGTACTTTCGAGAAAACCATCAACGCTATGGGCGTTAAACCAGCACTTAAAATGGTAACCATTCCTGGTGCCGGTGGCACAAAAGGCGCTAAAGAAGCTCAAAAGGCGAAAGCTGACGGTTGTACGCTCTTTGCGATCCATCAAAGTGTATTGGTAAACAATATTATGGGCTCGCTGAAGTTTAATTGGGATGCTTTTGATACTGTTGCCATGGTTACTGATACACCGGAGATTATCGGTGCTGGTGGCCACGTGCCATACAATGATCTCAAAGGTATGCTGGCTGCGGCCAAGGCAAATCCAGGGAAAATTCTAACCGGCGTTTCCTTTGGTGCAACCAGTCACCTGCTTTGGATTCTCTTAGGTTCCAAAACCGGTACTTCCTTTAAATACGTTCCGTTCCAAGGCGGTACCGCGGGCCGAATTAAAGGCATGCGTAGTAAAGCTGTTGATCTTGGCGGCATTAATATGGCCGCAGCTCAGGGTCAGAAAAAAGACGGAACTTTGAAAGCATTTGCGATCGCCGCGGACAAGCGTAGTCCGCTCGTTCCTGATCTACCAACTCTGAAAGAATTGGGCGTCGATATGAACTTCTCGCTCACCCGCGGTGTTGTTGTACCAAAGGGAACGTCGAAGGATAAAATCGAGCATTGGGCAGCTATTTTCAAGAAAGCTACTCAGAATGCTGCTTTCAAAAAGAGCATGGCCGCTAAAGGCACGTCACTTGTCTACAAAGGGCCCGCTGCCTATGCGAAATGGTTTGCTGCAACGAGCAATGATTTCAATGCGGCGGCAAAAGGCGTTAAATTAGGTCGTTACGGTAAGTAGCGCTTAAGAAGTAAATTGAGATAGCAGCCTGGGCATCCGTCTGGGCTGCTATTCTTTACGCCCTCAAGGTTCTGAAAAATTTGAAAATATAAAGTTGCATTATGCACATTAATCGAGATGCCATCGTCGCAATTGTATTGTTGATAGGTTGCGGATTGTTCATTAACGAAAGCTTTGCCATCAAAGAAGCAACTTTCGGGCAAATGTCATCGGCACTCTGGCCGCGAATTATCCTCGCGCCACTGACCCTGCTTTCGCTCATTTTCTTCGTAAAATCACTGTTTCAAGAACGCTCCGAAGGCGAACAAAAAGGCGGGTTCGTTGGCTGGTTGAAATATTACAAAAATCCAATATTTGTTTTTGGCTTTTTCGCAATTTTTGTCGCGACTTTGCCTTTCTTTGGCATGCTTGTCGGGGGTGTTTTATTTGTTTTTTTAACGCTCAGTTATTTTGGTGGATGGGATTCGCGAAGCCTTTTTCTTCACGGATTAATTGCCTGCGCCACCGTTGGATTCATGTGGTCGGTATTTACTTTTGCGCTCGGCGTTATTTTGCCTCAAGGCGAACTGTTTTATGGCGTCATAAAGGGTATTTAAAATGATTATTGAAAATATCCTCAACGCATCTGCCGAATTATTCACTATTTCAACAGTTATTTTAATGATGGTTGGTGTCACGGCTGGCCTAATTGCGGGCGCTATACCAGGTTTTACCTTCGCCATGGCCGTTGTTTTGGTTCTGCCATTTACGTTTTCCATGACGCCGGTTCAGGGCTTAGCGACAATGATCGGAGTATATGTTGGCGGCCTCTCTGGTGGCCTCATGTCGGGTATTTTGACAGGTATTCCTGGTACGCCCTCCTCAGTTGCGACGACATTTGACGGCTTCCCTATGGCCCGCAAGGGGCAGCCTGGTTTGGCCTTGGGAATAGGCGTCTGGTCATCTTTCTTTGGCGGCGTCATCAGTGCCATCGTGCTGGTCTTAGTTGCGCCGCAATTGGCATTGGTTGGCCTTGAGTTCCAGCCTTGGGATTTCTTTTCTCTGGTGCTGTTTGCCTTGACGGTAACAGCGAGCCTTGCCGGTGATCAATTGTTGAAAGGTTTAATCTCGGGGCTCCTTGGTTTGTTAGCAGCAACGATCGGCACCGATGTGATATTTGGGTTACCTCGATTTACGTTCGGGCAATCCGGGTTGGAATCGGGCTTCTCATTCTTGCCCGTCCTTATCGGTCTCTTTGCTTTTAGCCAACTCCTGAGCGATACGCGGGATACTGAGGCTGCAAGAAAACCATTGTCTGCTGATGAAGAAGCGGTGGTCAAAATTGAGCATAGGAAAGCTGCCATTCTCGTTCTAAAGCGCTGGGGGAATCTCATCCGCTCATCGATCATTGGTATTTTTGTCGGTATTTTGCCGGCGGCAGGCAGTTCCATATCGAATATTCTTGCTTATGATCAGGCTAAGAAAGCGTCTAAAACGCCTGAGAAATTTGGCACCGGGATAGAAGACGGCATTATTGCGCCGGAATCGGCTAATAATGCGACGGCAGGCGGTACGCTCATTGTGATGATGGCGCTCGGCATCCCTGGCGATATTGTAACAGCAATCATGCTGGGGGCGCTGCTCATCCATGACGTGGTCCCCAGTCCGTCTTTCATCGAAGACCAGCCCATTATCGCTTATTCGATCTTCATCGCTTTCTTTGTCGCCAATTTCTTAATGCTCGGCTTGCAGTCGATTACACTCCGGGGCTTCGTGTTAATCACCAAGGTACGCATGTATATGTTGGCCGCCGTTATTCTGTTTTATTGTGCGATCGGCGTCTTTGCGCTCGGCAATATTACGTTTGATATATGGACGTTGTTTATCTTTGGCGTCCTCGGATTTGCTCTCAAGATGATGGGCTTTCCGATTGTGCCGATGATATTGGGCGTCGTGCTGGGCACCATCGCCGAGAAAAATCTCTCGCAAGCCTTGGCGATCACCACGGATCTCGCACCATTTTTTACGCGACCTTGGTCGTTGTTCTTTATCACGCTTGGTGCGTTTTCAATCTTCTATCCGAGCTATCAAAAGCAGCGCTCAGAGAAAACCTGGACGTTGGCCTTTATCCCCTTATTTTTGATGGCTTTGGCACCCTCAATATTCATGATGGAGGGCGTTATCAGGCCCGTGGTCGCCGTCGGATTTTTGCTTGGCGGTCTGTATTTATTAGCCAAGCGCAAGCAACGCGGCTGGGTCCTGGAAAGCCCATCGATGGTCCCTGATCATCCCAGCGACAGAGAGTGATTATCTTAAATAATAAGTTTAGATTAATGATGCAATCTATTGTTATTTAACAATAATAATTATTTTAAAGTCAGACAATTATTGGTGTTTTGATAAAATTAAATAAGGCCATTTAGAGGCAATTTGTGGTCTGCTCTTGTTTGCATGGCATACCAATACAACTTACTTCTTACGATATTGTTTTAACCGAAAAAGAGTCTGTCCCATGAAAGCTTTACTCCTTAGTCTGGTCGCTGTCTTTTTTATATCGAGCGCTGCGCCGGTATCTGCTGCGCCTAAGAATATGAAGGCCGATCCTGGCATTTATCAGATCGTTAAAGCGACAGAAAATCGCGTCTGGCGGTTGAATAAAAACTCAGGTGAAATTTCGGTTTGCACCTTGGACGGCGAGCACCTGCTTTGCACGTCGAGCAGCAATGCAACGGATATTCCCAAACAAAGCTATGCCGAGCGCCAGGCCGCCAAACAACGCAGCCTCGAAGCCGAAAAAATGCGCCGCGAAGAACAGCGCAAAAAAGACCTCGCTTTTTTGGACCGGGTCATCGAAGCCGTGCGCTCTTTAGTTAGAGCTTCTGTCGAGAGCGAAAAATAGGGTTTATCTTAATAACGAGGGGGCACTGACATGCGCTTACTACTTGCCATACTGATCCCGTGGTTGCAATTTTTCACCATTGGCAAGCCGATTGCGGGGCTCATCTGCCTGGCCTTGCAAATAACTTTAATCGGTTGGATTCCCGCCGCGATTTGGTCGGTCTATTCCCTCAGCCAATATAATACGGATGAAAAAATTCGTGAAGCGACGGGTGGACCGGGTTCAGACTAAGCTTGCTGTGGTTTCTTTAGCCGACATTTGCTGGACCAATTGACTGGCGTCTTGCAAAGTCGTTTGCGCTAAGAGATAGAGTTGCTGGCGTTCTTCACGCTCATCGCAATCATTGGCGCGCGACATGAGGCATTCTACCCACTGTAGCTGTTCTTGCAAATAATGCTGCCAATTAAATATCATGGTCCTGTACCTCACCTACGTTCTGTCGGTATATGACTATATTATCTATAGTTGATACAGATGACAACTAGGGAACTCCCTGGTTGTGGAATAAAATCTCGTAACATATTGATATCGCTTAATATCCTAACGCGCAGCCGTCTTTCCTCGGATCAGAACCTCCGCGCAGCACGCCACGTTCCCAATCAATCCAGATCGCTTGCGCGCCGCCAATGGGACGGTTCGGGACATAGGTTTTGTGCCCCAGCGCCTCGAGTTCGGCGCGGATATCTTCCGGCAAGCCGCTTTCGACTTGAACGGTATTATCTGTATCATCCCAATCGGGGAAAACCCGAGTGAAATCAATGGCCTCTTGCAGATCCATATCCCATTCGAGCAAATTGGTGAGGAAGTGCGCGTGGCCTGCAGCTTGATATTGTCCGCCCATCACGCCAAACGGCATTTGGGCCTTGCCGTCTTTCATCAACATGCCGGGAATAATCGTGTGCAGCGGGCGCTTATTGGGTGCGATGCAGTTGGGGTGGTCTGGATCGAGCGAGAAGCCCATGCCGCGATTTTGCAGCACGACGCCGGATTTCGGGGCGACTTGTGCGCTGCCAAACGGGAAGAAGATAGTATTGATAAAGCTCACCGCATTGCGGTCTTTATCAACCACGGTGAGATAGACCGTATCTTTGTGGTCCGACAATTCGGACGGCGGTAGGTCGCCCATCCGTTTGCTGCGGTCGATCAAGGCGCGCTGATGGGCCGCATGTTCCTCGGAAAGCCATTTCTCGATCGGCACATCAGATTGAGAAGGATCGGCAAGGACAGCATCGCGGTCCGTATAAGCGAGGCGGGCGGCTTCAATTTCCAGATGCAGGCGCTCGGTGGAGAGCGGATCAAGCTTAGCGAGATCCATCCCGCCCAAAATGTTCAGCATTTCCAGCGCCACAATTCCTTGGCCATTTGGTGGACATTCCCATACTTCATAGCCTTTGTAATCAGCCTTGATCGGGGTGACGAAATCACCTTTGACATTGGCGAAGTCTTCCATGGTGTGAAGTCCGCCTTTGCCTTGCAAAAACGAGACAATGTCTTCGGCAACCCAGCCTTCGTAGAAGCCGGCCCGGCCAGTCTCGGCAATATGTTCCAGCGTTTTTCCCAAAAGCGGCTGGCGGATCACTTCGCCAATTTCAGGTGCTCTGCCGTCGATCAGCAAATATTTAGCCGCGGTCGGGTCATTGGCCAGATCCTCGGCCCAATCGCTCCAATCGGCATGAACGCGGTGGTGAACCGGAAAGCCGTCATGGGCAAATCGAATGGCGGGCTGGAGAACATCGCCGAGAGATTTCGTGCCATAGGCCGCCATCAGCTGTGACCAGCCATCGATGACGCCTGGAACCGTGACCGAATGCGGGCTGACCCGCTCGATCTTAGTAATACCTTGCTCGGCATACCATTGAGCTGTTGCCGCGGCCGGTGCTTTGCCGGAGCCGTTAAAGGCGATCAGATCACCGTCATGGGGCTTATAGAGGCAGAACATATCACCGCCGATTGCGGTTGATTGTGGCTCCACCACACATTGCGCGGCAACGGCTGCAATCGCGGCGTCCATCGCGTTGCCGCCTAGCATCAAGGTTTGGATGGCGGTGGCGGTAGAAAGCGGGCTGGAGGTCGCGGCCATACCATTTAAGGAGTGGACAGTTGAGCGGCCGGGTTGATCAAGTAAGCGCATAAATCATTTCCTAATCGCTCGCTTTTGGAGCATCTAAGTTTGTAATTGTTTGAGCGTGACTTTATACAGTGAGAACATTCGGAACAAGCTTTGGAACTGAGTTTGAAACAAAAGGAAATAAATCATGGATCTGGGGATAAAAGGTAAAACAGCGCTGGTTTTAGGCGCTTCGCAAGGCATCGGAGCCGGTATTGCCAGGGCGCTTGCGGCGGAAGGCTGCAACGTCATTGTTGGCGCCCGGCGGGAAGACGTTTTGGCCGAACTCGTAGCCGAGCTTAAATCTAAAAACGGCGTTGAAGCTGAAGCTTATTCGATCGACATGACGGACAAAGCGGCGGTTGCCGCGATGTGCGAAAAAATTCAGGGTGAATGGCAGCCAGAGATCTTGCTCAATAACGCCGGCGGCCCTCCGGGCGGCAATATCATCGGTGTCGATGATGAGATTTGGGAAGCGTCGCTGCAGGCTTTGCTGATGAGTGTTATTCGGATATCAGAAGCCGCCCTGGAGGCGATGATTGAGCGCCAATGGGGGCGAATTTTGACGGTGACGTCTTCCGGTGTGATCGCACCGATCCCCACCATTCCGGTTTCTAATGTGGTGCGCTCAGGTATTGTGAGCTATTCCAAAACGCTCGCCAATGAAGTCGCCAAGCACGGCATCACGGTCAATACGATCATTCCCGGCCGCATTGATACCGAACGCACGGTCAATATGGACAAATTTGCCTCTGAAAAGCAGGGTATCAGCGTCGAGGATGTGCAAAAGAAATCTTGGGCGCAGATCCCAGCCGGTCGTTATGGCTCGGTTGAAGAATTTGCCGATGTTGCAGCCTTTTTGTTGAGCGCGCGGGCCAGCTACGTCACCGGCTCGCAAATCCGCATCGATGGCGGCACCATTAAAAACGTGTAAGCCATGGCTGAGATTAAAACCGAGCGCATTTTAGCCAACCCTTCTCTGGTGATCGATCATGCCGGCGAGGGGGAGTTGCTGATGCTGATGCATGGCATTGGCGGCAATCGGACCAATTGGACCGAACAGATTGAGGCGCTTTCCGAGCATTTCCACGTCGTTGCCTGGGATGCGCGCGGTTATGGCGATAGCGATGACTATGAGGGCGAGTTGGATTTTAATGAATTTGCCCGCGATCTTGTCCAGGTGCTCGATCATTTTGGCGTTGAGAAAGCGCATATCGGCGGGCTCTCGATGGGCGGACGCATATCTCAGAGCTTTTATGCTCTGTTCCCGGAGCGGGTAAAGACGCTGACTTTGGTCGCCTGTTTTTCCGGCTTTAATAATTTCAGTGCTGCGGAAAAGCAAAATTTCATTGATCTCCGGCTCAAACCCCTGGTGGAAGAAGGCAAAGAGGTCATGGATATAGCTCCGATTATAGCCAAATCTCTGGTCGGCCCGCACGCGACAGAAGCGCAATTCAATCAGCTCGTCGACAGCATGAAATGTCTGCACAAGGAAAGCTATATCAAGACGGTGAAGGCGACGACTTTATTTGATCAGACGGCTGCGCTTGAGAAAATTGCTGTGCCGACAATATTGATTTACGGCGAACATGACAGCCTGACACCACCAAATACCGGCCAAGAGATGGCCGCCAAAATTAAAAACTGTGAGTTGAAGATCATCCCCAAATCAGGCCATCTGATTAATCTGGAGCAATCTGAGCTATTCACTGAAACGGTGCTGGAATTTTTGCTTAGGCATAGAGACCAGCTATAATCGCATCAAAACCACGCCGATGGTGACGGTAACAGCGGCTAAAATCCGCCATTTTCCAAACGATTCTTTCAAGAACAATGCGCCGATGATGGCGGCAAAGATGACGCTGGTTTCACGCAATGCAGCGGCTGGCGCGATCGGGGCGAGCGTCATCGCCCAGACGAACAACCAATAGGCCGTCAAAGCCATCACACCGCCGCCAAGGCCGATCAGCCAATCTTTGGTGGAGAACTGTAGAATAGTGTCTCGTCTGAGATAGCCGACAACGGGTACGAAAACCAATGAGTCGACAAACATCAACCAGAAAATGTAGCCATGTGGCGTGCCAGCAAGTCTGGCGCCAAGGCCATCGGCGATGGTGTAGGCCGCGATGAAGATACCGGTGCCGATTGCGAGCAAAACGGGCCGCATCGCGTGGAAGGCGGAAATGCCGCCGCCGCGAAAGGCTAGGCTGACAATACCAATGATGACGACGATGATGCCGAGCATAACTTGGGCAGGCAATTTCTCGCCCAGCCAATAGAAACTGACAATGGTGACGAGCAGGGGACCCGTGCCGCGCGATATCGGATAAACTTGCCCGAGATCACCGTAGCGATAACAGGCAGAGAGAAATAAACGGTAGCACAAATGCAACGCGACCGAGGCGGCAAAATAGCCCCAACTTTCCGGCGCTGGGATTGGCACAAAAGGTAACGCCAACGCCGATGCGCCGCCCATCCCGATGGTGATAACGACACCGGTCGCGAGCCCGCTACCCTGGCCTTTATAGATTGCATTCCACCCTGCATGAAGCAGGGCGGCGAGCAAAACCATTGCTGTAACTGTTAAGTCCAAAGTTTAAAAACGCCTCTTAATCTGTTGATTAATTGGATAAACCCCGCAGCTGTTGACGGGCCCAAGCGATGCGAAGGTTGGGGCTGTCATCGAAATCGTTGACGCCGAGCCAGGTCTCGTAATAAGCCGATTCCATATAGGCAATTGTCACTTCGCCACCGATCCGTTCGATCGCTTGTTGGGCGCGCTCGATAAAGAAGCTATGAACGGTGGGCGTCTTAAATTGTTCAAAATAGGTCGGCTCATAGAGGGCCAGATCGGCGGGGTTGAGAAAACGAATGAGGATGGTCTCACGCTCTGCCCGATTTTGGAAAATATCGATCTCAGCAATAATCGCAGCCTCTATTTTGGCATCTAATTCGATGAGTTCCTGCTCGGAGAGATCAACGATTTGAGCCAATTTTTTAATATTTGTTTTCAGCATCTTTCACCCTTAACAGGCCCTGGCGTGATTAAAAAGGCTTGTCGCAGTCGGATAAAATTTGCTAGACGACCGCGACAATTGTTCACCCAGAGAGTTGATGAAAATGAGCGATACCAAAACAGCCAAAAAAGAAACTTCTAAACCCGCTAAATCCGAAAAGACTGAGACCAAGTCGGCGGATAGCAAAAGCGAAAAGAAGAACGAAGCTAAAAGCGAGACCAAGAGCGAGACCAAGAGCGAGAATAAATCGGCATCGCAATCTTCGATCAGCCATTTCTCAAGTGTCGCAACGGATGAGTACCGCTCCGGCTGGGCTAACATATTCAGCAATAACAAAACTGCTAAAAAGGCGAAATCAAAAAAGGCAGACAGCGTTAGCCTGCCGGCGAGCTTTGAAATTCTCGATGAAGATATCAAAGGAGAATTGCGGGCTGTGCTCTATAAAGCGTTCCAAAAACAGGCACGCAAAGAGGGCGGGAGCCTCGCTCAGCTCAAGAAGATTGGCACTATTGAATACCGCCTGGAGTGTGATGTCTCGGAGAAATCCGATTAATCGGACTTAACCGGCAATTTTAGCTATGCTCCGACCAAATCTCAGAAGGATCGAACATGTCTGCCTTTGCAATATTCGTAACGATTAAGCTCAAACCCGGTAATCTCGACGACTATCTGTCGCATATTGAGCATGATGCAGAAGGCGCGCTTAGAGATGAGCCCGGCTGTCAGCTATTTCATATTCTCATTCCAGAAGGCAAGGAGGATATCGTCCATCTCTATGAAGTCTATGATGACGAGGCCGCCTTCGACAATCACCAACAGACCCCGCACTTTACCCGCTACGTTCAAGAAACCGCGCCGCTCATCGAAGAGCGGATCATTCAACGGCTCGAACGGGTTGACTAGATCTCAACAGTGATATGGTTGAACTCTCGGTTTTCCAGCCACATCTGATAAGCGGCTTCCAAGCCAGCTTCAAAATGGCACATGTAAGTCACGCCATCAAATAGCGGATGGCTCACCTTATTTTCCTCGATTTTAGCTTTGAGACGTTGCAATTCTGCGCCATCAGAGCTGAGCTTTAGGGCCAGTTCTTCATAAGCCTCAATATCTGGACAAATCAGTTCCGACATACCGAGTGCGTTCAAGATTGAACTGGAGGCGCGGGACGCAAAATGGCTGCCGAGCTGCGTTGCCGTCGGCACGCCCACCAGGAGTGCATCCGCGGTCGTCGTGTGGCCACCATAGATTCCCGTATCTAACGCCAGATCAGCAATGGCGAGCCGGGCCAGATGGTCAGGCTTGGGCAAATCTTCTGCAAAGACCAAACGGTTTTCACCAATTCCCCGCTCAGTGGTGAGGCGGCGCAAATTGGTTTGGCAGAGCTCGTTATTGGCAAACAGCCACAACACACTGCCGGGCGATTTTTCTAAGATGTTGAGCCATGACGCAAATATTTGGGGCTCAATCTTGTAGCTGTTATTAAAGCAGGCAAAGACAGCACCATCCTTTAATGTCGCCGGTAAGCCGCATTCTGCGCGGCTGAAAATTCGGTCCGATATTTCACTTTTGGCATCGGTGATAAAGTAGGTGTCCGGTAGGATGAGGAACTTCTCACTGAAAAAATCTTCGTCTTCCAGCGGCGTGTTAATTTGATCGGTGACAATGAAATCATAATAGCTGGCACCTGAAGTGCCGGGATACGCCAGCATATTGATTTGGACCGGCGCGGGGCGATGGGCACAAATCCCCATGCGTTCGCCGGTAATATGGACGTTCAGATCGACTAAGATATCAATGTTGTCATTGTTGATGCGTTTGGCGGCTTCGAAATCATCAAGGCCGCTGATATCGGTAAAGCTGCCGCATTCGCCTTCTATGGTTTGCCGGTAAGGGCTGGCATCGTTCGGTCCATGCGAATAAGCGTGGATGCGAAATTTGCTGCGGTCGTGCAGGCCAAAGAAATGTTGCATGAGATGACCGGTCGGATGGTCTCTAAAGTCGCTCGAGACATAGCCGATGTTAATGGGGGGTGCGTTTTTTTTCTCGCGGCGGCGCTCTATGCGTTTTAGGAATCCATCGCCAGAGATACCAGCAGATATTTTGGCGGAGCGGGCCTGGGCGACGCGCAGATTTGTCGCCGAATCCGCACTTCTAAACACATTGATGAAAGGCAGTTCGGAAGTTGGCTCGAGGGCTTGGTCGGATAGGAAGGCATCCAATTGAGCGCTCAAGGTCTCCAGGTCTTGCCAGTCACAGGCTTGGCGCCGAAATTGGTAATAGGTCGCAGCCGCATCGCTATCAGCCGGGTTAAGCTCAAAGGCCTGCTTACTGTGCACCAACGCTTTTTCAAGGTTTTTCCTCAGCCCGTAATATTTGGCAATGTTGTAATGGGTGCTGGCGTCTGATGGGTCGAGTTGTAGCGCCCGCTCGCAGGCTTCGATCGCCGGATCAATCTGACCTATTTTAAAATAGACGGCCGAGAGGCTGAGATAAGCGTCGCTATTGGCGGCATCAATCGCTAGACAATGCTTCAGCGATTTCAAAGCATTATCAAAATCGCCTTGCTGGAAATATAAATTGCCAAGTTGATGGCTGACTTCGGGCGAGCCGGGCACAAGTTCCTGGCAGCGGGTGAGGGATTTCACGGCTTGGGTAAAATCGCCTAACTCAGTGCAAACGCTGCCCAAAGTCATCAGCGTTTGGGGATCATCTTTGTTGAGCTTGCTGGCTTTCAGCAGGTTTTTTTTGGCTTCTCGGAATTCGCCCATCATTGAATAAAGCACGCCCAAATTATAAAGCGTATCGGGTGCATCAGCGCCGAAGCGGGCAGCTTTGCTCAAATAAGATTTGGCTTCGTCACCCCGACCGGCGCTCAGCAGATATTGCGCATGATGAACATGGAGTTCAGCATTACGCGGATCAAGTTTGAGGGCCGCCTCGGAATTACCCAGCGCGCCAGTAAAATCTTGCTCGCCGTGGAGGACGGCTGCCATACCGCTGAGTGCGCCAACATCATTGGCGTCAAAATTCAGAGCCATCTGAAAGGCCGCACGGGCGCTCGTCAAATCACCGTTATTAAGATGCACAAATCCGTCGCTGAGATTGTTTTGCACTGCCCCGGTCCTAACGTAGTGCCTGCACGTAAGTATTGGCGAGATCGGTGGAAGACTTTTCATCGTAATGACGCAGTGCCAACATCGCGGCATCAAAACTGCCATAACAATAATGCAATACGGCACCGAGTTTCAGAAGCTTCTCAGCCGATAAGTCGCCAAGTTTCTGGAAGTCTTTGATATAGACCGCATCTACTTGCAGGATGTGGCGAAGCCCGTCAAAAATATTGTTGTTGAACATCATCGGGCGGAAAGCCCGGGTGTTTACTTTCTCTAACGTATGCAACGCAAAGCACATTTTCTGCATCAGCAAATCAACCTCGGCAAAGGATTTTTCACCGTGATAAATCGGCTTGAAGGAGAGCTCGACATGCATGGCGACCGCTTTTGAAATTTTCTCCTGACCAGCTTCGATGATTTGATGCTCAGCGCCCTGGGTGTCGATTTTTATAAAATCAAAATCGTCGATTTCTTCAATATCATCCAGCCGATGCGTTTGGATGGGCAGGCGTTCTTCAACCACCGCCCAATCATCAAAGCCATGAAAATGCGAGAGCAATTCCATATTGGGCTCTAGCAGGGAGGTCATGCCGGGTGCGCGGCAAATTTTTAATGTCTGCTCGGTCCCATCGCCCAACGCATACGGTAGATAGTGCTTCTCCTCCGTCGTAAGGTCTTTCAGCTTCTCGAACATATCGGGGGCGGGCTCGAAACCAGTGAGATGGCCCAGACCTTCTTCCATCAAGCTGTCATAGATCGGCTTATCTTCGATATCGCTGGCGCCGATATCGACAATTTGAACGGGCGCGGCGGCGTTAAAAATCTGTTTCATGATAAGCGGATCATCAATAGGCAGCGCTTATAAGTCAAGCGAGAGCTGAGTTTCTCAGCGGCCTCGGCGAAAACTGATTAGGGTTTGAGCGAGTTCCTGTCTGGTCGTTGCCGGCAGGGAACAAATTTGCCCGCGGCAGACATAGACGGTCGGCTTGCCATCAAGTTGTTCTTTAAATTGGGCCGGATGCGTATCGGGCAGGCGTGTGCCGGGCGCGATGATCTGAAAAGTGCGAGTCGGTAGGCTCGTTTGATCAATCAGAAGTCTGAGCGGTTTTAGGGCTGCCGCTTTTTCATCACCGATAACCACAATTTGAAGTGCCGCCAACCAGTCTTCCGCCGCATTTAAAAAGCCCGCATGACCGAACAGAAAGGATTTTGGAATGCCACCAAAGGCGGTCAGGGTCTGGTCGCCTATCTCATACCATTTATCCTCACCCGTAAGATAATAGAGGCGGGCCAGTACGCTCAACATAAGAGAATTTGCCGAGGCTGCATCGCTATCGAGGATGGGCTTGGACCGTATCAATAGAAAGCGCGTGTTGTGCGAACTGCCGGAAAAGAAACCGTGATTTTTCCCATCCCACATAAGCTCGATGGCTTGCCCGGCGATATGTTTAGCCTGGTTTAGAAATGCCAGTTCGCCGCTGACTTCATAAAGGTGGAGGGCAGCCTGGGCTAAGTGAGCATAATCGCTCAATGTTGCCGGCGGGCCAAGACGGCCTTGAACGACCGAGCGGTGCAATTGTTTTGAGGCATCGAAGTGACTTTGGAAGATCGCTTCAAAGGCCATCCGAGCTTTCGATAACCAGTCCTCTCGATCCAAGGCCCGCCCAGCTTCAATCAAGGCGCTAATGACGGATCCGTTGTCAGCGGCGAGAATTTTTTGATCCTGGCGGGGGCGTTCTCGTTTGCTCCTAATCTTTGCAAGTTGGTTTTTAGCAGCGTCTCGTTGCGCGGTTACTACTGAAGGTGGAATTTTGAATTGTTTGGCTAGATCGCCAAGGGAAGTTTTTGTTTGAAACAGGATGCCCGGATCGTCTTCCGTATCCAAGGCTTCGCCTTCTCTTGGTGCTAAATCATAGGCGGCGCTAAAAAGTGCGTAGCGCCCGGCTAAGCGTTTCTTAAGTTGATTGCTGCTCCACACATAATAGGCGCCTTCCTCTTCCTTACCTTCCTCAGTCTCGCTATCGGCATCCAGGCTGGATATGAAGCCTTGGCCCGGCAGCAACATTTCGCGAAACAGAAATTCGACGGTTTGATAGATTCTAGCTTGTAAAACTTTGTCTGGCTTTTCGCGCCAGACTTCGACCATCAAGCGTAACAGTCTGGCATTGGTGCCAAGCATTTTTTCAAAATGAGGAATACGCCACTGCCGATCAACCGTATAGCGGAAAAAGCCGCCGCCGATATGATCATAGAGACCGCCCCGGATCATACTGTGCACCGCGTTTTCGACCGCATCGCCGTAATCTTTGCGTCCGGTTCGGATATAAGCCCGCCACAATGATTCCAAAGCAATAATATTTGGGAATTTAGGTGCGCCCTCAAAGCCATCTTCAAAAGGATCGATTTCACTCAAAATTATTTTAGCAAATTTATCTATATGATGGAGTGCGATACTGCCTTTGGCGCTTTTTGATTCTTCTTCCAGTTGCTCGATAACCTGCTTGGTATCGGCTAAGATGTCCGACTTGCGCTTGGCATAAACATCCGCCACTTGAGCTAAGATAGCATCCAGACCGGGAGCGCCGGATTTTGCTTTTTTGGGAAAGTAAGCACCGCCCCAGATCGGCTTGCGGTCATTGGTCAAAAACACGGTGAGCGGCCAGCCATTGGCCAAATTCATAACCGCCAAGGCTGACTGATAAAGCGCATCAACTTGCGGCAGTTCTTCTCGGTCAACGAGGATCGGGTAATAAGATTGATTGATCAGGCCGGCGATTTCAGGGTCGCTGAAACTTTCTTTCCGCATGACATGGCACCAATGGCACGCGAGATAGCCGATCGAAAGAAAAATCGGCTTGCCGGATTTTTCCGCTGCCTGGAGAGAGTCTTGCTGCCACGGCTGCCAGGCAACCAAATCATCTGCATGAAGACGCAGGTAGGGGCTGGCCTGACTGGCCATTTGATTGCTGAGTTCACCCGCCGGTAGAGCTTCTCCGGATAAGCCTAGAATAAGCAGGGCGACGAAAGATATTTTAGAGAACAGCTTCATATATTTTACAACAGAAATAATTTATGGGTTTAAGCTAATTCAGAAAATTACATACAATTTGCGTGAAATCTAGTAACAGCTGGGTTACTCATTGGTGAGCTAGAGATTCAGTTGGCGTGAGAGCAGGGTAGTTTTTCTTATGAATGAAAATGCAGCAGCTAAAATGATCCGGGTCGCGGTTGTCGATAAAAGCCCGTTGGTGCGCGCTGCTCTTGAGCATCTAATAAGCGAAGATCCGAGATTTGAATTTGTCGCCGTTAGCGCTGATGGCGAAGAATTGCTGCGTAATATCGAACAGACAGTGCCCAATGTTATCGTCAGCGGCTGGGTGATGGCGCTTGGTGATGGCAAGTATATTCTCGATCACCTGCAAACCATCGAAGCCGCGCCGCAGGTTATTATCTACACCGGGGCCGAGGGCGATTTTATTCCATCACTGGTTATGGCTCATGGCGGCGCGGCCTATGTTTCAAAAAGTGAGGAGCCGCAGGAGTTGCTCGATACCATTGCAGCCGTTGGCAATGGTAAAATGGTTTTTCCCTATTTGGATGTAAAACAAATCAACGACAACCCGCTGACGGATCTCACCAAACGCGAAGTCGAGGTTCTGTCCTCACTGGCGGCGGGGCGTACCAACAAAGAAATTGCGCAGGAACTTTCGGTCTCCAACAACACTGTTAAATTTCACGTTCGAAATTTGTATCAGAAGCTCAACGTTAAAAATCGTTCGCAGGCTGTCAGTCTCTATCATAAATCATAAGCTACCCGAAAGGGTAGTGTTTCACTAACTACTAAAATATAAAACAACCCCTCCTTTATGATATTCCGCAAAATATCCTTGGCACTATAGTGTTCATAGTGGCTGAATATATAGACTTTGTTCAGTCACTATCTTCGGATCATCCAGGTTCTCGGGTGGTTTTGTTTTAAATGATACCTATTCTTAATTTGTACGAATGGGGTCAGCAGGGCTTAGAAGGGGGACGGATATTGGATAGTTTTCAACCATTAAATCATTTTCTCGATGATTGGGTTTACGGATACACCGACAGGTCGGAAGTTGCTGAGACCATCTTGGCGATTATCGAAGGTTGTGTGAAAATCAACGATCACGTGGCGCGGTCGGGCTTGCAAAGCGATAACGGCAAGATTGTCGGTGATAACGCTGACGGTGATGCGCAAAAAGGCCTCGACGTTTTATCGAACAAAATCCTGATCAATCAATTGCAGGATTTGCCGGTGGCGCAAATTATATCGGAGGAAATCGAAGAGGCGGTGGTCGTTGATCCCAACGCGCATCTCATCGTCGCTTTTGATCCGCTTGATGGCTCATCAAATATCGATACTAATGTGTCGATCGGCACGATCTTCTCTATTTACGATTTGGATGATGGACATCCGGCCGGTGACATTAAATGTGATGCGCTGTTGGGCACCAACCAGCGGGCGGCGGGCTATGTTATTTACGGGCCGGGCACGATGCTGGTGCTGACTTGTGGCGACGGCACCCATATTTTCACGCTGGATCCCAAGACCTCCAAGTTTCACCTCACTGGTGAGAGCATTAAGATTCCAACCGAAGCAAGTGAGTTTGCTGTCAATTTGTCGAATTACCGTCATTGGGATGAGCATATCCGTACCTATATCGACGACTGCCTCGACGGTGAAAAAGGTGTCCGCAAAGAAAATTACAACATGCGCTGGGTTGCCTCGCTGGTTGCGGAATGTCATCGCATTTTTTCCAGAGGCGGGATATTTCTGTATCCGGGCGATCATCGACCGGGCTATGCCAATGGCCGTTTGCGCCTGTTATATGAAGCCAATGCAGTTGCTTTTCTGGTCGAGCAGGCGGGAGGCGCGGCAACCACCGGTCATGGCCGCGTGCTCGAGGTCGAGCCGACCGAAATTCATCAGCGCGTGCCGTTAATCTTTGGCTCAAAGGCTGAGGTTGAGCGGGTTGAGCGCTATTACGCTGAACTTCATCACACGGGGATTCGCTCCCCCTTATTCGAATATCGCGGCCTATTTCGCAGCTAATAGATCCGGAAGGAGGAATTACCGATGTCTGTCAATCATCCTATCATTTCTGTCACCGGTTCTTCCGGTGCGGGAACAACGTCTGTTAAGCAGACCTTCGAGCAGATTTTTCGGCGTGAGAGCATCAGCGCCATGTTTATCGAGGGCGACGCTTTTCACGCCTATGACCGCGCGGGCATGAAGGAAAAAATGGCTGAAAAGTTGAAAGATGGTGATGACCATTTCAGCCATTTCGGTCCAGAGGCAAATTTACTGGACGAGCTTGAAGGCGTTTTCGCAAATTACGCAGAGTCCGGCAGCGGTCGGACGCGTCATTATATTCATGACCAGGAAGAAGCCCTTGCCTTTGGCAGTGAGCCCGGCACTTTTACCGAATGGGAAGAATTTTCCGCTGGGTCTGATCTGTTGTTCTATGAAGGCCTGCACGGCGCTGTCATCACGGACGAAGTTGATATCGCTCAGCACACTGATTTGAAAATCGGTGTTGTCCCGGTAATCAACCTTGAATGGATTCAAAAAGTTCATCGCGATAAAAGTACGCGGGGCTATTCCACCGAAGCGGTGACCGACACGATCCTGCGGCGGATGCCGGATTACATCAATTACATTTGCCCGCAATTTTCCGAATCGGACATTAATTTTCAGCGCATCCCGACGGTAGACACCTCCAATCCGTTCATTGCGCAGTGGATACCGACAGCGGATGAATCGATGGTTATTATTAGGTTTCGCGATCCACGCGGCATTGATTTCCCCTATCTGGTTTCAATGATCCACGACAGTTTTATGTCCCGGGCTAACTCTATTGTCATTCCCGGCAACAAGCTCGATCTCGCGATGCAACTCATTTTAACACCGATCGTCATGCAACTGATCGAACGCAAACGCTAAACGAATTTAAGCACCAAAAGGAGAAGTAAAATGGATCAATCAAATCGTTATGCCGATTTAAGTCTGGATGAACAGACCCTAATCGACGAAGGTAATCATGTGCTTTGCGCTTATATCATGAAGCCGAAAGCAGGCTATGAGTTCCTGGCCACTGCTGCTCATTTTGCCGCAGAATCCTCTACGGGCACCAATGTCGATGTATCAACGACTGATAGTTTTACCCGCAGTGTTGATGCTATTGTTTACGAGGTGGATGAAGAATTCGAAGTCATGAAGATCGCTTATCCGGTTGAGTTGTTTGATCGCAACATGATCGATGGTCGGGCGATGATCGCATCCTTCCTAACACTCACCATTGGTAATAACCAAGGGATGGGCGATGTTGAATACGCCAAAATGCACGACTTCTATTTCCCACCGAACTATCTGCGGTTATATGATGGACCATCCACGACGATCTCCGATTTGTGGCAGGTCCTGGGTCGCCCGGTGAACGATGGCGGCTTTATTGTCGGCACCATCGTGAAACCGAAGCTCGGTCTCCGGCCACAGCCTTTTGCCAACGCGTGTTATGATTTCTGGTTGGGCGGTGACTTTATTAAGAACGATGAGCCCCAAGGCAATCAGGTCTTTGCGCCGTTAAAAGAAACCATTGTTGCGGTTGCAGATTCGATGCGTCGTGCGCAAGACGAGACCGGCGAGGCTAAACTGTTTTCAGCCAATATTACGGCGGACGATTATCATGAGATGATCGCCCGTGGAGAGTTCATCCTCGAGACCTTCGCTGAAAATGCTGACCACGTCGCCTTTTTGGTAGATGGTTATGTCTGTGGGCCGCAATCGATTACGACCGCACGCCGGACATTTCCGAACCAATACCTGCATTATCACCGGGCCGGTCATGGCGCGGTTACCTCGCCACAAACTCAACGCGGCTATACTGCTTTTGTCTTGTCCAAAATGGCTCGGTTGCAAGGCGCTTCTGGTATCCATACCGGAACCATGGGTTTTGGTAAAATGGAAGGTGAGCGTGGCGATACGGATATGGCTTATATGATCGCTGATGATATTGCCAAAGGTCCATTCTATCGTCAGGAATGGCTTGGTATGAAGCCGACCACACCGATCATTTCAGGCGGCATGAACGCGCTTCGTATTCCCGGCTTTTTCGAAAACCTCGGCCATTCCAATTTGATCCTGACCGCCGGTGGCGGCTCCTACGGTCATATTGATGGACCGGCAGCGGGTGCCAAATCCCTCCGCCAGGCAGAGCAATGCTGGAAAGCCGGCGCAGATCCGGTTGATTTTGCGAAAGATCATCCAGAATTTGCCCGCGCATTTGAAAGCTTTGAGGCCGATGCGGATGCGTTATATCCAAACTGGCGCAATAAGCTCGGGAAAGCAGCCTGATGTCCGCTAAATTCGAGGCCATATTATTTGATCTCGACGGCACATTGGTTGATAGCGCTGCCGATCTGCGGCGGGCTTTAAATAGCACCTTAGCCGAGCAGTTGCGGAACTCGCTCGATATCAGTGAGGTTAAGGCGATGATAGGTGACGGTATTGCTAAGCTCGTAGAGCGAGGCTTTGCCGCCACCGGTCCGACCCCCAAAGCCGATACGCTCGCGACCTTAATCACCCGGTTCAGCCTGCACTATGACCAGAATATTCTGGCCCACACCAAGCTCTATCCGGGGGTCCTGGAAGCCTTGCGTTTGCTTCGAGTACAAGGGTGCCGGCTCGGCGTCTGTACCAATAAGCCGGAGGCTCAGGCGAGGGAGATCCTTAAGGGTTTAAACGCCGATCTCTATTTCGACGTTGTCACGGGTGGCGACAGTACAGATCGGCGAAAGCCAGACCCCAAGCCAGTGTTACAAGCGCTAAGCCAACTTGGCGGGACGCCGGAGACAGCGCTTTTTATTGGTGATTCCGTCAATGACGCCGAAGCGGCCCGGCGCGCGGGCGTCGCATCAATCTTGGTGAGCTATGGCTATGAGCAGGCCGATCTCGAGACCTTGGGAGCCGCCTGCATCATTGATGATTTTGCCCATCTCCCGGATATTGTTGGTGAGTTGGCCGCAGCCTAGGTCGATCGGTCGCCAGATACTAGCCAAATTGCCTGCCCGCGCTTTTTACGCTAGAGAGTGAGGTATGAGCTTACTCGAAACCCATGTTATATACGCTCTCGCTTGGTTGAGTTTTGGCTTCGGCCATTCCGTGCTTGCATCATCGCCTGCGAAAGATCGTTTTCGGCCAAAGCTCGGCGCCTATTACCGGCTCAGCTATAATATTTTTGCGGTCGTTCATATCTTAGCCGTCTGGCTAATTGGCTATTTCACTTTCGCCAGCGCAGCAAGCTTTACCGTGCCGGAGATGGCCCGGTTGGCAATGGGCGTAATGTATATTCTGGGCGTCATCTTTCTGCTGATCGCGCTTCGAAGTTATGACCTCGGACGCCTCGCGGGCACCACGCAAATTCGCAACTTCAAAGGCGGCATCGATGAGCCCGAAGACGAGCCGCTCAACATTAAAGGCCTGCACGCCTATGTCCGCCATCCGCTCTATGCCTGCGTCTATGTAATTCTGTGGGCCGGCGCCCAAGATGACTTCGGCTTGGCGACCGCAATTTGGGGCTCGGCCTATTTAGCAGTGGGGACCTATTTCGAAGAGCGACGCTTGCTGTCACTTTATGGTGGCAGCTACCAAGCCTACCAAACCAAAGTCCCAGCCCTCATTCCGTGGCGGGGCAGGGTGGGTTGAATTAAGTAAACTGTCACCGTAAATGCACCGTAATTGAAAAAAATTTGGTTCCAATACACTCCGTTGATGCCCGCTTTATACTTGATAGCGGACATATTGGCTGCATACCGAACGGCCAAAAAGAATTGAAGTTATTTTTGGCCGACGTAAAACCGGGTTTCTTGAATAACTTTCCAACCGTCGTCATGTTTATGGGCTAATCGAACTCTTTGACCAATCGTAGAATCGTGTTTCTCAATCAATTTGATATATCTAGCCCAAGCATCCTCCCAGGATTCAAACTCTTCACTAGAGATAACTGTGGCATTTTCATAACTTCCTTCGACGATTTGAACGAATGTATTCCGCATTGGCCCCGCCCTTAAAAAATGATTCAAATCAGAACTACAGTTATTTAAGCACAAATTGGGGCAGAATTTAAACCACCATTCAACTAAAGTAACTTTCTGCTATCACTTTGGACCAAAACAAATCTGGTTAACCCTGACTAAGTGACGAAAGGTAAGCAAAGGCCGTTAAATACGATATACCGTCCCTTATCAATTAGATGCGCCAACTACCATTTTAATGTGTGATGGAATTGGGTATGGTGCATTGTGTAATTTTTACTTACTTGTAGATATATTGAAGTTCTACGACGTTTTTTCGTTAGGTCCCTTCCCGAAAGCCCAAAAGAGGCGTCCGGCAACTCTTACGCCGCAGTGCCCAGTTCGTCGAGTTTATTATGATATGAAGAAAATTAAGAAAACAGAAGTTATCAAAGGTGTGTACTGGGTGGAGATACCGGACGCGGATCTTTATCTTCTATGTGGTGCTCCGGAAGATGCGACCAAGCATTTAATGAGGCTACACCTAATTGTCCCCACCGAGAAAGATGGTGTCAAATTTGAAACTGGGCCAAATGCCATCCTACTCTCCGACGTTGCTTTACAAAACGGGAAGTTTTGTAATCTAGCTGAATTCCCCGTTTTGCAAATGCTTTATCGTCAAGGAATGCTAATTCCCGGGCATCCTAATAATACAGATTTAAAGCCTCTTCTCATTGGCGCTAAGGATCAAATTGATGCCCAAATGCAATATATCTACCGCGGCAATTACGGACTAACTTCGACTGAAGAGATCATCGCAACAGGTGAGACTCGTGAACGGGCCGAAATGATAATGCGTATGAAGCTGAAGTTCGCATTCGGTCGCATTCTTCCTACCGAGGAACTATTGGACCATCGAGTTATCGAGGACGCTCCAGTGGAACTCCGTAGCGGCGTGCTGATTGAACGTAAGCGGACAAACGTTTTTGTTCTATCCTATGATGGAGAAGAGGTCGAAATTGACCTAACCGTTATACGAGGGAGGAATGACCGTTCGGCATACCCTTTGGGCTTTCAATGTACGTCGCGCGATTACTTCTCAGTCATTCATTCTGGCCAAGGAGATGGTTGGGATATTAACCGTCCGTGCATGGCAAGTATCCTCATATTTCAAGGTAAGGTTTACCTGATTGATGCCGGACCCAATATTTCCTATAGCCTGACTGCGTTGGGCATTGGCGTAAACGAGATCGAGGGCATCTTCCATACCCATTGCCACGATGATCATTTCGCTGGAATTACGAGCCTCTTACGCACTGATCGGAAAATTAAATACTATGCCACCCCGTTGGTACGCAGTTCTGTCTTCAAGAAACTTTCCGCCTTGTTATCCATCGAAGAAGAGCAAATTTCCGATTACTTTGAGGTTCGAGACCTGACATTCGATTGTTGGAATGATATTGATGGCCTCGAAGTATTGCCATTTCTTTCACCGCACCCTGTTGAGACCAGCGCGTTCGTATTTCGGGCATTTTGGGAAAGCCAGTATTTAACATACGCCCACTTAGCTGATATCGCTTCTTTCGACGTTATGAAGAGTATGGTCACTGCCGATGAAAACGATCCAGGTATTTCGCAAACCGATTTTGACCTGGCGTGCAAAAATTATTTAACGAAAGTCAACTTGAAGAAAATTGACATCGGGGGTGGCATGATCCACGGCGAGGTCGAGGATTTTAAGGACGATGAATCTAAAAAAATTGTTCTGGCGCACCGCTCCGATCCCCTTACCAATAGGCAGAAAGAGATTGGCTCCAGTGCCCCCTTCGGCATCGCCGATACTCTTATCTACGATACATCTGATAATCTCCGGCGGTTCGCTTTAGATTTTCTCCATGCGTATTTTCAAGACATGGATCGTCATTTTCTGAGAACGCTGCTCAATAACCCAATCATCGAGTTTTCGCCGGGAGAGATAATTCTTCATAAAGGCCGGGTGCCTGAGAATGTTTATTTGGTTGTTACCGGCACAGTGGAGAAAATCCGTGCAGAGGATGATGTCTACAATATCATCTCTGCTGGTGGCCTTATTGGTGAGTATACAGGTATTAAGGATTTACCTTCCGCATCGACCTATCGCACGATCAACTTTGTCCGGGCATTGAGTATTCCCGTACCGGCGTATCGGGAAGTGATCAATAGGAATGAGCTTGACGGTCTCGTCGGCCAACGAGCAGAACGCCGCGAGACTCTTGAGCAATCCTGGTTGTTCGGCGAATCCGTATCGCCACCCGTTTTAAACAGAATCGCTGACACCATGCAACGAATGCAATTTTCTGGCGGCGACTGTCTTGATGATTTTATTGAAGATTCTGTGTGTGTTGTCGAGGCTGGTGCTATTGAGCAAATAACGGGTGGTAAATGTACTGAGGTCGTCGGAGCTCATAATTTTTTTGGCGAAGAGCTTGTATTATTCGGCACAGAGAAAGAATTTAGTTACCGGGCGATGGAACCAAGTGACATATACAAAATTCTCCGAAGCGTAGTTGCTGAGGTGCCAATTGTTATGTGGAAATTGCTCGAGTCCTACAAGTTAAGGAAAAGCACACAATCTTATTAGCCTGGCGCTGTGCGTGAGAAGCAAACATCAAACTCAAACATTCAAGATGTTCGCTTCGGGTCAGAAGCAGACTCTTTTGCGTTAAACCAATAAGGAAAAATGACTTTGCAATACTTTGTATATCGACAGGACAAACCCAACTCGCATGAATTGAGGATGAAGACACGGCCCGCTCATATGCAATATGCTGAGGAGCTTGGGGAGAAGTTGTTGTTTGCAGGTCCGGCAATGGACGACAACGACAATATGATCGCCAGTGTATGGATTGTTGAAGCCAAAGATCGATCTGAGGCGGAATTGATTACGGCTAGTGACCCCTATGAACAAGTTGAGTTATTTGAGAGCAAGATCATTCACAAATTTAAAAGTACGGCAGGTAAGGTATCCTTGTAAGCATGAGTAAATGTTAGAGCACCAGACTTTTGTCAGTGTTGTCAGTACGCTGAATAGGCATAAATAAATGGGCCGCGTCACGCGCGGCATTCCTTAAGTTCAGCCGAAAGGCAGGCGGTAGCCGGGCAACAGGTGTGCCCGATAGGTCGGCTGGTCAAATCCGCCTGTTATTAGAATCTGCTCGTCTTCCTCTTTTAACAGCCGCAGGCAGCGCGGTTTTTCGCTTTGATGGTAGTTGAGACAGAGCTCGCCATCGTTAGAGACCGACCAATGGCCGTTTTTGAAATAACAAGGAATATAGTGATTGAACTCGCCGGATTTGTTTAGATAAAGAGCCCCCAATTGATCGGGTTTGGTACTGGGGTACAGGAACGTACGATTGGCCAAATACTGCCTGAGCTCAGTGGTGCTTTGCGGCAAGGAAATTGAATCCGCCATGCCGGTCGATACGGATAGGGGAATTAGGACTATTAAAACCCAAACTACTACACATTTTAAAGCCAAGCCGCTCTCCTAGCCGAATCCATTTGTTTCATTATAAGAGTCTAACAGAACCTGAACTATCATCCCACCAAATCCCGCCCCCAAAGCCGTCATTTTCACCGAAATGACCACCAAAGTTGCTCTCGGCGTTGTCGTCATGCGCACCCCGACGGTAACCGATCTGGATCAAAATCCGCTAGAAGTTATTAAGACCGGAGGCTGGGTGAAAGTCGATGCCGATAATGGTATCGTCGAAGTGATATCCTCTGAAGCGCAATAGAATCGCCGTATCCGCTTTGCACTCAAAAGCGGACATTGGCGTGTAAGTTTTTAAAACGAGTTGTCGGTAGCATTGGGGCTGCTCAGCGATGCCTCGTCAAATGTGCATAATTATTTGCACCGTTCCGGGATATTTTTACAAACTAATGTTTCTCGAGCCTGATAAGCTTGTTGCAAATGTCTCGTTATGCGTTACAATGTATTGTGTAAAGATACATAAAGAAGCGTTAAAAGCTTTAAACTTTGTCAAAGGGCACAAAAAAATATTGTTTTTGTCTTTCTATTCTAATGCGTCACAAGGCCTGAATAGAAAATGCTGGATAAAGGAAAAGTGATAAATGTTGAAAACTGCTGGAACAGCCTCTGGGCGGGTCGTGGGTGCACGGCTGCCTTTAATCGATGGTGTTGAAAAAGTAACGGGCCGAGCAAAATACACCGCCGATCTGATTACACCGGATACGCTCACCGGTCGTATATTCAGGAGCCCTTACAGCCATGGAAAAATCCTCAAACTGGATATCTCGAAAGCTGCGGCTCTGCCCGGTGTAATTGCTGTTGTCACCAACGAAGATGCGCCGGTCCCTTTCGGCATGATACCTATTTCAGAAAACGAGTACTTATTGGCCAAGGATAGAGTCCGTTTTAAAGGCGATGCCGTGGCGGCCGTGGCGGCGATTAACGATCAAGTAGCCGCGGAAGCCATCGGGCTCATTGAGCTAGAAGTCGAGGAACTGCCAGCCTATTTCGATGCCGAATCGGCACGAGCACCGGATGCTGTTGATATCCATGAAGACCGGCCCGGCAATTTGGAGCGCGAGGTTCATTGGGATTTGGGCGATATTGAAGGTGCCTTCGAGCAAGCAGATGTAATTTGCGAAGATACTTTCCGTTGCCCCGAAATCAGCCATGGTCAAATGGAGCCTAATGCGTCGGTGGCCGAATACGATCCGATTAAGGAGCACCTTACTCTCTATTCCAGTACTCAAACGCCCTATTATGTGCATCTGGCGCTGGCTCAAACTCTATCGATGAGCAAGTCCCAGCTACGGGTTGTGAAACCCTTTATTGGCGGTGGATTTGGTGCGCGGACTATGCCGTTTAACAGCGAACTAATCACCGCTTTACTTGCCCGAGCGGCAAACGGCAAGGTCGCCCTCAAAATGAACCGTGAGGAAACTTTTCTGACCCGAGGCGGTCGACCGGAAACAGAGATGAAGCTCAAAGTTGCGGCCACTAAGGAAGGGCGGCTTTTGGCTTGTGAGTGTGAAGCAGTGCAGCGGGGCGGTGCTTACGGTTCTTACGGCATTATCACCATCCTTTATAACGGTGCGTTCCTCAATTCCATCTACGATATTCCAGCAGTTAAATATGACGGTTACCGAGTCTATACCAACACGCCGTCATTGGCTGCCCAGCGGGGCCATGGAGCGGTTAATGTCCGTTTTGCCTTTGAAGTTATTCTCGACATGATCGCCGAAGAATTGGGGATCGACCCATTTGAAATTCGCCGGCAGAACCTATTGAGCGCTCCGACAGAAACCATTAATGGCGTCAAGATTGACTCCTACGGCCTGCCGGAATGCCTCGATTGGTTGGAGGAAGCGACCGATTATCATAACCGGGTCGACAAATTCTCGCCGGGCAGCGGTATAGGAATTGCGTGTTCCCATTATATCAGTGGTGCACCAACCCCGGTTCACCGTACCGGCGAGCCTCATGCAACGGTCAATTTGCGGCTCGATTTTGATACGGGGATTACCGTCTTGACGGGCGCCGCCGAAATCGGCCAAGGCTCATCGACCGTTATGGCGCAAGCTGTTGCCGAAACGCTCGGCGTCGATATGAAGCGGTTACGGGTCATTGCAGCTGACAGCGCTTTGACGCCGAAAGACAATGGCTCTTACTCATCGCGGGTAACTTTTATGTGCGGCAACGCAGCGATTGACGCAGCGCAGCAAATCAAGACTATTTTAGCCGAGGCGGCAGCAGAAAAATTGGAAGCCGATCCAAGCGACATCATCTGCGAAGACGAAGTGTTCAAAGTTGCTGACAGCCAAGATACCGGTATCCCGTTTGAGGATGTTGTTGCTCTTGCTTTGATCGACCGAGGCGCTATTACGGTCAAAGGTACTTTTACGTCACCACGCGAATACCAAGGTACCGTCAAGTTCCGAGGCGCTGCCGTTGGGCCGTCAATGGCGCATACTTACGCCGCTAGCGCCGCAGAGATAAATGTTGATGAAGTCACTGGTTTGGTGACGGTTGAAAAAATTTGGGTTGCCATGGATTGCGGCTTTGCCATTAATCCGCTGGCCGTTGAAGGCCAGATCGAAGGAGCAGTTTGGATGAGTGTCGGCCAGGCGCTGAGCGAAGCCGTGGATTTTCGCAATGGCTTGCCCTTGCATAGCAGCTTGCTCGATTATCGCATGCCGACGATTCAGGAATCACCGCCAATTGAGGTCAAGATCATTGAGAGCATGGACCCCAACGGACCGTTTGGTGCCAAGGAAGCCAGTGAAGGTCCTAGCGGCAGCGTTATACCGGCCATTGCCAATGCTGTTTACCATGCTGTCCACCGGCGTATCAACGATTTGCCACTCGGTCCGGACCGCGTGGCGGCCGCCCAGGACAGTGATACCGTTAGCACGGCTCAAATCACCCGGCGCTAACAATGCGCCCCCCTTCGATCACGAGAGGTTTAATACGGTCGTCATATCAAACTCGAGCAGGACGAAATCGATGCCAGAAATTTTTTCGTCGAAGTCATCTTGGTCGCTCTGACCGTCAGTCGGGAACTACAGCAATCGCCTCGATTTCAATTTTTGCTTCATCCACCATTAATTTTTTAACCTCAACAGCCGTTACAGGTGGAAAATTTTCGCCTAATGACGAGCGAAAAGCGGCGCCGATGGATTTCATATCAGAGAAATATTCTTCACGATCCGTCATATAGATATTCAGGCGCATTACATGTTCCGGGCCACCACCAGCTTCTTTGACCAGTCTGACGATGCGCTTCATGGCGGCGCTGACCTGCTCGGCAACGACGTCCGTTTCGAAAACTTGATTATCGTTCCAGCCAACTTGGCCAGCCAAAGCGACAAAGCTTCCTTTGGCTTTAACACCGCTATTGTAACCGCGAGGTTTCGCCCACTCTTTGGGTTGAAGGATTTCCATGGCATTTTTCCTTTGTAGTGGTTTTATTTTAATGAATTCTGATTGCTAATCGTTCAGCAGACGAAATCGTTGAATTTTTCCGGTCGATGTTCGCGGTAGCGATTTGTAGAAACGGATATCTCTGGGATATTTGTAAGGTGCAATTGTCTGCTTTACATAGTCCTGGATCGACACTTTTGTCGCATCATTTTCATCATACCCGGCATTAAGAACAATACAGGCGCTGACGATTTTCCCCCGGGCCTCATCGGCAATACCAATGATCGCGCACTCCGCCACCGAAGGATGCTCAAGGACGGTCTTTTCCACATCCTGGGGTGAAATGTTATAACCCGACGATACGATCATGTCGTCGGCCCGTTCTATAAACCAGAAAAGGCCGTCTGCATCCTGTTTAAATAGATCTCCCGAAACGTTCCAACCATTACGGACAAAGATACGCTGACGCTCAATATCATCAAAATAACGGCACCCAGTTGGCCCGCGTAGGGCGATAAGACCTGTTTCTCCCCGTGGTAAGGGGTTACCGTTTTCATCAATGATCTGAACGTTGTATCCGGGAACCGGTCTTCCCGCAGATCCGACCTTTTCAATGTCCAGGGGTTCTGACACGAAATGAGACAAAGTTTCTGTGGTTCCAATTCCGTTGACGATCTTTATACCGGTTTTTTTGTACCATTTTTCCCAAAGTGCCGGTTGGAGGTTTTCCCCCGCTGATGAGATTTTCTTAAGGCTGCCAATGTCGTAGTTGTCTAACTCATCATACATCGCGTTCAAGGCGGTGGGCACCATATACAAACTCGTAACTTGGCAATTTTCGACAGCCTGTAAAAGGTTCGTCGGCGTTGGGGCGGGTACCAGGGCAGCCGTTGCCCGATAATATAGCGGGTAAAACAGAAAGGCGGCTAGGCCGTAGGTGAAGGCCAGTGGAGGGGTGCCGCAAACGACATCCTCTGGCTCGACTGTGTATTTCTTCGGCCAACCCATACAGGTTGCCAAGATATCGCGATGGAAGTGGACTGCCGCTTTAGGGTTGCCGGTGGTGCCGGAGGTGAAAGTAACCAGCGCGATGTCATCGGCTGCAGTTTCGACATTGGTAAAACCGGGCGCCTTTTGTTCAATTTCTTTATCAAGCGCCGCAGATGGTTCATCTCCTGATCCCAGCGGGGAAAAACATCCTATCTCTTTTAGAGTGGGGCAGGACAATTTTGCCTTATCCAGATCTTCGACCAAATCATATTCACAAAAAGCAAATTGGATGACAATTCGATTTATAATGAAGGAAAGTTCATCGGCCTTCAGTAAAGGCATCGTCGTCACACAGATACCACCTACCTTCAACACGCCCAACCAACATGCCACAAGCATCGGGTTGTTTCGTGCTCGCAGCAGCACACGATTGCCGGGCACAAGGCCATAATCATCGACCAAGATCTGTGCGATCCGTTCGGATTGATGTAAAAGGTGGTCGTAAGTCCAGCTCATACCATCGTAAATATACGCCGTTTTGCTGCCGAAACCTTCCGCAATTGCATCGTCTATGAGAGCCTGGGCAGCATTTATATAATCGGGAAAATCTTTAAGATGATCTGCAGTGTAGTCAAAGTCCGGCCATAGATTCGTTGGCGGCAGCATTAAACGGGCTAAATTATCCTCGTGGGCGGATGGGACATTTCCTGGGGCACTCATCGCTATTCCTTCAAATAATGTGGGGCAAAGTACGGTTTCATATTCTTTATTTTATTCAGGAACTCTCCTTTTTACCCTATTTATATTGGGCTAGCCTCTAATTTCGATCTGCTCACCATCAGGCCCTTTAAAAACTACACGCATCCATCCTTCTTCACGCGGTAGGCGAGCGGGGACGTCATGAGGCGGTTGAATAATTTCGACACCTGCGTTGCTCAAAAGCTGAACCGCTTCTTCGAAATTATCGGATTCAAGACAGAAATGAAATCCGGACACTGGTTCGCTACGGCCTACCATTTCCAGCACCGTGTCACCGAGCTTGAGGTAGGAAATATCAAATCCCATCGGCGTGTCATGCTGGAAATAGGTCTTGAAACCAAAATGGGTTTCATAAAATTTCTTTGACGCTTCCAGGTCGCTCACATTGATGGCCACATGGTCGATACGTTTGTACGGCATCTATACCTCCTGTCGAAAAAATGACGAACACCTAACTATTTTTTGCTAGTCGAAAATAGGGAGAAAATATCGCCCGCTGGCGACAACTCCCACCACTTCAAACGACAAAAAACTAATTTTTATAGTTAAGGTGACAAAACTCCTATTATCTATTATTGTTTCAATATACGATACTTTGTTATGTAATACGAAACAATAATTTTATGAAAAATTAAATATTAGTGACGAATGAATGTGGTTCTCTTCGAATAACGCAAGAGTAGGGCCCCATTAACCTCGCAGTTTTTGTTTCGCTTGACGAACCACTATTGCGTAAGGCCCTATAAAAATAATAAAAACAACTCGCAATCCGAACATGGTGGAGAAGGGCTATGCCCGAGGAACAGGACAGAAAAATAATTCAATCAGTCGAGCTGACGATGCGTATTTTCGAAAGCATTGCTGCGAGCGGTGGCGAAAAGGGTGTGACGGAACTCGCAACGGAACTTTCAGTCACCAAGGCACGGATATTTCGTCACCTTCAGACACTGCGTCAACTCGGCTATGTTTTTCACAATCCAGCGACCAGGAAAGACCGCGTCGGTATGCGCCTCCAACTCCTGGCCAAGATGGTGGGTGAAAATATCGAGATGACACCCACTGTGCATCCAGCATTGGAGACACTCCGAGACCAGACCGGTCAGACGGCGGTCTTCTGCACCGTTCTCAATGGCAAGATGACGATGATCGATTTTGCTTTGGGCAACTCCCTCGTGCAATTCAACTTCCGTCTCGGTGCTACGTTCAATCTCAACTCCGCTTCCCTTGGACACATCTCACTAGCCTTTGGGCCGGAGGAGTATTGGGACTATGTAAAAGTCGATAAATTCGAGAAGGAAACGCCGTATACGGTCACCGATCCGTCCAAGCTTGCAGCTCGAGTCCAAAAAGCGCGAGAATGCGGTTGGGCACTTGTTCCCGAAGAAGCTGTTGTCGGGGTCAATGCGATCGCCGCACCAGTGTTTTTAAATGACGGCACATATGCCGGCGCTATCGCTATCGTGGGAGCGGTACAGTATATCCCCGCTAATCCGCCTCTGGACATGGTCGATCACGTCGTTGCGGCTGGACGTCAAGCTTCACTGAATCTGGGCTGGCGCCCTGATACCTAAGGCGATGTCCACTCACTATCTGAATGAATTGCCGTTAGTGGATGTCGGTCTGCGGCGTTTCTCCCTTTATATTCCCTGACATTGTGCAGCTTTTTCTGCAAGCCATAATCCGAAAATAGGTGCTGGAGCATTGTCAGAATAAAACGCCTTGGTGATGTGAGACCCCAACGTCCGCTAAGCAACTTCTCAGCCAAATCCGCATCTCGGTCAATAGTTGCCTAATGGCGGGCTTCATGTTCTTCCTTTCAAAAATCAACGGAAAAACCACATGTAGTTATGCCCTAACAAATATCCACCACAATTTAAAAATTATAAAATTAATAATAAAATCCAAATTTTTCTTGATTATGGAATTTATCTTCGATATTGTATTTTTAATATACTATGAGAGGTAACATATTATGGTTAGTAATTTGGTCCTGATCTATGGTCAAATCACCTAATATCTATGGTTCGACGCGGTTCTAAACAGTTTACTGGTTTTGCAGACCGGATGGATGAACTTATGGAGCATTATTTTTTAGGCGATGAAGATCGGAAAACCAAAATTCAAGCGTGCGTTGCCCGCGCCATAACTGGAGAGACTTTAGTGTTAGATCTATAAAATTAATTTATCTAAGTGAAACAAGGAGGTTAAGTTATGATTTCTATAAATAAAATTCTAAGCAGAAGAGTAGCCCTGACTCTTGCAACAGCAGGGTTGGTTTTTGGTTCAACTTTATTTGTTCAACCTGTTAAGGCAGCAGATGCAGATTTAAAAATGGCGTTTTTTGCCAGCCCTAAGCACCCTGTTTGGTCGGTCTTAATGAACCCTTGGGGAAAGAAGCTTAATGCGGGTAATGTCGGTTTGAAAATCGCAGGTTTCCCTGGCGGACAAATTGGCGGAAAACCTCCCGGGGCTTTCAAGCGTGTCGTCAATGGTATCGCTGATATTGAATTCCATATTCCAGGTTACACATCTACGTTGTTTCCAAGATCGTTGGTCATGGAAATTCCACTACAATATGGTAACTCAGTTGAAGCAACCAAAGCCATGTGGCGTATCTATAACAAACACATTGCGCCGGATTACAAGCGGGTAAAACTGATAGGTCTTTGGGGAACTGATGTACCGGTTATCATGACCAACAAAGTTGTTCGCACGCCAGCAGATCTGAAAGGTCTTAAGTTGAGAACCCCGTCGCGAAATCAAGCGGCTATCATCAAGGCGTTTGGTGCAATTCCTGTCGCGATGCCAATGCCACAAACATATGGCGCTCTCGAAAAGGGTGTCGTTGATGGTGCCATCGTCGGAATTTCTGTCGTAAAAAGCTTCAAACTAGCAGAAGTGGTTAAAAACTATATCGTCGATTTGCCAATGGGTTTTTCTCCGCAGATTGTTGCGATGAATCACAAAGCCTTTAATAAACTCTCGCCGCAACAAAAAGCGATTATTGAGAAAAACAGCGGACTTGAGTTTAGCCTGATTGGCGCACGGTCTTATGACAATTCCCGCAAGCAAGGAATCGCGACAATTACCAAGCGACCAGATACGTCTATTACGAAGTTAACGGCCGCAGAGAAAAAACTTTGGGTCGCCAAATTACAGGGCGTCGTAAAAACCTGGGTTAAAGGGTTTGATAAACAAGGTCTGCCTTATACTCAGATGGTTAGCGATTATTTGAAAAAATAACCGTGAATCAGGATCAAAATAAAATCGTCCATACCACACGGCGGATCGTCACAATAGCTGCATATTGCGCTGGAATTGTTCTGGTTGCACTGATGCTATTGACGACCGCCGATGTGGTGGGGCGATATTTTTTCAACAGTCCGATCACGGGTGTGTTCGATGTAACTCACTTTGCCGTCTTGGTGATGGTGTTTTTAGGCTTAGCCTATTGTGGGTTCGAAAACGGACATGTCGCGATCGATGTTCTTTATGACAAATTCAATCCAAAAATTGCCGCTATCTTGAACCAGTTCGTCAATCTGGCGGGAGGTGTTTTTTTTGGCATAATTGGGTGGCAAGCCATGGTTCAATCGGTGGATGTCAAAGAGTTTAAAGAGGCTTCTCAGCTTGAAGCTATACCCTTCTACCCGTTTTATTATATTCTCGCTTTTGGCGCTGCCTTATTCGCGTTTGTCATGGTATTGCGAATTTTCTTTCCCATTGAGGAAACATCCAATCATCTCACTGGGGATAAAGAATGAGTCCAACAATAATTGGCCTAATAACGCTTGGCGGTTTATTCGTCTTAATTTTTTTGCGCTTTCCGATTGGCATTGCCTTGGGAATTGCTGGATCGTGTGGCTATTTGATGCTGAACGGCCTTGATACGACACTCGCCCTCTTAGGGACGATCCCGTTTGAAATTTCTTATAACTATGATTTGAGTATCGTTGCGCTTTTTGTCCTCATGGGAAATTTTGCCATGGTGTCTGGCATGAGCCGTGATTTGTATACCCTGGCCCGAAGTCTGGTTGGCCATTGGCCAGGCGGTCTTGCATCTGCGACAATTGTCGGCTGCGCTGGATTTGCCGCTGTTTCCGGCTCCAGTCTGGCTTCGGCTGTGACAATGGGCCGCGTTTCTTTGCCGGAAATGGAGCGTTATAAATATCACCCTAGATTGGCAACAGGATGCGTTGCTGCTGGCGGAACGCTGGGCATACTTATCCCGCCCAGCACTGGATTTATCATCTATGCATTATTGACCGAGGAGTCTATTGGTCAGTTGTTTTTAGCCGGCGTGCTTCCAGGAATAATGCTGACCGGATTATTTATGATGACCATTTATTTGCTCACGCGTATTAATCCGGAAATTGGTCCGGCGGCGGATCGTTTGGCTTGGCGTGAAAAAATTTCCGCCATTGGTCGAGCTTCAACACTGATCGCTATTGTGGTGATCGTCCTGGGTGGGATGTATATCGGTGTGTTTACACCCGTTGAAGCCGCGGCTGTCGGCGCCTTTTTGACTTTCTTGCTCATGATTTTTCGGAAAAAAGTTAACCTACAAACTATGAAGTTCTGCATCCTTGAAACGATAAAAACTTTCGCGATGGTTTATTTGATCGTCATCGGGGCATTTATATTTAATCCCTTTCTCGCGGTGACACATTTGCCTGCCGATCTTGCGCAAATGGTGGCAGGGCTTGATCTTTCGCCAACAGGTGTCCTGGTACTTATTATCTTTGGCTATATCGTTTTGGGTACCTTCCTTGAAGGATTTGCCATTATGGTTTTGACTATTCCAATCGTTTTTCCGATGATTACGACTATGGGATTTGATCCCATTTGGTTTGGCGTGCTTCTCGTTGTCGTTTTGGAAATGAGTTTAATCAGTCCTCCACTCGGTCTCAACGTCTTCGTTGTAAAAGGTATCGCCGAAGGGGTGCCGATGTCAGAAATTTTCAAAGGCGTTCTTCCTTTTTGGGGCGCGATGTTAGTGTGCACTGCAATTCTGATCATATTCCCGGAAATTGCGCTGCTTTTGCCAAATACGATGATCAGATGAGCTAAGTTGGATTAAATCAGTACGCGAGTGAATTAAATGACTTCAGTATACCGAGATTTTGATAGGGACGAGCTGTGGCGGGAATATAATATTGAAGCTACGGTACCGAGTATTGAGCCATATCGAATAACGAATGAGACGATCACTACCGAGATGAAACAGAAATTGGTCTGCCATACCGATTTGGCTTATGGCTCCAGTCCGGCAGAAATCCTGGATATTTATCCGGCGCAAAATAGCTCGGACCTATCACCTGTATTTGTTTTTATTCATGGTGGCTATTGGCATTTGGGCAGCAAAAATGGCTCGGGATATATGGCGAAATGCTTGACCGAAAACGGCGTTGCCGTGGCTCCCATTGATTATGCCCTGGCTCCGGATGTTACCTTGGATGAAATTGTCCGACAGGCGCGTTCTTCGGTGGCATGGGTTTACCATCACGGTGAAAAATTTGGCATCGACAAAAACCAAATCCATGTCGCGGGTACATCGGCAGGTGGACATCTAGCTGCGATGATTATTGCGCCCGGCTGGCAACAGGATTTCTCCGTTCCAGAAAATCTGATTAAAGGAGCCATGTTATTTAGCGGGCTCTATGACTTGGAACCACTTCGCCACTGTGAACCCAATAGCTGGCTTAAATTGGATAAAGAGGCCGCCGACCGCAACAGCCCCGTCTATACACTGCCAACAGAAAAAATTCCTCTGGTCATTGCCTATGGTTCTGAAGAAACGCCGG
>JABIHH010000089.1 GCA_018649725.1 Rhodospirillaceae bacterium | reverse complement strand
TCTTACTCTGCCGCAACTGCGGGGGCGACATTATGTTCGGCTTTGCCATCCCATAACTCAATTTCAACCAAGGCCGTGGAATTACCCATCGAATGGCCTTTTTTGATCTGAGACTTCTTCGGTGTCAATAGGTTCAAAATACCGCCGCGGTCAACTGAATTGCCGGGTTCTCCCAAAGGCTCGTAGGTTGCACAAGATTCGTAGCCATGGGTCGAGCCCCGCGGCAGGCGTTGCGTCACCAGGGCGGCACAAACAACGGCACCTTGATCATTATATACTTTCACCAAATCGTGCATCTTAATGCCGCGCTCGGCGGCATCTTCAGCATTGATCCGGATGATCCAATAATAAAAGCCGTCGACTTCAACCCGGTGGTCTTTGATGTTGTTGATGAAAGAATCTTTGCCGTCACCTTGAGTGTGGAAGGAATAGCGGGGATGCGGGGTCAGCATACGAAGCGGGTGCTTCGCTTGAGAAGGTGCATCAAAGGCCGGATTGTATTTAACGACAGGCGGCCGTTCCGGGTCATGCGCATCAAAGCGTTTGAGGCTCGATGCTTCAAACTCAATTTTGCCCGATTGGGTCTGAATGCCTTTGAGATACTCGTCTTTATAGTCAGACGGCAATGGCATTGGCTCCGGCACGTCTTTCTTGCGGTCCTCGTAATACCAGTTCCAAGATGTCGGATCGCGCAGCTCTTCTTTTTCCGGCGGAATAACGACATAGCCTTTGCGGATAAATTCTTTCCACGAAATAATCTGCGGAAGATCAGATGCATCGAACATACGTTTCGCCCAATCGAGCTCCGAGATACCTTCGGTGAAGTAGGCACTGAGGCCGAGGCGTTCACATATTTCAGAGAAAATCACATAATCAGATTTGGACTCTCCCATTGGCTGGATGGCCTGATGCTGGAACACGGCGACCCGGTTATTGAGCTGGGTCTGGCCGTGGAAGGCATAGCCGCCAAGGGCTGCCCATTCACTGATATCCGGGCGCTCAAAATTGGTGCAGGCGGGCAGAATGATGTCGGCGAATTTCGCTTCGCCTTCATTCCAAATCGCTTGGCTGACACAAAACTCAAGATTCTCCGAGCGATACATTTTTACGTGGCGATTAGAATCCGCCATCGTACTAATGAGCGAGCCGCCGATTTTGTAGAGCATCTTGACCGGCGAATAGCCGGGCTTTGGATAGGAGATTTTATTGAACTGCGCTTCGATGCTTTTACCGTCCCAGGCATAGCCTTCAGCTTTGCCTTCCATAATGGCTTCCGGCAGCCAGAGCCGGGGGATGGTTTGCTCGACCGTGTTCATGCTCGGCAGTTGCGGCATCCGCTGATAAAGCTCGACCGACATCGCGGTGTGGTGAAGGTCACCCGACATGCCACCTTCAGCATAGCCTGGGAAATAGAAATTGGTATCAACCGGTGTGCCCCATTGCAGATTGCCCATATTGACGCCGGGCTTGCCCAGCCCTTGCATCGCCATCAGACAAACGAGCGTGCGCGCCCATTGAATGCCGGTTGCGTTGCGGCATGCGCCGCCATGTCCATTGCCCCAGCCACCGGCTGCGAGATAGACTTTTTTGTTGCCCCATTTGCGGGCCAAGGCGCGAATTTCTTTGGCTTGAAGGCCGGTCTCTTCTTCTGCCCATTCAGGAGTCTTAGGCACGCCATCTTCTTCGCCCATAACATAGGCCTGCCATTTGTCAAAACCCGTTGTCCGGTTTTCAACAAAGTCTTTGTCATAGAGATCTTCGTTCATCCAGACATTGGCAATCGCGACAGCTAAAGCCGGCGATGAAGTCGGTTTAGGAGCCAGCCATTTGCCGCCCAGGAATTGGGCGGTGTCGTTGTAATAAGGATCGATATGAACAAGGTCGATATCGAGATCTTTCAGCCATTTACGCCGCACCGTGCCTTCGAGAGAGCCATAAGCGCCGCTGGTGCCTTCTGGATTACTCGCCCAAAAGACCACCATCTCAGCTTCTTTAAGCAAATCCTCGACGGTGCCGTAGGTTTCGGTCTGGCCAACCCGGAGCGAGCCGCCCCAATGGTGAGCAGCGCCCCAATACCAGCCTTCCCAACTGTCTGGGTTGTGCAGCACGCGGGTCATGCCGACGGCATTAATGAATTTAAAGTCAGCGCTTAGATAATAACCGACATTGCCCCAGGTGTGGTGCGAGCCGTGCGAGTTGGCGATGGCACCGGGGCCATGCTCTTTTTTGATGCGTTTAATTTCGCCGGCGACAATATCCAGCGCCTCTTCCCAAGAGATGCGTTCATAGCCGGAGCTGCCGCGGTTTTGTGGATTGCGGTCGCCGTTCGGATCAAAGTCGACCCGCTTCATTGGATAGAGCAGACGGTCCGGCGAATTGAGCATGCTTTTCCAGTTCATGCCATGCGGCGCTAAGGTCGTTTTGCGGGGAGGGGTAAAAGTTTTGCCGCGCGCTTTAATCGTCCAAGTCTCGGGATCACTGTCATCAAAATCGATCGGTGTTATACGAATGAGCTTGTTGTCTTTGACATATAAAAAGACCGGCCCGCCATTTGTCATATTACAAAAACGGGTCACGCCGCCACCCATATCGACACCATATTTCCAGCCAACTGTTTGGGTCTGCATAACCGTTTGAGTAAACCAGGAGGTGAGTTCGTCCGGACCTTCGAGGCTCAACAGGAAGTCCTTCATCGCATTGATCTGCTCAAGTTGGTCTATTGGAGGCATGAGGAGCCGGACGGCAATTTCAGAAGTCTTGAAGGTCAGCACAATATCGGCATCTGCTTTCACCCCGTTGCCGGAAGAAACCGAGCCGTCTTTGAAGGTGAACCAGCGCCCGACAGAATTGTCTTTGGTCTTCATTTGAGCGGTAAAGTTTTTCTCTTTCAGCCGGTCGCGAAAAGCTTGATAACGCAATGCCTGCATCCAAATTAGCAGTCTGAGGCCAAACAGGATGATCGAGAACTTCAAAGAGCCCATAATTGTATTCTCCAGTGATATTGGCGATGAAACGTCCCTGGTAGAGACCGCTTTTCGTCAGTTTATTTGATATGTTACGATTGTAATGGCCAATTTAGAGATGTAAACATAAATCTCATATTGTGGGATTTTGACTTATCGTGCGGCTATCTTGTTTTGGGAATTTCAGCAAATTCTGTCAGTATGTTGACCTTAAAAAAGAATCTCGGTAACTATTGCTGCCATGAAAACATGCTCTGACTTAGGGGCGCTCAATATTTTTAGGGGGAGAAATAACAATGAAAGTTAATAAGCTCAGCGATGTTGTCGCGTATGAAGCGGGTGGCCATTTTGATATGAAAGGCTTCCGTTTGCAGGGACATGATGCCAGTGACGCGGAAAATTTCTGGGTCGGGCTGTCCTATTTTCTGCCCGGCGGCGGCACGACCCATACCGCAACACCGCTCGAAAAATGTTACGTCTGCGTTGGCGGTGCGATTACGATTAAAACCGATGACGGTGAAGCAACTCTGGAGAATTTGGACTCGATCTATCTCGAACCAGGCGAAGGGCGCTCAATTATCAACAACACCAATGAGATCGCAACGATCTTAGTGATTATGCCTTATCCTCCAAAGTAATGGCCTCCAACTTAGTAGCCCCCCTTTAACCTGCTTTAATTGGTCTTGACGGGCGAAGCGACCTGTTCGAATATTGAACGACAATGGTCGTAATTTTCGCCGGTTAAGAAAGAGGTGGGTGTTGATGTCTGACGAACCCCCCCCCGGACCTGCCAAGCAAAAATTTCTCGCGGCCTTGACCAAGGGTCTGGCGGTCATTAGCACCTTCATTGATCAGCAAAAAACGGTCACTGTTTCCGATGCTGCCAGCCTCACAAACGTGTCGCGGGCGACCGCGCGCAGCATTTTTAACGGAGAGGCCTTGAAAAATGGATCGTACTGATAAAATAGCATTTGCCAAATTGCCGGAGACAATCGGTGATGTCCCCCATTCACAACCCATGACGGGTGACGAATATCTCGAAAGTCTACGCGATGGCCGGGAAGTTTTTATCTACGGCGAGAAGGTTGAGGATGTAACAACTCACCCGGCTTTCAGAAATACTGCCAGGATGACGGCGCGTCTCTATGACGCAATGCATGATCCTAAGCATAAAGACAAAATCCTGACGCCAACCGATACCGGCAATGGCGGCATGACCCATGCTTTTTTTAAAGCACCAAAAAATGTCGAGGAATCGATTGCCGGGCGAGATGCGATCGCCGAATGGGCGCGATTGACCTATGGCTGGATGGGCCGCTCGCCGGATTATAAAGCAGCCTTTTTGGGCACGCTCGGAGCCAATTCAGAATTCTACGCGCCCTATGAAGAGAACGCCAAACGGTGGTATAAATATAGCCAGGAACGCGTGCCTTTTATCAATCATGCGATCATCCATCCGCCGGTTGACCGGGATCGCCCACCAAATGAGGTCGCCGATGTTTGTGCCCATGTTGAAGAAGAAACGCCGGAAGGGCTGATCGTCTCAGGTGCGAAGGTTGTCGCGACAGGTTCCGTTCTGACCAACTATACCTTTGTCGCCCATCATGGCCTTATTCCACTTGAAGATAAAAACTTCGCCACCGTGTTTATGATTCCGACCAATGCGCCAGGCGTGAAATTTATCTGCCGGACGTCATACGAGATGACATCAACGGTTATGGGCAGCCCCTATGACTATCCTCTTTCCAGCCGGCTCGATGAGAATGATGCGATCTTCATTATGGATAAGGTATTGGTGCCGTGGGAAAACGTCTTTGTTTATGGCGATGTTGAGAAAGCTAATAACTTCTTTCCGCAGACCGGCTTCCTGCCACGTTTCGTTGTCCATGGCTGCACCCGCTTGGCGGTCAAGCTGGACTTCATTTCCGGCCTGTTGTTAAAAGCTGTTGAGGCTGGCGGCACGAAGGATTTTCGAGGTGTACAAGCCAATGTCGGCGAGGTTATCGCGTGGCGAAATATGTTCTGGGGTTTGTCCGATAGCATGGTGCGCGATCCAAAACCTTGGATTGGTGATCACGTTCTGCCGAATATGGATCCTGGCAATGCTTATCAAATTTTGGCGTCGATGGCTTATACCAAGATCAAATATATCATCGAGCAGACGGTTGCCTCGGGTCTCATTTATCTGAACTCACATGCCAATGATTTTAAAAATCCGGAAATTCGACCCTATCTCGACCAATATGTTCGAGGCTCGAACGGGTATGATGCGGAAGAGCGGGTGAAATTACTGAAGCTGCTCTGGGATTGCATCGGCTCAGAATTCGGCGGTCGTCACGAGCTCTATGAGATTAACTATGGCGGTTCGACCGAAGAAATTCGTCGCTATTGTTTGTTTGGGGCAGAGGCTTCCGGCAATGCGGATAAGTTCCGGGGCTTTGCTGAGGATTGTCTTGCTGAATATGATCTCGATGGCTGGACAGTGCCGGATCTTACGGATCCCGGTGAGCTGAGTTTTCACGTTACTGGAAAGAGATAGAGGTTATCGGCGGACCCAGTTGACGTGAAATGTGAATCTGGGTAGTGTTTACCGTCTAACGAAAGGGGTGTATCGTTTTGCGGTACACCTCGCCATTAAAATAATAATTGACGGCGAAGCCGTTTAAACCGTTAATCACAAAATTGTGATTAATTAAAAATTTTGAAAGGGAGAGCACATGTCAAATAAAAAAAATGAAATTGAAAAAAGCCAAGGGCAGATTACGCGTCGGCGTTTTGTCCAGACCAGTAGTATTGTAACAGGCGCGGCCGTGGCTGCACCGGCTATTTTAAAATCAGGCTTGGCTTATGCCGCAGGACGGCCCATTAAGCTTGGCTATGTAAGTCCAAAAACCGGCCCACTTGCACCATTTGCCGAAGCCGATGATTTTGTTGTTGCCGATATTAATCGTAACCTCAAAGAAGGTGTGAAAATCGCCGGTAAACTTCATCCGATTGAGATCATCGTCAAAGACACACAATCCAATCCCAATCGGGGCGCTGATGTTTCAGCTCAGCTTATCTTAAAAGATAAAGTTGATATTCTGATGGGTGCCGGCACGCCGGATACGACCAACCCAGCGGCTGATCAGGCTGAGGTAAACGAAGTTCCCTGCATTACCTCTGATGCGCCATGGCAGCCTTATTTCTTTGGCCGCGGCGGTAATCCAGCCAAAGGTTTTGACTGGACCTATCACTTCTTCTGGGGTCTGGAAGATGTCATCGGTGTGTTTTTCAATTTGTGGAATTCGATCCCGACCAATAAAACCCTGGGCGCGCTATGGCCAAACGATGCCGATGGCAATGCTTGGGCCGATCCGAAGTTCGGCTTCCCGCCAGCCGTTAAAGCCAATGGCTTTAAATTGGTTGATCCGGGCCGCTTCCAAGCGCCTTCTGATGATTTCTCGGCGCAGATTGCAGCCTTTAAGAAAGCCAATGTTGAAGTTGTCAGCGGTGTGATGATCCCACCGGATTTCACAACTTTCTGGACCCAAGCTGCTCAGCAAGGTTTTAAGCCAAAGATTGTTACCGTTGGTAAGGCATTGCTGTTCCCAGCTTCCATCGAAGCCTTGGGCGACCGTGGTATTGGCTTGTCTTCTGAAGTTTGGTGGACACCACATCATCCGTTCAAATCAGGTTTGACTGGTCAAAGTGCGGCTCAGTTAAGTGCAGCTTATGAATCCTCAACCGGCAAACAATGGACACAGCCACTTGGCTTCCGCCATGCACTGTTTGAAGTTGCCGTCGATGCGCTAAAGCGGACCAAGGATGTTGCTAACCCAGCGTCTCTTCGCGACGCGATCGCCGCGACGAATTACAATTCGGTCGTCGGTAATATCAATTGGGGTGGCAAGCCGGTTAAAAACGTTGCTAAGACACCTTTGGTTGGCGGCCAATGGGTCAAAGGCTCCAAGCACAAATACAATATGAATGTCGTCAACAATAAAGGCGCGACAAGCATCCCAACTCAAGGAAGCTTCAAGTCGCTTTCATAGGAGTTCGTATTTCACCAGAAAAGCCGGTCTCTCACGAGGCCGGCTTTTTTTATTCTGTCAGATTGGCATGGGCCGCAAGAGGCTGATATTTTTTTGCGCTGGATGATGCGGCAAACGTGATTGCGTCATTGGCATAGCTGATGAGAGAAGCTTCCACAATGAGGCTGGGGTCTTCGAGTTTCTCGTGCACATATAGCCATCTAGCCACACTGGACCAATCCCAAAGCGGCATGTCCGAATCCACCCGAGCGATCGGAGCTGGAAAGTCGCCAGGTCCCCGTTTGCCAAGAGCCCACAGCGACACGGCTTGACGTGTGGTTTCCGCTCTCTCTGCGATGTCGGAAATCGAGACCATGGGATCTGGGGTAATACGCAAGACGCGCGCACCGATTGTTGAGACATCTCGTATTGCTGAAGCGATAGCATGCAAGAGGTTTTTTGCTTCGCGGTCAAAATCTAAAGTTACGCAACCTTTTACAATCGAAATAAGGGCGTCATTACATCCAGCCTCGAAAAAACGATCTTCGAAATTGGCGGCAGTGGTTTCGACGTTATCTAGTATCAGACTAAATGAATGAGTTTTTAATGCGGACATTTTGCCACTCGTTGTTTAATTTGCTTAGCATGATCTGAGGCGCTTTTTGGAGTTGACCAAATCGACATCTTGCAACCGTCTCGGCTGGCCTCTTTGCAATATAATTTACCCCAACAATGAGCCGAACCTCCGGCTGGAATATAGCGCCAACCCTTTGTCTCGGCATCTGAAATGGCAGTTTCAATCTCTCTACTAGGGTGAGAATTTCTGGCCATCACGCAACCACCATAGGTAATATGTTGACAAATGTCAACATATTACGACACGCTACTTCAATATAGAAACCCCAATACATGCTATCTGTATGGCGGCGCTAGAGGCCCTTTTTCAGGCGCAAAAATTAACCCGTTGATTTCAAACGAATTTATATTTCTCGACAGTTGAGAATTAATCTTTAGCTGCGGGTCGCCAGGCCGGTGAATTGGCCGTCGCCATAGAGTAGGGGGGCGCCGTCATTGTCGGCGGTTCGGCTGGCGACGATATGGCCGATGAAAATTGAGTGCGTGCCGGCGGTGATTTGCTGAGCAACTTCGCAGTCAAAATTGACCAAGGCGCCATCGAGGCATGGTGTGCCGGTGGTGAGCTCGGACCAAGTGCCGAGACCGAAGCGCTCGGAGCGATCCGCACCGTCCATACCGGCAAAGCGCATCGCAATATCTTCCTGGTCACGCGCCAGAATGTTGAGCACGAATTTCCCACTTTCCTTAATGAGGTTATGCCCACCGGCTTCGGTATTTACACAAATTAGTAATTGCGGGGGCTCAGCCGAAACCGAGCAAGCCGCTGTTGCGGTCAGGCCATCTTGTTTGCCGTCATGGGCTGCCGTGATGACGTTCACGGCTGCAGCGAGTTCGCGCATGCCTTTTTTAAAGGCGTCTTCTGAAATTCCTGTTGAGTTGCTCATTTGCTTTCCCCCGATTTTATTTGTTTTCTAATCACTTGTATTCAGGGAATTAGCGCATTTAACAAGGGCTGAAAAGCGATTGCTCGGTATAAATCGCGAAATTGTTATTAATTATCGAACCGAACTACGGGTTTCTACTAATTAGGTCTTTTATAAGACTCAGAAATTGTGTTAGGAATCTGTACCTTAAGACGGAAGAATAGGTCTTCGGTCTATAAATTAAATGCCTTAGGGAGGTATTCATGAAATTACTTAAGAAATCTCTATTGGGTCTTGCTGCAATGGGGTTTGTAGCTGGCTCATTGGCGACTGCTCCGGCAGCCGATGCCAAAACCATTAATGTTCGAATTGCTTCCGGTCACCCACCGACCGTTGTTTATGCTGGCTTGATGAAAAACTTTTTTCAAAAAGAATTGAAAAAAGCTGTTGAAGCCAAAACCAGCCATAAAATTAACTTCATTGAAGGCTATAGCGGCTCGATCGTTAAAGTGTTTGAAGTGTTTGAAGGCGTTCAAAACGGTATCGTTGACGTCGGCGGTTTCTGCTATTGCTTCGAAGCTTCTAAATTGAAAATGCATGCTTTCCAGATCATGCTGCCTTTCGGCACCATGGATCCGGTTCAGTCTGTTGCCATCGCAACTGAGGTTTACAAGAAATTCCCAAGCCTCACGAAGCGTTTCCAGAAATTTAACCAGACGTTGATCGCAATCATCGGTGATGGTGGCTACAACCTCGGAACAAATTTCGACTGGAAAACCGTGGATGATCTTAAAGGACATAAGATTCTCGGCGCTGGCCTCAACCTTAACTGGATGAAGCAAGCCGGTATCGGCATCATTCCAGTGACCGATGGTCTTCCTGGCTGGTATCAGAAAATTAAAACTGGCGTTGCCGAAGGCGGCATCATGTTCCCATCTGCTTGGGGTCCAGTCTTTAAGCTGCACGAAGTTGGTAAATACTACACCACCATCGGCTTTGGTTCGATCACTTGGCACGGCCTAACCGTTAACAATCGTTTCTGGAAAGGTTTGCCAGCTGAAGTTCGGCCAATCTTCTTGGAAGTTGCTGACCGTTATCGCGCTCTTACCGGTACTTTCAACAAGAAAGGCTATGCAAAAGACATGGCTTGGTTGAAGAAAAATATCACGGTTAATGAACTTGGCCCAAAGCCTCGTTTGACTTGGGCGAAGAAACTCGCTCATTGGCCACAAATGCATGCCAATGCTTTGGAAAAAGAAGGCATGCCAGCTAAAGCGATCTTGAACGCTACTTTGGCTGCGGCTGAGAAAGTTGGCTACAAATGGCCGGTTCGTTACGTAGTTAAATAACGCGCTAACATTTTAACGCGTTACATCGACATTATTACCGGCTGGAAACAAATTTGCTTTCAGCCGGTAATTTTTTCTACACGATACATCAATCATGAATTCTAGAGGGAAAGCTGATGTCACTCATTACATTCAGCGATAAATTATCAAAAATTCTTATGGTCGTTGCCGCTGCTTGGGCGTTTGGCCTGTCATTTTTGGTGATGGCCGCCATCATCGGGCGCGGTTTATTTAACACCCCCATTCACGGCACAGCCGAGATGGTCGCTGCTTCCATCGTTATTATTGTATTTCTGCAAGCTGGCTATGCGATCCGCAGCCGCTCCATGCTCAAAGCAGACTTTTTGGTCGTTAAGTTTCCTGAATCCATCCAGCGCATCTTATTGGCCTTCGGTTACCTCCTTGGCGCCTGTTTTTTCCTGATGATTATCACAGGTGGTTGGGAAGAAAGCATTCTCTCTTACGTCGAAAACGAATTTGAAGGCGAAGGTGCGCTCCGTGTGCCATCTTGGCCAGCCCGTTGGACAGTGCTGCTCGGTAGCGCGCTCGCCATGGTGAATTATCTGGTCATGGCTTACATCGATGTTTTCCGGCCGGAGCTTCTGGATTCAGAAGTCGATCAAGATGCCATTCAACATTAAAGCAATCAGCAGTAGTGAGGAAATAAATCGTGTTTGAAGCTAGTACTGCCATCTTGCTGGTTATAAGTCTGATTGGCCTTGTCGTCTTTGGTGTCCATATTGCGATCGCCTTGGGGATGACCTCCGCGCTCGGTATCTGGCTGGTAACAGGACGGGATATGAACGCCTTTCATACCGTGCAGACAATGTTGGCCGGGACAGCTTATGAAGCCATCCGAGCCTATGTTTTTGCCGTCATCCCGCTGTTTATGCTGATGGGAGAATTTATCGGCAAATCCGGCACGGTTACGGATGTCTATCGGGGGATCAACCGTCTTCTAAAACGTATTCCCGGGCGTCTCGCCATCGCGACGGTGATGGGCAATGCGCTGTTTTCCTTTGTCACCGGTGTGAGTATCGCCTCTGCTGCGGCGTTTTCGCGCATCGCGTATCCAGAAATGAAGCGGTTTAACTACCATAAAGGTTTTGCCCTCGGCGCAATCGCTGGTTCAAGCTGTCTTGGCATGCTCATTCCGCCGAGTGTGTTGATGATTGTCTGGGGTATTTTGACCGAGCAGTCTATTGGCCAAATTTTTGCGGCTGGTGTGATACCGGGCCTCATGCTGGCATCGATGTTCATAATTTACGTCTTCATTCGCGCCCTGATGAATCCTGAGCTGGTTGGTGGCGGTGAGAAGGCGGATATAGAGATTGAAGAGGTCGATGACGTTTCGACGGTTCAGTTCCTTATCAGCCTTGGCGGGATAACTTTGGTGGTCGTTGCTGTGTTGGGCGGTATTTGGTTTGGTTTCTTCACACCGACAGAGGGTGCCGGTGCCGGTGCTCTTATTGGTCTGATACTGGGCATTATCAAGGGTATGCGGATCAAGGATATTATCGAATCTATTTTATTGGTGGGCAAAACCTCGGCTCCGATCCTATTGCTTCTGATCACCGCAGCGCTGTATTCCCGCACTCTGGCGATGACCGGCATGGCGAACGCTATTGAAGGGCTATTCCTCGATTCGGGCATGGCACCCTGGATGATTATCACCGTAATGGTCGCGATTTGGTTCGCCCTTGGTATGATCATCGATTCGATCTCGATCATGTTGTTGACGGCGGCCATCTTCGCCCCGATTGCGGTTAAGCTGGGCTTTGACCCTATCGCTTTCGCTATTATCGGTATAATCGCGATTGAGGCTGGGCTCTATACGCCGCCCTTTGGCCTGCTGGTCTATACAGTGAAATCGGCAATTCAGGAATTCGAGCCAGATATGAACGTGATGACGATTTTCAAAAGCTCCACAGCTTATTGGATTATCATGTTGGCCGGCATGATCCTGATCATCAACTTCCCAGAAATCGCAACCTGGCTGCCGCAGAAGCTGTTTGCGACGGGTTAGGTAAGATCTTTTTATTTTAAAAAGCCCGGCTGTTTGTTCAGCCGGGCTTTTTTGTTGGCCTTCTCAGAGGCTGCCCCCTAAACTTCGCCCAGATTTTATTTATTTGTGGGGAAAATAATGACAAAAATCACACTCGAACAGGCCGATGCGATTATTGATGGCGTGATGACTAAGGCGGCAGAAGTTGGTTTAAAGCCGATGGCCGTCGTGGTGTTGGATGATGGCGGGCATACGGTTTCTTATAAGCGTCAAGATGGCTCGCCGATGATGCGTTATGAGACGGTGGTCGGCAAAGCTTACGGCGCGCTCGGCATGGGGATGAATTCCCGCAAGCTCGAAGGTCTCTATGAGCGCTTACCGCATTTCGGTGAAAGCCTGATGGCAATGTCACAAGGCAAGTTCGTGCCGGTGGCCGGCGGTATGCTGATCAAAAATTCTGATGGTGATCTTTTAGGCGCAGCCGGTGTCAGTGGGGACACGGCAGACAATGATGAGATGGCTTGTATCGTAGGGATTGAGGCGGCGGGTTTGGTGGCTGAATAAGTGAGGGTGGATTTTAAACCATGGACCAATTGCCCCTCATAACTGATCCTTTATTTTATCTCGTTGCCATTCCGGCGGTGATATCGATTGGTATCGCAAAGGCCGGTGTCGGGGGCACGGGTGGGTTGGCGACGCCTCTCATGGCGTTGGTGGTGTCTGTGCCGCAAGCGGCAGCTGTTCTTTTACCGATCATTTGTGTCGCCGATATTTTTGCCATTTGGGCGTTTCGCAAAACTTGGGATACAAAGAATCTGAAGATTATGATTCCTGGGGCGACGATTGGTGTCGTGGTGGGGACGCTGACATTTAAGTATCTCGATCCTGCCGCCATCAAGTTGATCATTGGCGGCATTGCAGTGGCCTTTGCAAGTTTGCGTTTTTTGGATTATGTCCGAAAGAAAGAGCCCGGACCGCCGACCAAACCGGCTATTATCAAGGGTGGGTTTTGGACAGCGATGTGCGGCTTTACCAGTTTTGTTGCCCATTCCGGCGCACCGCCGCTGAACGTTTATATGATACCTCAACGCTTGGATAAGACGCTCTATATGGGCACATTGGCGATTTTTTATACCTATGTGAATTACGCCAAGATCGGCCCTTATTGGTGGCTCGGGCAGTTCGACATCACGAACCTCTCGACGTCGTTGGTACTTTTGCCGGTGGTGCCGGTGGGCATTTTGGTTGGGCTTTGGATCCACCGCAAAGTCGATGACCAGCTGTTTTACCGGCTGATCATTACGCTGTTGTTCCTGACCGGTTTGAAGCTTTGCTATGACGGCATTAGCGGACTGATTTAAGCGGCGACCAAGGCTAGATTTGCATTGCCACTGCCAGAGCTCTGCGCATAAGGGCCGTATTGAGCACCAGCTAAATCGCTGACATCCTCTTCCAATGCCTTGGCAGCGCCTAGGAATACGCCGAGGCCCCGTCCGCCCATTTCGCATTTCGCATCGCGGGCATAATCCGGCAGATAAGCGATGGCGCTATCAACGTCGCCAGCTTTAACCATCTCAATGAATTTCTGATCCATCGCCTGATGTTCCGGCAGCGGCCAAGAGGCAGGTCCCCTGACAACGAGATGGGTCAGTGCGTTACTGACCACGACGATGACCCGTTTTCCAAGGCGCTTAGCGGTGGCATCAATTTGCTGGCCGACCTGAATGTTTTCCTCCAATTCAGAGGCATAACAGGTCGGGGTAACCACGGCTGGGATTTCATTGGTCGGGTCGAGATATTGCAATGGCACGGCCGTGCCGTAATCCCAATGAAAATCGGGAATATCTGTCGGATAGCTTGGGATTTCGAGGGCATTTAAATCTTCGTTTAAAGCCTCGCCATAGGCCCGGTCGCCCGGCCGATCATAGGGGAGTTTTGGGATCAAGTGAGGTGCCTCTTCGGCGATACAAATGCCTTTATGCCGATCATGCGTGGTTATCACCCAATCAAATGTCGTGATCCAATGGGTCGTGTTTACCACAATCAAATCCGGATTAAGCTCGCGCAAATTGGTGCCGAGTTCCTTAAGGCCGTCAATCAAGCCGAGAGTGAAGTCCCAAGCCTTTTCTTCATAAGCCATACGCGGTGTGTGGGAAGCTATGACGCTGGCGATAACGCCACCTGATTTCTGATCACTCATAATTCTTTCTCCTGAGACTTTTTTTGTGTTTTTTGAACTTTATGTAATTGGATTTAACGAAGGGTCCTCTTTGACCATCTGATACACCACGTCAAAAGTTTTATCGATGTGGTTGGTAAGCACTTTGACTAAGGTCTTGGTATCGCGCGCCATGGCAGCATCGAATATTTCCTGATGCTCAATATGAACATTGCGGCTGACGCCCACCGTTTGCAGAGAAAGCCGACGGTAGCGCTCTGAATGGGTATGCAGGATCGAGCGGAACTGTCTGATCCAACGGGAGGGGCAAGCGGCAACCAAGGCTTCGTGGAACTCAATATTACGCTGCTCCCAAATCGCCGTTGACGAGTTGGCCAGATCTTCCGTGCCTTCTTCCACTTTGGTTAGGCGATGATAGGCGCCGATTAACTGAACTTCCCATTCCTCGTCGCCATGTTTTACGGATTCGACAGCCGCCTGAACTTCCAGCATGGTGCGGGTTTCTGAAATATCTTTAAGGTCTTGCAGTGAAATTGGTGCGACATTAAAGCCCCGCTGCGCCGTTGCGGTCACCAGAGATTCTGAAACCAGCAAGGAGAGCGCTTCTCTTAGTGTCGCTGCGCCAACGCCATATTTTGACTTGAGGTGTTGGACGCGCAATTTCTCACCGGGCTTGAGAATGCCGCTGATGATATCTTCGCGCAATTGCGTCAACGCTTCCAGCACTCGAGTGCTGGTCGCAGAGGCAACAACGCCGATCGGTATTTCCGTCTTTGAAATATTGTCCATAAATCTGATATTACCGTCCAATTAACATCATCCTTAATATAGCGCATTTAGGTTGCAAATGTCACAATAACATAAGATAATCGAGAAAATAGAAAATGTCGATATTTTTTATACCAAGGAAGGGATCTAATCATGGATCAAGTTGTGGATCAGAAATCAAATCAAACGCTTAATTTTATCGGTGGCGAATATCGCACCAGCTCTTCGGATAAAACCTTTGAAAACATCAATCCAATTGACGGCAGTGTCGCTTCGATTGTTCACGAGGCCGATAAGTCAGATGTCGATGCGGCGGTAAAAGCGGCCAAGGCGGCAATGGATGGCGAATGGGGGCAAATGCCTTTGGCTAAGCGCCTCGATCTTATTTGTAAACTGGCTGATGGTATTAATGCGCGCTTTGACGAATTTTTGGCCGCCGAAGTTGCCGATACCGGTAAACCTAATTCTTTGGCGTCGCATATCGACATCCCACGTGGTGCTGCAAACTTCCAGGTCTTTGCCGATACGATGAAATCTCATCACGGTGATTTCTTTAAAATGGATACGCCAGATGGTACCGGCGCCATTAACTACACCTCCGAGCGCCCCAAAGGTGTCATCGGAGTAATTTGTCCATGGAATTTACCGCTTCTTTTGATGACCTGGAAAGTCGGCCCGGCTTTGGCTTGCGGCAATGCGGTTATTGTTAAGCCCTCTGAAGAAACACCTCAGACCGCGACGTTGCTGGGTGAGGTCATGAACGAGGTTGGTATTCCAGCTGGCGTTTATAACGTGATTAATGGCTTTGGCCCGGATTCTGCGGGTGAGTTCCTGACCCAGCACCCGGATGTGGATGCGATCACCTTTACCGGCGAGACCATTACCGGTGAAGCCATCATGAAAAACGCCGCTGTTGGCATGCGCGATGTTTCTTTCGAGCTCGGCGGTAAAAACGCGGGCCTCATTTTTGCCGATTGCGATATGGATAAAGCGATTGAGGGCACGTTGCGTTCCGCTTTTGCCAATTGCGGTCAGGTTTGTTTGAACACTGAGAAGCTTTTGGTAGAACGCCCGATCTTTGATGAGTTTGTCTCTCGCCTAAAAGAAGGCGTCGAGAAATTAAAAATAGGTGTACCGGGTGACAAGGACACAGATATGGGACCTTTGGTTAGCCATGCTCACCGCGCCAAGGTGCTGTCTTATTATGAAGCGGCCGTCAAAGAGGGCGCAACCGTGGTCACGGGTGGCGGGGTACCGGATATGGGTGACGACCTCAATAAAGGTGCCTGGATTGAGCCGACCATCTGGACGGATCTCGCCGATGATGCGACGCCGGTGACGGATGAAATCTTTGGCCCATGCTGTCACATTCGTCCTTTCGATACTGAAGAAGAGGCCATCGCGCTTGCCAATAATACGCCTTATGGCCTGGCGACCGCGATCTGGACCGAAAACCTTACCCGCGCCCATCGGGTCGCGCCACAAATCGATGTGGGCATCACCTGGGTGAATTGCTGGTTCTTAAGAGATTTGCGGACGCCGTTTGGCGGCGCCAAGCAATCCGGTATTGGACGTGAGGGCGGTGAATATTCGCTGGAGTTCTACCTTGAGACCAGTAATATCTGCGTAAAGCTCTAACAAACTAGGTAATGAGAAAAATCAGGAGGAATGAATGAGCGATGACGCTATTCAAAAAGCGGCCGATTGGTTGCTGGAAGCTTATCAAACGGGCAAGGCATGTGAGCCGGTCCGCGATCTGTTGCCGGAAGGTGATGTCGATGCCGCCTATGCCGTACAGGAAATTAATACCGAGCGCCGCCTTGCCGGTGGGGCTCGCATGGTGGGCCGCAAAATTGGCCTAACGTCTAAGCTGGTGCAAAAGCAATTGGGCGTTGATCGACCGGATTTTGGTATCTTGTTTGACGACATGGCCATACCTGATGGTGAAGAAGTAGACACCAGCTCGCTCTTAGCGCCGCGCGTTGAGGCTGAGATTACGTACGTGCTTGAAAAAGACATCAACTTTGAGAAGCCGACCAATTCGGAAGTGATCAATGCGATTGCCTATGCAACGCCCTCGATCGAAATTGTTGATAGCCGGGTCAAAGACTGGAACATCAAAATTCAGGATACGGTCGCGGATAACGCTTCTGCCGTGCTTTATGTCGTCGGCAATCAGAAAGTCAAACTCGATGAGTTCGACGGTCGGATGTGCGGCATGGTGATGGAATCCAAAGGCGAGCCGGTTTCGGTTGGCGCTGGTGCGGCCTGCCTTGGTCACCCGATCAATGCGGTGCGCTGGCTGGCAGAAGAAATGGTTCAGCGCGGCCGGCCTTTGTCTGCCGGTGACGTTGTTATGTCTGGTGCGCTGGGTCCCATGGTCGGCGTCGAGGCCGGTCAGGTCTATGAAGTGCGCATCAATGGTCTCGGTTCCGTTCGCGCTGCGTTTTCGGTCTGATGACTAAATTAGGAGAATTCTCGTGAGTGCAGATATCGAAAAATTAGCGAAGATCGTTTATGACGCGCAGATTAATGCGACGGCGATCTCACAACTATCCGAAACGGAAAGTTTTACTTTAGAAGAGGCTTATCGCGTTCAGGCCAAAAGCATCGATATGCGACTTGATGCAGGCGAACATCGCGTTGGCATGAAGATGGGCTTCACCAGTCGGGCAAAAATGATCCAGATGGGTGTCGATGATATGATCTGGGGACGTTTGACCAATTCGATGTTGGTCGAAGATGGTGGTGAGATTGATTTCTCAAAATATGTCCATCCCCGGGTTGAGCCGGAAATAGCCTATTTACTTAAATCCGATCTCGAAGGTCCGGTTTCCACAATGGAAGCTTGGAATGCGGTTGAGGCGATTGCGCCCGCCATGGAAATCATCGATAGCCGTTATGAAAACTTCAAATTCACGGTCGAAGATGTCGTGGCGGATAATTCATCCTCTTCAGGCTTTGTTATTGGTCAGTGGTGCTTCCCGGAAATAGATATCTCTAATCTCGGTATGGTCATGGAATTCGATGGTCGCGCCGTGCAAATCGGCTCAAGTGCGGCGATCCTCGGTCATCCGGCACGCTCCTTGGCGACAGCTTCGCGGATGGTGGCTGAAGACGGTGAGAAATTAAGCGCTGGAGATATTGTAATGGCCGGCGGCGCCACCGCTGCCGAAGCTTTATATGAAGGTGTTTCTGTTCGAAATTCGGTTGAAGACCTTGGTTTTTGTGGATTTGGAGTAAGTAAATAATGGCTAGCAATACGATCGATCTTCAAGGCCGCAATGCCATCGTTACCGGCGGCGGCGCTGGCCTGGGTTATGCGATATCAGAACGCCTAGCCCAATCAGGTGCCAATGTCTGTGTCTGGGATATCAACCAAGACGCCATCGATGGCGCAATTGAGAAGCTTGCCCAAGAAGGCAGTGGGACGATGTGCGGCGTGGTTGGCAATGTCGCCGATGTGGCCTCCGTCAAAGACGCTGTCAAAGCAACGCAAGATAAGCTCGGTGGTATTGATATCACGGTCAACAATGCGGGTATCTCAGGCCCCAATATGACGTCTTGGGAATATCCAGCGGATGAATGGCAAAAGGTCATTGATGTAAATTTAAGCGGCACCTTCCATGTTTGCTCAGGCGTAATTCCGGTCATGCTCGAAGGGGATTATGGGCGGATTGTGAATATCGCCTCGGTCGCGGGTAAGGACGGTAATCCAAAAGCCCCAGCTTATACGGCAAGTAAAGCCGGTATTATTGGCCTCACCAAAGGCCTCGGCAAAGAATTGGCCGAGACAAATGTTATGGTTAATTGCGTGACGCCTGCTGCCGTTCGGACAGCGATTTTTGATCAAATGACCGAGGAGCATATCGACTTTATGCTGTCGAAAATTCCAATGGGTCGCTTTGGTCTGGCAGAAGAAATCGCGGCCATGGTTGCCTGGCTCTGCTCAGAAGATTGTTCGTTTTCGACCGGCGGTGTGTTTGATCTGTCCGGTGGCCGCTCGACATATTAAGGGATAAAAAGATGAAACTCATTAGCTACAAAGCAGATGGAAAGGCGCGCTATGGCGTGGTTACGGAGAGCGGCATTGTTGATGCGTCGACTCGGCTCGATAAACAATTTCCGACTTTGCGTGATGTGATCGCGGCGGATGCGCTGGACCAAATACAGGCGTTAATCGGTGAGCCGGCAGATCATGCTTTGGATGCTATTGAATATGATTTGCCGATTCCAAATGTGCAAAAAATTATGTGCGCTGGGCGCAACTACCGGGCTTATCACGAAGTTGTCGAAGAAGGTGGGCCATTACAGTATCCCAGCATCTTTGGCCGTTTTGTCAGCGGATTTTCGGCGCATGGCCAAGATATCCTGGACCCCAAAGCCGGTGAGCAGTTTGACTATGAGGGTGAGCTTGTCGCCGTTATCGGCAAAGCCGGCCGCCATATTTCAGAAGCCGATGCGCTCGACCATATTGTTGGTTACACCATCATGAACGAAGGCAGCGTGCGGGATTGGATGGCGATGGGAACACAAAATACGCCGGCCAAAAACTTCTATAAATCTGGTGGCATTGGTCCCTGGATCGTAACCGCTGATGAAGTTGGCGATCCGGCAGAACAGCACATCTATACCCGTCGGAACGGAGAGGTGGTGCAGGATGCCGGTACGGAGTTGATGATCTTTGACACCAAATATCTCATCTCACACGCTTCTAAATTCACTCAATTGGAAGCTGGCGACATGATCGCGACAGGGTCTCCAGCAGGCTCGATCATTGGCACAGAAGAAAAAGATTGGTTGAAGCCGGGCGATGTGGTTGAGGTTGAAATTCCGGCAATTGGCACCTTGTCGAATACGGTGGTTGCCGAATAAATTAATCCGTTTGCTATCATCAAGAATCACTGAATAATCGAGAGATGAGCAGCAATCAATTCTCACCATCTTCCGCCTCCGGAGGCGTTTCTGGGCGACCCTCAAACAACTTGATCGGCATCGGGCTGGCTTTATTGTCGGCCCTATTGCTAACGATCAATGGAGCGATCGGTAAAGAGCTCGGTGGTGAGCTGCATCCTTTCTTTCTCAATTTTATTCGTGCATTTGTCATGGTGATGATGCTTCTGCCATGGATACTTAGGCGAGGTATTTCCGGCATTCGTACGACCCGGCCGGTGTTGCAATTTACCAACGGTCTATTTTTTATGTTGGCATTGTCGGCTTGGTTCTGGGCGCTGCCGCGCATTCCCTTAGATCTCAATACTGCCGTTGGCTTTACAGCTCAAACCTTTGCCGTTCTGGGCGCAATCTTTTTTTTAGGAGAAAAATCTGAACCTTGGCGGTGGGGTGCGCTTGTTGTTGGTATCATCGGTGCTTTAATCATTGTTCGCCCCGGCGCCGGTGAAATCTCACCCGGCGTTTTGGCAATGCTGTTTTCATCGCTTTGTTTTGCAGTGACTAAGTTATTGGTAAAGATCATCACCCGAACTGATCCGCCGGAATCGGTGGTGTTTTGGCAGGCCGCCTGGGTTGCTATTTTAGCTTTTCCAATTGCCTTGTTCTATTGGACCGTGCCCAATATCGAGCAAATGATATGGATTGTTGCTTTGGCGATCGTGACGATTATGAATCATTTCTGCATCACCTGGGCAATTTCGCTTGCCGATATAGCGGTGATCGAACCGATCTCTTTTACACGATTAATCTGGGCCGCAATCCTTGGCTATATTTTCTTTGGTGATATCCCGAATGCCTTTACGCTAACCGGCGGCGTGATTGTTTTGGCCTCCGTGGTTTATATTGCGAGGCGCGAACGCCAGGAGAGAAAATCGGCGCCGGTATCATAGGGCCTGAGTCTTAAGGCCGGGGATCTTCAAGTCTGAGGGCAAATGTTCGTGACTCTTCTGAGGTCATACGCCATCATTGCCCTATTGTTCGGGTGGCGAATTAAATTTCGAAACCGACATTTATTTTAATTTTGGAGAGATTCTCGTGGGAATGCTCATTGATGGAAAATGGTCAGATGATGATCAGTTTCGCAATAAAGATGGCAAATTTGTTCGCCCCGATAGCAGCTTTAGGAGTTGGGTAACCGCGGATGGTGCTGCCGGCCCAACAGGGCAAGCGGGCTTTAGAGCTGAGCCCGGGCGCTATCATCTTTATGTCACCCATAATTGCCCCTGGGCCTATCGCTCCGTTATGTTCCGAACACTAAAGGGCCTCGAAGATATCATCAGCCTATCCGTCGGTGGTGCTTCGTTTAAAGACGAGGGCTGGACGTTCAATGACGAGCCCGGCGCAATTCCCGATAGCGTTAACAATATTCATCATCTCCACGAATTATACAGCAAAGCCGATCCCGGCTATACCGGCCGGGTGACGGTGCCGACGTTGTGGGATATTGAAAACCAAACGATTGTGAGCAATGAGTCATCCGAAATAATTCGAATGTTCAATTCAGCTTTCGATGGTTTGACCGGCAATAACAGTGATTACTATCCAGAAGATCTGCGATCTGAGATCGATGAGATCAATGACGTCGTTTATGCCAATGTGAATAATGGCGTTTATAGGACGGGCTTTGCCGCGACCCAAGAAGCCTATGAGGAAGCCTTCGATAAATTGTTTAATACATTAGATGATCTGGATGCCCGTCTCGGCCAGCAACGCTATTTGGTCGGGGAGCGCCTTACCGAAGCCGATTGGCGGCTGTTCTCAACATTGCTGCGGTTCGACATTGTTTATTACGGCCACTTCAAATGTAATAAAAAGCACATTTATGAATACCCAAATTTATGGAATTTCACCCTCGAGCTTTATCAGCATCCTGGTATTGCGGAAGTGACAAATTTTGATCATATAAAACGCGGCTATTATCATTTGATGCCGAAGGTTAATCCACTTGGCATTGTCGCTAAAGGGCCGAGTATTAACTTTGATCAACCCCATGACCGAGATAAATTCCTAAAAGTCTAAAGCAAAACCCAAAAGGAAAGATTTTTACAAAATGACCGACGTTATCAAGTTTGAAAAACAAGGCGCCATCGGCGTTATTACCATCGATAGTCCACCAGCCAATGCGATTAGCTTTGCTGTAAAAAAGGGGCTTGGCGATAGTTTTCAAGCCTGCATCGATGATGATAGCTGCAAAGGCATAGTCGTTACCGGCGGTGGTCGAATGTTTGTTGCGGGGGCCGATATTAGCGAATTTGGAAAGCCGACACCGGAAGGTGTGCCCGAGCTTGAAAATATCATTCGAAATTTTGAGCTCTCGCCTAAGCCGGTTGTCGCGGCCTTAAATGGCTTTGCCCTAGGCGGCGGTATGGAATTGGCTATGGGGTGCCATTACCGATTGATTGCCCCGACCGCACAGGTCGGTCAGCCAGAGGTAAATTTGGGTTTCATTCCAGGCGGTGGCGGAACCCAGCGCTTGCCGCGGCTTGTTGGAGTTGAAAAGGCGCTTGATATGATTGTCGGCGGTAATCCCATTTCGGCCCAAGACGCCCTGGAATCGGGGGCTGTGGATGAGATCGTCGAGGCTGATTTGGTTGCCCGGGCTGTCGAGTTTGCCGAGCAGATAGCCGATAGCGGTGAAGCGCCACGTCAAACCGGCTCGCTCACTGAAAAAATCAGTAATGTAGATCCGCAGATTTTTGAAGACTGGCGCAAAAAAATCGCGCCCAAATCGCGCAATATGGAATCTCCTTTCGAGTGCATTAATACCGTCGAGGCTTCGACCAAAATGGACATCGTTGAAGGTTTGAAACATGAGCGGGAAGTTTTTGACCGCCTAATGATGCGGGATGAAGCAAAGTCTATGCGTCACATGTTCTTCGCCGAACGTGAGGTGGCCAAAATTCCGGATATTCCGAAAGACACGGCGGCTCAAGATATCAAAAAAGCTGCGATCATTGGCAGTGGTACGATGGGCGGCGGTATCGCAATGAATTTTGCTAATGCCGGTATTCCGGTCGTGGTTGTCGATGTCGCGCAAGATGCGCTCGATGCCGGACTAGATAAAGTCAAAAATAATTACGCCGGTTCGGTCTCAAGAGGGCGCATCAACCAAGATAAAATGGATCAATGCATGAGGCTCATTTCTGGGACCACGGACTATGCTGATCTGGCAGATGTCGATATCGTCATTGAGGCGGTTTTTGAAGATATGGGGCTCAAAAAGAAGATTTTTGCCGAATTGGACAAGGTCTGTAAGCCTGAAGCTATTCTTGCCAGTAACACCTCGACCTTGGATATCAATGAGATTGCGACAGCAACCAGCCGTCCTGATAAAGTCTGCGGCACGCATTTCTTTAGCCCCGCCAATGTGATGAAATTATTGGAGAATGTGCGCACGGATAAAAGCTCCAAAGAGACCCTGGCAACCATCATGAAGCTAGCTAAGACGATCCGGAAGACCGGCGTATTGGTCGGTGTCGGTGACGGTTTCGTTGGCAATCGGATGCTGCATATTTCCGCCCGCATCGCTGAATTTATGGTCGAAGAGGGGGCCATGCCATCGCAGGTCGACAAAGTAATCTATGGATTTGGGTTCCCGATGGGACCCTTTGCAATGAACGATCTCGCTGGCGTCGATGTGCGCTTCCTCATTCGCGAGGAGCAAAAAAAGCTCTACGGTGATCGTCGCCAATCGGTCATCATTGATCGCCTCTATGAGACCGGACGTTACGGCCAGAAAACCAATGCCGGTTGGTACGACTATGCCGAAGGCAGCCGTAAAGGTGAGCCTAGCCAACTGGTTGAAGATCTGATTGTTAAAACCTCAGCAGAGCTTGGCTTCGAGCGCCGCGAATTTTCAGATGAAGAGATATTGGAAACTTATATATTTGCCATGATCAATACCGGTGCCAAAGTGCTGGAGGAAGGCTTGGCCGTCCGCTCAAGCGATATCGATGTCATCTGGCATTATGGTTATGGCTTCCCAAGATATTGGGGTGGCCCAATGTTCTATGCCGATCTGGTGGGCTTGCCAAAAGTCTATGAAAAAGTGTGCGAGCTCAATGAGAAGTATGGTGACTGGGTCGAGCCGTCAAATCTGCTGAAATCTTTAGCTGCCGAAGGGAAGGGTTTTAAGGATTATAGCCCGTCTTAAGGTATAGCGAGAGTTAGCGCGCTATCCGCAGGTGATCTTCGCATCATAGGCGAAGGCGCGTTTTACCCAACTTGGTGATACCCAGATGCCGACGGTGCCGTAGGAGCCGCCACCGCGTTTGCGAATTCTAAATGTCGCTTGCTGAGAGTTACCCATGCGAACCCGACGCTTAGACAATAAGGAGTTGCCCTTGACCCGGTATATATTTATTTCGCCGAGGCGTGGCCATTTGTCACCAAGATTGGTTATTTGAAATAGCGCACTGTCCTTATCGCATTTTGCGGTCACTTCGATATCGAGCTGTTTGCCGGTAATTGCTGCAACTTCGGTGGTGTTATGTTGGACCTCGGGTGCTTGAAATTTTTGTGGTGTTTTTCCGCCGGCAGCCGTATTGAAATTTGCAATTTCTTTTTCAAATTGCTCGTCTTTGCTATTTCGAACTTCTTGATTTTTTTTCAAACAATTCAAAACTGAAATTCGAGAATTAATATCGGTAATATGATTTGCCAGCTGCTTGCCTCTTATCTTCAAGCCACGTGATTTGACAACAGCTGTTGCACCAGCGTTATGGAGCTTTTCCATTCGGCCGAGGTAGGATTCCCACCGTGAGATATATTTTTTCCAATTCCCTTGGTAACGCCTTTTCACCGTCGCGATAACTTTTTCATGGGTGCCGCTCCACCACTCTACTTTTGGCAGATCATCGCATTTTGCACCTTGAGCGAAACTCGGTGTTGAAAATGAAATAAAGGAAGTGGAAAGGAGAACAAGTCCAATTAGAAGAATATTTTTCAAAAGAAGTCTCACATACTACGTTAGGCAGAATTCTGCCGTTTTCGTAGGCTGTATGTAGGCAATAAATGTCCTGAATTTAACTGTGGATTACCTCAATACTTTAGTGAAATACGATGCAATTATTCGGTTTCTATTATTAGACGCGTTCGAACAAATTTCCACGAATTGGCAACGAAAAGACATAACCTCCACCATTTTTATCGCTAAATCTTTCAAATCGTTCGCGAATTTCAATATCATATTTCTCAAATATAGCATCTCGTGCTGGATTGATTGACGTGGAGCTGGTCTTGAAGCTGGCAAAGTCTTTATGTCGGTTTTCCGCAATATAGGTGAATTCTGACACTGTTTTAAAGCCGAAATCAGGGACGGATAGAATACTCTCATAGGCTAAAGCGCGAATCTCGGTTTCATCATTGATCAATCGGTTGAGCTCAAATTGCGGTCCATCGGCAATGGGCTCGGCAAAATACAGCTTGCCACCGGGCCGCAGAACTCGATGCGCTTCAAGAATTGATGCTTGAAAACTGTCCTCCGGGATGTGATGGAAGCTATTAAAAAAAAGCGCAATATCGGTCGATTGATCTTCAAATGGAAGGTCTTCAGCAACACCTTCGATGAAAGTCTCATTGCCAATGACTGAGGCGGCACGGGCGCGTACCAATTGACGTTCGCCTGGATCAATGCCAATAACCGTCGCCCCCATTTCGGTCAAAAGCCGCGTCATTTTCCCGGCCCCGCAGCCGACATCGATAACTTTGGCCCCTTTGGGTTCGAGCATTTCCTTGATGATATCTGCGTGCGATCGTTTAGGGCTGCCTTGCCATTCTAGTGTCATAAATTTTCTCTATTCATTGAATGTTTGGGTGACTTCATAAACTTTGACGGCTTCAGATTTGCCCCGAATAAGAAGCTCGCCTTTTGCCTCATAATGCACATCTGAACCAAGCCCGCTTTCAGCGTGATCCCTGGTTTCCTCAGAGATCAGAACCAAGGAGCCAAATTCTTTGTTTAAGCCTTCCAGCCGAGCCGCGACATTCACCGCATCACCGTGGACGGTATAATTGAGCCGTTCGTTTGCACCAACCGAGCCGGCGACAACGTTGCCTGTATTCACGCCAATGCGGGTAACCATTTTCTCACCGTGACAAAATATGTGATCCGCCAGAGCGTGCTGAATATCGATAGCAGTCTGAACGGCATCGGCCGCATGGTTGGCGTTGGCCACGGGCACATTAAATGTGACCAACATGGCATCGCCTTGAAACTGGTTCACAACACCGCCGCGCTTATTTATGACATCGACCAAAAGAGAAAAATATTCATTGAGCAGATTGACCACACCATCTGGCGAAAGGCTCTCGCAAATGGTCGTAAAGCTTTGAATATCGGTATAAAGGATAGTCGCTAGCCGATGCTGCGCTTTAAATTCACCCTTGTTCTCCAAGATCGCGCTGGCAACCGATTCAGGGACATAGCGACCAAATGTCTCTTTGATGAAATCGCGGTCTTTCACCTGTTCAATCATTTGATTGAAGTTATTAGCGAGCTTGCCAATTTCATCATCGGTCAAGATGGCCGCCCGCGTATCCAGATTACCCCGTCCAACTTCACGCATCGAGTTCAATAGAGATTCGACGGGTCGGGACAGGTTTTTCTGAATGAAATAAAATGAGGCTCCGGCAATGACCGTGATAATCAGGAGATCAAAGGTAAAGGCTTGTTCGGATGTGATGCCTTGGAGTTTACGAATATCGCTGAAAACAAAAATCTCTAAGAACATTAACAATCCTGGGGCGATGCCGATGGCAATAAAGGCGGCAACGAATTTACGCCTTAAGCTGGCGCCGGTCGGTGCGATAAGCTCGCCGAATTCCTCAAAGATTTCCGCCTTCAAAACGGCGGCAAAATCATCAATCATGAAAAAAATAAACATACTCACAAAAGTACAAAAGATTATGATCATGGAAATATAGAGCGGTGCCATATCGGCTAGATTGCAAGTAGGACATAAAACGTTGAAGCCAAAAAAGGCTGTAAAGCTCAGGCAAAAAACAAGAAACCCGGCCCAGGCAGAAGACATCCAAGATAATTGATGAATTCGCTTGGTCGCCTTTTCAATCGGTATGTTGCCGCTTAAAAATTTTTGAATAGGGGCAAAAATGACCACGGCACCCAATAAATTAACCCCGACAAGAACGAGTAAATTCACCGGAATGGCAAACAGAAGACGATCCATTTTTCCGGATATCAACATGAATGACAGAAAAGCAAAAAGATGAACCAGGGAAACACCCAGCATATAAAGAAGATATCGCGCTCTTAAGGTCACAGCATTTCACCATCAACGAAGCCAAAAAATTAGGCCGAAGATCGAAATCTATCGGTAATCCGAACAGCCTGCACCCCTTTTTTAAAGGCTAGTTTCTGAAGGCAGCAGCGCTTCGGTTTTTGCGCCATTGAGAAAGTTGTGATTGGCGTTTGCTGGCGAAAGTCTTTTTGCCTTTGTTGAGATAGTTTTTGTCTTTGCGAGCCTGCTCGGCTTTTTGCAGGGCTGTTGTCGCTTGCATGAAGTTCTTATCAAATCGTCCACGCCGCCAGGCTTCAAGATCCTGCTTTTTTTTGTCCGGCTTATTGGCATTGCGCTCGGCGCTCAAGCGCGCGCGGAATCTCGATTTCAGCAAAGCCACCTGTGCCGTGCGACCAATGGGATTGGCATAGGCTGGGTCTGGTGAGCGGCGAAATCCCGAACCGCGGATCGATTTGTTGCTGACTTTTTGCCAGAGCCCCAAAACCTTGTTCAAGTAAACTTCATTTTTTGAAGTCGTTGTCGAATGATAGTTGGCAGCGGCTTGCGGCCAGGACATTGTTGTTTGATTTAAAGCCGCCAGAAAATTGGCTGCATAACCGACATTCCGCTCAGGATCAAAAGCAGCGTTGAGATCTTCAAAAGCTTTCGGGTGGTAATAGAGATTGATCTGCATACAGCCGACATCGATATTTTTAATACCGCGCGCCTGCAGAACGCGTACTTTTGAGATGGCGCTGGCTTTAGACGGCATATAGTGCCCTTTTCCTTCCGCCATAACCGTCCAGGGCCAGGCAAATAATGCCTTGTTGGTTTCGTCCCATTTTCCAGACTCCGCCAAGGAAATAGCCGTCAGAAGATGTGCGGGGACACCCAACGCGGTTTCAAATCCACGGGTTTGCGAGCGGCATAAAAAAGAGTCGGCAGGATTTAACTCATTGTTTTCACTTGATTTATTTTCAGGAGTTGCCTGTGTCCCAGCACTCCAGGATGGACTGGCCAGAGCTGACAGTACCAATAACGCCGCCGCCATGGACATATTTAAATGTCGGACTTTCTTCATTTTCACACCTATTCACCACAAATTTTGTTGGCCGTTTGTCGGCCTTGCTTAAATAACAGCAACAAATGTGCCAATTTGGTGAAAAAGAGTGGGTTTAGAAGGTGAATTCAGCGTTTTCGAGGGCGCGAAGGAGGCTCGAAAACTTACCTTTGAGGTCAGCAAAATTAGACTTTTTGGTGATGGTTTCCTCATCCATGTAGATTGCGCGGTTCACCTCGATCTGGAGCGCATGAACGCCGGTTTCCGGCGCGCCATAATGACGCGTTGTATAGCCGCCCGCATAGGGGTGATTGCGGCGCACGATCATACCGAGACCTTTTAAATGTTCTTCGACAAAATTAATAATGTCCGGGGCACAGGCCTCACCGTGTTTGTTGCCAAGCACGATATCGACGCGCTGATTACCTTTATCGTCATCCATCGGGCCTCCAATTGAGGGCATTGAGTGGCAATCGATCAAAATGCATTTGCCGAAGCGTTGCTTGGTCTCATCGATTAGGTTCCTGAGCATGGCATGATAGGGAAAATAACACTCTTCAATGCGTTGCTTGGCTTCGGCGAAAGTAATTTTACCGGCGTAAATCTCATCACCATTGGTCACCACGCGGGGCACCGTGCCGAGCCCGGCGAAGACGCGTGGGCTGCTGGTGTTTACATATTTGGGCAGGACTTCCTGAAACATTCTGGGGTCAAGCTCATAGGCTTCCCGGTTCGGATCGACATAAGCCCGCGGGAACAACGCCTTTAACAGTGGCGCCCCGCACTTTGGCACGTCTTCATAAAGTTCATCGATAAAGCTATCTTCCGACCGTCTGAGCGCGACCGGGTCGAGCCGCGATTCGTCGATAAATTCTGCGGTATAGTTTGTGCCGCTATGAGGGGAGGCAAAAACAAATGGAACTGTCTGCTCAAACGGACGCTGGACATCAAAGGCGGTGATCGGCTTATCATCCGCCAATTCATCTCGGACAATTGCCGGGGCAATTTTATGCGCGTGCTGGTCCAAAGGGCCTCCTCGTGTCCCCTAGTGTCTGCGGGGGTCAAAAGTGATTTTTCGACAGTAGTGGAACAAAGGACGATTGTCATCCGATGCTTGCACATTCTTAAAAAATCAATATAAAACCCTTTCTCAACAAAGATGGGCGTGTAGCTCAGCGGGAGAGCACCTCGGTGACATCGAGGGGGTCGTAGGTTCAATCCCTACCACGCCCACCATCTTTTGTTCAGAATCTCCAGCCGGTTTTGGCGCTTTTTTTGATAAAATTTATTAATTTCATCCTCGCTGTCCGTTGGCCGATTTACGGAATTAATGGATTACAAGAACTTCAAATTGGACGATGACGGTCCTACTTAGAAGTCAGGTTAATGTCTCTTTTTCAGTATTAGGAAGCCCTTAATTTGATTGATTTGGTTGCATGGTACACCGTAATTTCAACTGAAAAAACGTTATAAATCAACAACTTGTGATGAAGTCGGGCGATTGACCGCCCTGGGGCGCTGATATACTCTCGCGATCATAATCTTTTGTTCATAAATAGTCGGTATTGATCTGACTATGAAGAGTGCCCCGCTGCGGGTGATGCTTTATTATTTGGAGCCGAATAGTGGCTAGTACAGACGATAAAAAACGCCAAAAAGAAAATCTCGATCAGCTAAAAGATGAAGCTGAGGGGCGTGATGCGCGGATTAAAAAACGCCGCGAGCATCAGCAAAAGCTCGAAGCTGAGCGCAAACGAAAAAAACGTATCAGGATGGCAAAAATGGCCGTCTTCTGGTTTGGAATTTTTGCGATCGGCCTTTATGCGCTAACTTGGTTCTCTAAAGATTTCGTTAGTTGGCTGCATCGATTGGTGAATTAATCTCAATTCTCCATCAAATTGCCAGAAACTTCCCTTTAAATTTCAAAATCTAATTGCCATTTACAATAACGTGGTGGTCAAAATTGGCAATTGAAGGATTTGAGCTCCCTTTCTCTGATTGGGAGCCTATGGATAGAGATGGTTGGAACGGCGGCAATCGAAAATAATGCTGAAAAGTTTGGACTAATAAGACAAGTTTTAACGATTTTGTTTTATCCCCCGATTTTCATTTTCCGTCTACTTTTCCGTCGGTCGAAAGAGGCTGCCTCATCAGAAGCTGCGACGTCGACAAAATCTCCGACCCAAGGTGTTTCCACCCCATCACATGAGCCCCAAGAAACCTGGTCAGATATGAGGCTGGAAATATGTGAGCGTCTGTGGGGAGATGGTTGCTTAAATCCATTTAATTCAGAATATGCGATCAGTGCCTTAAGACTGTTAGATGTCGATGAATCCAATAGCCTGCTTCAACTAGGGGCTGGGCTTGGCGGTACCAGCCGGGCGATGGTGGACCAAACCGGAATTTGGATAACGGGCTATGAGGCGGAAGAGAAACTTCTGGATCAGGCAAAAATACGTAACCAAATGGCCGGGACGACAAAAAAAGCGGCCATATCCAAGTTCCGACCGGATGCCCCAAAGTTCAAAGCGAACGGCTTTAACGTGGCGATGCTTTATGAATTTCTGACAGCCATCGAAGACAAGGAGGTTGTTATTCAGAGCGCGGCCAGTGCCTTGCGCGCTAACGGACATTTCATAATGGTGGATTATGTCTTGCCGGGTGGTGATCCGCCCACTCCGGCAATGATTAATTGGTTTAATTTTGAGCCCGAAAAACCGAAGCTTTGGACGGCGAGGCGGACCTACGATACGATCAAAGATGCTGGGCTGGATGTTCGCATTGCCGAAGACTTCACCAAGAATTATCGCTCGATGGTTCTAACCGGCTGGCTAAAACTGTTGTCGGGTCTGACAAAAAAAGAGCTGAACCCGGAATTTGCCACGGCTTTGATTAAAGAATGCGAATATTGGCTGTACCGTGTTGCCGCACTGGATAGCGGTGGACTTAAGGTCTATCGCTACCATGCCATTAAGGATTGAGCCCAAAAACACTCTATAAACGGCTAAAATTCCTAAAATAGTCTAAAAAAGCACCGAAAATGCAAATGTTGGCGTTGACAGAGAGGTCTCTGCCCCTTATTTTCCCGCTTCTTCCGCCGCCACGTGAGGCGGCTTTGTACTATAAAGAGGACGACAAAATGAAAGTGCGTAGCTCGCTTAAATCTGCGAAAGCAAGAGACAAAAATTGTCGTGTCGTGCGGCGTCGCGGTCGTCTGTATGTGATCAACAAACAGAATCCCCGCTTTAAAGCGCGTCAGGGCTAAAGATCTGGGTTAGTCTTCCCGACCGACCTTTCGATCGACTTTGTTTGTGGAACCGCACCTTTGAGTGCGGTTTTGCTTTTTCTGGACATGACATTTCTCTATTCTATCTCCCAGTGAATTATTGAGAGAACTCGCGCATGCATATGCCAAAGCCAGATGCCGATATTATTGCCCGCCGGCCCGAGATCATTGAACGGCTGAAACAGATCGTGCCCGCTGGCCCGTTTGGTGATCTGGTCGTCACCGATCCAGAAGGCCTTCGGGCTTATGAATGCGATGGCCTGTCCGCCTATCGGCAATTGCCGATGGTGGTGGTCTTGCCGGAAACGACAGCGCAAGTCTCAGAGATACTTAAATATTGTGACGCGGCCGGCGTTAAAGTGGTTGCCCGAGGCTCAGGCACCTCGCTTTCGGGTGGTGCGCTGCCGCTCGCCGATGCGGTGATGCTGGGGCTCGGAAAGTTCAATCGGGTTTTGGAAATCGATTATGCCAACCGGGCCGTTGTTACCCAACCGGGCGTCACCAATCTCGCCATCAGCGAAGAAGTTGCCGATCAGGGCTTTTATTATGCGCCGGATCCCTCCAGTCAGATTGCGTGTTCGATCGGTGGCAATATCGCGGAAAACTCCGGGGGCGTGCATTGCTTAAAATATGGCCTCACCACCAATAATGTTTTGGGCGTCGAGATGGTGCTGATCAATGGCGACATCATCCGGCTCGGCGGCAAACATCTCGATGCCGAAGGGTATGATCTTCTTGGGTTGGTCACAGGCTCGGAAGGCTTACTAGGCATCATCACCGAAGTGACAGTGCGCATCTTGAAAAAACCTGATACCGCCAGAGCCATGCTCATCGGTTTTGACAACACTGTAGTTGCTGGTGATTGCGTCGCGGCCATTATCGGGGCCGGGATTATTCCAGGGGGTATGGAGATGATGGATAAGCCCGCCATTCATGCGACCGAGGAATATGTTCATGCAAATTATCCGCTTGATGCTGAAGCTTTGTTGATTGTTGAGTTGGATGGACCCGAAGTTGAGGTCGACCATTTAATTGAGCGGGTTCAGGAAATCGCCAAGGGATTGGGCGCAGATTATTTTCGGGTCAGCGAAAATGAGACTGAGCGCGAGACCTTTTGGGCCGGGCGTAAGGCTGCATTTTCGGCAATTGGCCGCATCACACCAGATTACTATTGCATGGATGGTACGATCCCACGGGCGCGCCTGCCGGAAGTGCTCAAACGTATGGATGAGATGTCGAAGAAATATGGCCTCCGCGTCGCCAATGTTTTCCACGCCGGTGATGGCAATCTGCATCCGTTGATCATGTATGATTCAAACGTGCCCGGAGAGCTCGAGCGTGCCGAGGATTTCGGTTCTGAAATTTTAACACTGTGTGTTGAGGTCGGCGGTGTCTTAACCGGTGAGCATGGCGTTGGCGTCGAAAAACGCGATCTTATGGGCACGATGTTTACCGAAGAAGATCTCAACCAACAGCAGCGCGTCAAATGCGCCTTTGATCCGGACGGTCTGCTCAATCCCGGCAAAGTGTTTCCAACGCTCCACCGCTGTGCCGAGCTCGGCCGTGTGCATGTCCACCATGGCCATACACGCTTTCCAGATATCCCGAGGTTTTGAGGTTAGATGATGAGCGAACACTTTAAGCCTCAGTCAAGCGACGATGTGCGCGATATCATTCGTGCCGCCCAGGAAGACAAACAAACTCTGGAAATCATTGGTGCCGGCTCGAAGCGCGGCTGGGGTCGGCCTATTGGCGCGGCAGGTGTGATGGATCTGTCTGGCCTGTCGGGTATTTCTCTCTATGAGCCGGAAGAGCTGGTTTTATCTGCGGCAGCGGGCACATCCATGACAGATATTCACCAGGCCTTGGCAGAACATCATCAGCAACTGGCTTTTGAGCCGCCGGATTTTTCACCGCTCTTTGGCGGTGAGGCTGGTCTGGGCACATTGGGCGGCGTGATTGCGGCCAATTTATCGGGTCCGCGCCGCTTGCAGGCCGGTGCCGCCAGGGATCACTTCTTGGGATTTGCGGCAATCAGTGGGCGAGGTGAGGAGTTCAAATCAGGCGGGCGCGTGGTCAAAAATGTAACCGGCTTTGATCTCTCGAAACTTCTGGCGGGCTCGTTCGGCACTTTGGCAGCAATGACAACTGTGACCATTAAAGTGTTGCCGGCTCCTGAGAAAACCCGAACGGTTTTGGTTTTTGGCTTGGATGATGAATCTGCGATCCAGGCCTTGTCAGATGTTCTACAAGGACCCTTTGAAGCGAATAGTGCGGCGCATTTACCGGCCGATATCGCGGCCAAATCCAGCGTTTCCTATGTCGCCTCATCGGGCCGGTCGGTGACGGCGATTAGGTTGCAAGGCCCGGCCCCCTCCGTCGAAGTGCGCTGCCAGGGCGTTCGGGCTTTATGGCAGGATAGGGGTGAGGTCGAAGAGCTTCACGGGCACAATTCAGCGAGCTTGTGGCAGGAAATACGTGATGTATCGCCGCTCTTAAATAATCCCGGTGATCAAATTTGGCGACTTTCTGTGCCCCCAGCAGACGGAGCGAAGCTGGTTGAAGGTCTCAAAAGTCAATTTGAGTGCGATGCCTATTTTGATTGGGGCGGCGGATTGATATGGTTGGCGGCAGCGAGCGGTCTTGAGCAAGTGGGGGCACTTGCACGAGATGCCATCGCTATGCCTGGCGGCCATGCAACGTTGCTGCGGGCCAGCCCGGAAAGGCGCCTCCTGAACGACGTCTTTCAACCTCAGTCAGCCGAGCTGAGACGTCTGTCTAAAACGCTCAAAGATAATTTTGATCCCGACGGCGTGCTTAATCCCGGCCGCATGTATGAGGGCATATGAAAACTGAATTCACAGCAGATCAGCGCGCCAATCCTCTCATCCAGATGATGGAGGAAAACCTTAGAAAGTGCGTTCATTGCGGTTTCTGTCTTTCGGCTTGTCCGACTTATTCGGTGCTGGGCGATGAGCGCGATAGCCCGCGTGGCCGCATTTATTTGATCAAAGACATGTTGGAGCAAGGCGGTGCGCCGGAGCCGGAAATTGTCAATCACGTGGATCGCTGTCTGTCGTGCCTGGCCTGCATGACGGCGTGTCCGTCCGGTGTTCACTATCAGCATTATATTGATCATGCCCGCAGCTTTGTTGAAGACAATTATCAGCGCCCCTGGTTTGATCGGCTGCTACGCAATGTGTTGGCTGGCATTTTGCCCTATGCCGGGCGGTTTAAGCTGGCTCTCAGTCTTGCTAGATTGGCCAAACCCTTTGCTTCGCTTTTGGGATCGAAGCTTGCCGGCATAATAAATATGGCCCCATCTTCGTTGCCGCCGGCGGTTTTGCCCGAGGGAGCACAGGTCTTTCCGGCAGCAGGTGAGGCCAAAAAGCGCATCGCTCTGTTGCCCGGTTGTGCGCAGAAAATTCTCAGGCCATCGATCAATGAAGCGACAATCCGGCTTTTAACTCGTGCCGGCGTAGAAGTTGTAATCGCCGGTGGCCTGGGCTGTTGCGGTGCTTTGTCGCACCATCTCGGCAAAGACGAAGCTGCCCGTGTCTTTGCCAAAGCGAACATTGATGCCTGGATGCAGGAGATTGATAATACTGGCCTCGATGCCATTGTTATTAATGCGGCGGGCTGTGGCACTGAGGTGAAAGACTACGGATTTCTGTTAAAAGATGATCCGCTCTATAGCGAAAAGGCCGCAAAAATCTCCAACTTGGCAAAAGACGTCACGGAAGTTATTGCCGAGCTTGATCTGCCAGAAGCCAACAAAACGGAGCTGCCTAATATTGTCTACCATGATGCCTGTTCTCTAATGCATGGCCAGGGTATCACCCGCCAGCCTCGCGATCAGCTGAAAGAGGTTGGATTTGAGATCGCCGAGATTCCGGGCCATCATTTTTGCTGTGGCTCGGCAGGCAGCTATAATTTGTTGCAGCCTGCCATGGCGGATCAATTGAAAGAGCGCCGCTTGAATAAACTGGAAGGTGTTGCGGATGCCAGCATGTTGGGGACCGGCAATATCGGCTGTTTGGTGCAATTGGCGAGCGGCACAACGCTGCCGGTTGTTCATACGGTTGAGTTATTGGACTGGGCAACCGGCGGGCCAAAACCCCAGAGTTAATAGGTTATTTTGTCACATCAAAGTGATGGCCTTAGTCTTCGTATTTCAGACATAATAGATTGATGAAGTATATCGGCACGATGGTTTTGATGGTGACTATTTTGCTCCTCTCCGCACCGGTCACGGCGGGGCAGGATGATCCTCGCCTCAACCAGTTATTCGCCAGTCTCTTGAAATTTGACAATGGATTGGCAGCAAAACCCGTCGAGGATAAAATTTGGAAAATCTGGCTGGAAAATAAAAATTCGCCGGTTCAACTAATATTGCATCAGGGCATCCAAGCCATGAATACCGGAAGGTTGCAGCACGCCCTTCGGGCCTTTAACGAAGTTGTCGAGATGGAGCCGAATTTTGCCGGAGGCTGGAACAAACGTGCGACGGTTTACTATTTAATGCAGGATTTTCCGGCATCGGTAAAAGATATTGCGCAAACGCTGCGCCTTGAGCCGCGACATTTTGGGGCGCTATCCGGGCTCGGCCTTATCAACGCGGCGCTTGGCAGACATCAGGCGGCTCTCAAGGCATTCGAGCAAGCCATCACGATTCATCCCCAAATGCGAGGAGCCAGGCAACATATAAAAATTTTAAAAGAACTTCTTAAGGGCGAGGAAACTTAAACCGCGCCGGCCCCATATCCCCGGCCTAATATCCCATTGTGCCAAAGAGACCTTGGGCACTTTCTTGCGGTGAGGCGAGTTCCATCATATTTTGAATGAGACCCTGATTGTTCTGCGACACCAGATTAATGTTATTGATCGCAAGCGTGAATTTAGCATTGGCGGCTTTGGTCTTTGCTGCATTGGCTTGGATTTCAGTGGTTACGATATCCGCAATCTCCCCTTCAAGACGGGAAATTTCTTCCTTGATCAAGTAAGAGTTGCCTTGCAGCAAACTGGTGTTCGCGGTCAGGCGGGTGGAGTTCGTGTCAAAATAGATGATTGCCGCATCAATATCATCTATGGCTTCCTGGACGGCGGTGTCGTCGGCGAAACTGCTGTAATAGTCGGAACTCAACACGCCCAAGCCGCCTCGATTAAGCGTACCACTAATTGTGTTTGTACCGTCGCTCAAAGTGATGCTGTCGTCTGAGTGGTCCATGCTGGTTACGGCCATATCGGTGGCTGATATCTCGGTTCCTGTGGCGACGCCGGTGCCGTCATTGTAGTACTGCTTATAGACATTCGCGCCACTATCCAAGCGCCAGGCATAGCCATCTGCATCAACAATCTCATGCTTTGTACCCAGATAGGCGCCCTCAATCGTTGTGAACCCGCCGGAACGATTGGTCGGCGTATGCAAATCTTTGGTGTCCCAATCAGGCCCATTGGTATTGCCGATCAAATTGACATTTTGATGATTGACGATCTGATTAGCACCATCTGCCCGGGAATTGATGCCGCCATACAGCTCATCAAATTCGGCCGCAGCGGTGGCACGGTCATCATCCGACGTTGAGCCCAAAATGGTCTGCAGTTTTGTCTTCATGCTGTCGAGATCGGCTTCAATAAAGCTCGCTGCATTCTTTGCTTTGGTGGCGGCCGATACACTGTCTGAAATTTTGTCTTTAAAGGCCTGAAGTTTAAAAACCTGTCGGCGCGAACGGCGGTAATCAGCATTACTATCAAAATCAACAGCCTGAGTAGCCCTTTGATCGTTCAGTCGCTCAACAAGGCGCTCAGTAATCGACACCAGCGAACTCATACCTGAGACCTGGTTCTTCGACATCTGAATGTTGACTATTTCTGCAATACTGCCGAGTCCGACGGCCATTCTGGTCTCCATTTTCAAAGGGATGCTGGCATCCCCGCTCGATCTCTATCGATCTAATATTCTATCAGATCAGATGTTACTTTCGCGTAAAGGAAAGCAACCTTTTGATTATGGTGTGAAATATAGCATAGATCACGAAAAATTGGCAGTGATGTTTGTCACAAATGCTTGAATCTTTGGTTTAAGGCGTATGTTATTGATTTAAATTCGTTAATTTTATTGATTTGGGAGAATTTCATGGCTGATCAGCAAATTGCAGTAATTGTCGGCGCTGGAGCGGGGTTAAGTGCGTCTCTCGCTAGAAAGTTCTCTGGCGAAGGTATGAAGGTCGCTTTGGCCGCCAGAGACACTGCTAAATTAGCTGATTTGGTCGCTGAAGTGGACGGTCAGGCCTATACCTGCGACACCGCCGATCCCGCCAGTGTCCAAGCGCTATTTTCATCTGTTATCGCCGATCTTGGCGTGCCCGAAGTCGTCGTCTTTAACGCCAGCCGCCGCGTGCGGGGAGAGATTACTGAGATTGATCCCGATGAGGTGCGCGAAGCCATCTTGACGACCTGTTACGGAGGTTTTTTGGTCGGCCAGGAGGCGGCTAAAGTAATGCTGCTGGCCGGTCACGGTACGATCATGTTTACCGGCGCGTCTGCCGGCGTTAAAGGATTTCCAAAATCAGCAACCTTTGCAATGGGTAAGTTTGGCCTGCGCGGTCTGGCCCAAAGCATGGCCCGCGAACTGCATCCACAAAATATTCACGTTGTTCATGTGGTGGTTGATGGCGGTATCCGCTCAGAGGAGCGAGATCGCATCGATGGGCGGGGAGATGATGGTTGGCTGTTGCCGGACGCAATTGCCGACACATATTATCATCTGCACATGCAGCACAGATCTTCATGGAGCTGGGAGATCGAAGTAAGGCCGTGGACGGAAGGCTTTTAAGTAAAAGCTTTTAACTATTCCATATCGAGAGCGCGTTTGTAGAGATCCAGAATGGCTTCTTGTTCCTGGCGGTCTGAGCTATCCAATTTACGCAAGCGAATAACCTGGCGGAGAATTTTTACATCAAATCCGGCCGCTTTGGCTTCGGAGAAGATCTCTTTGATATCTTCGGCGAGGGCCGCTTTTTCTTCTTCGAGGCGTTCGACGCGCTCGATAATTGTTCTCAGCCGTTCGCTGGCTATTCCGCCGACATCTACCATTCTATCCGTCCCTTAAAGTGGTGTTATTTTCTGATCGTTATTTAGCGAGCAAAACCGGTCGCCGCAACTTAATAATGCCGGATCTCATGAAGTTCTTCGGTTGCTAGAATTTCGCTGAGTATTTCTGAAATTATCCGAGCCCAATAGGTGACGCCTTTTTCAGAGCTTACCAAATCTTGGCGGATTTCGATGGCACCATGCGGCAGTCCAGCAGCGCCGGCGTGAAAATCGACTGAGTAATAAACTTCCTTGCCGGAGTAGGGCTCATTGTCGCCGATAACGAAATTATCCGGATGGGTGCGCAGCAAATGGATTAATGGCTCGGCGATGCGCGGGTCGCGGTTCCATAATACGCCCGCCTGCCAGGGCCGGGCCGGCGCATCTGTGGCGGAAACTTCCGGCGTATAGGTATGAATGGAGAAAATCGCTGGAATATTTTGCGGCGTGGTTTCGCGTCTACGTAAATGGGCGATGGCATCAGCAACCGCGTGATGATAAGGCCAGAAATAGGCCTCGGTCCGCGCGATCTGATCGGCTTCGCTTAAATTCTGATTGCCAGTAATAGTGATGCCGTCGCTAATTTCTGGAATGCCCGTGGCATCGCCCGGTTGTCGGTTGGCATCTATGACCAGGCGAGAGGTGCCGCTCAAGACCGCTGCGGCATCCATTGATTTTGATATTTCACGCGTGAGGGCGGCGGCTCCGATATCCCAGCCGACATGTTGGCTGAGCTGCTGAGGCGTGAGGCCGAGATTGTTTAGCTCGGCCGGCACATGATTGCTGGCATGATCACAGATCAGGAGGAGGGGCGCTGGGCCATCCAAATTCAAACTTTCAAAGGCTTCATTTGTCATGGCTGTAACGTAATTAATTTTCCCTGGCCTTTCGAGCCCTAATGTCCTGATACAATATGTAGTGGGACAATTTCCATGTAGCCGTTAGCACCTGTGGACTGTATAACCCGGCTCTATGACCAAATCTGACCAACAAAAAATCGGCCAGCGCGCCGTTATAGTTTTACTTTTTGGGGCAGCGGCGATTTCACTGGCACCGATCTTTGTACGGCTCAGCGAAGTTGGGCCAAGTGCAACGGCTTTTTATCGCATGTTTTTTGCGCTGCCTGTACTTTGGGTGTGGATGAGCCAGGATAAAAAAAGTGACACGGTTCACCGCCAGCCGAGCAATTTCAGAGATTATGCCCATCTTGCGCTCGCTGGCGTGTTTTTTGCTGGTGATATGTCCTTTTGGCATTGGTCAATCAAGCTGACCTCAATCGCCAATTCGACGCTTTTGGCAAATTTTGCGCCGATATTCATCACGCTTGGCGGCTATTTTCTTTTTGGTGAAAGATTTTCCAGGACATTCCTGCTTGGCATGATTTTGGCTATGCTCGGTGTCGTCTTCTTGCTGGGTGATAGCTTTGATTTTCAAGCCGATCACCTTATTGGCGATGCCTATGGCTTGGTGGCTGCGATGTTCTATGCAGCTTATTTGATGATGGTTAGCAGGCTACGCTCGAATTTCTCAACTGCCACAGTGATGACGTGGTCGGGCCTCGTAACGTGTATTGCAATGGTGCCGATCACCATATTGTCTGGGGAAAGCTTTATTGCACCAACTTTGTTTGGCTGGGCTGTTCTGGCCGGCTTGGCTCTCATTTCTCATGCTGGTGGTCAAAGTATGATTGCCTATGCGCTGGCTCATCTACCAGCAGCCTTTGGCTCGGTTGGCTTGCTTTTGCAGCCTGCCCTAGCAGCCATCATCGCCTGGTTTCTGTTTGATGAGAGCCTCAGCCCATTGCAGCTATCAGGTGGTCTGGTGGTGCTTGCCGGAATTTATTTTGCCCGCCGGGGAACCCGGTAAAATAGGAGTCGGGGGACTCGGTAGAAAAAGTGCCGGGGATCCGGTAAAGATTATTTGAAGGCTCCCCAGCGACCTCTGCTTGACAAGATGGAGGCGGCAGGGAAATCTAGAAATCAATAAGATAATTGCATCTCGGGGACCGGTCTTTCAATGAGCGAAGAAAAAATCGACGGCATCGACTATTTTGTCGATCTCCAACCCGAGACGGATGACTTTCTGGGTGAAGCTCTGGCTGGCCTGGCGCTGCCGCAAAAATCCATACCGCCAAAATTTTTCTATGATGCCGCAGGCTCCAAGATATTTGACCAAATTTGTGAAGCGCCGGAATATTATGTCACCCGTACCGAAATAGCTTTGATGGAAGATATTCAGGCGGAGCTCAACGCTCTGGTGGCGCCGGGTTCTATTGCTGTTGAGTATGGCTGTGGCTCGAGCTTAAAAATCAGAGCGCTGTTATCAGCGCTGCCTGATCCTGCCGAATATCTAGCGATCGACATTTCTCGAACTCATTTGATTAATACCGTCAAAGAAATTGCGGCAGACTATCCTAATATCCGGGTTGGGGCGATCTGTGCAGATTTCTCTGATGCGCTTGAGTGGCCCGAGCAGGCCTCGCTGGAAAATGCCCCCCGTTTGGCATTCTTTCCCGGCTCAACAATCGGCAATCAGACGCCGGAGGAGGCGGTTCAATTTTTGGCGCGCGTCCGCCATATGGTTGGCGATGAGGGCTATCTGTTGATCGGCGTTGATTTGAAAAAAGACGTCGATATACTGAACCGCGCCTATAATGATGCAGCGGGATATACGGCCAATTTTAATTTAAATCTATTGCATCGTATGAAAAGGGAACTTGGTGCCCAGCTAGACGTGTCAAATTTTGCCCATGATGCCTTCTATAACGAGGCGGCAGGTCGGATTGAAATGCATTTGATCAGTCAGCGCGATCAATCTGTCGAGCTTGGTGGGCAGAGTTTTTCTTTTAAAAAGGGTGAAAGCATTCATACAGAAAATTCGTATAAATATTCGATTGCTGATTTTGAAGACCTTGCTAGGCAATCAGGTTTCGAGGCGCTCAAGTCATGGACCGATGCTGACAATTTGTTCAGCATTCATTATATGAGAGCGGTTTGAGAAAATTGATCTTAAGTGGCGCTTGCGACTTTGCGACCTTCATCGGTAATGCTGGCTTTGTTAAATCCGGCACCAAATGAAGATAGTGTTACCCAATTTGCATCGACGCATTCCTGCAATGTGCGATCCAGTATTTCATGCTCACCGCTATCGGACATACCGATATCACCGGACATGATCAAAAGTTCCAACAATAATTTTTGTTGCGGTAAAATTTGTGACATAGCTTAAATATCCTTAAAATGGTGAGGTAAACTAAGGGATGTATTTCCAAATATCAAACAATGTCTTTTTTCAAAGTATGGCTATATGAGCAGTATGAAAGTGTCGGCACCAGAAAATCCAGAGAGCGGCGGCCCCTTACTGTGGGTGTTTTCACTCCTGATCATTTCGCAAATACTTTTCGGCAGCAATCAGATTATGGCGCGGTTGATTGATGGCGCCGTGCCACCGATTGGATTGTCTTTTTGGCGTTGGATTATTGCGACGCTTGTGGTGCTTCCCTTTACGGTCAAATACATCCGCCAATTTGGACCGCTTATAATTAAAGAGTGGCGCATCTATGTAGGTAGCGCCTTCTGTCTCATCGTTCTTGGCAATACGACCATCTATATCGCGCTCAATTATACGACCGCTATTAATGGCGCGATCGTCTCTTCGGTCCAGCCGGTGTTTACTTTTGCGCTCTCATGGCTGCTCTACCGGGAGTTGGTAAGCAAAGGCCAGATCGTGGGCGCCTTCATCTCTATTTTTGGCGTTCTCTTCATTATAACCAGGGGTGAAATTTCTTCCTTGGCTGAACTTCAGCCGAACCCTGGAGATCTATGGATGATTGTCTCGGTTACCGGATTTTCTCTCTATGCCGTGCTGCTCAGGAAATTACCGTCGGGCGTGCCGGCAATCTTGACGCTCAATACCATCCAATTTCTGGGGATCATATTGTTATTGCCGTTTTATTTTTGGGAGACCAATTTTAATCGGCCAATGGAGTTAAATCAGGTGACGATCATGGCGGTGCTTTGGGCCGGGATTATTGTTGCCGTGGCGGCTTTGGGTTTGTGGAATTATACCAATCGCAAGATGGGGGCGAACAAGGCCAGCGGAACCGTGCATTTGCGTCTCGTCGCGATAACCGTTATGGCGATTTTCATTTTGGATGAAAGTCTGGAGATATTCCATTTTGTCGCCTTTGCGATTATTATGCTGGGCGTCTATGCGATCACCAAATCAAAGCCAAAAGTGACCCACGCGGAAGAAAAATAGAGGATTAGGACAATGGACCAAGCATTAAAAAAAGAGCCTCTGCTCAAATTAAATTTCCTGTCGCATGGCACGGTTGAATGTGCAGACCTGACAGAATCGCGCCGCTTTTATGAGGAAGTTCTCGGTTTGGAAGTCGTTCAGACCAGCAAAGTCTCGTTCCAGATGCGCCTCAATAGTTCTACGACAATCGTCTGCGTTCAGACCAATGGTGACGTATCGGCTGGTATATTCAGCCATTTTGGCTTTGATCTTGAAACCGAAGAAGAGGTCAATGCCGCGCATGAGAAAGTTGCCGCCGTCAAAGATGACTACGGTATCAAAAAGCTGACCCGGCCCGGCCTGCAGCATAATGTCTATTCATTTTATATTGTCGATTTGGACGGCAATTGGTGGGAAGTTCTTAAAAATCCTAAGGGTGGTTATGGGCATTTATTCGAAAAAGGTGAAAACCAGACGTCCTGGGGGGAGCAGAAAAAAGATCAGGTGGAAGCCATTATCGAGGAAGGTTAGCGCTGGAATTTCCGGTTAAAAAACTTGAGCATGATCAAGGAGAGACCATCTGCCGCTCGCTAAAGTAACAGCATGAATTTCTCGTTTATTGTTAGAGAGAGCCAGATATGGAATGGAAAATCGAATACAGCGTTGGGGATGAAGAACTCGACCGCGACCATATGACCATTTTCAATGCTGTTGACCGTGTTAAAAAAGCCCAGAAAAATGGCTTCGCCGATGATTTTATCAGCATTTTGCTAAATCAACTCCTTGAATATGTTGATGGTCATTTTACCAAAGAAGAAGATTATATGGCGGATATATCTTATCCGGATTTACCCGCTCACCGAGATCGCCACGTTGAAATGAAGGCCGAGCTGGTTCGCCTTCGCAATCAGTTCGTCCACGATAGCCAATCCAATCTCGATGAATTGGTTCCTTTTCTTTCCGATTGGTGGGAAACTCATATCCTCGTCGCCGATATGGCTTATAAAAAATATGGCGAAGACAAACAGTAGGGGCAAGTAGCCCACCCCGCTTTATTTTAAGAACCGACCGCTATCAACCACCATGCGTGCACCGGTGGAGTGTTTGAGATGGGTGACGTAAGCCATAATCGCGAGCGCTACGTCCTCCGGGTCCACGACTTTTTGGAGCGGCGAGCTCTCGGCAAGTTTTTCGAGCTTTTCGCGATCACGCCCGGCGACAAAATCGGTCGCGACGGCCCCGGGTGAGACGCAGTTAACCCTAATTTCCGGTCCCAATACACGGGCCAAAGCCAGGCTCATGGTGTCGATCGCCGCTTTGCAGGCAACATAAGCAATGCTGCTGCCGGAGCCCTTAAAACCCGATACCGAAGACAGGTTGACGATCACGCTGTCGCCGCCTGCGACCAATAAGGGGCGCAATCCGCGGATAACCGAAAACGGCCCCCGCACATTGGCGATCAGCATGTGGTCTAGAAATTCATCATCAAGTGCGTCAAGATCATCATGCGGGATGGGCTTGGTAAAGCCGGCTGAGTTGACCAGAACATCAAGCTTGGAATTATTAGCCTTAATGTTATCGCAAGCGCCTTTGACCGACGCGCTGTCTTCGAGGGTCAGTTGCTGAACGGAATGCCCATCTCCTGGAAGTTCGCTCAACAAGGCTTCAGCGCGCTCTTTGCCGCTGTTATAACCAATAATGACTTGGGCCCCAGCCTCGGCGAGCTGCCTCACCGTGGCAGCACCGATGCCGTTGCTGCCGCCGGTGACGAAAGCTATTTTACCGGTTAAATCTTCAGACATATTTATAAAACTTCCATACTAGCGACGGTGCAGCCAACGGCATAAATCGGGATCGGCTCATAGCACCAAAGATCACCCTTGGCGCCCTCGCAAGCCCCCGCAATAGCGACGAAAGTGCGGATCTCAAAGCCACCCTGGCCGCCGCGTTCATAGGTTTCTTCATCGCTGAAAGACAGCATGCCAGCCTTATCATTGGCCAGAAAATGGTCAAGGAATTCACGATCAAACTCTTCATTAATCTTTCCAGAATCCGGTGTGCAGGGCCAATGGGAAATGCCGCCGGTGCCGACAATGGCGATTTTTTCCGGCACGGCATCGCAAGCCTTGCGCAGCGCGCGACCGAATTCATAAGCCCGGTTGAGCGGTGTTAAAGGCGGTCCCTGGCAATTGATGTTGACCGGGATGATGTCGAGGTCGTAATCCGGCGTCAAAAAGTTCAGTGGAACGCTGATGCCATGATCAAATTTCCATTCTTGCGCATATGCCACATCGACATCGTTGAGGATTGTTTTTATCAGCCGCTCGGAAAGGTCGGGATTTCCGGGGATGCGGGTTTTTTTGATGGCCAGCCATTCTTCATCCTCAATGGGGCCTTCGTAGTAATCGGCCATACCAACGCAATAGGCCGGCATATTATTCATAAAGAAATTGGCAAAGTGTTCAGCAGCGACAATGACCAAAGCTTCGGCGCCACTGTCTTTAATCTCTTGGCGCATGCGCTCTAAATTATTGAGCAAATTCTTGCGTTGAGTTGGGTCAGCGCGATCTGCCCGACCGGTAATCCCGGGTGCATGTGAGCAAGCGCCTGCAAATACAAGTGTCATACCGCACCTCCGCCGGTTCGGGCGTAAAGTCCGGCACGTACCGGACCATGTTCTTCGAGGCCGTCTTTCATGGCCTGGATATAATCATCCCACGGCATTTTCCAAAGGGCGGCATAATGCATCAGGATCTGGCCATTGACCCCGAGTACATAGAGCAAGCCGATATCCGGTTGCCTGATGGCGGTGAGTTCTTCTTCGCTCAGATCATATTCCGCCAGGACGCTTTCCTTATCATCGTCAAAGCGTTGACGGGTTAAAGGATCACGGTTCAGCTCATAGATCAGTTTTTGAACGTAATAGAGGCTCATTTTTCTTTCCTATTATTTACCGAGCGAAGGTACCTTATGACTGTCTAACGCGACACAGACATTTTTGGTTTCCATGTAAAAATCAAAGCTATAATCACCACCATCGCGGCCAATACCGGAGGATTTCATGCCGCCGAACGGCGCGGGGAGGTGACGATTGTTCTCTGAATTTACCCAAATCATACCGGCTTCAAGCGAGCGTCCCAAACGATGGGCACGTCCGACATCGCCGGTCCAGACATAGCCAGCCAGGCCATAATCAACGCTGTTGGCGATCTCCAAGGCATCGGCCTCACCATCGAAGGGAATGGTTGTCAGCACGGGTCCGAAGATTTCCTCTTGGGCAATGCGCATTTTATTGGTGGCATTGGTGAACAGCGTCGGCTCGACGAACAGACCGCCTTTGATGACATCCGCAATTTGCCCGCCAACTTTGGTCTCTGCGCCGTCTTCCTTGGCAACATCCCAATAGTTGGTGACCTTATCGAAATGACGCTGATGGATTAGCGGCCCGACTTCGGTGGCCGGGTCCAACGGATGGCCGACATTGAGGTTTTTGACGCGTTCGGCGAGCTTTTCGACAAACTCATCATGGATGGAATTTTGAATGAGCAGGCGCGAAGAGGAGGTGCAGCGCTCGCCATTGAGGCTGTAGATCATAAAGACAACTGCATCCAAAGCGCGCTCCAGATCAGCATCATCAAAGACAATTACCGGATTTTTTCCGCCAAGCTCGAAATGCACGCGCTTCAATGTTTCTGAACCTTGCCGCATGATCATGCTACCGGTTTTGGATTCGCCAACAAAAGCGATGGCCTTTATGTCGGCGTGTTCGGTGAGCGCTTTACCTGCCGTCTCACCAAGGCCATTTACCAGATTAACCACCCCTTCCGGCACACCGGCGTCATGCATGATCTCGGTGAGCAGCATCGCGGTGAGCGGGCTCCATTCAGCGGGCTTGTGCACGACTGTGCAACCGGCTGCCAAAGCGGGTGCGATTTTCCAGGTCGACAGCATGAACGGTGTGTTCCAGGGCGTGATGACACCAACCGGGCCGATCGGCTGACGGATCGAATAATTAATATGATCGGTCGCCGGCATCGCATTGCCGCCAGTGGCTTCCGGCGATTTATCAGCAAAAAAACGATAGTTCTCTGCGCCGCGCAAAGCAGCCTTGCCCATAAAGCGCAAAGGCTGGCCCGTATCCATGCATTCAACGAAAGCGATTTCCTCAGCGCGCTCGACGATTTTATCGGCAACATTGTGCAGGATTTTGCGGCGCTTGGCACCGTCCATGTCCCGCCAAGCAGGGAACGCCGCCATGGCTGATTTAGCAGCCGCATCGATATCCTCTGTCGTGCCGCCGGAAACTTTATTGAGAACCGTGCCGTCGATAGGTGAGGTGTTTTCGAAGACCTCGCCTTGGCTTTCGACTTTTTGGCCATTGATGAAATGACCCATCGTGCCGGTTTCAAATTGGGTTAAATAGCCATTGGTGGCATCCAGATTTTTGGCTAGTTCTTTTGAAATATCAGCGTTATCAAGCATTGGCGCGCTCCTCGACATATTTATGCATGTTGTTTTTGTTGATCCGCAATTCACCATCAAATTCATTGAGCTCAGCTGACATGGCGAGCGGCCCATTCTCATGAAGCGGCTTTAGGTGTTCCTCGACAGTGCCGAAAATCTGATTAAGTGCAGAGATTTTGGTTTCTCGGTCTCGGCCTGGCCCAATTTTGAGCTCGACATGAACAAAGCCATTATCAGGATGGCCATCGGCGAGCTTATAATGATCGCGCCGGGCGCACCGCACCCGCAGACCACCCAGTGGAAAGACACCGGTCTCGACAGCTGTTGCATGGACTTTCTCAATGAGGTTGTCCAAATTCATTTTTTCTTCAATATTGCCAGAATACTCGATGATGATATGTGGCATCTGTGCCTCCCAAGCTTTGTTCAGCAATTTAAGAATTGACAGGAACTATTTATTGATTAACATGTTAACTAAATAATATTCAGAGTCAATAGTAAGAATATGCAGAAAACCCATGGGGAGGAAATTCGTGTCCTACGATCTCACAAAATTAAAAGGTTCCATTCCGCCACTGATCACGCCGTTTAGTAATGGTGAGGTCGATTATGACGCTTATGCCGGTCTCGTGGAATTCCAAATCGATAAAGGCTCACATGGTATTTTGGTTAATGGCACGACGTCTGAGCCGTCGACGCTGACGACCGAAGAGCGCAATAGAACGGTCGATACGGCAATGGCAACGAACAAAGGTCGCCTGCCGATCGTCGCCGCAACCGGATCACAATCCTTGGCGGAATCTAAAGTTCTGACCCGTCATGCGGCTGAGGCCGGTGCAGATGCGCTGCTGATTGTGACGCCTTATTATATTCGGCCACCCCAGCGCGGCTTGATCGAATATTATCTCGATGTCATGAATGGCATTGATGTGCCGTGGATGATTTATCACATTCCTGGCCGCTCAGCCGTTTCCGTCACCCTCGACACCGTGAAAGAATTAAAAGACCGCTCGCCAAATTTTGTCGGCATGAAACATGCGGTCAATGATCTGGCCTTTGTCTCGGAATGTATTGATGCCTTCCCTGATTATCTGGTGTTTGTCGGCTTGGAAGAATTGAGCTTCCCCGAAATGGCCATTGGTGCTGTTGGCTTAATGAACGCGGTCGGTAATCTCCGGCCTGATTTTTTGGCCGAGATGTGCCAAGCCGTATGGGATAACGATCTCGCCAAAGGTAAAGAGATCCATCAACGTCTCTTGGAGATCAACCAGAGCGTCTTCTATGACACCAATCCCATTCCAATTAAATACATGATGAAGCGGTTGGGCATAATTCCGGAAAATCACCATCGTCTGCCGATGATGTCGGCAGAGCCTGCTTTGGAAAAACGCTTAGACGGTGTGCTAGAGCGCGCTGGATTAATTTAAGGGAGAAGAAAAATGAAAATAGCGAGTTTCGAAAAAGACGGTAAAGCCAGCTATGGCGTGGTAACCGATGACGGCGTGATTGATATGGGGTCGCGAATGGGCGATCAGTACCCAGCGCTGATCGATGTGCTCCGGGCGGATGCGATGGATAAGGTTCGTTCAGCAGCGGAAGGGCAATCGGCGGATTTTAGCCTAGACGATGTGGCGCTCGAGAGCCCGATCCCGTTCCCGGAAAAAATTCTCTGCATCGGTGTGAATTACGGCGATCGCAACGCAGAATATAAAGACGGCAGTGATGCACCAAAATATCCGAGTTTGTTCATGCGTACGCCTGGCTCACTGGTGGGCCATGGTGCGAATATCCTGCGCCCGCCTGAATCCGAGCAGCTCGACTATGAAGCTGAGATCGTCATCGTTATCGGCAAAGCCGGTCGCCGGATCGCGAAAGAAAACTTTAAAGATCATATCGCAGGCATTTCGATCATGAATGAAGGCACGATCCGCGATTGGTTGCGCCATGCCAAATTTAACGTCACGCAAGGTAAAAACTTTGTTGCCAGCGGCTCGATCGGCCCTTGGATGGTGACGGCGGATGAATTTGACGGCTTTGATAATCTGCGGGTGCAGTCCCGGGTCAATGGCGAGACCCGCCAGGATGACACCACTCAAAACATGATTTTTGACTTTGAATATCTGCTGAATTATCTCTCGACCTTCTATGAGTTAAAGCCGGGCGATGTGATTGCGACCGGCACGCCGGTTGGTGCCGGCACCCATATGGACCCGCAGACCTGGCTGGTGCCGGGCGATGTGCTCGAGATTGAAGTCTCCGGCGTTGGCGTGCTTCGCAATACGATTGCTGATGAGGGCTGAGCCGGGTGGGCGACAATAACGAAAATCTACGTGACTTTTCCCGCTCCTTGCCAATGGCCCTTTTGCGCGCCCGGGAAACCGTCATGGAGCGGTTTCGCCCCAATCTCAGAGCCCATGACTTAACCGATCAGCAATGGCGGGTGTTGCGCGCCCTGTTTGATCACGGTGAAAAGGATCTGGGCGAGTTGGCCGAGATGTGCTGCCTCTTGAAGCCCAGCATTACCCGTATCATTCGCTCCATGGAGCAGCGCGCCCTTTTAAAGAAGCAAGCGGATGACAAGGATCAACGACGTACTATTGTTTCAATTACAACCAAAGGCTCTGAGTTAATTGCGAAAGTAGGCCCCCATTCGGAGCAAATTTACCAAGACATCGCCGAGGAATTTGGGCCCGATGATCTTGAGGATCTCTATATAAAATTAGATGCCTTGATGGCTAAATTGGCTGGAAAAAGAGCGACTTAAGGGAGTAGGGCGTTAACTGCGTCAATTATACCGTTTTGCTGGAGAGGTTTCGACAATACGGTATTAGCGCCAAGCTTTTCCGCAGCACCAAGATAGTTCACACCCTTTCTACCACCGCCAGAAATAGCGATAATACCAAGGTCCTTATGCGTTTGCCGTATTTCCCTGATCAATTGAATGCCTTCGGTCTTGGGCATTATTAAATCAGTGATCATAACGTCAAAGTCGTCACTTCTTAAGGCACTGAGCGCTAATTCACCATCAAGCACTTTTGCGATGCTGTGACCTTCATTCTCAAGCCATAGCTCAATGATATCCAAAATAGCCTGATCGTCATCTACAACAAGAATTCTAGCCATCACGTGCGGTCCTTAAAGGATTAGCAAGTTGAGTTCTATAGTATGTAGGTATGATCGAGAAAAAAATAAGGATTTTCTGATAACAATTTATTGAATTATTTCAGGACTTCTCTGAGTTCCTTAAGGAAAGCGTCGGTATCTTCCGGAATTCCCATGGAAAGACGGATGTAATTCGCGAATTCGTCACCGCCAACGGTAGAAATTCGCACACCGCGTTCGCGCATGGCCGCGACAACTTCCATGCCTGGGCGGCCGATATCGCAGGACACAAAATTGGTTACCGATTGCATAGGCTCATAGCCCATATCGCGGAGGCCTGCCTCAACCCGGGCGCGTTCTTCGGCATTTTTGTCGAGAATAAACTGCGTGTATTCCGGCTGGTTCCAGGCTGCCATTGCCGCTGCTTCGGCCATGCCGTTCAAATTAAAGGTGCTCGAAACCATGCGAATGGCATCGACGATTTCCGGTGAACTACAGATCGCGTAACCCAACCGCACCCCCGCCAGTGCATAAGCCTTGGAGAAAGTTCGGGTTACCGCCCAAGGACCTTTGCGGTCTTTTAGAATTTCCAGCGCATTTGGTCCGCCGGCATGGATGGCGAACTCATGATAGGCCTCGTCCATAAACAGCAAGACGTTTTCAGGCGTGTTTTCGCTAACGTGGCGAATTTCGTCCTCGCTTAGCATCATGCCGGTCGGATTGTTCGGCGTGACACAGATGAGCAATCGGGTGTCATTGCCGATCGCGTTTGTCAGGGCTTCAACATCAATGCTGCCATCGGCCCGATTGGGAACCGCTGTCACATTGGCATCAACGATTTTGTAGACACCTTGAAAGCGCTTCCAAACTAGGTTAGGCGCAACCAAATTTTGCCCGGGGGCGACGGAAATCTCAGCGATGCTGGTGAGGAGCTGAGTGCTACCACCGCCCCAGGTGATGGTCTCTTGCGGCACCCCTAAACGCTCAGCGACAAGCGGTGTTAGCTCAGGACAGGTGCCATCGGGATAGCGGTTGAGCGTATGGGCGACGCTGTGCATCGCTGCGATGACTTCGGGAGACGGTGGATAGGGGCATTCGTTCAAATCCATACGATGGATATGTTTGCCGATTTCGTGATCTAGGATCTTGGTTGGATTCCAAAATGGCACATTCTGAAAATTGGGCCTGATATAAGGCGTATCTGCTTCACTGTTACTCATCACTTCATCCAACCACGCTTAAAATGAAAATATATTTTGAAGAGAAATGGTGCCGCTAGATAGAATCGAACTATCGGCCTCATCATTACCAATGATGCGCTCTACCCCTGAGCTATAGCGGCATATTTGTCGGTGGAGGAGTATCTATACCGCAAAAGCAAATCGGGCAAGCCTGTTTTTTAATCCTTGGTTTCAAACCCCTGGCTTGACGGCAAGGGGTGAAATCGGCGAAAAGCTCATTATGGCGAATAAGCAATCACAGCGAAATAAAGCAACGCACATTACTGAGGCAAAGGCCAAGGAAGCGGCAGAGCGTGAAAAGCGTCAGGCTGAGGCGCTCAGGGAAAATTTGCGCCGCCGGAAAACTTCACCTGAGCCCATAAATCAACCGGGCGCTAAAAAGCCCACAAATTAGCCTCATTTTCACCCGAATTTCCCCAAGTTTTTATGAGTATAGTTTGATCGCTCCTCTTTGTTGATTTAAGAACATTATTTATGGACAGAATTCGAATACGTGGCGGCAAACCGCTCAAAGGCAGTATCCAGATTGGCGGCGCTAAAAACGCGGCCCTGCCGCTGATGGCAGCCTCATTATTGACGTCTGAGACATTGTGTCTCTCAAATCTGCCGCATTTGGCTGACATCACGACGATGGTGCATTTATTGTCCGAGCTCGGCGTTGAGGTCAGCATGAACGGCGATGCGCCGGGTGGCGGCCATATTGGCCGGGTCTTTGGCCTGAACGCCCATGAGCCTGCTGATAAAACCGCCCCTTATGATTTGGTGCGCCGCATGCGGGCTTCCGTCTTGGTGTTGGGACCGTTGCTGGCGCGTTGGGGCGAGGCCAAGGTGTCGCTGCCGGGCGGCTGCGCGATTGGCACCAGACCAGTTGATCTTCATCTGAAAGGCTTCGAGGCCTTGGGCGCTGAGATCGAGCTTGAAGAAGGCTACATCCGGGCCGTCGCCCCCAATGGTCTCAAAGGTGCGCATGTCTTATTTCCCTCTGTCTCAGTCGGCGCGACAGAAAATATTTTGATGGCGGCCACTTTGGCGGAAGGTACAACGACCATTGCCAATGCGGCGCGCGAGCCTGAAATCGCTGATCTCGCTTATTGTCTGCAAGCGATGGGCGCCGAGATCGACGGCATCGGCACCGATACCCTGACGGTCACGGGAAAGCCCAGTCTTCACGCCGCCAATTATCAAGTTATTCCGGATCGGATCGAAACCGCGACCTATGCCGTGGCGGCGGCCATTACCGGCGGTGATATTACGTTGAAGGGCACCCGGCTGGAACTGATCGACGCGGTTGCCGATGTGCTGGTCAAAGCGGGCGTCGAAGTAAGTGAGTCAGAAGACGGTATTCGCGTCACCCGCACCAATGGTCGGATCAAAGGCGTCGATGTCATGACCGAGCCCTATCCCGGCTTTCCGACCGATATGCAGGCGCAATTGATGGCGCTGTTGGCGGTCTCAGAAGGCGCCTCAATGATCACCGAGACGATCTTCGAGAACCGCTTTATGCATGTGCCTGAGCTTTGCCGCATGGGTGCGGACATCAATGTGCATGGCTCCTCAGCAATTGTCCGGGGTGTCGAAAAACTCTCCGGCGCTGAGCTGATGGCAACCGATCTTCGGGCTTCTGTCTCCCTTGTTCTGGCGGCGCTGGCCGCAGAAGGCGAGACCATCGTCAACCGCGTCTACCACCTAGATCGTGGCTATGAACGGGTGGAAGAAAAACTCGCCGCCTGCGGCGCTGATATTGAACGGCTCGAGGACTAAGCCTCTATTCCTATTGCTGGTGCCTGGAATGGGCCGCGAGCAGTCTTTGCCTTAAATTTCCGCTTGCATCGAACGGGCGATCCATACATGACAGTGCCAGTTTGATACGCGATGAAGTTCGCACGACAAAATGGATAAACCTATGAAAAAAATCGGTTTCCTGTCTTTTGGACATTGGTCTCCCGGACAAGGCTCGCAAACCCGCACAGCATCGGATGCACTGCTTCAATCTATCGATCTTGCCGTTGCCGCCGAAGAACTGGGCGCGGACGGCGCCTTCTTTCGGGTGCATCATTTTGCCCGTCAGCTTGCCTCGCCATTCCCGTTGCTGGCGGCAGTTGGCGCAAAGACCAGCCGGATTGAAATCGGCACCGCCGTGATCGACATGCGCT
>JABIHH010000088.1 GCA_018649725.1 Rhodospirillaceae bacterium | reverse complement strand
CGCCAGCAATCGCTTCCGTGCCCGGGCCAATGATAATATCAACATCCGGTTGGACGTCAGGATTTCCCGCTTTGCCGATGGCGACTATCCGGCCGTCTTTCAATCCAACATCGGCTTTGATGATGCCGGTATAATCGACAATCAGGGCATTGGTGATGACCGTATCTACCGCGCCGTTTTCGCGGGTGACCTGGCTTTGGCCCATACCATCCCGGATCACTTTGCCGCCGCCAAATTTAACTTCTTCGCCGTAGGTCGTTTTGTCGTCTTCTACTTCGATAAAGAGGTTGGTATCGGCGAGGCGGACTTTGTCGCCAATCGTCGGGCCGAACATCGCAGCATAAGCGCCGCGCTCAATTTCATATGCCATATCTAGTTTTCCCCAGAACTATCAAGAACGCCGTGCACCTTGGCGTTAAAGCCATAGACTTCGCGCTTACCCTGATAGGCGATTAAATCAACTTCGCGGGCCTGGCCCGGCTCAAACCGAACCGCCGTACCGGCTGGAATATCAAGCCTAAAACCTTTAGCGGCGTCTCGGTCGAAGTCGAGCGCCTCATTGGTTTCATAAAAATGAAAGTGGGAGCCAACCTGAATCGGACGGTCGCCGGTATTGGTTATTTTAAGTGTCAAAACATCGCGGCCTTCATTTAAGGTGATCGCGCCGTCTTGGGTGATGGTTTCGCCTGGAATAAATTTTTGTATCATTTATCGGTCCTAACGAATGGGGTTGTGAACGGTGACAAGTTTTGTGCCATCGGGAAAAGTAGCTTCGACCTGAACGTCATGGATCATCTCAGCGATGCCATCCATAACTTGGTCGCGGGAAATCACGCCGGCACCTTCGGCCATGAGATCGGCAACCCGCCGACCATCTCTCGCGCCTTCAACAACAAAGTCACTGATCAAGGCGATCGCCTCTGGATAGTTGAGTTTCACCCCCCGTGACAATCTCTTGCGCGCCACCTCAGCCGCCATAGCAACTAACAATTTGTCTTTTTCTCGCGGTGAAAGATTCATTTCCTTCCTCCTTTACTTACATTTTCCATAGACGCGGCAGCTGACTGGGGAGCCCTGCCACTTTGTTCCGAAAGGCGCCCCAATTAGCACCAAAATCATTGCGTAACTGAAAGGCATCTTGGCCCAGCCAACGCATCACCAAGATGCCATTGACGAAGGTTGCACCAGATAAAACTTCGTTTTTTTGACCATCAAATATCTCGAGGGCAGTCGTTAGGTGCTGCTCAGCATCGGGACCAATATAGATCGCAGTTGCGGCGGCAACCGCGCCGTCGAAGCAGGCTGGGTTATCGATCACTGCGGCAATATTTTTTTCAAGATGTAGAGCTTCTGCCCAAACAAGCCGATCATTGATGGCGACTTCCCAGCCGTCATGGGCAAGGCCCCGGCTAAAGCGTTCACCATGGCCCAAACGACCAAATACTATTATTTCACCGGCGAGCAATCGGCCACCGCTCTCGACATTAATATGAGTGTTGCGGCGCAAACGCGCGCCTTCGAACAAAATGGTTTCCTGCGGTAGGTATTCCAGCCAACTGCCTGTCCCAGCTTTGAGGCTGACATCAATGACAGCATCTTCGCCATTCGAGCGATAGATTTTTTCTGCCGCCTGGGCTGTTACCAAGGCTTGAGCATTTTCACCCGTCTTGATCGCCACTGAAATTTGGTCGCCGCCAACGAGGCCGCCAGATGTCGTCACAACAACGGCTTGGGTGATATCGTGCTTTGCCGAATTTGGGAAAAGAATGCGTTGTGGATCGCGCTGGTACAAATCTTCCAGGCGCGTGGTGCCATCGTTATCGGCAGCAAAGCTCAGTCGGGCCTTTCCATCGACGATAATCTTCTTTGCGTGTTCCGTCTCGTTATTAGACGGTGAGATAGCGGCGTACATCTTCCTCCACCATGGTCTCGCCGGTGCCGTTCATAACTACTTCGCCCCGGTCCATGACAACGTAATCATCGGCAAGGTCGCGGGCAAACTCGAAATACTGTTCGACCAATAAAATTGCCATTTCGCCGCGATTAGCCAGCAATTCGATGACCCGGCCAATGTCTTTGATGATCGAGGGTTGGATGCCTTCGGTCGGCTCATCCAGCACCAGCAAACGGGGACGGGTGACAAGCGCCCGAGCTATGGCCAGTTGTTGCTGTTGGCCACCAGACAGATCACCGCCACGGCGCCCCAGCATATCTTTTAGCACAGGGAAGAGATCATAAATTTCGTCTTGAACATGGCGCAAGGCCCGCGGTATCGCTGCGAAACCAGTTTGCAGATTTTCTTGAACCGTCAGCAGTGGAAAAATCTCGCGGCCTTGTGGGACATAAGCGATACCTAGCACCGCCCGATCATGTGGGGAAAGTGTCGAGATATCTTTATCTTCCCAAAATATTTGCCCCGCTTGGATAGCTTGATGACCGGCGATCGCTTTTAGCAGGCTTGTTTTCCCAACACCGTTTCGCCCCATTACGCAGGTCACCTTGCCTTTTTCAGCTTCGAGCGCGACAGCTTTGAGGGCTTGGCTGGCACCATAATAAAGGTCGATATCTTGTACTGTTAACATGTTATTATCTCCCCAAATACACTTCGATGACTTGCTCATCGTTCTGGACCTTCTCCAAAGAACCCTCTGCTAGAACCGAGCCTTCATGCAATACAGTTACCCGGCTTTCGAGCGATTTAACAAATTCCATATCATGCTCGACAACGACGACGGAGCGCTCGCCGGCAATTTTTTTGAGCAAAATTGAAGTTTGTTCGGTTTCAGCGTCGGTCATGCCGGCGGCCGGCTCATCAACCAATAAGAGGTCAGGTTCCTGCATCAACAGCATACCAATTTCCAGCCATTGTTTTTGGCCGTGCGAAAGCGCACCAGCTTCGGTGTAGCATTCTTCGGAAAGCGCAATCGTGTTCATAACTCCATCGATACGATCCCGTTGTTCCCCTTTGAGTTTAAATATCAAAGATTTCAATACATCCCGGCTACCGCTCAGCGCCAATTCGAGGTTGTCGAATACGGTTTGGTTTTCGAATACCGTCGGTTTTTGAAATTTGCGGCCAATGCCCATATTCGCAATTCTTGCCTCATCAAAGCGGGTCAAATCGGTAATGCCATCGAACAGAACCTGGCCGGTATCGGGACGGGTTTTTCCTGTTACCACATCCATCATGGTTGTTTTACCGGCACCATTCGGTCCAATGATCGCGCGCAATTCGCCTTTTCTGACAAAAAAACTCAGATTGTTCAGGGCTTTAAAACCATCGAAGCTTACCGACACAGCATCTAAATAAAGTATGGTATCTTGATACTCCGGCGTATGATTTGAAAATGTTTCAACCATATTCTGATTATCTCTCATGTTACGCACCCTTCAAGTTTTGGCGCATACGGTTAATCATGCGCTGGAACAATCCGCTCAGAGAAAGCCGGACGGAATGTTTAACCTTGAAAGACGAAACCGAGCCGACGATGCCTTTGGGAAAAAAGATCGTCGAGAATATGAACAAGGCGCCCAAGGCATAGAGCCAAATTTCAGGAAATGCGCCCGTGAGATACGATTTGGCATAATTGACCAAAACCCCACCGAGTACCGCACCGTAAAGAGTTCCCCGCCCACCGATTGCCACCCAAATGACAATCTCGATAGAATTAGCAGGTAAGAATTCACTCGGATTGATAATCCCAACCTGCGGCACATAAAGCGCTCCAGCGACACCGGCAAGCATAGCAGAAACGGTAAAGACGAAGAGCTGATAATACTCAACTCGGTAGCCTAAAAAACGTGTACGGCTTTCAGAATCGCGGATCGCCACCAACACACGCCCGAGTTTGGATGAGACAATATAGCGACACAATACATAGCTAAGCGCGACGGCCAGCGCTGATAACATAAAGAGCGTCACTCGCATACCATCGGTTTGAAGATTGAAACCCAAGATATCTTTGAAATCTGTCAGGCCATTATTGCCGCCAAAACCCATATCGTTGCGGAAGAAGGCGAGCATCATGGCATAGGTCAGCGCCTGGGTGATTATCGAGAGATAAACTCCGGAGACGCGTGATCTAAACGCAAACCAGCCAAATACAAAGGCAAGAATACCCGGCACCATGACAACCATTGCCATTGTAAAGCTAAAGCTATCGAAACCATGCCAATACCAAGGAAGCTCTTTCCAATTGAGAAAGACCATAAAGTCAGGGATTTCCGCATTGCCATAGACGCCACGGTCACCAATTTGGCGCATCATGTACATGCCCATGGCATAACCGCCGAGCGCGAAAAAGGCGCCGTGACCAAGGCTTAGAATGCCGCAATAGCCCCAGATCAAATCTACACTGAGTGCGAGCAATGCAAATGTTAGGTACTTACCGAACAAGCTGACCATATAGGTTGGCACATGAAAGAAACTGTCTACCGGAACATAAAGATTACAGATCGGCACGAATATGATCGCCGCCAATATAATACCGAGCAGCCATTGCCCGCCGGTGTCGGTGAGCAAAAAGGAAAAGCCCGAACGTCGTTGAAAGGTGCTCGTTTGTGCCATCTTAATTCTCCACCGCCCGGCCTTTGAGGGCAAATAGCCCGCGTGGTCGTTTTTGAATAAAGAGAATGATCACTACCAGCACGAGGATTTTAGCCAACACAGTTCCGGCGAACGGCTCCAAAAATTTATTGGCAATACCAAGGCTAAAGGCGCCAACGAGCGTCCCCCAAAGATTGCCGACCCCGCCGAACACCACAACCATAAAGCTGTCGATAATATACGCTTGGCCAAGGTTGGGGCTGACATTGTCGATCTGACTGAGCGCGACGCCGGCGATACCAGCGACGCCGGAGCCGAGGCCAAAAGTCAACGCATCGACGTAACCGGTCTTGATGCCCATTGAACTTGCCATCGACCGATTTTGAGTGACCGCTCGCATTTGCAGGCCGAAGGCGGTTTTTTTCAAAAACATCATTAACAAGCCCAGTACGAGTAAACTAAAGACGATGATCCAAATTCGATTGTAGGTCAGTACTAGTCCGCCAGTGATTTCAATGGCGCCCGACATCCATTCGGGGTTGCCGACGGCTTGGTTGGTAGGTCCAAAGATTGAACGAACAAATTGCTGTAAGATCAGGCTGAGGCCCCACGTAGCCAAAAGGGTTTCAAGCGGCCTACCATACAAATAACGAATGATGCCGCGCTCAATCGCGACACCAAAGGCACCAGCGACGACAAAAGCAGCCGGAATAGCAACGGCAATTGAAAAACCGAAAGCTTCCGGAAAATAGGTGCGGAAAAGTTCCTGTACGACAAACGTTGTGTAGGCTCCCAGCATCACCAACTCGCCATGCGCCATGTTGATGACGCCCATCACGCCAAAGGTAATAGCAAGACCAACAGCAGCCAGCAGCAAGACCGAGCCGAGACTGATCCCTTGGAAAATGTTACCGATACCGTTCCAAAAAGCGAGGCTGGCCTCAATATCGCTGAGGGACTTTGCTGCTGCCGCTTTCACTTGTTCATCTTTTTCGATAGCAATGACACTACCGAGCAAAGCGCGCACTTCTGGAACTGAATATTCGGTAAGTATTTCAATCGCCGACAGGCGGACAGCTTGTTCTTTAGAAGTCTTGAGCTCTGTTGCCGCCAAGGCCATTTGCATTTTGGCTTTAACCTTTTGATCAGTTTCCCGCTCCAGCGCTTTTTTGAGCGTTGGAACGGAACTGGCTGCGGCCGATTTAAATACCGCTTCGGCCGCTTTTAATCGTTGCGCCGGATTTTTGCTGAGCAATGTCAAACTGCCTAGAACGCCGCGGATCACACGGCGAATGCGGTTATTGACTCGAATTTTTTTAAGTTTCGATTTAGGTAACTGGCCGAGCTCTTTAGCTGTCAGCGGATCAAACAGGATGTAGGTTGAACCAGCTTTTTTGATGATGACGACTTTTTTGCCCGCTTTTTTGTAATAAAGTTTGCTGCCGACAAAGGCGGTTAAAACATCTGCTGCTCTCTTATGACCGGAGGCGCTGATCACTGTTACCGCTTGAATTTTTTGTTTGGTATTTGCTTTTACGAGGGAAGCGATTGTGTCTTCAAGTGAAGCCGCTGAAGCAGAAATGCTGCCGAGGGCGAAAATGAAACTACATAACGCTAGAATATATTTGAAGGTTGCCACGCCTAATTCTTTCTTGATGGATGTTTAGATGAGAAAGGAGGAGGCAGCCGATTAGCAACTGCCTCCCAAGTATTCTTTAGTTCAAGTGCTTAGGTTTTTCGCAGTTACCGCAAACCCAAGGATAGGTCCAATCTGCTGTTAGCTTGGCACTTTCTGGAATGAAGTCACTCCATGCATCACCTTTAACAACACCTTCGGTTCTCCAAACGGTTTCCATTTGGCCATCTTCTTGAATTTCGCCAATTACGACTGGCTTAGAGAGATGGTGATTGGTGTTCATCACCGCTACGCCGCCGGTCAGGTTTTTAAACTTCTGGCCGTACATCGCTTGGCGAACAGCGTCGACACTTGTTGTGCCAGCTTGTTTAACTGCCTGCGCCCACATGTTGAAGCCAATGTAGTGTGCTTCCATTGGATCGTTGGTAACGCGCTTCTTGTCTTTGATGAAAGCGTGCCATTTTTTGATGAAGGCACTATTTTCAGGCGTCTCAATGCTCATGAAATAGTTCCAAGCAGTCAAATGACCAACCAAAGGTTTAGTGTCCAGACCGGCAAGTTCTTCTTCACCGACAGAGAAAGCCACGACAGGGATATCTTCAGCTTTAATGCCTTGGTTGCCGAGTTCTTTGTAGAAAGGAACGTTGGCGTCACCGTTAATGGTCGAAACAACAGCTGTTTTCTTGCCAGCAGAAGCGAATTTTTTAACTTGTGAAACAATTGTCTGCCAATCGGAATGACCGAAAGGTGTATAGTTTTCCATAATGTCAGATTCTTTAACGCCTTTGGCTTTCAAGAATGCACGTAGAATTTTGTTTGTTGTCCGTGGATAGACATAGTCAGTACCAAGCAAAACCCAACGCTTTGCCGCGCCGCCGTCTTCGCTCATAAGATACTCAACAGCTGGAATAGCCTGTTGGTTTGGCGCCGCACCTGTATAGAACACGTTTCGTGAGCTTTCTTCGCCTTCGTATTGAACAGGGTAGAACAGCATGCCATTCAATTCTTCGAAAACCGGTAGAACAGATTTACGGGAAACAGAGGTCCAGTTACCGAAAACAACATCTACTTTATGTTTTTGTAGAAGCTCTTTAGCTTTCTCTGCAAAGAGTGGCCAGTTGGAAGCTGGATCGACGACAACGGCTTCGAGTTTTTTGCCCAAAAGACCGCCTTTTTTATTTTGCTCCTCAACGAGCATGAGCATGGTGTCTTTCAGTGTCGTCTCACTGATTGCCATCGTGCCGGAAAGGGAATGCAGCACACCGACCTTAATTGTGTCGGCCGCCTGAACTGCACCGGCAAACATAGTTGAAAGCGCGATAACACTAGCACTTGCTAATGTACGTAATTTGTTAGTCATATTATTCTCCACTACAAGGTTGTTGTTGTACTCGACCCTACATTGCACGGGCCATGCCAGTTTTGTGGAGATATCCTAATTATGTAATTATTTCTTTTTTTTCAATAAGTTAAATATTTTCAAAAATAATTAAGATCAATTTTCAGGCAAATTTTTCATACTTTATAGATTAATTTTTAGGCAATATTATATAATGCCTATTTTTTATACAATTTTAATTTTTTGAACTTGGCGATGATCCAACGCATGTTTAAAGCGGGAGCACTTCGGTGCCTCCACTACGGGGTTGTTGTTGCACCACAACCCAATCTCGGGACCCTCTGAAGCTTTCAAGCTTCAGAGGGTTTTAAAATTAGATGTCCGCTATTGGCTATAAGCGGACTCTTTGACCCCCTGAATTAAATGTCCGCTTTCGGGGGCAAAGCGGACACTAAATTGATGCCGCGTGATGTCCGCTATTAGCCAATAGCGGACATCTTTTTAGATGGATCACGAACCTATCAAACCTCCAATATCCTTTAATAGGGCGACTATTAGTATTAAGCTTTTTCTTAACAGGAGCTGTCAGGTGTTCTAGTGTCTGCTTTCGGGTGCAGAAACACCTGGATTCAGCGTCACAAAGGCATCTGCAATCATTAAAAATGCGACAAACCTACTTAAGAGTTCGACCACGGCAAAAACCTCCTCTAGTAAAGCAGGTTCAGGTACTAAGACATCCCCTAATTCTCCGGTAAAGACAGGGGTAGCCAAGAAACCAGCTGCCGAAAAAGCAAAGGAAAATAAGAAAGCCCCCTCAAAAAAGAAGAAGGGAAAAAAGAAACAGAAAAAGAAGATAAGAAATATAAGGAAGATTATAAAGAAAGCAAAAAAGACTATTAAAAAAGCAAAAAAAGCGATCAAAAAAGCCAGAAAATCTTAGCTTTTATTTTCTATTCATTCGACAGACGCGAAGCGAGGACCCCTTATTCCGTCTAACCCTCAATGTCCGCTTTGGATCAGAAGCGGACTCTATTGCGGTATGTCGATAATGTCCGCTTTCGGAGGTGAAGCGGACATGAAAGCCATACCGAATCCACTGGTTCTCTGCACCCGCATGAATTTAGTACCAACGCCGCGTAATAAATCGCAGGATACTAGCGAAAATTAATTTCCAAAAAGCTGACAAGTGCATTGGCTCAATTTATATTGGAAAAGCGCTAACGAAAAAGGGCGGCCTTTGCGGGCCGCCCTTTTTTTGTCATTTATCTGAAAGGTATTACTCAGCGGCAGCCTTACCTTGGCGTTCCTCGATCGTCGCCATAATAGCGTTGACGATGCCGGCGTAGCCCGTGCACCGGCAGAGGTGACCGCTCAACATATCGCGGACTTCTTCCTCTGTTGGATTCGGGTTTCTATCGAGGAATTCGCTAGTCGACATGAGAATGCCCGGCGTGCAATAGCCGCATTGTAAGCCGTGATGCGTTTTAAATGCTTGTTGGAGATCGGTCAGCGGGTTTTCCCGGCCCGCCAGGCTTTCAACAGTGTCCACTTTGCGTCCGGCAACTTGCACGGCCAATGTCAAACAGGAACGTTGGGCTTTGCCATCAATCTGCACTGTGCAAGCACCGCAGACGCCGTGCTCACACCCAACATGGCATCCGGTGACACCCATCACGTTACGGAGAAAATCTGACAGCAGCATTCTTGGTTCTGCGGTTCCGGTTTCTGCGACGCCGTTTAGAGTGAAGTCGATTTTTTGCAGGGAATCTTGATTTAGCTTCGGCATGCTTTTGCCTCCTCTATGACGCGGCGACCTAATCTTCGTACCAGCTCTCGCCGGTACTTTGCCGTTGCGTGAATGTCATCACTTCCCCCTAATTCCCAGGCGAAAGCATTGAGCTCTTCATCCAGATTATCATCAGAAAGGTTAGTCCAGTTTTTTGCCGTCGGTTTGTCAGCGACGCCGCCGACACCTAACCGGGTTACGTCGCCGCTGGCAACGGCTGCCACAGCGGTAATCGCAAAATCGCCGCGGCGTTGGGCCACTTCGGTGAAGGCAAAACCTTCGCCGGGCTTTTTAAATGGATAGCGGGCGGCAACGATTAATTCATCGTCCTCTCTCGCTGTTGTCATCATGCCGAGTTGAAAATCCGCGGCTGACAGAACCCGCTCGCCTCGGACGGAGCGCAACACAACTTCTCCTTCGAGCGTCGCCAAACACAGCGGCAACTCTGATGACGGATCCGAATGCGCGAGAGAACCACAGATGGTGCCTCGGTTGCGGGTTTGAAAATGCCCGAGATGGGGGATCGCCTGGTGGAGCAAAGGCAGCTTTTCAGCCAGCCCCGGCCAGGACAGAAGTTCCACCTGAGTTGCCGCTGCGCCAATTTCCAACTTATCACCGACTTCTTTAAGGTAGGATAGCTCGGTCACTTGCGATATATCGACCATTACATCAGGGTCAGCCAAACGCAAATTCATCATTGCCATGAGTGATTGTCCGCCCGCGAAAATCTTTGCATTTCCACCGGATTCACTTAAAGCAGCCAGAGCTTCTGCGGTCGATTCTGCTCGCACGAGATCAAATTTTCTTGGTTTCATCTAATTAATCCCCAGCCATTGTAGGATGCGTTGGAAAAGTGAAGGCGTTCCTGCTTCCCCGGCTGTAACCGATCCAGGCGTTTCAATCTGCTTGATAAGCCGGCTAAAGAACTGATTTACGACAACGCGGGCGCCGCCTTCAATCAACCGGCTGCCAACCGCTGCGACTTTACCCGAAATCTCTACGGAATATTCGTAGCTCACTTGGGTGCCGCCTTCGACAGCTTCCAACCGTACCCGGCCTTCACCTTGGGAGGACCCGAGCGGACCATCGAGACCACCAGCAAGGGTGACCGATTTGGGTTCATTGAGATCAGAAAGCTTTACATGGGCCAGGAACTTGCCGCGTACTGGACCTGCTCCCAATGTGATCTCGGCGCGGTAATCATTTTCAGCAACTTCGTCGAGGCCATGACACCCCGGAATAACAACCGCGAGTTTTATCGGATCAAGCAAAGTATCCCAGACGGTTTGCGGATCAGCTGGGACCATCGATTGCCCGGTTCCGGTGATCGCGCTGCTTTTGCCCGATGACGTTTTGGCAGGCGTTTCTTCTGCTGCTTGGCTCAGGCGTTCAGGCGGTGGTGGCTCATCACCGTGGATCAGCTCACTCACCCGAGATGGGAAGAGCGGGAGCTGGATATCTTTTATATTATCAAGCGCATCGCTAACCGCGTTGGCGATACAAACCGGCGTCGACATGCAATTGCCGTCGGCCAAACCTTTGGCACCTAAGGGTGTCAGCGGGGAGGGCGTTTCGACGTGCAAGACCATCGGTTCCGGCACTTCGGTGGCGGAAGGTACGAGATAGTCGGCAAACGTGCCTGATTTAAAACTACCGTCATCGCCATAAACAAATTCCTCATAAAGCGCTTCGCTCACCCCGTGACTATAAGAGCCTAGAATTTGGCCATGTGCGATCAATGGATTAAGGATCGTGCCGGCATCGTGAGCAGTAACGTAATGATCGATTTTAACTTCGCCAGTGTCTCTGTCGATTTCAACGCCACAAAAATCAAAGTTAAAGCCGTAGACCAATGACGTATTGATCCGATCTTGCTCGTCAGGCGCCGTCAATTCGCGCGGCGTCCAAACGGCACTTTCGCTTAAGCCGCCTGCCATGCCATCGGGCAGGCTGGCGGGAGACCAGTGGGCGGTCCCGGCAACGCGGTAGAACTTAAGGAAGTTGTCTGGATTGTCGCGGGCGAAAATCAAGTTATTACCAAACTCAACTTCTTCGACCGGAATATTGAGATTAGGTGCCGCAATTTCAGCCAGTTTCTGACGCATCATTTTAGCCGCCATTTGAACAGCGACGGCAGGGCCGCTGGTAAAACGCGCTGAGTAATTGCCGGCTGCGATTGACCATTTATCTTTTTGGGTGTCGAGCTCCATATTGCAGGAAATTTCGGTTGGTTGCAGGCCGAGTTGTTCGGCGACAATCTGGGCCATGAGCGTGGCATGTCCCTGTCCCATCGGCGGTACTTCGGTGGAGCAACTCACGCCGCCAAAGGGATCAACACTCACCGTTGCATTAGAGTTGGTGCCCATGGTCGGGCTCCGTTTGGCCCGTTCTTCTTTGGTCAAGATTGTCGTGATGTAGCCCATATTTGAATGGGTTGGCTCGGTGACAGCTGTATAGCCAATGCCATAAAGTTTACCTTCGGCCCGCGCCTTGTCGCGCCGCTCCATCAATTCTTTGAGCTTGCCTTCTTTTTTGGCGAGGGCAACGACGGCTTGGTAGTTACCGGAATCGAAAACCCCACCCGCGGCGGCGTGGTATGGAAAGGCGTTGGCCGATATGAGATTTTTCTCAATGACGTCGAGCGGATCCAGGCCAAGTTCAATCGCCACCCGGTGCATAACACGCTCGATGCCAAAATACATCTGCGGACCACCAAAGCCGCGAACCATGCCAGAGGGGCTTTTGTTGGTCATCACCAAACGGTTGCGGACGTAAAGGTTGGGAATTTCATAGGACCCTGTCGTCACGCCATGCATACGATAGAGCGGTCCCGGCATGGGTGCCCGCAAGAACGCGCCGTAATCATCAAGTTGGTCGAGCCGGAAAGCGGTAACCTTACCATCTTTCATGGCTGCGGCTTCAATTTTGACGATCCGGTTCGGCGCAGCTGTCGCTGAGGATAAATGCTCTAGCCGATCTTCGACCCATTTAACCGGCTTGCCAGCGATGCGCGAAGCAATAGCCATCAATACGATATAGGGGAAAATGGCGACTTTGATGCCAAATCCGCCGCCGGTGTTCGCAGGCGTGCGCAACCGCAAGCCAGTGTTTTTCACGCGAAGTGCGCGGCACATCACCGGGTGAACGGTAAACGGTCCTTGGAAGTTGGAAAGCACGTCATAGACATTTTCCGCAGGATGATAGTCAGCCATGACGACGAAGTTTTCCATCGGTGTGATTGAGCTTCTGGGAAAATCAATTTCAATCTCAACCTTTTGATCGCATTCTTCGAACGCTTTGTCGGGATCGCCATAGGTAAATTCGCGGTCAGATAAAACGTTTGAGTCGCATTCGGTATGAATAACCGGCGCCTCTTCACTGGCGGCAAACTCAGGTTTAACGGCAGGTTTTAAGAGCTTGTATTCGACTTGAATGAGATCAACTGCATCCTCGGCGATATATCTGTCCATGGCGACGACCAGAACGACAGCCTCGCCGACATAGCGAACGCGTTCGACGGCGAGCGGCCACAATTTCATCGGCGCTTTGACAATGTTCAAAAACGGATCGACATATTCGAGCAGGTCGTCACCGGTAATAACGCAGACGACACCAGGTTGGGCGAGCGCTTCGCTGACATCAATTGAAACAATTTCGGCATGGGCGTGAGGGGATCGTAAGATTGCGGCATGGCGCGTATCTAAGCGGGCAGGATAGTCATCTGCGTAACGGGCTACCCCTCGAAGTAGGGCTTCATCTTCCACCCGTTCTATTGGTTTCCCAACGAACTTTTCCGGTTTGTAGACTTCGTTCATCAATCCCTCTCTTTAAATACCATTTTCCGCAAATTTGTGCCGATTTTCTACCTCTATGAGTAGCGTCTAACCAAGGGCGGTACCAATAGTGTTTCGGTCAATCAACTATACCTAATTGATATTGGTCACTGGTAACTATTATGGCTTAGCATCCGCTAAATCATATGAATACCGTAATTTTGATCCGAGTTAATAAAGAAGTGGACGATAAGTCGGTGTTGTTTGGTTTTTGGTACCGTTTTCTGTGAGCAGGAATTTAAAAATATTTGATGGGGAGGGAAAAATTTCATGATGGATAATACGGTTACCCTTGATCAATCGGTCAATCCTCCGGCAATTAAAACTTCGCCGGTTTTTAACGTAGCTGTTCCTTTTATTGATCGCCATTTATCCGAAGGGCGTGGTGACAAGGTGGTTTATTACACTGCCGACGGCAACGTTACGTTTGCTGATCTGGCGGAACAGGTAAACCGATCTGGCAATGTTTTTACATCGCTCGGTGCCCAGCCGGGAGACCGCATCCTCATGGTCGTCAAAGATTGCCCTGAGTTTCTCTATCTGTTTTTTGGCGCTATTAAAGCCGGCTATGTTCCGGTGCCGGTCAACACGATGTTCGCCGCCGGCGACTACACTTATCTAATTGAAGATTCCGGCTGTAAAATATTAGTTTACAGTCCTGAATTTGCGGAAGCTGTCGAGGCTGGTTTGGCTGGAGCAAAAACTAAACCTGAAGTTGTCTTGCGGTCTGTTGGTGAGGGATCGGTGGCGGAGTTGACTGCCTCGGCATCGCCCCAACTGGAGCCAGCCAAAGCGGGGCCGGAAGATGATTGTTTTTGGCTCTATTCATCAGGATCAACCGGTCACCCAAAAGGGGTCGTCCATTCTCACAAAGCAATTCTCTATTCCAGCCAGGGCTCCGGCGTCGATTTCATTGGCCTCGAGGAAGATGATATCTGCTTTTCCGCCAGCAAGATGTTTCACTCCTATGGCTTTGGCAATGTTTTGACATTCCCGCTTTATATTGGCTGCTCGGCCGTGCTGACCGACCGCCGCGTGTCACCCGATATGACTTTTGAAATTATAGAACAATTTAAGCCAACGGTATTTTTTGGCGTCCCAACCCTTTATGCCCAACAGCTGGAATATCTGAGTTCCCATCCATCAAATGTATCTTCACTTCGAAGGTGCGTTTCTGCTGGAGAGGCATTGCCGGGTGATGTCTTCAATCGTTGGAAAGATAAAACAGGCACGCTTATTATCGAAGTTTATGGTTCTACCGAGGTTCTCCACGGCGTAATAGCCAATACCCCCGAGGCGCAAAAGGCGGGCTCCTCCGGGAAGGTGGTTAATCGTTACGAAGCGCGCCTCGTGGATGACGACGGCAACCCGGTCGAGCAAGGCGAGCTAGGCACCGTTCACATCAAAGGTGGCTCGATCGCTAAATACTATTGGAACAATCCGGAAAAAACCGCTGCCACTATGTTGCCAGATGGCTGGCTAAGTATGGGCGACAACTCTTACCAAGACGAAGACGGCTGGTTCTTTTTTGGCGGGCGCGGTGATGATATGTTGAAGATCGGCGGTCTTTGGTGTTCGCCCTTTGAGATTGAAGCCCGCTTGATCGAGCACGCCGCCGTGCTTGAGGCAGCCGTGGTAGGGCGCAAGGATGAGAACGATCTCATTAAGCCAGAAGCCTGGATAATTTTAAGTGAAGGCAGCGCAGAAAACCCCGAGCTGCTTGAAGAGTTGAAAGAACACTGTCTGTCAGGGCTCCAACATTACAAATATCCACGCTGGTTTAATTTTGTTGATGATCTGCCAAAAACAGCGACGGGAAAAATCCAGCGTTTTAAGCTGCGTAAATAGAACTAACCAAGGGTAGGTAAAAAAAGCGGCAAATGGTCGATACTAAATGTTGAGGAAACTTGATTTAAGGGAGAATAAATGTGGCCGATCAATTATCGAACAAAGCACCGCTGAGCAATCTCGAAAAATGGTTGGAGATACTTGAGGAGCACGGCGAGCTCAAAAGAATTACCGCCGAGGTCAGCACCAACCTTGAATCATCAACATTGGCTTATTTGAGTGGCAAGGAAATTGGCAGCCCGGCTTTGATGTTTGAAAACCTCACCGGGCATGAAGGCCATCGTGGGCTCTACAACATGTTGGGTAGCAGTCTCAAACGCATTTGCCTGGCGATCCATGAAGAGCCTACCGACGATCATGTTGAAGTGGTGAAAATTCTCAAAGACAAGATGGGCGATAAACTCGGCCCTTCAACCGTGCGCGAAGACGAGGCTGTGGTTAACCAAAACATCGAAAATGGTGATGAGGTGGACATAACTAAATTTCCGGCCCCGCGCATGTGGCCCCTCGATGGCGGCGAATATCTTGGCACTTGCGATGCGGTGATCACCCAAGACCCGGAAAGCGGCCGCATTAATCTCGGCACCTACCGGCAAATGATTAAAGATAAAAACGAAGTCGGCTTTTACGTCTCGCCCGGCAAAGATGCTTTGCTCGACCGGGAAAAATGGTGGGCGATGGGCAAGCCAGCACCGGTCGCCGGTGTGTACGGCATTGACCCGCTTTTATTTATTGTTGCCGCGACCAGTTTCCCTAAAACCCAGTCAGAATATGATTATTACGGCGGCATTTCGGGTCAGCCGATTGAAGTCTTCGAAAGTGATCTTACCGGACTGACATTACCCGCCGGCGCAGAAATTATTGTCGAGGGTTTCTGTTATCCTGACGAAACTTTCGCTGAGGGGCCGTTTGGCGAATTTACCGGCTATTACGGTCGGCCGGAACGCCCAACGCCGTATATCAGGATCGAACGCGTGCGTTATAAAGATAATCCTATCCTCACCAGCGCATTGATGGCCGACTGGCCCTCGAATGAATGCGGCTTGTTCTGGGCGATGACACGGGCATCGAAAATCTGGAATGATTTGGACGGTATGGGTGTGCCTGGCATTAAAGCAGTGTGGTCTCCGCCCGAGGCCGCCGGCTGGGGTATGACTGTGGTTTCCATTAAGCAGATGTATGCCGGTCATGCCGCACAAGTGATGGCGCTGGCTGCCCAATGCATGGGCGGCGCTTATTTCTCCAAATATATCGTGGTTGTTGATGATGATGTTGATGCATCCAATCTGTCTGAGGTGATTTGGGCAATGGTTACCCGATCCCGCCCAAAAGACTCTATCGATATCTTGCGGGAAACCTGGAGCACCTATTTAGATCCGAGCCTAAATCCTCCGGAAGAACGCCCGTGGGGGTCAAAATGTCTCATCAACGCTTGTATGGAATTCAAATATATCGATAGCTTTTCGCCGCGCAGCAAGCTATCCAAAAAAGCCTATGAGAGTGCCGTAGAACGTTGGAACGAGGTAGGTTTTGAAGGCAAAGCACCGAAGATTGATGTCTTTGAAGAAACACCGTTTGACGAATGAGCTTAGGCTAATTTTACGGCAATACTCATGGCCAGTTCGCCATCTGGATTGACTGCCCAGAGTTCGGCGTCCGACTGTGAGTCAGCCATTTTCCCGTGGATGGTAAACGGCGCGTTGTCGAAAAGAGGACCGGTAGCGCGTACGTGAAAGCCCGTTATCTCACGCTCAGGTAATCTGCGTCGACACAAATCCAACAAGATTGTTGCCGTCAATGGGCCATGCACGAGGAGTGCCGGATAGCCTTCCTCATTGATCGTGTAATCACGATCATAGTGAATGCGGTGGCCGATAAATGTCAGCGCTGAATAACGAAACAACAAAACTGTGTCTGGCGTAAAAGTCTCAGACCACAGTGCATTACCGGGGAGCGGCTTTGCCTTGGAATTATTTTGTGAAGGCGCATTGGTTTTTTCAGGATTGTCGCGATAAACGACTGTCTGCAAATCGGTAACAGCGGTTCCATCGTTTCCGGAAACTTGGTGGTTAATGTCGACAAAAACCAACGGCCCGGTCTTACCTTCCTTTATGGTGACATTTTCGATTGTTGAAAGCCGGGTAATTTTACTGCCAACCTCTAAGGGTTTGAGAAGGTCGACTTTACTGCCGGCCCACATCCGGCGCGGTAGAGGAACCGGCGGCAGGAAGCCACCCCGAGCCGGATGACCATCAATGCCGAGTTGCGAGCGTTTTGCCGCTTTATTAAAAAACAACCAATGCCAACTGGCCGGAATGGCATCGCCAAATACAGGATCGGCGTCATCACGGTCAAGTGTTGCTGACATGCCGGCGATTGTTGTTGGCGAAATAAAATCGTGGATCGTTTCTGTATTGCCGATCCAGTCTTTAAGGGTATTTAAGTTTTCAGACATCGTCATTTTCTCAAATTTGTAAGTACGCCTGACTATGGCAGAAAATCTTCGAGCCGCACATCATTGTAATTTTTAGGATAGGCCGCCATAAATTCATTGCGGTCTGTATCACTCATTTCCACCGGTAGGGTCGCATCGATCATCCATTTTGTACCGATGCGAACGAAGGGCCCCATACCAGGAACGCGATCGGAAATAGTGTCGAGGGCAAAAACGCGTGTTTTGGGAATCATGGTCACATCTTCTGATGCATGAACCCGTGTGGTTATCGCCCAGGAAATTTGGCGTAAATCTTCGGCGTCAATATCTTCATCGACGGCAATTGCTAACTTGGGATGGAGGTAGGGTCCCGATAGTGCCGCCATTAGCGCTGTTTTTGCCTGACCGGGTGCGCGTGGACGTAGCCTAAGCACCAGCATCATATCACCAGCAGCGGTAACGGCGCGTATATCTACCAAATCGATGCCGCCCTCGACATTACTCAAATGCATTTTTGTCGCAACCTCAATGCCAAGGCCCATCGTTGATTGCGCGTCAGTTACGGGGGCACCGCAATGCAGCGCATAAAATATCGGGTCCTTACGGCGGGTAAGAGCTTTAACCTGAAAGACCTCGGCTTCTCCGCCATTGGCATATGTGCCGGTGACTTCGCCGTAAGGGCCTTCAGGCTCGGTTAGTCCGGGCGGCACTTCGCCCTCCAATATCATTTCAGCTTCTGCCGGAACTTCTAAATCATTGGTCTCACAGCCCACCATCCGCACGGCTTCGCCGAGTATTCCACCGGCTAGACTTAATTCATCAACGCCAAACTCGGCGACAAAAGAGGCGGCAAAAAAAATTGCGGGATGACAGCCGAAAGCAATAGACACCGGCATGGCTTCACCGCGGGCGCAATATTTATCATAAATACGCCGCGTATGACGTTGGACCATCACCAAGCCGGTTTTGTTCTTGCCGGTAATTTGTTGGCGATGGATCGATACATTACGCAACCCGGTTTCGGGGTCCCGGACAACCAGGATACCTGATGCCAGATAGCGCCCGCCATCTTGTTCCGATGTCATTAACGAGGGGATGTCATGGATATCGACATCAGATCCGGTTTGAATAAATTCCTTGCAGGGCGCGGATTTGGCGTCGATGGTGGTGGTATCGATTGTCTGTTGCACGCGCGCGCTAATTTCATTCAATAATGCGTTTTCGTCGATGCCAAGACCAATCGCCCATTTGCGGCGATCTGCAATAATTTGGCTACACGCCTTCCAGCCGTCATGCCCGGCTATGTTTGTGAACAGGCTCGCTTTGCCTCTTTCGTTATAGGCGCGATACTGAACGGCAGCCATATTGGTCAACGGGTCAACTTCTTTTTCAAAGCGGATAAGTTCCCCTTGTTGCTCCAAATTGGCAAGCATGGTTCGAAAGGATTGATCGGGCATGGTCGTTCATCTCCGTCGGGTCTTCGTGGCTCTTCACGAACGTAGAGTTTACCTGACCGGCGGAGCGCTCCCAAATAACAAAACGGCATAAGTGATTGATCTATTCGACATTGGACTCTCACCAGCCGAGACTGATATTTTTATGGTCTCTGCAAGTCTGCGGGGAGTATTAAATTCCGTTTATTGGAGACAGAAAGATGGCATTTGAGGCACCGATATCGAGTTGGCAAGAACCCGTACAAGAAGCATGGGTTGATTATAATGGCCATATGAACATCGCCTATCACACGCTCGTATTTTTCAATGCAGTGGACCAATTTTATGAAATGATCGGTCTTGGGAAGCCTTATAAAGAAGCGAACGCGATGACCACTTTCGCGGTCGAAAGCCATATTGTTTATCAGCGCGAGGTAAAACTTGGCGACGAAGTTAAAGTGAATATCCAGTTGCTAGGCTACGACGAAAAGCGACTGCATTATTTTTGCTCGATGGTTCACGCGTCTGAGGAATATCCAATCGCAACCCAGGAGTTCATGGTGCTTCATGTCAATCTGGCCGACAAGAAAGTTACGCCGTTCAAGGAAGGTCCGATGGGAAAAATGGCAGAGCTATTGGCGGCTCACAAGGATCTTGCAATCCCGCCACAGGTCGGCAGCATGAAAATTCCATCACTTAAGAATTAAAAGAACGATTACTAAAGAGTTGCGAAACCGAGATTGGCGCGAAAGCGGGTTGTTATAAACACGCCGTCGCGAGAGGGCAGCACTTTCTCCGGGCTTTCCGCCTTAATTTTAATCTGAGCGAGCCGCACACCGAAATCAGTTGCTTGTGCCCGTTGGCCGAATGGCGCGACGTCGTTTAGATCTCTGATCACTTCGGTATGGCTAAAATTGCACGCTGCAGCAACACCGGCCAGATCAACACCTTGCGCACTATGGGTAAGTTGCATACCCGTCTCACCGTAACGCTCATTATCCAGAACAGCGATGCTGAGATTGCCAGGTTGCTTTGCTCCAGCAGTTGCTAATGCACCTAACCCCATGAGCAATTCGCCATCACCCGTAAGAACCATGACCGGGCGATCGGGTTGGGCCAATGCAAGGCCGAGGCCGATGGTGACCGAGCTGCCCATTGCGCCCCACAAATAAAAATTTGCCGGATTATCTCCTGCCGCCATGGCATCGTAACTGGGCGATCCCAATCCGGTAACCAATAATAGATCACCTCGATCTTTTAAAAGTTCGCTTACGACGGCCCGGCGCTCAAGTTGTGCAGTGGATTTTGAATTCACTTCGCCCATTCCTTTTTTCCGATCATGCGCTGAGAGAGCAGTACTGCTGCGGCTAGATCACCACAGAAAACAGATTCGGCAACGGCCGAGACGACTTCAGCCGCTTCTTCCGATTGCTCGACGCGATATGCTTTAACATCCATAAGTTCGAGAGATTGTCCCGTTACTTTACCCATCGGCGTCTGCCAGCCGTTAAATTCAGCCCATTCGCCGCGCATCGTTACCAAAGTTAAAAATGGAAAGCGGCAGCTTTGAACAAGCGATAAGGTGTTTGTACAATTGCCGGCGCCGGAGGATTGCATCAAAAGAACGCCGCGTTCGCCGCCAAGCCAGGCTCCAAGTAGCACACCGATGCCTTCTTCCTCGGTCGTTAAGACTGTGGCTTTTATAGAAGGTTCTGCGATAGCGCGTTCAATCAGGCGGGCGTGGCCTGAATCAGGGACATAAACAACATGCTTAATATCAGCGGCGAGCAAAACGTCAAAAACTTCGTCGGACCACACATCTAACGGGTCAGGTAATGCGTCTGGCTGTTTGTCATCCAGCATTATAATTTAACTCCCATAGCGCGATCTAGATCCAATATCGGCCCAGCTGTTGAGCCTCTCTCTGCTTTTCAATTAATCTTGCTTTGAGGTATTCTTCAAATATAATTCTTTTAAATGAGTTATGCTAAAACGGTAAAACGCAAAATGGATATGGAGTTAGACGTTTGAATTTTCGCCAACTGCGCACCTTGGTCCATATTGGTGAACTGGGAAGCTTGAGCAAAGCTGCTGATCGGCTGCATGTCGCTCAACCCGCACTAAGCCGACAGATTAGGGCGCTGGAAGACGAAATTGGTACGCCACTTTTCACCCGGCATGGCCGCGGAATGGTGCTCACCCAGACTGGTGAGCTTTTGGTCGAGCGGGCAAATAATATTCTGCGCCAAGTCGAAGAAGCTCGCGCCGACGCCATATCATCGGGAAGTTGGGTGCGAGGTAGCGTCGTAATCGGCATGCCGCCCACCGTGGCTGATATTTTGGCGGGACGCATTGCCAAAGAATTCACCGAACAGCACCCAGACGTCAACTTGCACTTTGTTTCGGCTTTTTCCATGGATCTAATTGATAGGTTGCTGAAAGGCACCATTGATATGGCTATGCTTTATGATCCTAAATCACATGGCAGCCTATATATTGAACCGCTTCTGCAAGAAGATCTTTTTCTCGTTGCACCGGCTGCCGAAAAACTTGATTTAGATAAGCCAATTTCTTTTAAAGACCTCTCGAAGGACACGCTGTTACTTCCAGGCGCGCAACACAGCCTGCGTCAATTAATCGAGACTTGTGCCCGTGACGTAGAATGTAGTTTGGAAGTCACCATGGAGGCAGACTCGCTAAGTCTCCTAAGAAATTTTGTTTCGCATGGATTGGGCCGGACTATTCTACCTCTGCCTTCGGTATATAAGGATATCGAGGCCGGTTTACTGAGTGCTGCGCCAATTTCTGATCCTTCGCCAACACGCAGCATTGTGCTGGCAACCGCAACCGATCGAGCCGTATCAAAAGCGACCCAGCGGGCGATCGAAATGATCAAAAAAGAAGTTGCTGAAATGATGGCAACTAATATCTGGGTCGGTCTCCCCCTCTAATCAACGGTCGATTTGTCTGAATTTTGCGGCTTCTTAAGCGATAACAAAACGGCATAGTTGATAGACATAAACAACATTTGAAGGAATAGCCTGCTGCCCTTATTCATAGGGGGTCGGAAATAGTTCGACACGGTTTTGACTGATCATTTTGTCATAGAAATGGCCATTTTAAAGCGCGGATTGGTCAAATATGTCCGTGCCAAATGCTGAGGAGAAAGCACACGATGTCGGCTAGTCACCCTGGTTCGGAAAAGAAATACAAGATGATTGAAGAGCGCGATGTCATGGTGCCGATGCGCGATGGTGTCAAAATCGCGGTTGATATTTTCCGGCCCGATGACAGTGATAAATTTCCCGCACTTCTCGCTATGTCGCCTTATAGTAAGGGCATCCAGTCTATGCCCCTCGCCATTCAACCTGACCGATCCTCGATCCATCATACGCCGACCGAAGCAGGTAATCCGGTCTACTTTGCAGAACATGGTTACATCCATATCATCGCCGATGTGCGCGGCATGGGGCAATCTGAGGGTGAATATCTTGGCTGGGTGTCGCCGCAAGAAGCTCAAGATGGCTATGACCTCATCGAATGGATTGCCGAGCAACCGTGGTGCGATAGCCAGGTCGGCATGGTCGGAATTTCTTATTTTGGTACGGTTCAGCTTCTGGTCGCGGCGCAACAGCCACCGCATCTCAAAGGCATTATGCCGTGGAACGCACCGGCTGATTTTTATCGTGAATCAACGCATCACGGCGGCATATTACAAAGCTTTTTTTATTACCTCTATGTCCAGCGCATTTGTGCCGATAACAGCACATCCGTGGTGGTAAAAGAAAATTCAAAAGAGGAATTGAAACGCATTGTCGCTGAGCTTAAAGCCGACCCTGAAATTCAGATTAATCCAGAAATATTTACCTATGTCGATAGTCCCGGTAAAGCGCCGAACTATTTCGATATCCTGGCAAATCCACATGATGGGCCGTATTATTGGGAACGCTCACCGCGTACCATGTATGACAAAATCAAAGTCCCAACTTGGGCGCGGTCAGGCTGGTGGGCCTATGCGCATATGCATCTCGTTGGCGCATTTCACAATTACAATGGCATCGATGTGCCAAAGAAACTTGAAATCGATGCACCCATTGTTGAGAAGCGTCCGCTACCTGACGACTATTGTGAGGAAGTGCTGCGTTGGTACGATTACTGGCTCAAAGGCATTGATACCGGCATCATGGATGAGCCACCCATTCGCTTCTTTGTTAATGGCACCGAAGAATGGCGCTATGAAGAAGAATGGCCGCTCGCCCGCACCGAATGGTCCAAACTTTATCTGCGGCGCTGGGAGGAACTTTCCTGGGAACCAGAAGACGTTAATGGCAAACCTGACGCCTTTGTTCAGCAACCGCCTGACGAAGTATTGGACTCCAACGTCCTCAAATATGAAACCGATGTCTTCAAGGAAGATGTGGAGATCACGGGGCCAGCATCGATTACGCTCTATGCCTCAATTGACCAGCCCGACACCCATTGGATTGTCTCATTGCGCGACGTCTATCCGGATGGTAGCCAGCAAGAATTGACTAAGGGTTTCCTCAAAGCTTCACATCGTGCGGTTGATGAAGAGAAATCCAAACCTTACGAGCCATTTCATCCCCATCTTGAAGAAGTGCCGGTTAAACCAAATGAAATTTGTGAATATGCTATTTCGTTGGCGCCGTTATCAAATATTTTTCAAGCTGGCCACAAGATTAGGATCGTAATTTCATCGTTAGATCATGCTCGCTCGCGTGACTACGAACTGGCGCCGGAATCGCTCGGTCGTACCCATGCACCATGGCATATTAGCTGCGCTGATACGGTTCTGCATAAGATTTATCATGATGAAGAACACCCCTCTCATCTGCTGTTGCCGATTATCCCGGCCAAACAGAATTAGAATAACAATACCGAAAGGAAAACTGATGACTGTAAAAATAGATTTAAAACTTCAATTGGTCGGAGACGGCGAAATTGATGCATATGTTGATAATATTATCATCGGTGGTCTGACAGGAATTGATGTTGAAGCGATTGAAAAGCATTTGGACGAACTCGCATTAATCGGTGTTACTCGACCCAGCGCCATCCCCCTATTTTTCCGTGCTGCGGCCGATATGGTCAGCACTGCGGATGATGTTCAAGTGATCGGTGAAGATACCAGCGGCGAGGCTGAGTTTGTCTTGCTCGGCACCGATGATGGCATGCTCGTTGGTGTTGGGTCCGATCATACCGACCGAAAAGTCGAAGCCTATTCGATCGCGGTGTCCAAGCAAATGTGTCCCAAAGTAATGGCCCCGGAAGTGTGGCGCTATGACGATGTTAAGGACCACTTTGGCCAATTGATCATACGTTCCTGGACTTATGAAGGCGGCGAAAAAAAGCTTTATCAGGAATGCACGGCCGCTGATTTCTTGGCACCGGATGATGCGCTGCCACAATGCTGCGATGGTGCGACGGCTGTACCCGCTGGCACGCTCTATTATGGCGGCACTGGCGCGGCAATTGGCGGCGTCCGGCCGGGCGACCGCTTTGAATACGAGATTGAAGATCCGGTACTCGGGCGGAAAATTAGCCATGGGTATGACGTCTCACCAATTCCCTTTGTAGTCTAAACATCCGAATAAATCTTTAGGAGATAAAAATGGACAATACCAAAGTACTAGATGAATTTCACGAAGTTGACCTTAGCACTGGTTGGAAAGTGCCTGCTGGCTATCCCGAGGGCATTGAAGAACTCATCCTTTCTGGTGGCTTGAATGAAGAAGCCGGCACCGGCAGCCAAACTCGGTTGCTACGCATCAAAGCTGGCGTTTATACCACAGAACCTTTCGTTCATGATTATTGGGAAGAAGTCTATGTCGTCTCCGGTGATCTCACTATGGGCAGCGATCAAGAAGGAAAAGGCGGCGAAAGTTTCGGGCCAAACTCCTATGCTTGCCGGCCGCCACAAAACCCCCATGGACCGTTCAAAACGGAAGGTGGCTGCATGTTGTATGAAATTCACTATTTCGACGAAGCCAAAGCCTAACCAATGTTTCATTGGAGGGCCTGTCATCCAAATAAATGTACTCCCGCTCTTTCGGTTTTATTTACGGAAGAGCGGAGGGCTTTTTTTGGCTTTCCATTTAGCTTAGCAAAGTGTCTATTTCTTCCCAGTCCAAGAATACGCAAAGTGTTCGGAAAACCGAATGTGGGTTAATATTTTTACAAGGGAATTAATATCGTGAGCAGTCGTACATTTAGAGAATTCGTCGCATTAGCCGAACAGCAAGGGCTTGTTCGCCGCGTAACAAAATCCGTTGATGTCAGTTGGGAGCCCGGCTGTCTGGCAAAGTGGGTTTTCCAAGCATTGCCGGAAAATGATCGCTTTGGCCTTTTGTTCGATAATGTCGAGGGCTCAGACTTATCGCTCTGTACGGGAGCGCTCGGTGCCTCCCGGCAATCGTATGCCCTGGCGTTAGATGTCGAGCCCGAGCAAATCAATGCGCAATGGGAAAATGCACTGGTTAATCAGCTTAAACCGGTGACGGTTGAGAAAGCGCCCTGCCAGGAAGTCGTGCTTCAAGGCGACGATGCTAAGCTCAGCGATCTGCCTATCCCGACCTGGACACCGGGCAAAGATCCTGCCCCTTACATTACCACGACAGTGATGACGAAACTGGTCGATTCCGACAATCAAAACTCTGGCGTGTACCGGACGCTGGTGCGCGATGACCACCATGTTGTCGTCAATATGAACCCGCGGCGCGGTGGCCACGATCAGTGTGAAACTTGGTGGAAACAAGGCAAGGCGGCCCCCGTTGCCTGGGTGATTGGCGCTGACCCAGCCTATCAGTTGGCTTCCTGCGCAACCTTGCCGACCGGCGTACAGGAAATGGAAGTGGCTGGGGGGTTGATGGGTACACCGATTGAACTCGTCAAATGCGTAACTAACGATATTTTGGTCCCGGCCAATGCAGAGATTATTATCGAAGGTGTGATTGAGCCCGGTGAAAGAGATACAGAAGGGCCATTTGGCGAGAACCTTGGCTTTATGTGTGAGGTCAGCCAAAAGCCAGTGGCCCGCATTACCGCCATAACACGCCGCAAGGATGCGATTTATTATGGCATGACCAGCCAGATGCCGCCGAGTGAAAGCACCATGCTACAAAGCAATGCCACTGCAGGAATGATAAATAAACTTCTGCGCCATGATCTTGGAGAAAGAACCATCTGTGATTTTCACATCGACCTTACATTTGGTGGTCAAATGGCACATGGCATTATTGCGATGACACCGCAATATAAAGGCCATGGCATGAAGGTTGGCCGCATGGCGGCTGAGATAAGCGCCCTAAAACGTGTGACCGTGGTCGATGAAGATATCGATATTCGCGATCCGATACATATGGATTGGGTTCTAAACGCCCGCTACAACCCATCTCGCGACACTGTCATTATCGATGACGTCTATATGCGCGCGGCGATGGATCCTTCCGTTGAAATGATTGACGGGGTGAAGATGGGCAGCAAGATCGTTGTTGATGGAACAAAAAGCCTGCCGGAGGATGTATTTTCTCTACCACCCAAGGACACCATGATGAAGGCTTTGGAATCCTGGAAAGAGGCCGGGTTACCTGAATTTGACATTCCTAAACGAGCACAGTTTCGAATTGATAAATCATAAGTTGGCTTAATAAATCAGATTTCGGCGGAGCAAATAGTTACCCCTAAAAAATGGCGGAAGACCAAGAGTATTTTATTAACAAATCACAAATCAATCTAAGGAGAAAACAGGTATGAACTTCACGAAACTACTAACTATTGCCGGTATGGCTGCATTTGCAGCGGGTCCGGTTGTCGCTCAAACTGTCGGCATCGGCACCACCAAAACCGGTGCTACCAGCCAGGTAACTGCGGCGATTGCCAGTATTGCGTCCAAATTTGGCGGCATGCAAATGCGTCCCGCGCCCATGGCAGGCACGCAAAAATATATTCCAGCTGTGAACTCCGGTTCACTGGAATTTGGCGCTGCCAACATCATGCAGACTGCCTGGGCCGTCAAAGGTCAGGTACTCTCGAAAGGCCGCCCAAATCCAAACATTAAAGTTGTCGCTACTTTAATGAAATTTAGGGTGGGTCCGCTGGTGGCCAAGCCATCAAAATTCATGGCCGTCGGTGATCTAAAAGGTGCGCGAGTGCCGTCTGGCTTTAAAGCATCGCCGTTGTTTAATGAAATTATCCAAACAGCGCTGGCCACAGGTTCAATGACTCCCGCCGATACCAAAGCAATACCTATTTCTGCCTTGGTGCCAAGTTGGAAAGCATTAATGGCTGGTAAAATCGATATGGCTATTGGCGCTTATGGCTCTGGATTTATGAAACGAATTGCCCAAAAGACGAGTGGCATTCGGTTTGTTTCTCTGGATAATTCTATGGCGACGCAAAAGATAGTCAGTAAAATGATGCCTGGTGCTGAAGTTAAAACCGTCAAACCCAATCCAAAAATTCCAGGTATTGAAGTGCCAACAAACCTCTTCCACTTCGATTACATTTTGTTTGCTGGTAAGCACGTTTCCAACGATGTTGTATATCGCGTTACCAAGGCAATGTTTGAAAACAAAAAGGCTTTGGTTGCAGCTACGCCGATGTGGCGCAGCTTTACACCTAAAGGAATGTCTAAAGATCAAGGTCTAGATATCCACCCTGGTGCCGTCAAACTCTATAAGGAAAAAGGCACTTGGAAGCGGTAGAAACCACCGCAACCGAGTCTAATGACGCGCCTGCGCCACCGTCACCGGTAGCGCAGGCGTTGACACCTTGGCTTGGTATTGCGCTCGCAGTCATTGGTCTACTGTGGTCTAGCGGCATTGCTGTTGATCTCGGTATTGAAATTATTGCTGAACAGGTGATGTGCGCGGTCCTCGGGCTTGCGTTCACTATTGTTTACCTAAATGTTCCGGCCCATCCTAAATATCAGGGTAAACTGCCTTGGTTTGATGCGCTTGCGGCAGCACTGGGCTTCGTAATTGGCGCCTATCTTATTTATCGCTACCCCGAATTGCTGGAAAATGTTGCCTATATGCCCATCGAGGCTTCCATCGTCGGCTTTATTCTCGTCACGTTGACAACAGAAGCGTTATGTCGCACCGCCGGATGGGGGCTCTGTGTCGTATTATTTGGTTTTTTTGCCTATGCTTTTTTGGGAGATCTAGTCCCAGGTTCACTTAAAGGCCGCGCCATGGCACCGGAAACTTTTTTCTCATTCCTCGGCATCGATACGACGGGATTGTTGGGTATTCCGTTGACCATCATCACAACGGTTGTAATCATATTTATTTTTCTTGGTCAGGTCTTATTGCGGTCAGGTGGCTCTGAATTTTTCACCGATGCTGCGGCGGCAATTATGGGGCGTTCACGTGGTGGCTCAGCCAAGATCGCAGTTGTCGCCTCAGGATTGTTTGGCTCAATCTCTGGGAGTGCTGTTTCAAACGTCGCCTCAACCGGCGTGATTACCATTCCGCTTATGCGGCAAGGCGGCTATACCCGTCCGGTTGCCGCTGCCATCGAAGCAGTCGCCTCAACGGGTGGGCAAATAATGCCACCAATAATGGGCGCCGCCGCCTTCTTGATGGCAGAGCTATTAGAAATCAGATACCAAGAAGTTATTGTTGCAGCGATCTTACCAGCGTTGCTTTATTATATTGCGGTATTTCTCCAAGCCGATTTGGAGGCTGGAAAAACCGGCATCAAGCCTGTTCCTGAAGACCAAATTCCACCCATTTTGCGTGTTCTAAAAGAAGGCTGGTATTTTATTACTCCCTTTGCCGTATTGATCTCAGCCCTTTTCTATTTGAACGCGCCGCCAGAAACTGCGGCCCTTTTTGGTGCAGCGACAATCGTGGTCCTGGGTTTGATATTTTCTTACAAGGGCAAAAAGCTAACTCTATCGATCCTTGTTTTATGTTTACGCCGAACCGGCGAGATGTCTGTCGACATTCTTGTTATCGGTGCCGCTGCCGGCATGATCATCGGCATACTTGATGCAACGGGATTGAGCTTCGGCCTCACATTTTTGCTCGTACAGGTCGGTGAGGGGAGCCTGTTTATTCTGCTAAGTTTAACCGCAGTTATTTGCATCATCCTTGGTATGGGGATGCCAACAACGGCGATCTATTTTCTATTAGCCGTATTGGCAACACCGCCATTGATCGAGCTGGGTGTTGAGCCGATCGCTGCCCATTTGTTTGTCTTGTATTTCGGGCTTATGTCAATGATTACACCGCCGGTTGCACTTGCTGCTTTTACGGCGGCAAAACTCGCGGAAACCAATCCGATGAGAACTGCTGTGGCCGCCTGCCGATTTGGCTGGCCCGCCTTTGTTGTGCCGTTTTTATTCGTCATAGCGCCAAATCTCATCATGATCGGAGAGCCACTTGATATTGCGGTTGTCTTTGTTACTGCAGTTGCCGGAATTTGGTTTGCCTCTGCCGGTATGACAGGTTTTCTCCAGATTTCTTTATCAGTCTTGCAACGAGCGGGTTATATCATCGGCGGGCTTGGCCTTCTTTTACCGTCGCAGTCCTTTGACGGTGCCTATCTGGTTGAGATAGCTGGAGGTGTAATTTGCGGTTTCATCTTCCTCTCGGAACGCGCTCAAAAAAAAGCCGTATTGTCACATTAACTCGATTGTGAAGATTGTGCTCCTGCATCGGTCGGCTATTATACGGTATTTCCGATTGGCGGCTAAGTAACGCAATGCGGTTAAATTATTTATCGAATTATTTTATTAGAAAGAGAACTACGCTTGAACTCAAACACCTTTAACCACGAACAAACTGTGCCGAAACCGGACGAAGTTTTTCCAGTTACATTAAAAGATGGTGCGGTTACTCAAATTCGACGTTATGCCAACCCCGGAAAACCCTGTGTGGCTTTAAGCCATGGCAACGGATTTGCGATCGATGCTTATGCCCCTTTTTGGGAGCCGTTGCGAAAAGATTTCGAGCTATGTGTTTTTGATCAACGTCATCATGGCTGGAACGAACGACCCGTCTCGCAAAAAACCGGATATTACCTTTTTGCTGAAGACATGGAGCAAATTTTCAGGGCTCTCAAAAGCCGTTATCCTGAGGTGCCGATCTACGGGGCTTTTCATTCTGTATCGGCCATTGCGTCATTCCTGCAATCTGCGACACATGAAACATTGATTGAAGCGTTGGTGCTGTTTGATCCGCCGCTTCAACCGCCAAAAGATCACCATCTCTATCAGCAAGCTTATGACTATGAAATGAAACTTTCGGTCTGGTCCAAAACTCGGCAGGAGAAATTTTCTTCGCCCAATGAACTTGCGGAACAATTTAGTAAGTCACGTTCTTTATCGGATTGGGCCGATGGCGCCCATGATTTGATGGCGCATTCCATTCTGCGTGAGAGCGGAGATCATTGGGAAATACGCTGTCTGCCGGCCATTGAATCACAGATTTATATCGATAGTGCTGAGTTGTTAATTTGGGAATTGCTTTCCGCGCCAAAGATGCCGGTAGCGATTGTGTATGGCGATCCTAATCATCCGGCCAAGATGGCACCGGCCTCAGTATGTGAAGATTTTGTCCAGGAATTTGGCATTCCGCATCGCTCGATAAAAGATACCACTCACTTGTTGCAGGTTGAAAAACCAGATGCGTGCCGCGAAGCATTTTATGAACTTTTAAACGAATTGGTTGGCAAATTGTAAATCGATAGCTTTTGCACAATGGTTGGGCATAAAAAGTCGCGATCCATCTAGCGCTTTAGATCAGCATCACCCTTTCATATCGGTATAGCTAGATAATAGACTTGTGCCTTTTAATATAAGGATTGGTTATATCTCAAACAACAATACTCATTGGACTGACGTGCCACGGGCCGCTAGATTTTTAGTCACTTCTAGAAAAATGGCCTGCTGATGAAAAACAACAATAAAACGATTTCTTGGTTCAATCCGGCGCTGAAATCCCTTGCCGAAGGTGATCGTCAACTTTCTGATCCCAGGTTTGGCTTAATCCATAATCTCGGCGGCTATCCACATCAAAATATTTCCAGTGTTTCAATTGTCGGACATTACGGCGAATGATTAATAGCAAATTATTCTAGATATATAGAATAATACGTATTTTATTATGGTGCTGAGGGGGTATTCTCCTAGCATTAGAATAGCGCACTAAATGGCTATCAGGAGGCCGCTAAATATGAGTGAGAAATCAACGCAACAAAAATATCTCGGGCAACCGGTAGAGCGGATTGAGGATGCAACTTTGCTTCGCGGGGCGGCTGCCTTCACCGATGATATCCCGGTTCCGGTCGGAACGTTGCAGGCTGCGATTTTGCGTTCACCGCACGCGCATGCGGATATTGTTTCAATTGATGTTTCGGACGCTGAAAAGCGGCCCGGTGTTCATGCGGTTTTGACCGGTCAGGATATCAAAGACCTTACCGAACCTTTTTTGATTGTTCTCAGGGTGCCGCTCGATCAATGGAGCTTGGCAGTTGATCGGGTGCGTTTTGTCGGCGAATCCGTCGCCGTGGTTATTGCCGAAGACCGCTATCAAGCTGAAGACGCGCTTGATCACATTAAAATCGAGTATAGTCCTATTGAAGCGGTCATTAAGACCATGGATGCGGCTCAGGAAGGCGCTGTGCTCGTGCATGAGGCTGCCGGCACTAATGTTGTATCGCGCCGCGACTTTTCATACGGCGAGCCGGAAAAAGCTTTTGCTGAAGCCGACCGAATTATTGAAAATACCATCGACTATCCACGAAATTCACAGACGCCACTTGAAGGTTTTGTCGTCGTCGCGAATTACCTGCCGGGCGAAGAGAGTTACGACATTTTATCGAACTTTCAAGGGCCCTTTACGGTTCACCCTGTCATGTCAAAGGCCCTTCGGTGTAAAGGCTCTCAATTGCGCATGCGCTCCCCTGCCTATTCAGGCGGTGGTTTTGGCGTTAAGCAGGCGATCTTTCCATATGTTGTGTTGATGTGTGTCGCAGCGCGCATAACCGGACGGCCAATTAAATGGGTAGAAGACCGACTGGAACATTTGACCGCCGCAATTGCCGCGCCTAATCGGGTCATCGAGGCCAAAGCCGCTGTGATGAATGATGGCAAAATTACTGGCCTGCATTTTGAACAATGGGACGATTACGGCGCGTATTTGCGTCCGCCCATGCCAGGACCGCTTTATCGACAGCACGGTATCATGACAGGCGCTTACGATGTGCCGAATATGACGATCGTAAATAATCTCGTGATGACCAACAAAACCCCGTCCGGCATGGTGCGGGGGTTTGGCGGGCCGCAGATTTATTATGGGCTTGAGCGGCTAATCCATACGATTGCCGTTGAACTGGGACTGGATCCGCTTGATGTCATCAAGAAAAATCTTATTCCAGCGGATGCATTTCCGTACCGCGCTGCTGCGGGCGCCTTGATAGGCTCTGGAGATTATCAAAAAGCACTCCAAATCTCGGAATCCGAAGGCAAGCTCGCCGACCTCAAAAAGCACCGCGACGAAATGCGGGCGCAAGGTAAGCTCTATGGCATCGGTTATGCTGCCGTTGTTGAGCCAGCACAGTCCAACATGGGGTATCTCAGCACCATCAATACCGTTGAGGAACGCAAAAAAGCGGGTCCGAAAGGCGGTAATGTCGCCATTGCCACGGTCAATATTGATCCGCTTGGTACAGTTAGTGTGACGGCTGACAGTATTCCTCAAGGTCAAGGCCACGCGACGGTTCTTGCTCAAATTGTTGCCGACGAAATGGGTCTGACGCCGCAAGATATTATCGTCAATATGGAGCGCGACACCCAGCGCGATCCGTGGTCAATCGCCACCGGAAATTATTCCAGCCGGTTCTCCTCTTCAACTGTAGTATCGGCGCAAAAAGCGGCCCAGAAGGTGCGAGCGAAATTAGCTGAGATCGCGGCGCAAACTTTGAACGTGCCGGCAGAGGAAATTGAATTTGCTGGCGGTCAGGTATTTGCCAAAGGCAATCCCGAAAACACTCTCCGCTTTAGCCGGGTTGCTGGAACGACCCACTGGTCGCCCGGCGAATTACCAACTGATATGGCGCCTGGTGTTACCGAAACGGTAACCTGGTCTGCTCCCGAATTGGAGCCACCAAATGATAAAGACCAGATCAATACCTCTCTGACTTACGGTTTTGTTTTTGATATCTGCGGACTTGAAGTCGATAAAGTCACCGGCGAAGTGCGCATTGATAAATATGTGACGATGCACGATTCTGGTAATATTTTGAATCCATTGTTGGCTGATGGCCAAGTTTATGGCGCTTTTAGTTGGGGACTTGGTATCGCCTTGAGCGAGGAGTTTGTCTATAGCGAAGACGGAAGTTTCCTTTCTGGTACGTTCGCGGATTATCTCTGCCCGACGGCACCGGAGGTACCGGAGCCCGAAATTCTTCATATGGTAACCCCGGAACCCTTTACCCCGCTTGGGGCCAAAGGTATCGGTGAGGGCAATGTGATGAGCACACCGGTCTGTGTCGCCAACGCAGTTTCTGACGCCATTGGGGTCAGAGAATTGCATCTGCCACTAAGTCCCTCCAAATTAATGTCTCTGATTGATGATGACGAGCCAGCACCTCCGAAAAATATAGCTGAAGCGAAAGCTGCAAAACCTCAAGTTAAATCCGGCCGAAGCTTATCCGGTAGCGGACAGGCCGTTGTGCCGGTACCGCCGCAGCAAGTGTGGGATACCTTGCTTGATCCGGTTAAATTAGCCGCTGTAATTCCAGGTTGCCGCACGCTCGATCAAGTCGCTGAGAATAGTTACGCCGCCGATATCTCAATTGGCGTCGGAGCCGTGCGTGGACGCTTCCAAACTCATGTTCAATTGAGCGAATTAGATCCACCAAATTCCGTTGTCTTGGGCGGTGGCATGACCGGTCCTCTCGGCTCATCCAGTGGTGAAGGCCACGTGACGTTAACTGAAACGGCGGAAGGTACTTTGGTTGACTATCGATATGAAGTTGATGTTACCGGTAAAGTGGCGGCAATTGGCGGTCGTATGCTAGATGGTACTGCTCGGGTCTTGGTCGATCAGTTCTTTAAGCGCTTGATTGCGCAGATCGAAGGCCGCGAATCTTGGTGGACGCGCCTGCTTAAAATTCTAGGAGTAGGCTCATGAAACCGAATAATTTTAATTACGTCCGTGCTGAATCTCTCGACCATGTGCTGAGTTGTTTGGCCGAGCATGGTGAAGACGCACGCATTTTGGCCGGCGGGCAATCACTAATCGCGATGATGAATTTTCGCCTGGTGGAGCCGACCTATCTAATTGATATCTCCGGTCTCGAAGAGCTGAAAGAGATTAAAACGAAGGGCAACAAAGTTGAAATTTCAGCCGCCGTTACTCAGGCAAGCGTGATCGCTGCACCCGATGTTAATCAGTATCTACCCCTGCTGGTCGAAGCCTTGCCCAATGTCGGCCATTTTCAAACCCGGGCCAAAGGAACTTTCTGCGGCAGTATTGCGCATTCCGATCCAAGCTCAGAACAACCTCTCTGTTTTGCCGTTTTGGGCGGTGAAGCAGTGCTTAATTCCAAGCGTGGAGAGAGGGTTGTCGCCGCAGCGGAGTTCCAAACCGGCTTGATGGCGACAGCGCGTGAAGACGACGAACTATTAACGTCGGTGCGCCTTCCTGCGCAAAACCCGAGTGCCGGATACGCCTTCGAAGAGGTCGCCAGACGGCAAGGTGATTTTGCCATTGTTTCTATTGCGGTGATTGCAGACGGTGAAAACATTCGGATGGGTGTTGGTGGTGTCGCCGGTCGGCCGGAAGTTAGAAACTGGGATGGTCTCGCAGAGGCCGATATCGATGAGGCGCTCAATGCCTTTGCCTGGGAATTGGGCGACAATGAAGACATTCATGCAAGTGCTAAATACCGTCGCCAATTGGTGCGGCGCATTGGCCGCCGAGTAATTGAGGAGGCCAGAAAATGCCGCAGCTAAATCAAGATACCAAACATAAAATCAGCTTCACGCTAAATGGAAAATCAGTCAGTGGCTTTGCCGAGCCGCGGATGTTGCTGAGCGATTTTTTGCGCGAAGAAATGGCGCTTATGGGTGTGCATGTCGCATGTGAGCACGGCGTTTGCGGTGCTTGCACAGTGCAGATTGATGGCAAATCTGTACGCTCATGCCTCACTTTTGCTGTTCAAATGGAAGGCCGGGTTGTTGATACGGTTGAAAGCCTTGCTGACAAAGAAACAGGTGAGTTGAGTGATTTGCAAAAGGCCTTTCGCAAGCATCATGGTCTACAATGCGGCTATTGCACGCCGGGCATTCTGATGTCTGTTGAGTATTTTCTGGAGGTCAATCCTAAACCAAATGAGGAAGAAATCCGCGAAATGCTGAGCGGGCATATTTGCCGCTGTACCGGTTACACCGGCATGGTCCGGGCAATCAAAGACGTCGTCCGATCACGCGGGCCTGCTTAATATGGAAAATCATAGTGTTTCCGTAGTTGGCTCCGAGGGGCAAGATTCTATCCAATTCTCGCCCGTTTTTAATGTTGCGGTTCCTTTTATTGACCGTCACCTAGAGGAAGGGCGTGCCGACAAAGTAGCGATATGTACAGAAACTGAAGAAGTTACTTACGGTCAGCTTGCGGAACGGGTAAACCGCGTTGGCAATGTTCTGCTCTCCCTTGGCTTAAAGCCCGCCGAACGCGTGTTGATGGTAGTGAAAGATTGTCCGGAATTTATCTATACGTTTTTCGGCGCGATCAAAGCCGGTATTGTACCAGTTCCGGTTAATACCTTGATGCGGGTTTCGGACTACAAATATTTAATTGAAAATTCAGAGTGCACGGCACTCATTCACAGCGTTGAATTTGCCAGTAACCTTCAAGATGCATTAGGTCAGGTTGAGCAATCGCCTCGAATTACATTGTCGATTGACGATGTGAAATCAAAAATGGCGGATGCTTCTGCAGATTTGGTTCCTGAACCGACAACGAGTGAAACTATTTGTTTTTGGCTTTATTCCTCGGGCTCAACCGGTAATCCCAAAGGCGTGGTGCATCCACATCGTTCAATGGTTTATACCAGTCAATGTAGCGGCGTCGATACGATTGGCATGCGTGAGGATGATGTGTGTTTCTCGGTTTCCAAACTTTTCCATTCCTATGGATTTGGTAATGCGCTGACTTTCCCGCTTTGGGTCGGTGCTACGATTGCCATCAGTGAAGAGAAAGTTTCGCCCGCAATGGCGTTTGAGAAGATTGAGAAATTTAAACCATCGATCTTCTTCGGCGTGCCAACGCTTTATGCACAACAATTGCATTACATGGAAAGCAATGACGTCGACACCAGTTCGGTCCGCCATTGTGTCTCCGCAGGAGAGGCTTTGCCTGCCGATGTCTTCCTGCGTTGGAAAGAAAAGACCGGAACCGTGATCTTGGATTGTTTAGGTTCTACCGAGGCGCTTCATTTCTTTATTGGCAATACGACGGATAATTATAACCCAGGTACATCTGGGCGCCGGGTCAATCGCTACGAATTGCGGATCGTTGATGAAGAGGGCGCCCAAGTCGAACGCGGCGATATTGGCACGTTGCATGTGCGGGGTGGCTCAACAGCGGTCGAGTATTGGAAATATCCAGAAAAAACAGCTGCCACGATGCTGCCGGAAAACTGGCTGAATACTGGCGATATGTATTACGAGAACGACGACGGCTGCTATGTTAATGGTGGCCGCGGCGATGATATGCTCAAAGTGGGCGGCTTGTGGTGCTCACCAACCGAGATTGAGGCTTGCTTGATTGAGCATGCAAAAGTCCTCGAGGTCGCGGTTGTAGGCCGGGCCGACCCAGATGGTTTGATCAAACCTGAGGCTCATATTGTCCTGAATAACCCTGATGATGCCGGAGCTGAGCTGGAGGAAGACCTGCTATCTCATTGCCGGGACGGCATCGACCGCTATAAATATCCCCGCTGGTTTAACTTTGTTGAAGACTTGCCCAAAACCGCGACAGGTAAAATTCAGCGCTTTAGACTACGTCAATAAACTTTCATTGTAGATTATCGGAGAATACAAAATGACTTTCGAGGCCCCCATTGCTCGCCACGAGGAACCCGTTCAAGAAGCTTGGGTCGACTATAACGGTCACCTAAATGTTGCTTATTATACACTCATATTTGATAACGCCGTGGATGTCTTTTATCCACTCTGTGGTCTGGGTAAGCCGTACCGGGAAGCGACAGGCATGTCGACGTTTGCCGTTGAGTGTCATATTGGCTACCAACGCGAAGGCAATATTGGTGATTCAGTAAAAGTAACCAGTCAACTTCTCGGTTACGATGAAAAGCGGCTGCATTATTTCCATACGATGTATCACGCCACCGAAGGGTATCAAATGGCGACACAAGAACAGTTGGCGGTTCATGTTGATCTTTCGATTAGAAAAGTTGTGCCGTTTTCTGATGACCCGATGGCAAAATTGGCCGAAATGTGGGAAGCCCATAAGGATTTGCCCGTTCCTCCACAGGTTGGAAGTACCATGACCATCCCACGGCTTAAGTCATAGAAACTGTCTTGCCAACTCCCATAAAAGTTTCTGTATTGGAATAGATTTGAAATTTGGAGAGGAGACGGCATTGACGCAAACAAATCTTCATGACGATCTTGTTAAGCTCTCGACCGATTTTTCCGAAGCGTTTAATCGCGAGGATATCGATGAAGTGATGTCCTATTTTGCCGAAGAGGCGATCTATGATGAATATAATGGCGTTCGTCATATCGGTAAGGCCAGTATCCGCCAGGCATTTGTCCCGCAATTTCGCGGCGATTTTGGCCGCATGCGTTTTCATACTGAGGATTTATTTATCGAGTTAGGTGCTGGACCTGGAACAGGTAAAGCCATGGTCCGCTGGTTGCTGACTGTGGAGGAGTCTGAACGCGCTGGTGGTTGGCGTGGTTTGGATTTACTCCACTTCGAGGAAGGCTGCTTATTTGAAAAGCACACTTACGCTAAAACGGCCTCACCGTTAATCGAAAAAAAAGCGAACTCTGAGCGCGTTCGCCGGGCCATTGATGAGAACGTATTGTCAGAGCTTTGACCTTTTTTGTCAGATTGAACCTATTTGAATCCCTGCTTCCAAATACTTGAATATCGGCTCGTGAATTCCATTTTCGCATAACGGGCATTGCAGAAAATCTAATTTTCCAAGGTAGATATAGAAACTTCAAGTGTCGCAGTCAGGTCCGTGCTTAGACTTTTTGCGTCTTCCATCCGGTTTTCCTTACAGGCGAATTCAACTTCTCGGGCGCGCTCTGAGAGACATAAAAGCCCTAAGGTTGCTGCATTGGTTTTGAGATCGTGGGCGTTTCGTGTCATCGCCTCGACATCGTGCTCGGAGGCTGCAGCTTTAAACTGTTCTATGGATTGGTAGCCAATGATTTTAAAATCTTCGATAAGTTCAGTAACGGTATCATTGCCGAGGTTATTGCGTAGTGTTCCAAGGATATCATCATCGAGAATGGGTGTCGTCTTGCTATCTTGCAAAACACCACTTTTCGAACTTACCGGATCTTGAGATGAGGCCCCCACTTGCGGATTGCAGGCTCGTGCCAGCGCTGACATCAGTTCTTCAGGATGAATGGGCTTAGTGACAACTTCAGTCATACCTGCTTCCAGGCAAGCATCGATTTCCCGCTGCGTCACAGCAGCCGTTACGGCTATTATCGGGATGTTGGAAATTGGACCATCCATTTCCTTAATGTGCCGTGTGGCTTCAACGCCATCCATAACCGGCATGTGACGATCCATCAAAATCGCGTCAAATTCGGAGGCCTCTGGCGCCAATAATATATCTAAGGCGATTTGACCATTTTCGGCAGTTTGAACATCATGCCCGCGTTTTTGTAGAAGACCGCGCGCCACTTTTAAGTTTATCTCATTGTCTTCGACGAGCAGAATTTTAAGGGCTGGAAGGTTCTGAGTGTGGTCGCCGTTTTGTGACAATTTTCCATTCGAGGCGATTTTGTCAGGATCAGCCATTCTGAGCGGTATATTTAAACTAAAGGTGCTGCCATAACCAAGTTCGCTTTCGAGCATGATTTTTCCGCTCATCAATTCGGCCAGTCGGCGGCAAATGGCGAGACCCAAGCCAGTGCCGCCATATTTTCTCGCAACATCGGCCGACCCTTGCGTAAACGGTGTGAAAAGATTTGCCTGGGAGGCTTGGCTGATGCCAGACCCGGTATCTTTAACCGAAAGCATCAGTTGAACGTTGCTGTCATCTTGGTGCGTTGCCGAGGCAGATAAAGTTACGGAGCCTTCTTTGGTAAATTTAACGGCATTGCTGATCAGGTTGATCAAAACTTGCCGAATACGATTTTCATCACCGAGGAGAGCGCTTGGCAAGTCATTCTCGATTGAAATCGTGAGGCTAATTTTATTTTCTTGTGCCTTGGCACTCATTAAGGAAATCGAGCTTTCGATCACCTCTTTTGGATTAAAGGGTTTGATATCGAGATCAAGTTTGCCGGCTTCTAGTTTCGAGATGTCGAGCAAATCATTAAGGATGAGGATAAGGGTTTCACCAGACCGGACGATTGTTTCCGCATATTGTTTTTGTTCTTCATTGACCGATGTTTCTAACAATAGGCGCGCCATTCCCAGGACGCCGTTGAGGGGCGTTCGTACCTCATGACTCACAACAGCGACAAACTCAGACTTTGCTTCAGCTGCTGCTTCGGCATCTTCTTTTGCTCGTTTTAGAATGTTTTCTGCTTTTAGACGCTCAGTGATCTCATTGTAAGTGCGCACGTATCCACCATCGCTTAATGGTGTATGAGAAATTTCGAATACAAGATTTTCGTTAATCGGGCGTACCCACGTGCCAGCTTTGTTGACGCGTAGTAGCTGAAGGGATTCCTCGATAGATTTAGGTTCTGCCCCGACAGATTTTAAATACGCTACACCGAATTCTTCATAGTTAGAGTAGTCTTTGACAGACATGCCATGTAGCGTCTCGAAGTATTTGTTATGTGCCAATACAGTGCCATCTTCGCTGACCATTATAATGCCTTGATTAACACTGTTGATGGTTGTTTCTAAAATATCCTTGCCGCGTGCAATTTCTTTTTCCGCACGCAGCCGTTCGGTAATATCGGTAACCGACTGAACCCAGCCACCGGTCGAGAGTGCTTTGCACCAAAATTCGAATTCGGTACCATCTGACCGCGTATTACGCGCGATGATAGGTTCGAAGGCGTTTGATCTCATGTCGCGCTGCGTTTCGATCATTGCTTCAATATCAATGTCTAGCCCAAACCACTCCTGGTCATTGGCGCGCCGCATCATGTCTTCCCAAAGGGGGTAGCTGGCCAAATATTCTGGGTCCAGCCAGACGATATCGGCAAAGCTGCGATTGTTTGCAATGATCCGATAGTCGCCATCAATCATAACCAGGCCTTGATCAACACTATCGATTGTCGCCTCCAGAATTTCCTTGGCGTGCGACAGCTCCTTTTGTGCCGCGGTCAATTCAGAAATGTCATAAATCCAACCAATGACGGCTTCTTCACCTTCATAAATTGTGCGATAGGCCGAGAATAAGGCCTGGGATATTTCTCCAGATGCATCGTAAAACGCGACTTCTTTATCCTTCACAAATCCTTTTTTATCTAATTCCTCTCGAATTAGCAGGCGTTGGTCGAAATCGGCGAAAATCATGTCGCCATCTTTCTTTTTGAGATCTTCCGCCTGCCAACCAGTAAGCTCAGAAAAGCGGTCGTTTATAAATTTAAATTTGCGGTCAATTGAAATTCCAACGGCAATCGGACTGTTTTGGAGTATTTCCTTGCCATGTGAAATAGCCTGCTCGGCGGCATTGAGAGCGGTAATATCATACATCCAAACCAAAACGGCCTCGTGTCCATCATATTCAATCAGTGAGGCGGAAAATAACAGTGAGACAAGATGCCCATCGGATTTTTTAAAAAGAATTTCTTTTTCCGCAAAAAATCCCTTGTCTTTAAGGTCCATGATAACGGCGTCGCGTTCTTCAGGGCGCGCATAAATTGCCGAAACATCCGCACTGGTTAGATCATCGCCTTGCCAGCCAAACAACTCTGTAATCTTGTCGTTGTAGAACTTTGGCCGACCCTCAATGGTAATGCCGACGCCGATGGGGCTTCGTTTTAGAACTGAAATCAAGTCCTGATCGGTTGATTTAAGATGTAAGAATGACGTGTCGGTTTGGCTTTTGCTCGCACGCAGACGAAAGTTCCAGACCAGCAGCACTAGGATTGCAACAGATAAGAGAGCAATAAGAAACCAAGTTAAAACCATAGCCAGCCCGGGTTAAATTCTCGGGAGTTAAAACAGTTTGTTTTATTGCCCCGTATGAACAAATTATCGTTGGAACAGTATCATATACCTAAATTTTAGTTAGAAAAAAATGTTTCTGAGATGTTTCTGAGCGCCAAAGGCTATTCCCCTCGCCGAGCTAAAAAAACGTCCCGGCTGGTTCAAGCAAGCGTCCAATTTGGATGCTGTCTTCAATCACTTGAAAGATGGCCGGTTGTACAAGGAGTTCAGGTCAGGGGATGTTCGGTTGGAAAAATGGGATACCAGCGACGGAGTTGGCAAGCGCATAAAGCGCGCGCTCGATTTCCTTTATTACTAACCGTCAGTTTTTCGCCTGATGACAGGTAGAATGAGTGCGGCCAGCAGTGTTGCAAGCAGAATGACTACGCCCGTAGGAATGGAGAAATAGGCGTACCAATGATAATTTGCTAAATAGCTACTGCCAATAGCCAACCCGATCCCGCCGATCCCGAACGGCAAGAGAGCGATGCCTAAGGCCACCGCAATTCCTATCATCAATAATTTTTTCATCTATTTCGTTTCAAAGACCCACACGCCGTCCCAATCGGGAGACGGTGGATTTGCCTGTAAATGAGTGATGCGCTCCAAATAGACCTGGCTGGCCGGGTCTGTTGGATTCGTGCCCAGAAATTGGTTAAAGGCACCTCTGGCCATATCCCAGTTTTGACTGCGATAGGCAGCTAACCCCGATTTAAAACCGTCCGCATTGCTCGTGGGTTCGCTCAGAAGTTCGAAAATTCGGGTGGGTTCGACTTTACCTTTAACCCGGATGAGATCAATTTCTCGGGTGGTGATCGTATCGCCAGCCAATTCTTTAGTACGGTCTGATATAAGGATATGCGTGCCGTAAGCCTTGCTGGCACCTTCAAGACGAGAGCCGAGATTGACTGGGTCTCCCATTACGGTGAAGTTTTTTTGCGCCGTCGAGCCGACCGTGCCGACAATCATGTCACCCGATGAAACACCAATACGGAGATCGATATCCAAGCCATCAGCCTCGGCACCAAGTTCTTTTGCAACATCCGCCCGGAAATCTTCAAGATGTTCCAAAGCGGCGAGGGCGGCCTTACAGGCCAGCTCGGCATGTTCTCCGGGTTCACAAAATGGCTCGCCCCAATAGGCCATTACCGCATCGCCCATATATTTATCAACGACCCCTTTGTTGTCTGAGATCGCCTTCGTCATATGCGTGAAGTAATTATTGACCATGTTGACGAGGTCATTGGGAGCCAGCTTTTCTGAGATTGATGTAAATCCTTTGAGGTCGACAAATAGGACAGACATCTCCCGGCGCTCACCGCCCGGTTCGGTAAATTCAGGATGATCCAACAAATTACCAACAATGCGAGGGTCCATATATTTGCCGAAAGTTTCTTTGATGCGCTCTTTCAAGCGAAGTTCACCGACCATGCTGTTAAATGAATTTGTCAGCGCGCCGATTTCATCTTTTGACGTGACGGCGACTTCGACATCAAGGTCACTTGCTTCGAGGGTTTTGGTGCCATTTACCAAATTTTGAATAGATTGAACCAACAGTCGCGATATGAGGGCAGCAAGACCGGCCCCCATAATGAAGGCGAGCACCGTCAAAACCGAATTAACAGCCAATAGATTTTGCTCTTCTTTATCGGCGTGGATAACCGCCTGATTAGACAGATCTTCTATACGATTCCGAACCATGATAATTTCGTGATCAACGGCATCCTGATTGTTGTTTAATGTTGGCAGAGCTTTGATAAACCCTGCCTCGTCGTCCTGTTCCCTAAGCTTCAATAGGACCAGCCCATGGCCTCGATATCTGGTGTAGTTCTGCCGAATGGCTGTAATATTTGATTTCAAGCTTGATACGCGCCCGGCCGAGGTGAAAAGTTCCTCAATGGCCTTGAATTCCGCTTCGATCCGATTGGACAGCGTTTCAAAGCGCTTCTTATTTTGCTGCACTGATGTGCTCTGATATTCCTCGTTGGTTAAGACAAAAAGCCGTTGGAGGAGAAGCCCTTTTTCAAGCATATGGAGATTTATCTGAGATATAGATTCCGCCAAAGGCATGTGTTTGGTTGTGATGGTCTCCAAATCAGCACTGATACCTGCGGTCAGGCGGATTGAGTAAAGGGTGACGGCGGCCATCAAAACCAAAACCATCGCTGCGATACTAAATATTTTTTTGCCGATCGTTATGCTCATCGGAATTATCCCTACGTTTTTTTAAAAGATATCAACAGCTTAACAGATATGAAGGCCAATCGTATTATTTGTCAAAATGAGATGCTGCTCGAGGGATTCGACTTCCGAGTAGAGGTTGTCGAAGTGATCCGAAAGTGTGCGGCAATATTTTTCTGTTTGATAAGTCATGGTAATCTCCTCAGGCCAATGTTGTTTTTAAATTCGCGCGTTTGCTGTTTGTTGTTATAGGGCGGTTCGAATTTAAAAAGGTTTCTGGAATGTTTCTGAGGAGAAGAAAGATTTTAAATCCCAGTTTGCAACCGTTTAACAGCATCCTAAAACTGTTGAAGCCGCTGTGACCGAAGATCACTATGTGCGCGCACTCGGTTCGCTCGGCCGGGGTGCTGTTCCGGGCAGTTTGATCGGTACGGTGTGCTTAAACACGCCTTCGAAATTTATCTAATTAATCCCAATCACCACTGATTTGTGCTCCGTGTAGTGGTTGACCGCCTCTTCGCCTAAATCACGACCGATACCCGATTGCTTGTAACCACCCATCGGCATTGCGGGATGCGGGAACGGGGTGGTGTTAACATAAACCTGGCCAGCCTTAATTTTGGGTACAAGCTGATGAACTTTCTGGATGTCACGGCTCCAAACGTAAGAGGAAAGACCGTAGGTCGTATCATTGGCGAGCGCTGCGGCTTCATCAAGGTCGTCAAATGGAATGGCGGTAATGACGGGCCCAAAAATTTCTTGCTGAACGACATCAGAAGATTGCGGCGGATTGATCAAGACAGTGGGTTCAACGTAATAGCCGGGGCCATCAATTTGAGAGCCGCCGGTAACGGCCTCACCGCCCGCTTTCATACCAGCTTCAATACAGCCCATCACCTTGTCACGATGGGCTTCAGAAACCAGTGGGCCGATATTGGTTTCAGGATGCAATCCCGGGCCGACTTTCAAAGATCGGGCTTCTTTGGAAATCCGTTCAACCGCTTTGTCAAAGATGCCGCGTTGGATATAAAGCCTGGACCCGGCGACACAAACTTGGCCGGTATTGCCGAAAATCCCCATGGCTATGCCTTGAACGGCTTTGTCCATATTGGCATCATCGAGCAAAATGACCGGCGATTTTCCGCCAAGTTCCAGTGTTACATTCTTCAGTGTGTCCGTGGCGGTCCGGTTGATCGCCTTGCCGGTCTCGGCGGAGCCGGTGAAGCTAATCTTGGCGACCAGCGGATGTTCGACCAGGGCTTGTCCGGCCTCAGCGCCGAAGCCATTTACCACATTGATCACGCCCGGTGGGATGCCGGCGTCCAGCGCCAATTCGGCTAATCTAAGCGTCGCCAAAGGCGTCACTTCAGACGGCTTGATGACAATCGTGCAGCCGGTCGCGAGCGCTGGAGCGATTTTCCACATGGCAATCATCAAGGGCACGTTCCACGGCACAATGGCACCCACGACACCAACCGGCTCACGGGTGGTGTAGGCAAAGAAGCGCTTCTCCGGCATCGGTTCACCGATATTCATGGTCTTACCATTAATCTTGGTTGGCCAGCCCGCCATATAACGCAGCGTACCAAGTACATTCCCCACTTCAATATGCTGACCGACAAAGCTTGGCATGCCGACATCCAGGGCTTCGAGTTGGCCAAGTTCTTCTGCATGTCCTTCAATGAGGTCGGCAAAGCGGTGCATGAGGCGTTCGCGATTTTCTGGTGGCATATCGCGCCACATTGGATCATTGAGCGCAGCGTGGGCCGCTTGGACGGCTTGATCAATATCTTCAGCGGTGCCGACGGGAATATGCGTCAGTACTTCAGCATTTGAGGGGTCAATGACGGAGAATGTCTCCTTACCTTTGCCCGCAACCCATTGGCCGCCAATAAAATGTTTCTTTTCCTGATCCAGGAATCGCTGGGTATCCGGGATCAAAGTCTTTAGATCATTTGCCATCACGTTCATAGCATTCTCCTCAGTAAATTATTGGCGACTAATAAGTCATCATAATGTATTTCCACGGGCTTTTTTCGGTATTGCGGTCGACTTTGACTTCGATCAGTGCCGGGCCGCCTTTTTCAATCGCTGTCTCCAGCGCCGTTTTGAGCTCAGCTGGATTTTCAACATGATAGCCATCAACGTGGAAAGCTTCAGCCAGTGCGACAAAATTCGGATTTTTAAAATCACTCACCGCGGGTTGGCGCTTATAGATGCGCCGCAAATCCCGCCGGACATTGCCGAAGGCGGAATTGTTCATGACGATGGTGATCAGGCCGATTTGTTCCTGTGCTGCGGTTGCCAATTCCTGAACGCCAAACATAAAACCGCCATCACCCGTGATAGAGATCACCACTTTATCAGGATTGGCAACTTTGACGCCAAGCGCGGCTTGAAAGCCGAACCCTAGGTTCCCCTGAAAGCCGCACGTAACGTAGGTCATCGGCTCGTAAACCGGAAAGGCAAAGGTCGAGGTAAAGCCCAGCTGACTAATCTCTTCGACAAAAAAACCGTCGCGAGGCAAGACCTCACGGATAACTTTTAAATAATCCACATTAGGTTTGATCTCCTGCACTTTTTCATTTGCCCAGGCCTTGGATTGGGCAATTTCGGCACGTGCTGTGGGGCGCGGCTTGTAGCTTTTCTTGATGGCTTTTGTCAGGGCTCGACAGCCATCTACGGAATCGGCAACGATCCCGGCATGGGGGACCAGCCTGGACATTTCTAAGGGGTCTATGTCGATGCGGATAAGATGCGGCGGGGCAAGTGGATTAACCACGGCCCCCATCGGATTGGACCAGCGCATATAAGGCATCTCCAACCGTGTGCCGACACCGATAAGCACATCGGATTCACGCCATTGGTCATGCGCCGCGACCGTAGAGACACCGAGTTCATGATCTTCGCTGACAACGCCCCGGCCGCCCCTGAGTGCGCTTACCGGGGCTTGCAAGGTCTCGGCTAATTCAAGAACGGCGTCGCTGGCATGTAATGCACCACTGCCGACCAAAATAATCGGCCTTTTGGCATTTTTGATCAGCTTTGCGGCGGCGGCAATTTCAGCAGCTTTCACCTTGGGAGGCGCGTCAGTTTCAGCAGGCGGCAATAACCCGACCATTTCATTTTGGGCCATGTCATCCCAGCACATCTCAACCGATACCGGACCAGGTCGCCCCGAGGTCATTACCCGAAAAGCTTCATTAATAATTTCCGGTGCATCCTGGGCGCGTTCAATGCGCACCGACCATTTTGTCAGGGTCTGCAAGGTTGCCAATTGATCAGGTAGTTCATGCAAGTGGCCCCTTAATTTGCCCATCGCATCTCGTGGGATTTGCCCGGTGACGCAAAGGATCGGCACGTTTGCTCCCCAAGCCGTGCAAAGCGCTGCCATGGTATTGAGTACGCCGGGTCCTGGAACAACCGAGTAGATGCCAGGTCGTCCCGTCGATTTGGCGTAGCCGAAAGCCATATAAGCGGCGGCTTGTTCATGGCGCGTACCGATGGTTCGAATGCGCGATTGGACCTTGGCCAAAGCGTCAAAAATTGGATAGGTCTGAGCGCCGGGGATGCCAAATACGGTATCGACGTCATTGGCCAAAAGGGTCTGCACGATGGCTTCGCCGCCACTCATTAATTTTTTTGGAAGATTATCTATCAAAATACTACCTGCCATTATCTGTATTTTTCTGGACCTGTATTATTCTGGGATATCATTTGCCGAGTTTTTAGCAACCGATATTTAGTCGTTGTGCGCAAAGCGTCCGAAGAGTGAACGGGCCGAAATATCACCTCGCTACGATCTATTTTCTTAAAGCTCGACCACAAATAGGCCCAATACCCGCTGTTAGATTTATAGGCCCATATAGGCTTGTCGTACACGGTCGTCGTGAAGGAGTTCCTCGCCGCTGCCTTCAAGGGTCATGTGACCATTTTCCAACACATAAGCGCGGTTGGCCAATTTCAGCGAAACCGCCACATTTTGCTCGACTAAAATGACAGTAAGACCTGCATCGTTCAACTGATGGATGGTTCGGAAAACCTCCTGAACAATGGCTGGTGCCAGCCCAAGGCTCGGCTCATCAAACATGATTAAATCCGGCTGTCCCATCAAACAGCGACCAATTGCCAACATTTGCTGCTCACCGCCGGAAAGGGTGCCGGCTGCTTGGGATTGCCGCTCTTTCAAAATTGGATACATTTCGAAAACCTGATCCAGTGTTTCTTTTTCCTTAGCGCGGGCGCGTTTGATAACCGCACCCATTTCCAGATTTTCCAGAACACTCATGCTCGGAAATATTTGGCGACCTTCGGCGACCTGACCCACTCCTAATTCGCAAATAGCGCTTGATTGCAGGCGAGTGATGTCTTTGTCACGAAATTCAATACTCCCCTTCGACGGCGTATGAATTCCCGCGATGGCCTTGATCAGCGATGTCTTACCGGCGCCATTTGCCCCGATGATGGCGATAATCTCGCCTTCATCGACATGCAAATTAATGTCTTCGAGAGCTTGAGCGTCTCCGTAGTAAAGATCGACGTTTTCGACTTTAAGCATCAAACGTCTTCCTCTTCACCAAGATAACAATCGAGGACTGCAGGGTCCTGGGAGATGTGTTCGGGCGTGCCTTCACTTATTTTTTCGCCATGATGCAGCACGGTAACATGATGCGATAAAGACATTACCGCCCGCATGACATGCTCAATTAGCAAAATTGTAATACCGGTTTCCTGGTTGAGCGATTTAAACACGGCAACCATCTCATCTGTCTCGGTCGGCCTTAATCCCGCCATGACTTCATCAAGTAAAAGTAATTTTGGCCGGGTCGCCAAAGCTCTGGCAACTTCTAAACGCTTGCGGTCCGGCAAGGTGAGACTATGGGCAGGTAAATGAATTTTGTCCGCCATGTCCAAAAGTTCAATATTCTTGCGCGCGGATTCTTTTGCTTCATCAATATCATGGGTGCCATGCAAAGCACCAACTGTGACATTTTCCAACACCGTCATATCGGGGAAGGGTTTGACCAATTGAAAAGTCCGGCCAATGCCAGCGTCACATATCTGGTCTGGCCTCAATCCCAATATATCCTTACCGCCCAAGATAATGCGCCCCTCATCGGCGGGGAAAACACCGGCGATAAGATTGAACAAAGTCGTCTTGCCCGCGCCATTTGGACCAATCAGCGCCACCATACCACCTTCTTCAACGCTCAGTGAGACATTGGATACGGCCCTCAGTCCGCGAAAGCTTTTGCTGACATTTTCAATCTCAAGCAGCGCGGCCATCTATTCGCCCTCCTTCCGGCTGAAGCCCAGCTTCTCATTTAGCCACGGCCAAATACCGGCGGGTTTGAACAAGACGATCAGGGCAACCACCAGACCCCAGATCAACAATTTGAGGCCATTGAGTTTTAATTTGGGATCAATAAGGCCGGAACTTTGGAGGTAGTCGGTAAACTCCGTTAGCCCTTCACCGAGCGGAGTCAGAATAAAAGCGCCCAGAACGGGACCAAACAAGCTGCCGACACCGCCGACAATTGGGCCCAAGGAGATTTCAATTGACCGCTCAATTCCAAAGACAGATTCCGGGAACAAACTGTTTTGATAAAAAGCGTAGAAAACACCCGCGACACCGGCAATACCTGAGGAATACATCACGGCATACATTTTATAGCGAAAGACATTGATGCCGAGCGCTTGGGCGGCATCCTGGTCATCCCGGATCGCCTGCCAATAATACCCGAGCTTGCTTTTAAGCAGGGTGCGGCATCCGGCAAGGGTCAAAAAAGCCAGCAGCATGGCGAGGTAATAAAACATCCACGGATGCCCCCTGAGATTAATTAAATCAAAGCCCTGCCGATCAGCTTCAGTGACTTGCAAGAACAACCCTTCGGTACCGCCGATTAAGCCCATATGATCGACCATTATCCGCACCAGTTCGGCAAAGGCGATGGTTAAAAGCGCAAAGTAAACGCCGCCGATCGAAAAGCGAAAACCGAGATAGCCGATGAGCATGCCGATTAAAACGGCAAGCGCTACGGCAGGGAAAATACCAATTACGGGCGGCAGACCAAGGACTGAAAAAAGATAGGCGGCCATATAGGCACTAACGCCGACAAATAAAGCGTGGCCCAGGGAGAGCAGGCCGGCGAAGCCAAGCATCAGATTCCAACTTTGGCCGAGGATCGCCAGATAGAGTGTAATGGTGGTAACGGATATAATGTAAGAGCTTGACCAAAAAGGCAGCGAAATAAGGATAGCTAAAAAAATCAATAAGCAGATACGGCCCCGTAGGGTGAGATCAGCGAGTAGATTCAAACCCATCATTTAACTGACTTCCCCATCAGACCTTGCGGTCTCAATAATAAGACGAGGATGAGCAAGCCAAAACTAAAAGCTGATTTCATGGAAGGTTGGAAAATAATCGCCGCCAAGGCTTCCGACATGCCGATCAATATGCCGCCAACCAAGGCACCCGTCATGCTACCCAGGCCACCGATGATGACAATGACGAAAGCCAATAAAGTGTAACCGGGAGCTAAATAGGGGTGCACTTCGATCAAGAGTAGAAGAACACACCCCGCAGCCCCCAGAACGGCGGCGCCAATACCAAAGGTCAGGGCGTAAAGATGGCTCACTTTAAGGCCGACAACCTGAGCGCCGAGATAATTATCGGCGCAGGCTCGGATCGCTTTGCCGGTGCGGGAATATTTGAAAAAGCCCAGTAGAAGGCCCGATATGGCGACCGCCGCGATTGCTGCATAGGCGCGGGATTTATCGATAATTAAATTTTCACCAATATCGAAAGAATCGAAGGAGTAGGAAATGTTAATGGCTTGCGGGTCCGGGCCGAAAATCAACAAGCAGGCATTGACGATCATCACGGCAAGCGCTGCTAATAGCAGAAATTGCATATGATCTGGCAAATGAGCGACCCGGCTTATCACCGTACTTTGCAAAAAATAGCCGAAGACAAATAAAATTGCAGCGGCGAGAGGAATGCTCAACAACGGATCAAGCCCCAGCCAACGGAACATGATCAGCGCAAAAAACATTCCCATCACCATAATCTCACCATGAGCGAAATTGACGATGCGAATAACACCAAAAATAACCGAAAGACCAAGCGCGGAGAGCCCATAGACCAGTCCGGTCAGCAAACCGGTTGCTAACGCATTGGCCAGCGTCCAAAAATCCACAGGCGTTCTCCTACTTGGCTTACTAAAACAGGGCTTACTAAGACTGCTTTTTAACCGCGTTTCCGCCAAGGGCGCATTGGCCAATTTGGCTTCGCGACAGCAGCACTTTTCGGCAAGATGACCAAGTTTTTGCCACCCCGATTTTGGACCGCAGAGTTTTTCACATGCGGGTTTTGCCCGGTTTTATCAAACGCGATGCGTTCCGCCGTCGTCACGTTATTCGTGATGTTGGTAGTTCTTAACGCAGCCTGCAGAGCTTTCGCATTGTTGGATCCAGCACGCTTATACGCATCAGCAGCAATCATTATGCCTTCAAAGGTGTAAGTGTGGTTTGGATTGACCTGGCGGTTTGGATGGTGCTTGGCGAAATAGGCTTCCAGGGTTTTGGAAAGCGGCTTATTAGAATCATGCCAGGGCACCAGACTAATAACGTCATCACCGAATTTGCCGGTGGCTTTCATGTATTCCTGATCATACCAGCCCGGCCCGGTGCTCATAATGCCCATTGGCTCAAAGCGTTGCTTAACCATTTCCTTGGTCATCATGATGGCATCGTTTAAGCGGCTAACCACCCACAATGCTTCACCGCCGCTGGCTTTTGCTTTCCTGACCTCAGCCGATAAATCCCGGCCATAGGGATCATAGGAAATCTTCTCAACGATCTTGTAGGGCATCTTAAATTTTGGTGCGAGTTTGAACAAAGCGCCAGCAAGACTTGAGCCGAAGGTATCATTAACATGCATAAGCGTTACCGTCTTAGGCGTGTGACCTGTCATGCTGAACAGAGCCTTCTGGTTGATAAATGCGTCTTTGACGATCATCGGACCATGCGGGAAGTTACGGAAAACCCATTGCAATCCCATGCCGGTCAATTTCGGCACGGCAGCAATATTAACCACCAAAGGAATATTGCGTTGCTCGCAAACCTGGGCAGCGGCCATTGTCGCGCCGGAATCGAAAGCACCGACAATAATTTGCGCTCCTTCATCGATCAGTTTGGCCGTCTGGGTGCGGGCGATATCAACTTTGGTTTCAAAGTCAGCCAGCATGAATTTCATTTCGGGATAGCCAAGATTTTTCAAAATCGGTAAAGTCGCATCGGCGCCCCTTTGGCAGTCAATGCCAATTTGTGCCTGACCACCGGAACGCGGCAGCAACACACCGACTTTCAACGGGTCAGCGGCACGGGCATTTTTGATGTACCAAGGTCCGACCGATGCAACTGCACCAGCGGCAGCAACACCTGTCGTAAATTGCCGGCGGCTAATGGTCGAACCGGTTTTCTTTTCAGATTTGATTTTTTTTGCATTATCAGTCATGAAATCCTCCTGTGATTTTATATTAGTTTTTGCTTTAAAAGCATAACGTATTAGTAGGCTGAATACCTAATTTTTTAAGGGTTAATGTAATTTAATTAACTTCGAGAGCGATGGTCATCCAATATTTCAAATTTTCTAACCCACTGTAATAAATAACCATCTCCCGTTTTTAATCCTAAAGATGAGCCACTTTCGGCATCACCTCTGTTTTAAACAAATCCAATGAGCGCATGGCGCTCTCATGGGTCATGTCACCGAAGTAAAATTGACAGATCATATAATTGACACCAAGTTCTTCCACTTGGCGGGTGATTTCGGCGGCGACATGGTCAGGATCACCAACAATATCTGTGCCGGCTTCAATGGCAGAAGTGAGGCCGGATTTAATGCTGCGGGTGAAGGCCGGGCCTTGGGCTTTGTTGTCGACCCAAAGTTTAACCAAGCTGTGATGCCAGCGCTCATAAGCCGGGTGGGCAATTTTTAACGCATCATCCATGGTATCGGCGACAACAACATGGCGGCTGATGCCGATTGCTGTACCGCCGGGGAAATCATCTGATGGCCGCAATGGCGCGCTGCGTTTGGCGTAGCCCGTTTTATAATTATCAACCGATACTTTAGCCGTTTCCGTCGCCCCCAAAGTAACAAAATGATAGCCGCTTTCGCCGATGATGGTTGCGACTTCAGGATTTGATGACGGATACCAAATTGGTGGGAATGGTTCCTGTAGGGGGCGAAGCTCCATCGGCACGTCTTTATATTTAAAATGTTCACCGTCATGGTCGAGCATCTCGTGGCTGAGCCCGTATTTGACGGCTTCGAGGGCATCGAGAAAAATCGAGACAGAGGATTCCGGATCGACTTTATGGAAATTAAGCTCAAACGGCGAGACGCCCCGGCCAACGCCGACATCCAGGCGGCCATGTGATAAATGATCTAGAATTGAGATTTCCTCAATCAATCTGAGAGGGGAATAGAGTGGCAAGAGATAACAGAGGGGCCCTAGTCGCAACGTTGAGGTCGCATTAGCTACCGCGCCCAGATAAACGCCTGGCACCGGCACAAGGTTCAGCGGTGTCGCGTGGTGTTCGGCGACGTGATAGCTATAGAAGCCAGCGTCTTCAACGGCTTTGACATATTCCAGCCGGTCGTCCAATTGTTTGTGGAGTGCTAAATCTGAGCGGTCGACGTGGTCAAAAATTCCAAATTTCATTGTCTAAAATCCCCCTGAAAAAGCTTAATTGTCACCAACCGGCTCGGCATCTATCAATATAAAGGCGATGCGGCACGCCTCAGTGCCGCGGTTTGCCCAGGCATGGTTGTTGCCACGCTGAACCACGACATCGCCGGCGCGTACCAGAGTTTCCGCCTCATCCACCAATAGATAAATCTCGCCTGTCATAATAATAGCGTAATCAATTGAATGGGTTTTGTGCATGCCGGGATGGCGGGCTTCCGCTTGCTGGTCGGCACCGCTGGCAGCGAGATGTTCGCGTTCATCTTCCGCGCCTTCCGCCCCTTCTGGGCCAAATTCTACAATCCGGAAGATCGAGCCGTTGGGCGGTGGTGGAATGCCGATTTTTTGATTGGCCGGGTCCTCATCACCACTATTGCTCGCCGGTGTCTGATCAGTGATCCACAAATTTGTTATCTCGATCGTATTAGTCGGTTTCGCAACACTGGGTGCATCACCATCAAACTGGATGACCGCTTTGCCGCTTTCATCATGTCCGGCGACAACTCTCCTGGTTCCCATGTTCCTCTCCCTTTGATACGGCGCGAAATTATCGGTATTTTCTCGTTACAGGATACCTCAATTAGGTAACTAATAAAGTTAGAAATCGATCTAATTTCTCTATGCGAAATTTGACCGGAGAAGATAGCCGGCGGATCGCTTTGTTGAGGAAGTTATCGGTGAAGACAGATTGCTCTTCGCGGCTGACTATCCGTATGAAAGTTGCGCTCAGCAAGCAGATCAGGCGGCAGAAATCGAAGTTAAAAATCCGGAAAAATTTTACCACTTACAATGTAAAAAATTTTTCAAACTAGATTTTCTAGGACTCCCGGGTGACCCGGGCCGCTAGGTTTTCCCAAACGCGATCCATGGCAAGGTCGCTATAGAACAATTCCGTGCAGTGTTCAGTCTCACCCGGTGTGAGGTAGCGAATATCGCCTAACTGCATCGATTGTAATTGCACTGAGGCGGAAATCTGGAGATAAACTGCAGCCAATGTCGCCCCTTTTATGTGTGATCCAACGACCGAGCAACCGTGGCCGCGCATCAGGATTACGGTCGATTGGCCGAGGTTTTTGGCCAGATCGCGGCCGTGCTCCATATTTCGAACCAGCAAATCAGTATCGCCGAATTTGTCATAAATATCCCAAATGGGGATGTTTTGACCGATCACGGCACCGGTGTGGATGATCGGTTGAAGGGGTGTTCCGGTCACGCCGAAAGGAATGACGGAAAGAGAATGGTTGTGGACGACAGAGTGAATCTCGGGGCGGGATTCTAAGATAGCACCGTGAATAAAACGCTCGCCGTAAGGCCGCAAAGTTGAGCCGTCAACGCTGTTACCCTCGAGGTCAAACTCCATAATGTCGTCCCGCGTGACGATCTCAGGGCTGCGCGAGCAGGAGATGAAAAAATGATTAGGGTTGTCCGGGTGGCGAACACTGATATGGCCGAAGGAATCGACAACTTTCTCATTGGCCAGGATATGATTGGCGACAACCAACTCGTCCAGCAGCTCATCAAAATTTGTGCTCATTGATGGGGCATTCCTAAATTGCATAAGATATTCGAAGGGTGAATTATATTTTATTTTTTTGGAAATCACTATGGATATTTCTGTGGCAGGAACGCTTTATACAATTAAGCCCAAAAGAGCCGATTTTTAGCTTTCTTGGCTGTCGTTTTCTTTTAGCAGCAAGCGCCGCTGCACGGGAAAGAACCTCAAATCATATTTATGCGTAATGATGCCCCAAATACCCTGCGGTGCTTTCAGCATCACCACCACGGCAGTCGCACCCAGTAATATCAAATACCATGAGCCAAAATCGGCCAATTGCTCGCGCAGCAGGAAGTAGACGATGGTGCCGAGGATGGGCCCCTCTATCGTGCCGATGCCACCAATCACGACAATGAAAATAACCGTCGTTGTCCAATTGATGTCGAAAGCGGCGCTTGGGCTGATCCTAAGCTTAGTAAGAAAAATGAGTGCGCCAATCGCTGCTGTACCAAAGGCGGCAAAAATATAGACCAAAAGCTTGGCTCTGAAGTTATCAACCCCGAGACTGCCGGAGGCCTCTTCACTATCGCGGATGGCGGTAAGCGCCAAACCATGGCGAGAACGCAAAAGGAAATAAACGATGCCGATAACAACAATAACGACAAGTAACGCGGTCCAGTAAATCGCTGAATCCCGACCGGCCCGCGATGAAGATATCGACTTGATAACTGAGACCGGCAAGCTCATACCAGAACCACCACCAAGGGTCTTAACCTGGGCAAACAGCAATAGGAACACTTCCGCCACGACCCAGGTGCCGATGGCGAAATAATGACCGCGCAATCGAAATACCAAAAAGGCGACGGGCAAAGAGATCAGGGCACCGATCAATCCGGCTAAAGGCACTGTCCAAATCGGGCCGACGCCAAAATGAATGGTGATAAGGAACAGCATGTACCCACCAAGGCCAACAAAGGCCTGCTGGCCAACCGACACCAAGCCGCCATAACCGGCCAGTAAATTCCACATTTGTGCCAAGGCCAAGATGTAGAACATCTCGACCAGCAGGCGCATGGTTGCCCGGTCGCCCCAGCTTGGATAGGACACCAGGATTGCAAACAAGATGAGGCCGATGATGCTGCCGATGCGGCTGGCACGGGTTGAGCGGATGACTTTGTAGGATGTATCAGTCATCGCGCGTCCTCGGGAACAAGCCGTTCGGGCGGAAGACCAGCACGATCAAAAAAGCGATATGGCCAAATAGTATCTGCCAGCCAGGATCAATCTTCGCACCAATGTTTTGCGCAACGCCTAAGATGATACCACCGATTAACGTGCCCCAAAGCGAGCCCAGTCCGCCCATGATCACAGCCTCAAAGGCATAGAGCAGGCGGGAAGGTCCGACGGTTGGATCAAAGTTTGTCCTAACCGCCATAAGTACGCCAGCAATAGCCACCAGCACCAAGGCTAGTCCCATGGCAAGGCCAAAGATGTGTTTGTGATTGATGCCCATCAGCTGCGCTGTCGTCGCATCATCTGAGGTTGCCCGGAAAGCCCGGCCAATGCGGGTATAGTTAAACAGCATCTGAAGGCAGACGATCATGGCGACCGCCGTGATAAATATAATCAGCGGGAACACGCCGATCGAGAGGCCTTCCGTAAGCTCAAGGCTCATCGTCTCAATTGTTCCCGCTTTGAGGCGCTGGGAGTCAGCGGTAAAAATCTCAAGTAGAACGTTTTGCACAACGATTGAGATGCCAAAAGTCACCAAGAGTGGCGGCAAGAGATCATCGCCAAGCGTAAAGTTCAAAATACCGCGCTGTAAAAAATAGCCGACGACAAACATGATCGGCAATACGGCAATCATGCTGATAAAGGGGTTTACGCCCGTTACCTCAATCACAATCATCGCCACAAAAGCCGCCAGGACGATGAGATCACCATGGGTAATGTTCACCAAACGCATGATGCCAAAGATGATCGCGAGGCCGGCGGCAAACATTGCATAAAGCCCGCCAGTCAGTATTCCCTGGATTATGGTATTAGCCCATTCAATCATCGGCGGGTTACCTCGCCAATTGTCATTTGTTGGGACCCCCCACCCCAACCCTCCCCCCCAAGAGGGGAGGGGGAAGAAGAACTATTACCTTGCAACAATAGCTCCCTCCCTCCTTGAGGGGGAGGGTTGGGGTGGGGGGTGTTTTTGTGCTGTCGCAAATCAATAGTCATCAAATTCATTCTCTACCTGCCGAAATACGCGGCGGCGATTTGGTCTTTGGTTAGGTCGCCCGGCTTGCCGTCGAGGCTGATACGGCCCTCTTGAAAGCAGTAGACCCGATCCGCAATTGCCAAAGCCTGATTGATATCTTGCTCAACAATCAACAGTGAAATACCTTCGGCTTTAATTTCTGGAATTGCATCGTAAATATCTTTGATGATGATCGGGGCCAGGCCCAAAGAAAGCTCATCACACAATAAAATATCAGGGTTAGACATAAGCGCGCGGCCGATCGCGACCATTTGTTGTTCACCGCCGCTCAAAGCGGTGCCCGGTACGTCGCGGCGCTGCTCGAGTTTCGGGAACATTTTATAGACGCGCTCCAAGGTCCAATTGCCCGGCCGCTGACTATAGCTGCCGACGATTAAATTCTCTTCGACGCTGAGGCTTGGGAAAAGCCGTCTGCCTTCGGGCACCATCGCAATGCCGAGGCCGACAATATCTGCGGCGGCTTTGCCGGTGAGGGTTTCTCCGTCATAGAGGAACTTGTTCGCGCTAGATTGAACCAACCCGGTGATGGAGCGCAGGAAGGTCGATTTGCCGGCGCCATTGGCACCGATCGCCGCAACGGTTTCACCTTTCTCAATCGACATGTTGATACCGAACAAGGCTTGGAAGTCACCGTAAAAGGCGGTCAGGTTTTCAATCTCTAAGAAGCTCATTCGATGCTGATCCCCATATAGACTTTCTGGACTTCCGGCGAGTTGATCACGGTGTTTGGGTCGCCGTCATCGAGCTTTTGGCCGAAATTAATGACCACCAAACGGTCAACGACGGAGAGCAGCGCGTGAACAATATGTTCAATCCAGATGATCGAGGTGCCTTGAGCATGAATAGCATTGATGGTTTCGATCAACTCTTTCACTTCATGTTCGGTCAGGCCACCGGCAATTTCATCCAATAGTAAGGCGCGTGGCTTGGTAGCTAGAGCGCGGGCCATCTCCAGACGTTTACGCTCAAGCAGGGTGAGCGAGCCCGCCAAGGTGTTGGCTTTTCCAATCAGCCCGGTGCGCTCCAGAATTTCAGCGCAATGCTCATAGCTTTCTGCTTCGTGCTCACCGCCGCCAAAGGCTGCACCGACCAGCAGGTTTTCAAAAACCGTCATGCCGCCAAAGGGGTGCGGGATTTGATAGGAGCGGCCAATGCCCGCCCGGCATCTGGCATAGGCCGGCAGGCCGGTCATGTCTTGACCGTCAAAGGTGATGGTGCCGGTATCTGAGGTAAGGCTGCCGGTGATGAGATTAAACAGCGTGCTTTTACCCGCGCCATTGGGGCCAATAATACCGAGCGCTTCGCCGTCTTCCAAATGCATATCGAAGCCTTCGATCACTTGAAGTGAGCCAAAGCTTTTCGATAAATTCTCAACTGTCAGCAAACTGGTCATTAGATAATGAACCCGCCCCCATCATAAATCTTATGGCATGAAACCCTGTTTTTATATTGTACCACTATACGGTACAGCTATTTCGTATTGTGGTTATACTAGTAAGTCTTGGTTTAAACGTCAATCACTAGAACACTTTAGCCTGCGTATTTTGGCTCGGCTAGTCCTTGGGTATCCAGCTCTATGGCGAAGAGGCCGCCGGCCAGGGGTTGCGGAGCCAGCTCTTCGGCGGTGAGGCCGGTGGAAATCGACGTTATATAAAGTGTCTTGAGATCCGGTCCACCAAAAGCGCACATGGTTGGCTTTGAGACCGGCAAGTGGATGAGTGTGTCGAGCTCGCCGGTTGGCGTATAGCGGCAGATCCGCCAAGCTCGCGGCTGAGCCAACCAGAAACAGCCCTCACTGTCGACGGCCGCGCCATCCGGTACGCCATCACCTTCGCCAAACTCGATGAAGTTGCGCTGATTGGAAATGTCGCCGCTGGCTAGATCAAAGTCATAGGCCCAGACCATAGGGGCGCGGGTATCGGAAAAATACATCGTGTTGTTATCCGGGCTCCAAGCGAGGCTGTTGGCGAGGATAATATCTTCCACCATTTTGTGGCAGCTTTGATCAGCACCCAATCGATAGAGCCCGCCATCTGGCACTTGCTCGCCTTTTTCCACCATCGTGCCCGCCCAAAAACGCCCGGCCCGATCACAGCGTCCATCGTTGAAGCGGTTGTTGGGCTTGTTGCCTTCGGGATCGTCGATCGCGGTCAGGCTGTTGCTCTTGGCATCAAACAGCTTAAAGCCGTTTTCAGTGGCGACCACAAAGCCGCCTTTTTCTCTCAGCGCAAAAGAGCCAAATCTTTCGGCAACCTCTATCGCAGTATTTTGCCCGGAACTTGGATCGAATTTGTTGAAGGTCTTGCCGTCGATATCGGTCCAGTAGAGGCAGCTTTCCTCAGCGTGCCAAACGGGACACTCGCCGAGTTGGGCCGTTTCCGAGAGAACGCAGTCGACTCTTGATTTATCAATGATGTGCATGGGTATCCTGGCCTAGCCGCCTACGGCTTTACTGAGAAGGGCATTGATATCAGCGGGTGGGTTGTCGCCGCACCAGACAATATAGTGATCGGGGCGAACCAGAATATAGCGCGCCTCATACTGCTCGCGCCCACCGGAACGGCCATCTTTGATTGTCTCAAGCGGAATGGCGGTGTCGGCGGCGGCTTTTTGAAAACTTTCGACCACGCCCGGATCGCTATCCAAAGCGAGGAGGGTGAAGTCATTGCCGAGCTCTTCGAAAATATTTTTACCGCTGGAAAGAGGGAAGGGCGCCAGATGGTGACCGGCGCGGGCCTTAAACATATGCTCGCCATGGGCCGTACAGACGCCGCCCTCAGGTCCATCAATCACATCGGATCCTTCATAGTTTGGCTCGTAAGCCACAGCATAACGGGCAGAGCCTTGTTTCTTCTTTTCCCAAGCCTCGATGAATTCGTCTAGGTCTTTATCCGGGCTATAGGTGTCAAAGAACTTGCCTTCGCTATCGATGCGCCCGGCAATGAAGTCCTCGCCGGTCTCAACAAAAATCGGATGGCGCTCCTGACTGTAAGAGTTAAGCAAGGCGTCGCTGCCCCAGCCCTGCAGCTTGGCAGCCAACTTCCAGCCGAGATTGCGGGCATCTTCGAGCCCATTATTAACGCCGTAGCCGCCATAAGGCGGATGGCTGTGGGCGGCATCGCCAGCGATAAAGACGCGGCCCATTTGATAGGTTTCCGCAACCGCAACCTTAAGATCCCAAAAGCCGACATGATCGAACTCAAGTTCAAACTCAAAACCGGCGGCTTCCTGGATTAAAGCTTTGAAGTCCATGTTGTCTGCCGTCGCGTCGAGCGGCACTGGCGCATGAAAGAACCAGCCTTCGCCAACATCGATGCGGCCAAAGAATTGCCAATAGCCTTTGTGCTCAGGCTTCATGGCGCGGTAGGTTGTGACCTCGGGAAAGCGCTTGAGACCTTCGTGAAGTTCCTTGGAGCGAAAGACCGCCAATACCATTTTTTGATCAAAGTCTGAGCCTTTACGCTCAACGTCGATCTGATCGCGGACAGTCGAATGGGCGCCATCACAGCCAACAACATAGTCAGCTTCAATAATTTGCTCTTCGATGTCGCCCTCATCCAACAGGGTAACCCGAACGCTGTCGCTATCTTGCTCGACCCGGTCAGCATGCCAGCCGTACAACGCATCGACATTTTCCAGTGTCGCCATTTTTTCGCGCAGCACATCTTCCATGCAATATTGCGGCAAACGGTCATTGGGCTGAAAAAAGAAATCCTGCACGGCTTCGCGCTGCGGCGGTTTATACCAATACTCACTCATCAGATTGCCGTAGGTCGTCACTCCGCCAATCGGATAGTCATCCGGCATCACCTTGGCGGCGCGCAATTCATCAGCAATGCCCCAGCAATAAAAGTGATCGACGGTGCGCTGCATCAGATTTTGGCCCTTAGGAATCCGGTGCGCTTCGGTGCGGCGCTCGACGAGACCAACCGAAATACCCCGTAAACCCAACTCTATAGCCAGCCCCATACCAACCGGCCCGCCGCCGACGATGAGAACTTCGTAGTTTGACTTCATGTTAGCTGTCCAATTCAGGATAATACCTAAAGACGCCCATGGTGTTGAACTCGATGCGGCGATCTGACGCGAGATAGGCGGCAGTGTTCGGTCTCGCCGCGACCGCATCACGGAGCGCCATAACATGTTGGTAAGTGCCTGAAACTTTGTCAAAGGCCTTGGGGAAGGCGTAGCTGAGACCTTCCACCATTTGGAATATCGACAGGTCGGGGTAGGTGAGGCTATCGCCAATTAACCAGCCGCTCTTGCTCGGGTTGTTGGCGAGGATGGTTTCGAAATAGGCCAAATGTTTGGGGATACGGAGCTCAATGAAGTTCTCTGAGCGCTTTTTAGATTCCTCTTTCTGATCTTCATAATAAAGTGCGCTGGCGACAGCGTGGTGGGTGTCGTGCACCTCCATCAACAAATCCGTCACGGTGAGCTGAATTTGATGGGCGAAGATTTGATCGGCCTCACTGTCGGAAATCATGCCGATGCGAGGGGCGAGATAAAGCAAGATGTTGGCGGCTTGCGCGATCATCAGATTATTGTTGTCGGTGTCGACTAGAAAAGGCGGCGCGAAGGGCGGGTGCTCATTTGTGGTGTCTTGCAATATCTTAAGAATAGCGGCCCGGTTATCGTCGCCTTCGCCAGGCTCTCTCGCGACATCGACATAGTCAGTGCCAGCTTCTTCGAGAGCCAAACGCACAACCTCGCCGCGACCTTGGATCATCGGCCAGTAGTAAAATTCGTAAGACATTCTTTCTTCCCTCGGTATTAGACTAAAAATAAGTTGCCATCCTGGACTTGATCCAGGATCCAGTCTGTTTCAACAAATTCTGTGCCCGTTCCCCTGGATCCTGGATCAAGTCCAGGATGACGGAGTAGGTACGGGCGTCAACCCTAACACCGGCCATGCATCACAATAGCGCTTCTCTAAAAGTTCCCGAGATCTTCAAGAACCTGATCTGGATGCTCGGCAGGGGTCACCGTGTCATAAGCTCTGACAACCGTACCATCAGGCGCGATCAATACAGAGACTCGGCTCGCATTGCCCTTTTCAGACGTCACCACGCCATAGGCAGTGGAGGCAACTCGATCATCATCGGTTAGCAAATCATAAGGAAAATCGAATTTGTCCTTAAAGGCTTTGTTATCGGCATTGCTGTCGAAGCTGACACCGAGGATAACGCAGTTTTTGTCTTGGAAGTCTTGGATTCGATCACGGAACCCATTGCCTTCGATGGTTCAGCCGGGGGTATCGGCTTTGGGGTACCACCACATCAAGACATATTTGCCGGCGAAATCATCCAGCGTTACGGTCTCACCGTCTTGATTGGTAAATGAAAAGGCGGGGGCCTGGTCTCCTACTGCGATCATGATTTTGTTCCATCTATCTATTTTTGCCAGAGTATAAAATAAAAGTTGAACGAGTATTTTCATCTAAATAGCTTAGCGTTCTGGGGCGTGAAGTAAAGCCTCCAGGAGGGAGGATTTTTTCCGCAATAGCCTGTTGACTCTATAACGGCCCTCTGTATGATGCGTTTATATAATAAACCAATGTTTTATATATGAAACAAATAAGATTTAAGACGACATCGGAGAGAGCTGTGACAGATACACTGGATTATAACCCCCATCTTAAACCCTGGAGCCGAACTGAGCCAAATCAAGTTGCCGGCAAAGGCACGATTGAGAAGCCCGATGAGGTAGAGAACATTATCTATCAAACGCGCGCCACACCGCCGACGGAATATGAAGATAGATTGGGCGAGGCGTTGAGTGAAATCTTTGAGGCTGATGCCGATGAGTTGCCGGAAGTCGTTGCCAAGCTGAATGATATGGGTGTGCAGGCCCCATATGGTGAAGCTTGGACGGAAGAGAGCTTTCAAGCTGAAATGAAGCGTCTTGGCGCTTAAAGAAAGCTAGAAATTAAATGCTCGAAACCCCAAATAACGCAGCAGACAATTTTCGCATCGAATATCGCGGTGTTGGCAAGCAATTTGCCAATAAACAATCGACCGGCGATTACGATGAGTTCATTATTGCTGTTAAGGAAGTTGACCTGTCAGTACGGGACGGCGAAGTGGTCTCGCTGATCGGCCCCAGCGGGTGCGGCAAGTCGACATTGTTGAATATGGGGTCGGGCCTATACCAGCCGAGCGCCGGCGAAGTCTTTGTTGATCAGCAAAAAGTCGATAAGCCCAACTCTCATGTCGGCTTCATGCTGCAAAAAGATTTATTGCTGGCTTGGCGATCAATACGCCAAAACGTTGAATTCGGTTTGGAAATTCAAGGGGTCGCCGCAAGTGAGCGACGGAACCGCTCTTCGGAGCTTTTGGAGAAGTGCCGCCTCACAGGTTTTGAAGAGCATTATCCGCATCAATTGTCAGGCGGTATGCGCCAGCGCGCCGCACTTGCCCGCACCCTGGCGACAGACCCCCACGTGTTGTTGATGGATGAGCCGTTCTCAGCTTTGGACGCGCAGACCAAAATGATCTTGCAGCAGGATTTAGCCGAAACCCTCTCCTCGGAACAAAAAACAGCTTTATTTATTACCCATGATCTCGCGGAATCAGTCGCTTTGTCTGACCGCGTTTTTGTGATGAGCCAACGCCCCGGAACGATTGTCGAAGAGATCGACATCGATTTGCCACTCAGGGAAAATCCAATGGCTCGCCGCCATGACTTGCAAAAAGAGGTGGGTGAATATGTCGCCCGGCTCATGGATTTGCTACATGTCGGAGATATGGCATCAGCAGTAGAAATTTAACTTAAATCAGGAAACATTTGTTCATTTTAACTCGGAGGTACGACATGTTTAAACCAAATACACTTTTAAAATTACTCGCTGTCCCGGCTTTGGCCGTGGGCATAATGGCGGCTCCTACGCAAAAGGCAGCGGCGGAAGATGTTACCTATCTTCTCCCGGCTCCTGGCTTTCTGCCAGCCTTCTCCCCTTGGATGATGGCGCTCGGTAAAGGCTATTATAAGGCTGAAGGCCTGAACGTTAAATTCCAGACCGCACGCGGTGGTGTGGATGTTGCCAAGCAAGTTGGCGCGGGTAATGCGATTATCGGCGGCGGTATCGGTGATACACCAATCATCGTTCGGCCAAACGGTATTCCGGTAAAATCCGTTGCTGTTTTGGGTGGTGGCTCTTTGATGCATCTCACCGTAGCTGCGGATGCCGGCATTAATACGCTTGCTGATCTCAAAGGAAAAACGATCACAGCCTTGTCTTTGCAAGATACCACCTACTACGCCTTGCTTGGCATGATTGCGACGGCTGGTCTTACCAAGCATGACGTTAAAGCTCAGGCTGCCGGCCCGGTTGGCGTCTGGAAACTCTTTATGGCTGGTAAATCTCAAGCCATGGCGAGTGTTGGTGATTGGACTGCTTTGGTTCAATCCATGGGCAAAAAAGTCAAAATCTTCCCGGCCGATAAATATTTTAAAAGTATGGCTCAGGCGATCTTGGTTTCTGACAAAACCATCAAGGAAAAGCCTCAGCTGGTTGCCAAATTGGTGCGTGCGACGTTGCGAGGTCTCAATGATGTTATGACCGATCCAAAAGCAGCCGCTAAAGCTTATGTTGGCTATGTCAAAAAGCATGCGGGCAAAGAGAAGTATATCGAAAATACTTTTAAGCTTTTCAACAAATACACCTATGCCGGTCAAAAAACGATTGGTGCGATGGATGAAGCTCGCTTGGCTTCGCTCCAGAAGTTCTATGTCAAACAAGGCATTGTGCGCAAAGCAACGCCTGTCAAAGATCTCTATACAAACCAGTTTGTAAAATAAGTCTCAGGGTTGCTGAGGGGCCGGCACATGTCGGCTCCTCACATGCCTCATAAAAAAGAAAGGACATTCAAGTGGAAGATTTTGGTGATGACATAATGTTGACGGTCATCTTGCGTCATGACCAAAGCCAGCCGCTCGATGAATTTCAGGCCAAGCTTGATGCGGCCGGATGGTGGGAAAATTTCCCGCCAGAGGGGGTCGAAATTGTCTCCTGGAATGTTGTCATGACGATTGGCCAGATTGTGACGCTGCGTTTGCCGCCTAATAAATTAAATGCGGTCAACGTGGAACTCGAACGCTCGGCCTGGGGTGTGTTCAAGACCGAATGCTACCCGACGTATGATTTTGTGAAAGTCAGAGAGAGATTAGCCAAGCAAGCAAAAGAGAAAAGTGATGGATGATCATAAATACATAAATAGCGCTGCGGGCGGCAGCAATATTGGCCGCCTTCCGCCGAACGGCTTGTATTTGAATTCACATCAGCTGCGCGATCATGAGCCAACGACCTATGAAAACATCCTCGCCGATGGCATTGAGCGCGCTTATGCCCAAGGTATTCATGAATTGGCGGCACTCGTGAAGTCATTGAATGAGGGCGGCTGTCTCGACCCTAGTGGCAATGCCTGGACTGAAGACAGTTTTCAGCAAACCATGCAAGAGTTGGGGGCTTAAGAGATGGCACGTGTTCCTCGCATGCGCATTGATGAAGTAGCTCAGAAAATACTGGCAACGGGAATTCGCAATCGCTGGTACGGTGTTTGTCCGTCCGATTTAGTTGAAGAGGGCCCTCTGGCACTTAAGCGTTGGGGTGAAGACCTCGTTGCTTGGCGTGATACGGCAGGCAATGTTCATCTGCAAGAGGATCGCTGTCCGCATCGGGCAGCGCCAATGTCGTTGGCGCGCCATGATGGTGACCGCCTGACCTGCATTTATCACGGTGTTGAAATTCTGGGTGACGGCGTGGTTGCTTCTGTTCCTGGCGTGCCCGGCAGTAAGCTCGAAGGGCGCTGTCTGGTGCGGACCTATCCGACCAAAGAATTTAAAGGTGTTATTTTTGCCTGGTATGGCGATGAGTTGCATCAAGACCCCGCACCGTTTGAACTGCCGGAACGCCTGGTCTCTGACGAGTATGAAGCGATCCTGTCTTACGGCGAATGGCGGACACCGTATCGCTATATGATCGATAACAATATGGATCCAATGCACGGTGCTTATCTTCATGCCGTTTCGCACTCTATGGCCAAAGGTGCCAAAGAAGCGGAGTTTGAAGTGATAGAAACCAATCACGGTCTGCGTTTTCAGAAAAAGGGCCAGGAAAGCATTAATTTTGACTGGAGTGAATGGTACGACAACGGCTTCCAAAGTGTGTGCCTGGAAATTCCCTATCCCTCAACCGGTGGGCCGGGCGGTAATTTCGGTATCGTTTTTCACATCACGCCAATTGATGACGTGACGTCTGCCTGTTTCTTTTGGCGCCATCGCAAGGTCAGCGGCTGGGTCAAGGATGTTTGGCGGTTCCTCTACAAAAACCGGCTGGAAGAACGCCATTGGCATGTCCTCGAGCAAGACCGTTTGGTTGCCGAGCGCATGAAGCCGGACGCCGATGAACATGAGCATCTTTATGAGCATGATCTTGGATTGACCCAGGTTAGGAAATTGCTGGCTGAGGAAGCTGAAACGCAAGTAAAGGCTTTGCAAGAAGCCGGGCATTTGAACTGATTGGATGAGTTGAACGTGGCAAATATTGAACAAATTGTTTCTGCTGAAGTGTCAGAACCAAATCCAAATATTTTCAGCAATTGTCTGAAAGTTGGGGATCAGGTTTTTATGTCGGGCATGACGGCGGGCGACAATCAGGGCGGTGTATTGGGCGATGGCTCCGCCGAAGATCAATCTCGTCAATGCTTGAATAAGATTAAAACCTTGGTCGAAGAGGCTGGTGGATCGCTGGCGGATGTCGTCAAGCTGACGGTTTATCTCACCGATATCAATCACCGCATAGATTTTGGCAAAGTGCGAAAAGAGTATTTCAACGGCGTGATGCCGTGCTCAACTTTGATTGAAGTAAGCCGATTTGTGCAGCCCGAGCTCGTTGTCGAAGTCGATGCGATCGCAATGCTTAACTCTGGCTCCGTTGAATAAATTGAAAGTGAATTTTTAGAAATGGCGAATTCATCTAATGAAAATCAAGGCAGCATTTGGCTCAGTATTGCTGTGCTTCTTGGTTTTTTGGCGGCGTGGGAATGGGGCCCAATGTTGTTTGAAATCCCGCCTTATATCATCCCCTCTGCCTCTTCGGTCTTTTTTGAATTTGTCCATTCAATCGACAATGAGCGGCTGTTTTATCACACCGGCGTTACCCTGCTTTCAACCATCGTTGGATTTACCGTTGGCTCTTTGCTGGGCATGGTAATCGGCTATGTGCTTGGCGTCTCGCCAAAGGCCGAGTTTATTTTATCGCCTTATATATTGGCGCTGCAAATCGCCCCGAAAGTCGCCTTTGCACCGCTGTTCGTTGTGTGGTTTGGCTTCACCGTCTATCCCAAAATTCTGGTCGCGGTGTTGATCGTGTTTTTCCCAATTATGGTCAACGTACTGAGCGCAATCCGCACCGTCGATCCCGACATGATCAATCTCGCCCGAACCTTTAATGCTACGCGCTGGCAGATTTTTAAGATGATCGAATTTCGCGATGCCATGCCGCCGCTTTTCTCCGGTCTGCGGATCGGCTCGACGCTGGCCATCATTGGTGTCGCCGTCGGTGAAATGGTTGGCGGTAGTGAAGGTTTGGGCGCTGTGCTCGTTGGTGGCGGTGGTTCCGGCAATACCGCCCTGGTATTTGTTGCCATCGTCATGATGACGCTGGTCGGTATTCTCGCCTATATCGGCGTGGTTTTTCTGGAAAAACGCGTGCTGCATTACATGCCGCGTAATGAATTTAATCAAATTTAGACGAAATTTAGAATTGAGAATTTTAGCTGAGTGAGGAAGAAAAAATGCCCGATGGAATGAATGACGTAACCCAGGAAATGATTGATAAACGTGTCAATATTGGCCTGAAGAATATGTGGTATCCCGTTTTACCAAGTTGGGGGGTGCGCAATGATCCGGTCGGGATTACGCGGCTTTCAGAGAATATTGCCATTTGGCGAGACAATGACGGCGCGGTTCATGCGATTGAAGATCGCTGCCCGCACCGCGGTGCTCGGATGTCGTTGGGCTGGAATCTCGGCGATCGTTTGGCTTGCTGGTATCATGGCGTAGAAGTGAAGGGTGACGGCGTGGTTGCTGATGTGCCGGCCGTCAGCAATTGTGCGATGGAAGGTAAGAAGACCACCAAAAGCTATCCGGTAAAAGAAATCGAAGGTGCCATTTTCCTGTATTTCGGCGATGACGCCAATCCTGAGCCTTGCGAGCTCAATCTGCCTGAGCAATTAACCTCAGACGAGTACAGTAATTTCGTCACCACATCGATGTGGAACTGTAATTATCGCTATGCCGTCGATAATGTGATGGACCCCATGCATGGCGCTTATCTCCATGCCGTTTCGCACACCATGGCGTGGGGCGACAAAGAAGCCGAAATGCAAATCGTTAAGACCGACGAAGGCTTGATCTTCGAGAAAGTTGGCCAGCGCGATGTCAATTTTGATTGGGTGGAAATCGGTGATACCGGTACGATCTGGCTACGTCTTTCCATTCCATATCGTAAATCAGCAGGCCCTGGTGGCAGCTTCTATATCGTTGGCTTTGCGACGCCGGTTGATGAAGAGCATTGCCAGGTTTTCTTCTGGCGCATTCGTAAAGTTGAAGGCTGGAAAAAAGATGTATGGCGCTTTATGTACCGCAATCGCCTGGAAAAACTTCATTGGGATGTTTTGGAGCAGGATCGGATCTTGTTGCAGGATATGGCACCAGATGCGCGTGATAATGAGCTGCTTTATGATCATGACCAAGGCTTAGCGCGCGTGCGCCGGATCTTGAAGCAAAAAGCCGAAGAGCAGCTTAAAACTCTCGTGGCGGCTGAGTAATTACGATGAGTTCAACGGTCTCCCTGGAAGGTAAGCGTATTTTGATCACGGGCGGTGCGCGTGGGCTTGGGCAAGCTTTTGCCGAAGCAGCGGTTGCTGCCGGTGCGCAAATTGCGATTGCCGATATCTTGGAAGACGTTGGGCAAAAAGCGGCCAACGAAATGGGCGCCGTGTTTGTTCCGCTGGATTTGGCGGAGCCGGGCTCGATCGAAAACTGTATGGCGGGTGTGGTCGACCAATTAGGCGGGCTGGATGGTCTGGTCAATTGCGGCGCGATTGCGACGGGTATTGGCGGCCCAACCATGATGTCAATTGAAGTTGAGGTTTGGGACACCGTTATGGATGTCAATGTACGGGGCACGTGGCTGATGAGCAAAGCTGCGGTGCCGCATTTGGCCGCCGGAGACAATGGCAAGATCGTCAATATTGCGTCCGACACAGCGATATGGGGCGCGCCCAAACTCATGGCCTATGTCGCCAGCAAGGGTGCCATTATTTCGATGACCCGCTCAATGTCGAGAGAGCTTGGGGAAGAGGGTATTGCCGTCAATTGTATTGCGCCCGGCCTCACCTTGGTCGAGGCGACCGAATACGTTCCAGAGAACAGAAAACAACACTATATCCAAGGCCGCTCCATGCAACGAGAGCAAATGCCAGGGGACATAACCGGGACAGCTTTGTTTTTGCTGTCCGACGCTGCCGATTTCGTGACGGGCCAATGCCTGCCGGTAAATGGCGGCTTTGTCATGAACTAATTTTGAATTCAATTTTGAAGGAGAGTACCAATGCCAGATGATGTAAAAGCAAGCGATGATTTCCCAACCTATCACAAACCAGATGGGATGAGCCTCGGCGATTTTGTGGAAAGTCGAGTAGCGCGGTTTGAAGGTCGGACCTATGATTGGAATGCGCTGAAATTCCAAGCCGATTATGATCCGAAATATGCCCGGGCGCAGATGCGCTACATGGGCACCGGTGCTGCCGGCGTTCAAAACGATGAAAACACGGTGCCGTCTGAGCACTTTACTTTTTCGACGATGGTGCTGCCGGCCGGCTGTGAAGGCCCGTCGCATAATCACAATGATGTCGAGGAAGTGTTCTTTGTGCTGAAGGGCAAGATCAAACTCTTTATTGATCTGGGCGATGAGCATTATGAGACCACTTTGGTTGAGCGCGATCTTATTTCCGTGCCGCCGAATGTTTGGCGCGGTCTGGAGAATGTCGGCCAGGAAGAAGGTCTGATGTTTGTGATGCTTGGCAATAAAAAGCCGAACATTCCAACCTATCCGGATGACCATCCCCTATCCAAAATCAAACGGCCAAGTGTCGGGTAATTTGACCTATGGATAATACCGTCACCATCGATAGCCCTTTGATCAAGCAAGTGGAGGAAGACTTTCCTCTGCAATGGCTTGAGTTGGGTGATCGTATTTTCTCCTACCGGGAGAAAGGGCCTAAAGATGGCCGGGTGATGGTTTTGTTGCACGGCATTGGCTCGGCCTCCGGATCTTGGGCGCATCAATTAAAAAATCTGTCAGATCGCTATCGGGTAATCGCCTGGGACGCGCCGGGCTATGGTGCATCTAGCGTATTGTCTGTAGACACCCCAAAGGCTGCTGATTATGCGGCGGCGCTTGGTGATTTCCTGGCGGGGCTAAACGCCAATCCAGAAATTTTAATTGGTCATTCCTTAGGCGCCTTAATGGCAGGTGCTTATGCGGCTGGCGGAGCAGTTATTGGCAAGGCCCTGATATTGGCTGATCCGGCAAATGGGTACGGTGGCGCCGATGAGGCGGTAAGAGCTGAAAAACTGTCGGCCCGTTTGAACAATATGAATAAGCTTGGCCCTGAAGGCCTGGCGGCGGCACGTTCATCGGTGCTCTTATCGGCTACTTCATCCGATGACGCCTTGGCGATGGTGCGCTGGAATATGAGCAAGCTGCGCGTGGACGGTCATGCGCAAGCAGCTCACATGTTGGCACATGGCGATTTGATTGCCGATGCGGGCAAATATAATGGGCCGGTTCTTGTTATGTGCGGCGGCGAAGACAGCGTCACACCGGAAGCAGGATGCCGCAAAATAGCGGCGGCTTATTCCAACGCGGACTATCAAACTTTGCCCAATGTCGGCCATGCGTCTTACGTCGAAAATCCAGCGCAATTCAATCAAGCCGTTTTAAGTTTTGTGGAGGCCCGCAATGCCTGATGCAAATAAGCTTATTGATGAGGTTGAGACCAACGAGATTGCCCAAAAATATATTGTGCCGGGCTTGCAGCGGGGCTTGCAAATCTTGCGATCTTTCAATCGGAATCGGACCGAAATTGGGGCACCGGAGATCGCCAAAGAGCTCGGTATTCCGCGCTCTACGGTGTTTCGTTTGATGCAGACTTTGGAATTTATGGGATTTCTGGAGAAGGTTAAAAATACCAGCGATTATCGATTGGGTGTTGGCGTTCTCGCTCTTGGATTTGAGTTCTTAGCGTCGCTTGAAGTCACAGAATTGGCGCGGCCCGTTCTGGAAAAGCTCCGAGACGATACAGGTTTCTCCGCTCACTTGGTCATTAGAGATGGCTGGGATGTTGTGTTTGTCGTGAAGGCGGCTGCCAAAAGTACGTTTGCGAGTGCTGTCAATATCGGCACACGACTGCCGGCGCATGGCACAGTTTTGGGTCGGATGTTGTTGGCTGACTTGTCGACGGTCGAGCTCAAGCAGGTCTATCCGACGGGCAAGCTTTCAAAGTTTTCAGATCAAACGCCGACAACTTTGGGTGAACTGACAAAAATTTTGGAGCAAGACCGTGAGCGCGGCTACGCCATCAGTGAGGCCTATTTCGAAAATGGTATTGGCTCAATTGCGGCGCAAGTGAGGGACAGTTCCCGGCGCGTCGTTGCGGCGATAAATGTAACCTATCAAGACGGCACGGTAGAGCGCGCCGATGTTGAAGGAAAGATTTTGCAGCGGGTATTGCAGGCGGCAGAGGAACTATCCCGGCAATTAAATTATCACCCCAACTAAGATTATGTGGGATTTAGGACGGATTAAATGAGTATGGATGTTACAGGACGCACCATCGTAGTGACCGGCGGCACATCGGGTATTGGGCTCGCGACGGCCAAACGCTTTCTTGAGGCGGGTGCCAATGTTGCGGTATGCGGACGTGATGGTGGTCGCCTTGATGCAGCTCTCCAAAACATTGAGGCGACGTTTGGTGACGAGCGCTTGCTGGGTGTGCAATGTGATGTGTTGGATAAAGCTCAGGTTAAAGATTTTGCCGCTGCGGTCGTCGATCGTTTCGGCGGCGTCGACACGCTGGTGAACAATGCCGGACAGGCTAGGTTGTCGACTTTTGCGGATACTGATGATGACGCGTGGCGGGAAGAATTGGAGCTGAAGTTCTTTGGTGTACTTCATCCTAGCAAAGGCTTTCAAGCCGCTCTCGAAAAGTCTGGCAGTGGCGCCATCGTCTGTGTCAGCTCCTTACTGTCGCGCCAGCCCGAGCCACGTTTGGTTGCCACATCGGCCGCCCGGGCCGGTCAGCTAAGCCTCATCCATTCGATGGCGAGAGAGCTTGCTCCAGCCATTCGCATTAACTCCATTTTGATTGGTGTGGTCGAATCTGGCCAGTGGCAGCGTCGGTTTGAAGTAGCTGAAAATGCGGGCAATGATTATGATGCCTGGGTGCGCCAACAAGCCGTTGATAAAGGCATTCCGTTAGCTCGTTTCGGCAAGCCGGAAGAGGCAGCCAATGCGATCTTTTTCTTAGGCACGCCGATGTCTTCTTATACGACGGGCTCAACAATTGATATCTCAGGAGGATATTCCAGACATGTCGGATAAAGCGACAATAGGCGAAGTAATAGCGGCATTCCTGGAAGAATGTGGCGTCGGCGCTGCTTTTGGGGTGATCTCAATCCACAACATGCCGTTTTTGGACGCCATCGGAAAGCGCGGCAAAATCCGCTATGTCTCGGCCAGAGGTGAGGCGGGCGCGGTTAATATGGCGGACGCCTACGCCCGGGTAGGACAACGCTTGGGCGTTGCTTTCACAAGTACCGGCGTGGCAGCCGGCAATGCGGCAGGCTCCATGGTTGAAGCGCAGACCGCCGGCACGGCTTTGCTGCATATCACAGGCCAGATTGAGACGCCGCATTTGGATAAAAACCATTCCTACATTCATGAAGCACGTGATCAACTCACCATGCTCAAAGCGGTTTCCAAGAAAGCGTACCGGGTGACATCTCCTGAAAGCGCGCTGGATATTTTCAAAGAAGCGGTTCGTGAAGCCCTGACCGCGCCAACCGGTCCGGTCAGTGTTGAAGTGCCGATTGATATCCAGCATACGATGGTCGATTGGTCCGAAGATTTGACGCCATTGCCGATTCCGGCACCTCCTTACGATGGCGCAGCGATTGACGAATTGGCAGCGCGTTTGGCATCGGCTAAGCGGCCCATGTTGTGGCTGGGCGGCGGGGCCAGACATGCCGGTGATGCCGTGCGGCGTTTGGTTGATATGGGCTTTGGCGTGGTGACGTCTGTTCAGGGCCGCGGCATTATTCCAGAAGACCACCCTCAAACCTTAGGGGCCTTTAACATGTATGGCTGCGTGGAAGATTTCTACGGCACATGTGATGCGATGCTGGTGGTGGGATCCAGATTACGCGGTAACGAGACGCTTAAATATAAGCTTAAACTGCCGAGCCCGCTCTATCAGATTGATGTTGATGAGGCGGCGCAAAGCGGGCGTCCTTACATCGCAGACCATTTTGCCCAAGCTGATTCTGCCCGTGCGCTTGACGCTTTAGCAGATGCGCTTGACGGCAAAATGCAGATCGATCCGGCCTTTTTGGCAGATTTGAAAGCGACGCGTGCAGAGGCCGTCACTTTTATGCGGGACGGCTTGCTGCCCTACGATAAATTGGTCGATGTCGTACAGGCGAGCGCCGACAAAGATTTTATCTGGGCACGTGATGTTACCATTTCAAACAGCACCTGGGGCAATCGGGGCGTGTTGATATCTGGCCCCTATGACGGTGTGCATGCGTTGGGCGGTGGCATTGGTCAGGGCATGCAGATGGCGATAGGTGCTGCCATTGCCGCACCCGAACGGCAAGTCTTCTGCCTCGTCGGTGATGGCGGGTTGCAGGTCAATATCGGCGAGCTGGCAACAGCTGCTCAAGAAGGCGTCAATATCGTGATGGTGCTGATGAACAGCCACGATTACGAAGTGATTAAAAATATTCAGGATGCCGAATATGGTGGGCGGCGTTATTATTCAGATATCTTTACACCTGATTTCAAAGCAATTGCTGAGAGCAATGACTGGTCTTATCAAAAATTAGATACCTTAAAAACGTTGCAAAATATTTTTGATGCGGCGCTTAGCTCAAAGGGGCCATCGATGATCGAAGTGGATATGCCGTCGATCGGACCTTTCGCTCGTGCCTTTGGTGGCCCGCCGGTAAAGCAGCAAGTCGAAGACCAAAAAGTTCTCGAAACTGTTGGAGAGGATTGAGCGATGCAGGAATCTGTTCTCCTAATTGGCTGCGGTGCCATAGGATTGGAAGTTACCCAAAGGCTGGTCGATGATCCTGAAGTTCGGATCGAGCAGATTTTGGTGCGCCCTGGAAAAGAGGAGGCGGTAAGCGGTGAATTAGATGACCGGGTTCGCGTCATCTCTTCCATTGAAGATTTAAACCCTGTGCCGGATTTTGTCCTGGAATGTGCCAGCCATGAAGCGGTCGCTGAGTTTGGTCCGTATTTTTTGGATCAAGGAATTGATTTTGGCGTTATCTCGATTGGTGCGCTATCTGATCCCGTTCTACTCGACTGCCTTGAGGCGGCGAGCCGAAATGGCGATTCCCAGCTCTTTATTGTGCCGGGAGCAATTGGCGGCATGGATGCGCTGGCCGCCGCAAAAGGTGAGAGCCTGGATGAGGTGATCTACACCTCCAGGAAGCCACCGATGAGTTGGTCGGGCACGCCGGCAGATGACGACTTTGATTTGGCTGGAATTACTGAGGCAACCGTTATTTATACTGGCTCGGCCCGCCAGGCTGCTAAACTCTATCCGAAAAATGCCAATGTTGCCGCGACGATTGCTTTGGCGGGGCTTGGTTTCGAAGAAACCCAAGTAACCCTCGTGGCCGATCCCGGCGCCAAAGGTAATACCCATCACCTTGAGGCGCGCGGCGCTTTTGGTGAAATGGATGTGACCATCGTCGGCAATCCCTTGCCAAGTAATCCAAAATCTTCAGCCTTAACGGCTTATTCAGCCGTACGCGCGCTTAAAAACCGCGCTCAGCATGTTTGTATGTAGCGGAGCTAAAAATGAATTTTACCGGAATTGATCAGATAACCCACGGCGTCGAAGATTTAAGCGAATGCGTTCGGTTTTATGAAGATTGGGGCCTAACCAAGGTCTCGGTCGACGACAATGTTGCGGTCTTTAAAACCATGGATGGCTCAGAAGTTGTGCTCTGTCACACAGACGATCCTGCGCTTCCACCGGCGATCGAAGAAGGCTCGACCATGCGCCATGTGGTCTGGGGCGTTAAGGACGAAGCTGACCTCGCTGTCGTGCGGGAAAAAATTTCGGGCCAAGAGAGTTATGGTGAAGTCGATGGCTGCCCGGCCTGCGTCGACCCTAATGGGTTGAGCGTGTCGTTCCGTGTCACTCAGCGCCATGATGTTGATGTTAAAGGCTCGCCAATGAACACCTGGGATCAGCCCGATGCCCGGCTTGATCTGCCCAGCACCTTCTATGAGAAGGCCGAGCCGGTTAAAATTGGTCATGTTGTCTTTTTTGTATCTGATCTGGCCGCGACCGAAGCGTTCTACACAGATGTTCTAGGCTTTGCGGTCTCGGACCGCTATCCAGGCGCAGGGACATTTCTGCGTTGTTCTACACCCGGCGGGCATCACAGCATGTTTATTCTCGAGACGCCGGACAAGAAAGCCGGCCTCAACCATGTCGCTTATACGGTGCGTGATATCCATGAAGTTTTTGGCGGCGGACTGCAAGTCGATAAATGCGGCTGGAAAACTCAGATTGGGCCCGGTCGTCATCCGGTGTCATCAGCCTATTTCTGGTATGTCGAAAACCCGGCCGGTGCCTTGGCGGAATACTTCACAGATGAAGACTATTGCACCGACAAATGGGAAAGCCGCGATTTCCAAAGATCCAACGAAGCCTTCACCGAATGGGCCGTCGCCGGCGGTATCGATTTTAATACCAGACGCCAGCGTGTGCCGGAATAGATCGTCTGGCGGCCTAATTATATCAAGCGTTTTCGTGCAGGCGGGTGAGTTCCGAGAGATCAAGGCCCTCCCAAGAAGGCAGAACTTGAAGCGCACCGGTAAAATCCTGATCTTCCGTATAGGGATTGGTTACGATCAGGCAAGGCAGCTCGGCGGCAATTGATGCCAGAAGGCCGTTCCTTGAGTCTTCAAGAGCCAAACAATCTTTCGCTTCCAACTGAAGTTGCTCTAAAACCCATAAATAAACATCCGGAGCCGGTTTTAGGACCGGTACTTTTCCACCATCGCCGATGGCTTCAAACCAGGATAGGGACTCCTTACTTAAATTGACGGACAGCAGAGCTTCGACATTTACCGGCGTGGTCGTTGTCGCAATCGCTATTCGAAATTCTTTTGCACGGCATTCTGCGATCAGCGCTTCAATACCGGGGCGCAATGGAACCGCACCGCCTTCGAGCATGCTGATGTAGAACTCCGTCTTTTTCTTGTGAAGATCGGCGATAATTTCATCGATCCCAGGGTCTTGTAATAAATCAGGCCCGGCTGTTTCCAAGAAATGTCGAATGCGGTGCTTGCCACCGGTGACTTTGAGGAGGGCTTTGTAGAGAGTCTGATCCCAATTCCAGGAATAGCCAAATTCCTGAAAGGCATTATTAAATGCCTTGCGATGGGCATCTTCTGTATCCGCCAGGGTACCGTCAACGTCAAAAATTAGCGCCTTTACCAAAATATGGTCTCCTGAAATGGGTTGTTGATTTTAGTGATATTTATTTCGCCGCCCGTATCGTCTGCCAAATCGATTCCGCCGTTGCCGGGGTGTCGATATGGGTAATACCAAGCGGCGTCATGGCGTCTACCAGCGCATTAACAATGGTTGCGACCGCACAGCCGGTGCCAATTTCACCCGCACCTTTGACGCCCAACGGGTTTCTTTCGGTTATGCTTGGATTGGCATAGGTCTCAATCGGGCAGACGTCTTTGGCTTTTGGCATGGCATAATCCATGTAGGAGCCTGAGAGCAATTGTCCGCTTTCGGCATCATAGGTGATGTTCTCCGACAATACTTGGCCGAGCGCTTGTACAACGCCGCCTTGCACTTGGCCATCAACCTGGTTTGGATTGATCGCGTTGCCGACATCGGTTACCGCGATATAGCGTTTGAACTCAACGCCGCCGGTATCTGGATCAACTTCCAACTCACAGACATGGCAGCCGGATGGGAAAGTCGGGGCTTCAGTTTTATGAGTACCAACAACAAGCAGGCCATCATCCGGCGCACTTTTTGCGAGTTCGGCCATTGATACGGTTTTATCGGTTCCGGCGACCGTGAAGGCTTGGTTGGAATATTCGATATCGGCGATGGCTGCTTCAAGATGATCGGCGGCAAGCTCTTTACCTTTTTCGATGATCATATCGGATGTCACAAAGACGGCTGAACCGCCGAGACCCGATACTTTTGAGCCGCCGGCACCGCCGCCGGCATCCAGGGTTTCTGTGTCGCCCTCAACAACGCGCACTTGATCGGGACTCAATCCCAATTTCTCACAGATGATCTGGGTGTACATTGTTGCATGGCCCTGGCCCTGATCGGTAGAGCCGGCATAAAGCAAGGCATTGCCGCCCTCATCGATCTTGATTTTAGCCCATTCCTGACCGGGTGGTGTGGCACTTTCAACATTATTACCAACGCCTATTCCCAGCAATTTGCCACGTGATTTGGCCTCTTCGCGCCGCTTTTCAAAACCCTCGTAGTCGGCTTTGCTGAGGGCTATTTTTTGGTTCTCCGGAAATTGCCCGCAATCATAAGGCCCGCCGAGGGCTGGCTGAAACGGCATCATGTCACTGGTGATCATATTGCGTTCGCGGAGTTCTGCCGGATCAATACCGAGTTCCCGGGCAGCGATATCGATAATCCGCTCAGCAATATAGCCGGCATCCGGTCGTCCGGAGCCGCGGTAAGGGGACATCGGATTGGAGTTCGAGAAAACCGCCGTCGCATAATAATGGATTGCCGGAGTTTTATATGCGCCCGCCAGGCCGCTCGTTGACATGACGATCGGGAAGGTCGACATCGTTGAATAATAGGCACCGGTATTGGCGATGGCGCGAACTTTAAGGGCGAGGAAGTTGTATTCCTCATCTAACGCGAGCTCAGCGGTGACGATTTTGTCGCGCGCATGGCAGTCGCTTTGGAAAGCCTCACCGCGGTCGCTTACCCATTTTACCGGCCGGCCATGTTTTTGTGAGGCCCAGACAGCAAGTGGGGTTTCCGAATACATCGCGCCCTTCATACCAAAGCTGCCGCCGACATCAGGGGTGACGACGCGAAAGTTTTCAATTGCTTGATTAAATAGCTTATTAGCAAGCAGTCCTCTGGCACCAAAGGCACCCTGGGTCGGTAAATGCACGGTGGTGAATTTGGTCTCGGGGTTGTAATCGGCAACAACGCCCCGGGTTTCCATTGGGCTCGCGGTTAACCGGTTGATGCGAATTTCACGCTTTACGATATGTGGCGCTGAAGCCATGGCTTCGGCGACTGCTTCTTGGTTTCCTTGGTGAAATTCATAAGCAATGTTGTTCGGGCAATCATCGCGCAACAAGGGCGCGTCTTTGGAAATCGCCTGAGCCGGGCCGACAACAGCCGGCAAAATTTCATACTCAAATTCGACAAGCTCGCCGGCATCCTGCGCTTGGGCTTTGGTTTCAGCGACAATGAACGCGACGCCATCGCCGACATAGCGCACCCGGTCGGCGGCCAAAGGATAGTGGATGGCTTGGTAAATCGTTTCGGGATCGAACGTCGGTAGGGCGGAGGTGTTATGCGGCATCGCACCCAGCCCAGCAGCCAGATAGTCCGCGCCGGTGAAAACATCGACCACGCCCGGTGCAGCTTTTGCGGCACTTACATCAATAGATTTAATATTTGCATGTGCGTGCGGCGAGCGCAGCATGTGGCCATAAAGCTGATTGGGCAGATTGATGTCATCGATATAAGATCCTTCGCCTTTCAAAAAGCGAGGGTCTTCGGTGCGAATAACGGCGTTTTTGGGGCTGTAATTATTCATGTTGGCCTACCCTGGATTTGTATTCATTGGCGACAATGTAGTTGGCAAAATCTTGCTGGGCAAGGGCTCTAACCGGCTTTAAAAAGACAGTGCACTCGCTGAATTTACTCGCTATAGAGAGGGTTCATTCTAAGGAGTTTTCTTTTGGGCAAAATTGTCGTCCCGGTTTTTGTTGTCGTGTTGATCGCCGTATCGATCTGGATGTTTCGCTATCAGTATTTTGATCGGGAAATTGAAGGGCGAAAATACACCACGCGCCAAAACATTTTCAATGATGATGAATGCTATTTTGTCGGCGAATTTAAAAAATCAGAGGTTAAAAAGCTAGACCTTGTCCACTGCGCCGTCGCCAACCAATAGTTAATTGGAGACTGTCACTAATTAACTATTTGCGTTCAAAGAGCGCGACCAATTCTACATGAGCGGTGTATTTAAACTGATCGATCGGGGTCACGCATTGCAAGGTGAAGCCGGCCTCGACCAATGTGGCGGCGTCTTTGGCGAAGCTTGCGGGATCGCAGGAGACGCCGACAATTGTTTTGATTGTTGAGGCGGCGAGTTGTTCTGCTTGGGCGGGGGCACCGGCACGGGGTGGATCAAAGATAGCAGCGTCAAATTTGTTCAGTTCCTGCGGTAGGAGAGGGTCTTCAGATAAATCCCGCTCAAATGCGGTGAGCGGCTTTAAGCCTTGCACGTGATTATAGGCATTGGTGAGGGCGGCAATGGAAGTTGAGTCATTGTCATAAGCCGAGATTGCGGCGTGTTTTGCCAGTCTGAGAGCAAAGGGGCCGATACCGCAATAAAGATCAGCAATGTTTGTCGCTTCTTCCAAATGCTCCAATACCAAGCTCGCCAGAACTTCTTCGCCGTCTTGGGTGGCCTGCAGGAAACTCGCGGGCGGTAGCGTTACTTTAACATCGCCGACCGATATTGTCGGCGCTTGCCGCTCGAGAATAACTTCGCGCGTCGCCCCGCTGCCGAAAGTTACGCGGGCGAGATTATGTTGATCGGCAAGCTCAACAATTTCGCTGAACAGTTCTGAGCCTTCAACGGAAGCACCTCGAATATTGCAATCAAGGCCGTTCTCTGTCGCCGTAAACTGGATGTCGAGAGGCTTGGAGCGGGTTGGCACAAAAGCGGCAAAGGCACGGGCGATCTCTAAAGCCGGTGCAAGATCAGACGTGAGGACAGGGCAGGCATCCAGATCTAAAATGCGGTGGCTGTGATATTTCATCAGACCGGCTTGGATTTGATCTCTCTCACGCTTGGCATGAAAGGTAACCCGGCGACGGCCCTGGCCATGGGCATCAACTAATGGGTCGATCTCGGTCGAGAGGCCTTTATTGGCAAGAGCCGTCTCCACGATCCCGCGTTTCCAGGATTGATAGAGTAGGGGGGAGGCATGCTGAACGGCACAGCCGCCGCAAATCGTGAAATGCGGGCAAAAGGGCTGGGTCCGGTCCGGCGAGGCGGTTTTGATGGTCTTAAGTTCCGAGCGATTGCCAGCGCTCTCTATCTCGACAGTTTCACCGGCCAAAGTGTAGGGCACAAAGCGCTTTTCGCCGCCCTCGACGGTTGCGATGCCGTCACCGCGTCGGCCAAGCTCAGAAATTTCGACTGTCTCCAGCGTTTTTGCCTGCGGCGTGTAGGTTTTGTCTCTGGAACCACGCGCCTCATTACCCCGCTTGCGTCCCGGGTTCTTGCCTCTTCTCTTATGCCTATTATCGCGGACCATGTGGTGACGTCACTCCAATAGTTGCTAGGTGAGAGGCAGTATATGCCACTCGACCTCTGGCTCAACGCCGCCATCTTCTAACAAAGCGCCAATCGGGCAGCGGTCAATCGCGAGTTGCTTCAAGCGCTCGACCTTTGCTTCAGAAGCGTCGGTTTCAATACTGATGATCATTTTGGCGCTAACGAAGCGCAAGATACGGCTGCCTTGCTCGCGGCCGTCACCGCCGCCTGAATTGACAATGGCATCAATTTTTATGTCTCCGAAATTCAGCCGCATGGCTTCGGCGACTTTGACAATCTGCACGGTCTGGCAGGAAGCCAACGCGGCTGAGAAATGCAGCAGCGGTGAAGCCGCTTCATCCTTGCCGCCACGCTCTGGCGGCTCATCAATGATGATGTTGTGATTGTCCATCGCGATGTCGCAGCGGACGGTGCCGGCTTTGTTTACAGATTTTGCCGTGCGGGAATTGCCTTCGGGTTTTTCTTTGAGTTTGATGGTTGCCATTTAGGTTCTCAACTTTGTGTTTATTGATCGGGAGGTCGGCATTTTAAGTTTCGCAAGCTGGATGGCAAACACTTCTAGGAATTGGGTTCAAAAACATTGACCGGTGGGGTAAAATTAGCTAAGTTACTTAGCTAATAATATAAAATGGGAGGCATGAATGGCTAAGAACCAACTAGATCCCGATCTCCGGGGGTATTTGGAAACCAATAAAGATATCCTGACGGTCATAGAAAAACAGGTCAGCATCGATGATGTCGGGGCATTGTCGGCGCAGAGTGAAGGGCCGATTCTTTTTGAAAACATCAAAGAGCATCCAGGCTTCAGACTATGCGACATGTTGGTAAAGCACCGTTGGTCACAGGCGCGGGCGCTGGGTGTGGCAGAAGAAGACTATCTGCCCACCTTGGCACAACGTCTCCGCAAACCACCCCGCGGCCTGGTCGATGTTGAGACAGGGCCGGTCAAAGAAGTGATCTGGACTGGCAAGGACGCCGATTGGCTGAAGTTACCGATCCCCATTCATTCCGAGTTGGAAGATAAGCCCTATGTGACGGCGATGAATATCGTCAAAGATCCGGAAACGGGTTTTTACAATTCGTCCCATGCCGGTACGCAAGCTGTTGGCCCGCATAAAGGTCTGGTCAGCTTTATCACCCCGCATACCCACGCCATCATTCGCAAATATCTCGATCGGGGTGAAAAGGAAATGCCGATCGCGGTTATTTTCGGCATCCCGCCGGCTTATGAAATTATGGGCAATTTTTCGGGCCTCCATATGGATCTTTGGGGTGAGATGGAGATGGTCGGCACGATCATGGATATCGATATTGAAATGGTGCCGTGTGAGACCATTCCGCTAACCGTGCCGGCACATGCAGAAATAGTTGTCGAAGCGACGGTCGATTTGACCAGCCAGACGGATGTCGGCGTCGGCGTCTCACCGTCGATGTATTATCTGCCGAAGACCGCGACCCTGCCGGATATGAATATTCAGGCGATCACGATGCGGAAAGACCGGCCGATCTATCGCAATCATTTGACGACACCGGATACCGATCATCAGACTCTGCCACGGCTCTGCCATGAAGCAGTGCTTTATAACCGGCTGACTGAGATCGGGGTTAAAGTCCACGATATTCAATTTCCAACTTGGGGGGCGGCGTTATCTTGCGTCATCCAGTTGGAAGCACCGCGCGCGGGTTTTATCAATGACGCGCTCATGCAGGCGATGGGCGCACCGTGGCTCAACACCAAAATGGTGGTGGCGGTTAGTCCTGATACCGATATCGGCAACGCCCAGGAAGTCTACCACGCCATTGCGACCCGGTGCGATCCGTCGCGCGACATGATCATTGTCGATAACACCAGAGGCTCGCCTTTTGATCCGTCGGGAGAGCCGATTGATGCCTTTTGGCGGACGGTTGGCAAAATCGGCATCGATGCGACAGCAAAATCCCGCAATTTAGCCGATCACGAACGTGCCTGGCCGCTCAATTGGGGCAAGGTTGATTTAAAAGATTATTTATAAAGGAGGAATTTTATGAATAAACCACCACCAAAAACCAGTGAGGAGAAGGAGCCGTTTATTCCTTACGTTGAGGAAGAAAACTATCCTGAAAGCCTGAAGCCATTGCTTGGGCCCTATGTTGAGCGCATGGGTTTTTTGCCCAATGCATTGAAATTGTATATGCATCGGCCGGAAATTGCCAAAACGCTTTTTGCCCTTAACAGCAATGTCATGCGTGATCCGTCTTCGACGCTCGATCAGCAGCTCAAGCGCAAGCTGGGCACATTTGCGAGCAAAATCAACGGGTGCATGTATTGAACCAGCCATGGCTGCGGCGTGCTGCAGAACGATGGTGAAGACGGTGCTGAAGGTTGGGATTTAGACGATGCGGAACTTACCGAATTGTTGACCAACCCACAGCCCAAAGATGATTTTGAGAAAGCCTGTTTCGACTATGTCGAGGCGGCCTCTTTCGATCCGAGTAACGTGCCGGATGAGGTGCTTGAGAATCTCCAAAATCATCTAACGCCTCCGCAAGTGGTTGAACTCGCTTGTGTTGTTGGCTTCTGGAAGATGTACACGACCATTCACGACAGTTTAAAGATTCCGCTTGAAAAACATCTTCATGCGGTTTCAGGATTTGTTGATCTCTAAATGCAATTTAAAACCACCAATCGAGAAGAATTGCTGGAAGCAGGCTCCGATGCCCGCTTCCGGCAATTGGTTTACGACTTATTCACGCTCTCAACCCACATGCAAAATCTGCGCGACCATGTTGCCGGCCTCATAGGTGTGACCGGACCGCAATACAGTATCATCATGACAATTGCGGAAATGCAGGGCGATATTGGGGTTAGTGTAAAACACATTGCTGAACATCTCCATGTCAGCGGGGCCTTTGTTACCGCTGAGACGGGAAAGCTGGTAAAGCTCGGTTATTTAGAGAAGCGTCGAAATCCGGAGGATCGCCGCGGCGTCAGGCTGACGTTATCGGCACAGGGACAGCAACAAATCGATCACGTATTACCGGACCTTTGTCGCATTAACGATACCTTCTTTGGCGACTTGGGTCAGGATGAGTTTGGGAAATTGTCAGAGATTGCCACAAGCATGGTAGGACCGGCTGAAAAAGCCGTGCGAAATACATCCGGTGATGAGTGACAATTCAAATTACGTATGTTAGAAGAATTCCAATGTTTATAGGGTAATTTGACTGGAATATATTATGCTTGCACTCGTATCGCCTGCCAAAAAGATGGATTTTGAAGATATCACCCGACCGCTATCGCATAGTGACCCGGACTTCTTCACTGATACAAAAAAACTCGTCAAATCGGCACGGCAGTTGAGCCAGACTGAGCTCCAGCAATTGATGAATTTAAGCGATTCTCTCAGCGAGTTGAATTTTCAAAGATTTAAGGCGTTTAAAGCGACGCAGTCACAAGCGAATGCCAAGCAAGCTGCGATGGCCTTTGCCGGAGACACCTATATTGGCCTCGATTCAGCGACGTTGAGCGATAATGATTTTGATTATGCCCAAGATCATTTGCGGATTTTATCTGGTCTTTACGGTCTGCTACGCCCGCTTGATCTGATCCAGCCTTATCGCCTTGAGATGGGACGCCGCCTCGCGACTGAGCGCGGTCACAATCTATACGAATTCTGGGGTGATAAGCTTGCCAAAAGCATCAACAAAATCGTCAAAGAGCACCAAAATCCTGCGGTGATCAATTTGGCGTCTAACGAATATTTCAAAGCGGCTCAGCAAAAGACGATTAAATCTCAAGTTGTTACGCCGGTATTTAAAGAGATCAAAGGCGACAAAGAAAGCGTCATTGGCTTCTTGGCAAAAAAGGCGCGCGGCACCATGGCGCGCTATATCATTCAAAATCAGATTGAGACGCCGGGGGAATTGAAGTCGTTTGCCGAAGATCGTTATAAGTTTCAAAAAAACCAATCCGATGATACAAAATGGGTGTTTACGCGAAAATTCATTCCTGTTGGTGGCTAATAGGCGGACACTTTAATGAAACTTGTTACGATTGATACCCTGCCCAACCCGCATGTTGGGGTTCTGGTAGATGATGACACGGTACTTGATCTTGCAGCTTTGAAGGTTGTTCTGCCAATTGCCAATTTGGTGCCAAATTCGATGCGCGAAATTTTGGAGGCAGGAGACGCCGGTATTGAAGCCGTTGCCCATTGTCAGGCGCAGGTTGACAGCATGGCGGCGGATGAGAAATTAATCCTGGCTGAGGCGGGAATTATTAGTCCGCTCGAAGAATTACCTCTCCTGGCGCCGGTGCCAAATCCCAAGCTGATTTTGTCAGTTGGCCTAAACTACTGGAAACATCTGGAAGAAATGGAAGGCACGCCGACGCCGAAACATCCGGCAGCGTTCATGAAGACGCGCGACTCGCTGTCAGGTTCCGGCAGCCCTATCATCGCACCACCACAATGTCCGAATATGATCGATTACGAGGGTGAGCTTTGTTTTGTCATTGGCCGCCAATGCCACAATGTATCGGCGGAGGAAGCGATGGATTATGTTGCCGGCTACACCATCGCCAATGATGTCTCAGCCCGAAATTGGGTCGGTGAAGTGTTCGCATCAGACGGCACCTTCCCGGCGATCCATTCCTGGGAGCGCAATATTAACGGCAAGCAATTGCCGGGCTTCACGCCTTGTGGTCCGGTTTTGGTTACCCGCGAAGAAATCTCTGAGCCAAATAATTTACAGATGAAAACCACGCTGAACGGTGAAGTTATGCAATCGACCAATACCGATGACATGATTTTCAAGCTGCCTGAACTAATTTCTTATTTTTCACAATGGTATCAATTTCATCCAGGCGACATTGTGACGACGGGCTCGCCTGCCGGCGTTGGCTTTGGCCGGGATCCAAAGGTGTTCATGAAACCGGGCGATGTTGTTGAAGTCGAAGTTGAGGGCATTGGAAAGCTTTCCAACACGATTGTTGAGATGAATTAAGGACGATAATCTTTGTCACTATTGCGGACGAAAATTACCTGACTTAATATTTTGTCGACATCAAATTTCGGTGGAATATTTAGCCAATCTTTGGCTTCTTTGACAGTGAAAAAGATCGCATTATCAATCTTCTCCATATCCTGCATTAAGTCGGCTAAGCTGGCGAAATACTTGGCCATATCCTTTTTAACAATGCAGGCCATTTTGGTATTCTCAAAAAATTCAAATAAAACTTTGAGCTTGGTCTGATTGAACGTATCTTCTTGCCGAGGTTGAACCACTCCCCGAGAGCTAAAATCGGGCGGCACCTCTTCTCGGTGATCGAACAGCAGGTGCATCCCTTTTTGAAATTCTTCTTGCTGGGTAATTTCACCAATTTGATCGCCGAGGTCTGCCAACGATACTCGGCCGATATGGCGAATGAAAACGACCTTAACGGCGGGTTTGATCTTATAAAAATAAGGCATGATAATAAATATTTCAGAATAAATTTGGGGCTATATAATTATACAAATGGGTGTTTCCCACTTAATTTTTTAGTGTCTGAGTGGCCATTCTGCCCACCTTGAGGGGCAATTTAAATTTCCAGAATTCGTTGTATTTCTTTTGCATTTGCCGCGATCGACTCTGCAATCCAATCGTCCAAAAATTTAATCGCCAATTGAGTAATTTCAATTCGTGTTTCACTTTTCATTTTCTCAATTGAAATCCAGCCAAGTGCTTCCATATTTGACAGCCGTCGACGAATGGTACGCCGCGGTGCATCAAGAATATTAGCGATTGAACTCACATTTATCCCACTGTTTCCGCTATCTTCATTGGCATCACGCAACACAATTAGGATCTCAAACCCAAAGTCTCCTAACTCACCAAACACTTTACGGCGTTTTGTTGCTTCGGAGAGTTGTAGTTTTCGGAAAAGTTGTATTTTTGTTTTTTGCTGGCTATTCATTTCCTAATTTCGTTCTGTTTTGTACCTTGGGTGGTATTTGACATCAGACTATCGATATGCTCGGTAGTCCGAAAGCCGGTAAGGTGGCCATTTTGGCCGTAAAAAATCTCTCCCATGCTGGAAAGTGAACCTTATGTAGGCATGCAGTTGGCGGATTTGTAGGGGCAGCTCTTCAAATTGTACAAATATTCTATGCAAAAAAGGGTGGAGCTCTCAAATTACACGCGGTGATAGTATTTATTCACCTGATTATTGTAAAAAGTAGTGACCTTATTGAAGGCTTTTAACGCCCGTTGCTAGCCGATAGACTAACCGCAGAGTTGGCTAAGGTTGGAGTAAAGTTTGTGAGTAAGCCTAAAGTATTTATCTATACGCCGGTTGATCAGACCGGTGTTTCACATCAACAATTGGAACAGGCGGGCTGTGATCTCAAGCTGAGCAATGTGTCTTGGCATGAGCTGAGCGGCGATATGAACATTATCGACGATGTTGAGGAAGATACGACCGCCTTGCTCGGCGTGGCGGTGCGAAAAATACCAATCACCCGTGAGGTTATGCTGAAATCGCCAGATTTGCGGATTGTCGCTAAATATACCGTCGGCACGGATGACGTCGATGTTGAGGCGGCAACCGAGCTGGGTATCTTGGTGACCCATTGCCCGACCGAGGCTAATTGGTCTGGCGTCGCCGAGGGTGCGATGGCGATGATGTTGACCCTGCTAAAGAAAGTGCGAGAGCGCGATCAGTATGTCAAAGACGGCAATTGGCGTCATGAAAACTTGCAAGGAACTTATCTGGGCCGTCGCCAGGATGGCTATGACGGCATAACCATTGGTATTATCGGGCTCGGCAGGATTGGCTCGCGTCTCGCCGATTTACTGGCACCCTGGCGCGTACGCGTCATTGCATATGATCCCTATAAAGGTGATCAGCAATTTATTCACCATGATGTTGAGCGCGTTGAATTGGATGAGTTACTTGCCCAATCTGATGTTGTGACAATCCACACCAACCTTACCGCCGAGACCCGTCAATTTATGGGACAAGCGGAGTTTTCCAAGATGAAGGAGAGCGCTTATTTTCTAAATGCGGCCAGAGGCGCCGTTGTTGATGAAGATGCGCTGTTTGAAGCGCTCGATAAAGACGTCATTGCCGGCGCTGCGATAGACGTGTTTGAAGAGGAGCCGCTACCGAAACAATCTGCGCTGTTGGGGCTCGGCAATAAAATCTTACTTTCGCCGCATGTCATTACCTTTAACATCGGCGCCGGCCTCACGACCGCGATCCCTTGGGCGACCGAACATGTCATTCAAGCAATGAAGGGTGAGGTGCCGGAACATGTCTATAATGAAGATGTGATCGACCGCTGGGTTGAGCGCTTCGGTGGACAAAATCTTTTGTAAATTGGAGTTTTAAGTGCCTAGCATTCAAGTCGACGGTGTTACCGTCAATTATCATGAAATTGGCAGCGGTGAGCCTGTCGTTCTGGTTCATTGCTCGTCGAGTTCCCATCGTCAGTGGCGGAGTCTATGGGAGTTGTTACAAGAGAACCACCGGGTCATCGCTGTTGATATGCTGGATTGGGGGGGTACCGATGCCTGGTCCGAGGAGCGTGAAACCTTATTGGAAGATGAAGCAGCCCTTATTCGGGAAATTATCAAAGAGAGTGATGAAAAAGTTCATCTGGTTGGCCATTCCTATGGCGGAGCGGTTTCGTATCATTTAGCTGTGACCTCACCTGAAAGATTTAAAAGCCTTACCCTGATCGAACCAATGCTAGGCTGGCTGTTGGACCCGGTCCGGGATGCTCAGTATTATGATGAAATTAGAAGTGTCGCGGAAAACTTTTGGCAGAAGCATTCGGCCGGAAAGTCTGAAGAAGGTATTCAGCATTATTTCGATTATTGGAACGGAGCCGGGGCCTGGCAGGCGCTTGATGTTGATCTTGCCAAATATGTTCTTGCCGGGGCGGAAAAGAATTTTCACGAGTTTAAGGCAATATTTGACGGTGGTGTCGGCCTGGCCCAGCCTGAAAATTTTCCCAGTCCGGCGCTGTTAATCGGTGGTGCGGACTCAAAATCGCCAGCTCTGCGGGTGTTGGAAATCTTGGAAGATCGTATGCCGGATGCGAGAAGATTCTTGATTGAAGGCGCTACTCACATGTCGCCCATCACCCATGGTGATCAGGTCAATCCAATCATCCAGGATTTTCTGTCAGCTTAGTCTTTGCCGTTGGTTTTGTGGAGTGGCGCGACATATTGCACATCGGTATCCCAGGGAAAGAAAACCCAATAGTTTTGCGGTACTTCATGAACGAAAGTGTCGACAGAGGGGCGGCCGATCTCTTTGGCATAAACCGTGGCGATATGACAGTCGGGTAAGAGTTTGCGGGCCGCTTTGATAGTTGTGCCGGTATCAACCAGATCGTCAATCATCAGCCAGCCTTCGCCTTTTTCTTCGCACGCTTTTTCGGGGATTTTGATCAAATTTACATCCCCCATATCTTGCTCGTCATACGTGGCTATACAAATCGTATCGATGTTACGAATATCCATCTCGCGGGCGATGATTGCAGCCGGGATTAGGCCGCCACGCGTGATCGCGATAATGCCTTTCCAGGTGCCGATTTCAATGAGCTTTCTGGCCAGCAATTTGGTGTCACGGTGAACTTCAGCCCAGGTGACTACGTAGTCGACGATTTCCGTATCGGAATCACTCATTTAAATTTATGTCCCCATCGCAAGAATAAATTTGCCAACATTTGATAAAATAACGGGGCCGATAGTATCACTGCATTGTGTCATGGCAAGGCCCCCTGTAAAGTCCAAACAGGCGTTATTAAATTTGAACAAAGTTGAGAGAGTCATGCCCTTTGAGGAATATTTAAAGCCCGGAAAATTTGTTGATAGCGATCATCCGGCGGTGATCGAGTTTGCCCATGAACATGTGGGCTCAGGGAGCTCTGATACGGAAAAGGCTCTCAGCTTCTACTACGCCATTCGTGACGGCATTCGCTACAATCCGTATATGGATGTTAAAAGCCCAACCGCTTACCGCGCGAGTGATGCGGTTTTGTCAGGTGAGGGCTGGTGCGTGCCGAAGGCTGCAGTGATGACGGCCTGCCTCCGGATCAATGGTATTCCAGCCCGGCCCGGCTATGCCGATGTCAAAAACCATCTCGCCTCGCAGCGCTTGTTGGATCTGCTCGGCTCGGACCTGTTCCCCTGGCATTCTTATTGTGAAGCCTATCTCGATGGCAAATGGGTCAAATCGACGCCGTCGTTTAATTTGACACTGTGCGAGAAATTTGGCTTGAAGCCGTTGGAGTTTGACGGCGTTAATGATTCGCTGTTCCACGAGTTTGATCAGGCCGGCAACAAACATATGGAGTATGTGCTAGAGCGAGGCACCTATGTTGACGTCCCAATGGATGAGATCGTCGAGACATTTATCGCGATTTACCGACCTGAATATATCGAAGAATCAAGTGGCGATCTTTATGCTGAGGTAGACGCCGAAAGAAAGTCGTAGCGCCGTTAATCTTCTGTGGCAGCAAGTGTTTTCAGTGCCGCTATGAAGGGGACGTGAAGATGGGTAGGCAGTCGCGCCAGTAAATTCTGATGGACGCCGAGAATGCCCGGCAATGCAGCCTCTACAGCAGCACTGCCTTGGCTGGTGATATATAATTTGGAGGCCCGCTCATCCGCCTCATCCGGTCGCCTTTCAAGCAGCCCGCGTTTTTCCAATCTCTCGGATATTTCGCTAATGGTCGAGCGGTCCATGCCGATCAATTCTGTGAGCTCAACTTGATGAAGTCCCGGTTGCTGATAAATCGCCAGCAATAGAGAAAATTGTCGGGGTCGTAAGTCCCGGCCAACTTCTTGAGAGTAAGCAGCCACGGCAATTTGTTGGGCGCGACGCAGCAGGTGGCCGACATGGTCGAGCAGTTCAAAATCTTCGAGGTCTTGGGATTTTACACTGGTCATTCGGCAGGGGTTTCAAATAGCAGCTCAACATAATTTCGATAATGGCCTAATTGCTCGGCTGTCGTTACTGGCTCCTTCAAGGTTTTGGATAAAATAAAGGCGCCCTCATAAATGACCAGTGCCATATCGGCGAGGCTTTCAGGCGCAATATCAAGTTTGGGAGGGTAGAGATCAATTATGTCGACAAATTTACTGCTCAACCTGCGGCGCCATTCGAGCATCATATTCTGGATGACAGTATGAGTGTTGTCATCAAAGAGCTGGGCTTCATAACAAAAAGAGGCATAGAGGCAACCGGGAAACGGCTCGGTCAGCCCTGCCATCTCTTCTTTAAGCAGGCCAATAAAGATCAGCATTTGTTGTAGAGGATCGCGGGCAAGTTCTTCAGCGCGCACCAAATTCATGTCTAAATGCGCCTGATCGAGATTGGCGTAGCGTTCCACCAAAGCCAAAGCGAGATCGGCTTTGGTTTTAAAATGATGGAAAAAAGCACCCTTGGTAATACCCGCCTGCTCAATGACTTTATCGACCGATGTCGCCGAGAAGCCCTGGCCTAAAATAAGGCTCTGGGCCGAATCCATAATCGTTGTCCGTGTGATCGTACCATCTCTCGGCATTTCACTACTCCTTTGTTAAAATCACCATACAATACCATGTGGTCTGTTTCAATTGTATTTTAAATATATTTTTTTTAGATCAGATAATATAAATAAATCAATAGGATATGTTAGTTATTAGAGTTGAATGGTATAATTATTTCATTTTATTTGTTGACTTCCACCTCGCACCTCCTTTAAACAAACCAACTAGTCGGTATGTTTAAAGTTTAACGAAGGAGAGCAACATGTTAGCAATAGATGAATTCGATACGGGGAAAGCCGAAGCATTTGAAGAAAGAATGGTGGATATCCTCAACGCGGGTGCCATCAACCTTATGATCTCGGTCGGTCATCGTACTGGTTTATTCGATGTCATGGCGAAAATGGAAGCGGCGACAAGTCAGGAGATCGCCGACCGCGCCAAGCTGAATGAACGTTATGTGCGGGAGTGGTTAGGCGCGATGACGGCGTCTGGTTTCGTTACTGTCGATACGAAGGAACTGTCACACGGCCACGATCACGGTCATAGCCATTACAATGAAGCCGCCAAGTTCAGCCTGCCGACAGAACATGCGACATGCCTCACCCGTGCGGCAGCGCCAAATAATATCGCTGTCTTTTCGCAATACATTGCTATTTTGGGCGGCGTTGAGGATGACATCGTTGAATGTTTCGAACAGGGCGGCGGCGTGCCGTATGAGAAATATGGCCGTTTCAATGAAGTAATGGCGGAAGATAGCGGCCAAACCGTTTTGCCCGCTTTGCATGATCATATCCTTCCTCTGATTCCGGGATTGATTGGCAAGCTGAAAGAAGGGGTGCGGATGCTGGATGCCGGTTGTGGTCGCGGTCGTGCCATTACAATGCTGGCCAAAGATTTCCCTAACAGCACTTTTGTTGGCTACGATTTGTTGCAAGATGTAGTTGATTTCGGTAATGCCGAAGCCGAACGACTTGGTCTCTATAATCTGAGTTTTGTGCAAAAAGATCTGACGTCGTTTGATGATGATGCCGATGAAGCATCGTTTGATTTTGTCACCTCCTTCGATGCCATTCATGATCAGGCGGATCCGGGCTCAATGTTGCGCGGCATTCGAAAAACCCTGGCCGAAGATGGTGTCTATCTGGCCCAGGATATTAATGGCTCCAGCCATGTCGGCAACAATATGGATCATCCCATAGGACCCTTGCTCTATACGATTTCCTGCATGCATTGCATGTCGGTCTCACTCGCTCAAGAAGGCGGCGAAGGACTGGGCGCAATGTGGGGCCGTGAAAAGGCGCAAGATATGTTCGAAGACGCTGGCTTTGATCATGTTGATGTGCATGAACTCGAACACGACATTCAAAACTGCTACTATGTTGTTCGGCCTTAAAAGGAAAAATGAGGAAATGATGGACAATTTGCATACCAGAGTAGAAGGCGTCGAGCTTGCAGCTTTTCTGGATTTCAGTGAAGCAGCGGCGGGAGTGGAGCCCTTGGCCCTCAAATATGAGATGGTCGATCAGGCTTTGATCATGACGGCGGCAGGTGATCCACATTTTCTCATTAATCGGGTGATTGGGTTGGGTGTGTCGGCGCCCGCCCAGCGCGATACCATTAGCCGCTTTTGCCGAGATTTTGCTGCGGCTGACATTGGCCGCTATTTCGTCCATATAACCGATGATGCCGAGCCAGCTGAATTGAAGAGCTGGCTGGCCGAAGAGAATTTCGTGGCGCAACGCTGCTGGATGAAGTTTGTCCATAAAGGCGGCTTGGCGCCGAGCTCGGGTTCAGATTTGGACGTGCGTCTTATTGATGGTGAACATGGTGAGGCGTTTGGTCAGATCGTTGCTGCCAGTTTTGACATGGGAGAGGCCTCCATTCCGGTACTAGCTAAATTACCGGATAGAGAAAAGTGGCAGATTTATATGGGTTTTGTAGCGGGCGAGCCAGCGGCGGCAGGGGCTCTCTTCGTTGATCAAGGCGTTGGCTGGTGTGACTTTGGCGCGACGTCATCAAAGTTCAGGCGGCTGGGAGGTCAGCGCGCGATGCTCGAAGCCCGCATCAAGGCGGCGCGTGATCTTGGCTGTGATTTGATTGCAACCGAGACCGGTGAGGCCGTTGAGGGCGATCCGCAGCATTCCTACCACAACATTCAATGGGCCGGTTTTGAAGAAAGCTATCTCAGGGAAAACTATGCACCAGCGAAGTGATCGCTAACCATTTGGTACCTGATTTCTCAATTATGTGATTGGTTGCATTCTCTTTGGCGGGCTATAAGATGCCTCAGAGTAAACGTAACAATAGGGAATTCAGGACATGGATGGCGATTTTCCGCGCTTGACCGAGCTGTCACACGGCGGCGGTTGAGGTTGTAAAGTAGCACCGTCGGTGCTTGACGACATACTTTCTAAATTACCATCTGCCGCCAATTATCCAAACTTGCTGGTAGGTGTTGAAACCGGTGACGACTCGGCAGTTTATAAGATTAATGATGAACAGGCCATTGTCGCGACGACCGATTTCTTTATGCCGATTGTTGATGATCCGTATGATTTCGGACGCATCTCGGCAACCAATGCGCTGTCCGATATCTATGCAATTGGCGGCAAGCCGATCATGGCGCTGGCCATTGCCGGCTTTCCGGTAAACGGCATGTCAAATGAAGATATTGGCCTCGTGCTGGCAGGTGGTGCGGCAGTCTGTGAAGCGGCAGGTGTGCCGGTTGCGGGCGGTCATACAATTGATGCCAAAGAGCCAATCTACGGCCTCGCTGTTACCGGCATCATTCATCCTGATAAGATCAAACGCAATTCTGATGGCCGGGCTGGCGATGTGTTGATCCTGGGCAAAGGCCTGGGCGTTGGCATTTTAGGTGCCGCCATGAATAAAGATGAGCTTGATCCCATTGGCTATAAAGTCATGGTTGAAAGCACGACCAAGCTTAATTCAGTGGGTGCGGATCTGGCTGCGCTGCCGGAAGTTCATGCGCTGACCGATGTCACGGGCTTTGGTCTTTGCGGTCATATGTATGAGTTCTGCAAAGGCGCAAATTTAGCTGCGACCATTGAGTGGGATAAATTGCCCATGTTGGAAACCGTGCTGGATTATGCTCAGAAAGGCTACAACACAGGTGCGGCGGGCCGTAACTGGGAAAGTTTCATTGAGCATGTTGAAATCCCAGACGACATGGCGCAATGGCAAAAGAATTTGCTGATGGATCCGCAAACAAGCGGTGGTCTATTGGTCTCCTGTCCGCCCGAAGCGGCTGACAAAATTCTCGAAACTTTCCACGATGCCGACTTCGATTATGCGTGCGTGATTGGCGAGCTTGCCGAGGGTGAGGCTAAAGTTACGGTCAAATAAGCCTCTATAGATTTATCTAAAACGCCCGCTTTGAATTTCAAGGTGGGCGTTTTTTTGTGGTCGCAATGAGGCTGTATGTAGGTAGAAGAGAACGTCAAAGGATCTTTTGATTTTTGAAATTTAGACCTGTTTAAATCTAATATTCTGGTTGTTTTTTACCCACACCATAATTACCTATTTAGCGCCATGTCTAGGCAGAAAAAAGCAGACTAAGCGTGTCTAACCCACTTAAACGGAAAAATAATACAGCGCATGAACTTATTGAATAATATTCGAATCAGTACAATTGGCTGGGTTCTTTTTGGTGTGCTTGTCGTTTCAGGTGGCTTGTTTGTCACTAGTTCCTTAATTGCAATCAATAATGTATCGATGATAACGGTGGCCTGGGATAAATTTGAGGCAAACCGATCTCAAAAAGCCACGACCCTGAATGCGCTGCATAGGGAAATCGGCTATGGTGGCATGATCCATCAATTTAAGAACTATGTTTTACGTCAGGATCAAGCTCGGATTGCTTTTATTAATGCTCAACTTGGCGGCAGCACTTCTGTTTTGGCCCGCTATCGGTCACTTGATCTAAACAAGATAGAACGGCAAGCCATCGAAGATATTAAGAAAGTCCTGGATTTATATGCCAAGGCACTGATTTTTGCCGTTGATTTAACAAATCAAGGTAAAACCCCGCTAGAAATTGATAGGCTCGTTCGGGTAGATGACCGAGCAGCAATCAGAGGATTGGACAATTTAAAAGTTGAGGCGATAAAAAAGGCCGGAAGGCTTAATTCTAAAATGAGTAAATCTCAACTTGTTTCAAATCTCCGAAATGCTTTGGGCTATGGCGGTATGATCCATAAATTTAAGAACGTTGTTCTTCGGCGCCAACAGGCAGAAGTAGGGGGCGTTCGTAAAGATATAACCACTGCATTAAGTATTGCTGATCAATTTTTCCAAAGCAAATTGAACCATAGTGAGAAGCGGGCAATTGGTAGCATTGTAGGGGTTATTCAAGCCTATGAATTGGCGCTGAAAAAGGTAGAAAAGCTGATCCAGCAAGACGAATTACCTTCTGCCATCGATAAAGCCGTTAAGATTGATGACCGCCCTGCTCTGGACGGATTTGATTTGCTGACAAAAGAGATCGTGAAGCAAAATAATGCGGAAGCCTTGAAGGTCAAAGATGCCCTGACCGTCGTGGCATTGGTCTCTAGAGTGAGCGGCTTAACCACTCTTGTTCTGCTAGGTTTGATCGGATTTGGCACGCTGTGGTTAATTCGTGGTCAGATTATTCGTCCGATTGCCAGTATGACGGCTCATATGAACCAATTGGCGGATGGTAAATTAGATATCCACCTTCCCGTGGTTGATCAAACCAATGAAATTGGAGAAATGGCTCGGGCAATTGAAGTTTTCAAGAATAACGCTCTTCAACGTGAATTAGCGGAAGAATTTTTAAATCAACTTTCTGATGCAATGCCTGTTCATATATCCAAAGTTGATCTGGATCGAAGATATTTATATGTCAACAAAGAGTATGAAAGGTGGTTTAACCTCCAAAAGGAGGAAATTCTTGGTAAAACCGTTGCCGAAATTTTTGGTCCAGAAGTCGCCAACCAAACTAACAAATATTCTGATGAAGTTTTAAGTGGCAAAAAGATCAGCTACGAAACAACATTTACTGATTTTGCCGGTAACAAGTGCGATTTCCAAGTTATTTACGTGCCCTATTTTCAGCAAGATCAGATTTCGGGATATTATGCGCTAGCGCTGGACATAAGCGAAAATAAAACCGCTCAGAAGAGTTTGGAATTTAGTGAACGCCGTTTTCGGGATTTTGCTGAATCGGCAGCTGATCGTTTCTGGGAAATGGATAGTGATTTCCGGTATACGTATGTCTCGAATCCAACCAACGCTTTACAGCTTGGTGAGAGCCAGATTTTAGGAAAATTCTTGTGGGAAATCGAAGGATTTAATGTACATCAAGGCAGTTGGGATGATTTTAGAAAGGTCTTAAATGATCGAAAACCAATAAAGGATTTAAAATATTATTGGGAGAATAAAGATCATGAAAAGCATTATATCTCAATAAATGCGGTGCCCTATTTTGATGATGGTGGCAATTTTAAAGGGTATCGCGGCACCTCTTATGATGAAACCAATACATTAGAGGTTCAATTGATGCGCGATCGCTTCTTTGAAGCTATGGAGAATCTCGATGCAGGGTTTGTTTTGTGGGATTCCAACAAAAAGCTTCTGGCCTTTAACTCTGCATTTAAGAATCAACAAAGAGAACCAGGAAAAATACTGGAGCCGGGCATAGATTATCAGGAATACATACAGAAAATTGGCGAGTAAACGATCAAGAATGGAGGGGATATTGAGGATTTGGATAAATGGGTCAAAAATCGACTCTCAGAATTTGATTCTCCCTCGACTGATAGAGAAGTCCAAAATGTCAGAGGCGATTGGATAAGAATCAGAAAACAACGATTGGCGGATGGCAGCATATTGTCCTTTCACCAGGATATTAGCGATATTAAGGAGCATGAAACGCGGCTCAATGCGGCTATTGAAGTTGCAGAACACGCAAATCAGGCTAAATCGCAATTCCTGTCCTCAATGAGCCATGAACTCCGTACCCCTTTGAACGCAATCTTGGGTTTTGGTCAATTGCTGGAGAATAATCCAAAGGAGCCTTTGTCGGCACCGCAAATAAGTTATACGCAGCAGATACTTAAAGGCGGTGATCATCTACTTGAGCTCATTGATCAGGTTCTCGAATTATCAAAAATTGAATCTGGTAATATTACTCTCACCTTTGAAAACGTGGCCCCAGAAGAGATCATTGATGAATGCCTCAATTTGGTAGGTGCTCAAGCAAATGACAATAAAATAACCATCGAATTTACCAAGCCGGATATTGGGTTACCTTTATTAAGCACAGATTCCACTCGCCTTCGCCAAGTTTTTTTAAACCTTTTGTCCAATGCAGTTAAATATAATCGCGAAGGCGGTAAAATCATTATTGCCTCCGAACATATGGAAAAAGATCGGCTGAGGATTAGTGTGAGCGACACGGGGCTCGGGATACCGAAAGCAAAGCAGAAAAGATTATTTGAACCATTTAACAGGCTTGGTCGTGAAAGTGGAGAAATAGAAGGCACCGGCATTGGCCTGACAATTACCAAACAAATAACTGAATTGATGGGGGGGCAAATCGGATTTGAAAGTGAGGAGAATATCGGGAGCACCTTCTGGGTCGAAATACCTATTTCAAACGACCAGAAAATTGAGGCAGGCCATGCTGATAATGATAGTTTTGAAGCTGACTCTGAATCTAAGAATGTATTAAATACTGCAGAAGTTATATTGTACATTGAAGATAATCCGGCAAACATCCGATTAATGGAGGCGATAGTTGAGCGCCTTCCATCTACAACACTGAAGTCGGCCCACACCGCTGAACTCGGTCTGGATTTGGCTCGAGAATTGGTCCCGGATTTGATTTTTATGGATATTAACCTGCCCGCCATGAACGGTATTGAGGCGGTGGCGGAATTACGGAAAATTGAAGAGACCAAAGACATTCCCGTTATCGCAATATCTGCGGCAGCCATGCCGAAAGATATCGAACGTGGGAAAGAGGCTGGCTTCAAAAAATACATTACCAAGCCAATTAAGGTTCCGGAAATTTTGGAAGCAATAAACGAATATTCTAAATAAATTATTTTATGTCCATTTTTAAGCGTAGAGCTTTTTGCACAGATAACTAAGTATCTGCTGTTCTAATCGACGGAATTCACGTTCATAATCGTTTCATTAAAAGAAAAATCGATAGGGAGGTGAACAATGAATTATTTAGTGAATATTAGCGGTAAATTAGCTCTGACCTTTTTGATGGTCGCTTTGAGCGTAATTTCTCATAAAACCCAAGCCGCGCCACCGCAATTGCAGACACCGGCACCGGTGATTTATCTGGCGGACAATCTCGATGAGCAGGATAAGCTCGGCTGGTGCATAGATACGCAAGGCCGCGGCCTCTCGGAACGCCTCCATGCCCATTCCTGCAAACCGCAGGGCGGCGATGTGCAGTTTAAATTTAAAGCTGGGACGGGTCAGATTATGTCAGCTGAATATGCCGGCAAATGTGCTGAACTGCTGGCGCCCGGTGGTTCTGTCACTTTTGGCTTATTAGCTTGTAAAGCCGGAGCCGCCAGTCAAAGTTTCACCTTTGACAGCAATAGCGGCGAGTTTCATCCGAAAGGTAAAAACGACCTTTGCCTCGTCGTCGGTGCAGGCAGCCGCTCCGCCGGGCCGTTCATGTCACGCAATCTTGACCTCGCCGCCTGCGCTTCTACCGCGGTCAAATTCAAGAAATGGATCGTGAAGGCTAAGTAGGCCAGCTTATTTTTCAGCCATTGCCTTCAATACAGCATCGAAGGGCAAAAGGATTGCGCCGTGGCGGGGTTTGGCATCTTTGGCGGGGGCGAGTGCTGCGAGCGCCGCCCAATCGCCGCCGGGCGGGGCAGCGCCTTCAGTCAGCATGGCCTTGACCTGATCTCTGGCGGCCTGAATGTCTTCCTCTGTTTTTCCAAGGACCGCCTCAGCCATGACGGAAGCAGATGCCTGGCCGAGAGCGCAAGCCTTAATGGTCTGGCTATAGCCAGAGATTTTCGCGCCATCAATGGAAAGCGAGACTTCAATCGAGCTACCACAAAGCGGGCTCCTGAGAGACGCCATTGCATCTGGATTTTCCAAGGCGTCCAGGCCGCCGATATTGGCAGCCAATCTAAGAACGTCTTTGTTATAAATATCGTCGATCATTTATTTGCGTGCTTGTTCCTTATTTTAAAATGTCCCCCCACCCCAACCCTCCCCCTCAAGGGGGGAGGGGAAGTAGATCGAATGCCTTGCAACAATAGTTCCCTCCCTCCTTGGGGGGGAGGGTTGGGGTGGGGGGTGCCTTAATAAATTATATGCTCTCGGAGGTTTGCCCGCCAGCACCTAATCAGCTAAATCTCCCTGCATGAAAGTATCGGATTTTGATTTTGATCTGCCCCCGGAATTGATTGCGCAAGCGCCAGCTGAGCCACGCGATTCAGCACGCCTGTTGCATATCGGTGAGACTCTGTCAGATCTGGGTGTGAAAGACCTGCCGAGTTTGCTCAGCCCGGGTGACATCATGGTGTTTAACAATACCAAGGTGATCCCATCGCGGCTGGTTGGTAGGCGGGGTGAGGCGGGTGTCGAGGTGACGCTCCACAAGCAGGAAACAGAGAGCACCTGGTGGGCGTTTGCCCGACCGGCGAAAAAGTTGCGGCCCGGCGACACGCTTGTTTTTGCCGAAGATTTTAGCTGCCTAGTTGAGGGTAAACGCGATGGTGGTGAAGTGTTGCTTGCTTTTGAAGATGGCCAAGAAAACCCATTGGGCGCCTTAATGGCGGGGCTGGAAAAATACGGCTATATGCCTCTGCCGCCGTATATAAAACGTGAAAAAGGTGGCTCGGTCGAGGATCGGGCCGACTATCAGACCATGTATGCCAAGCGCGATGGAGCGGTGGCAGCGCCGACCGCGGGACTTCATTTCACCGATGCTCTGATGACAGCGTTGGAGGCCCGCGGCATTGAGAAGGCTTTTGTGACTTTGCATGTCGGCGCGGGCACCTTTTTGCCGGTCAAAGTCGATGATACCGATGACCATGTCATGCATGCCGAATGGGGCGAGCTAGACCAAGAAACAGCTGATAAAATTAATAGAGCACGGGCGATGGGCGGCAAGGTGGTGCCGGTTGGCTCGACGTCTTTGCGCCTGCTGGAAAGTGCGGCTGATGATAGCGGTCTGCTTCACCCCTTTACCGGCGAGACGGATATCTTTATCACTCCGGGATACAAGTTTAAAATTACGGATAAGATGGTGACTAATTTTCATTTGCCAAAATCGACTTTGTTTATGTTGATCGCAGCGCTTGCCGGAACCGAGCGGGTCAAGTCGGCCTACTCCCATGCGATTGCCGCGCGCTATCGGTTTTTCTCTTACGGTGATGCCAGTTTGATTGAGGGTGTGAAATAATGGCCGCGTTCTCTTATAAAATTAGTGCCAAGGACGGCTCGGCTCGGCTCGGCCAGGTGACAACGGCGCATGGCGTCATCGACACACCGGCGTTTATGCCGGTTGGCACAGCGGGTACAGTTAAGGCAATGATGCCGGGCTCGGTGGCTGAAACCGGGGCGCAGATTGTGCTGGGTAACACCTATCATCTTATGCTGCGCCCAGGCGCCGATCGGATTGAGCGTTTAGGCGGTCTCCATAAATTTATGAACTGGCCCGGGCCGATCTTAACGGATTCCGGTGGCTTCCAAGTGATGTCGCTTTCAAAGCTCCGCAAGATGACCGAAGACGGGGTGACCTTCCAGTCTCATATTGATGGTAGTAAACATGAGCTGACTCCCGAAACCTCGATTGATATTCAGCGCAAACTTGATGCGGACATCACCATGCAATTGGATGAGTGCCCGGCTCATTCAGATGATAAGAAGCTCATCGATACCTCCATGCAGCTCTCTTTGCGCTGGGCTGAGAGATCGAAAGCGGCGTTTGATGACCGCGCGGGCTATGGCTTGTTTGGCATTGTTCAAGGCGGTGTGTTTGATGATCTGCGTGAGCAATCTGCCAAAGGCTTGATCGATATCGACTTTCACGGCATGGCGATTGGCGGCTTGGCCGTCGGTGAGCCGCAGGACGTGATGTTCAACGTACTGGAAGGCCTCATGCCGCACATGCCGGAAGATAAACCCCGCTATCTGATGGGCGTCGGCACACCAGAGGATTTGGTAGGCGCGGTATCCCGCGGTGTTGATATGTTCGACTGCGTTATGCCAACCCGGTCTGGGCGTACCGGCAAAGCTTTTACCCGGCGGGGCAGTGTCAATATTCGAAATGCCCGCCACGCTGATGATCCGAGGCCGCTTGATGAGCATTGTAAATGCCCGGCTTGCAAAGACTACAGCCGCGCTTACATTCATCACCTCGTTAAAGCACAGGAAATACTGGGTCCCATGCTGCTGACTTGGCACAATGTGCATTATTATCAGGATCTCATGTGGTGGCTAAGGAAATCTATCGGCGAAGGAACGCTTGAGGAATTTGTCCAGCGCTTTCATGATGACAAATTGCAGGGCGATATCGAGCCGCTGCTAAAGGAGAAATAAATGATCGAAGTAAGAAAAAGTGAGGACCGTGGCTTGGCCTCTTTGGACTGGCTACACTCTCAGCACACATTTTCCTTTGCCGATTATAGCGATCCGGCGCAAATGGGTTTTGGCCCACTTCGTGTTATCAATGAGGATCAAATTCAACCGGGTACGGGCTTTGGCACCCACGGCCACCGCGATATGGAGATCTTGTCTTATATTTTGGAAGGCGAGCTGGAACATAAAGACGATATGGGCAACGGCTCGATCATTAGGCCGGGCGAGATCCAGCGCATGAGTGCCGGCACCGGTGTGATGCATAGTGAAAGCAATCCCTCGGCAGATACCCGCAATCGCTTTTTTCAAATCTGGATTATTCCGGAAGTTGGCGGTATTGAGCCGGGCTATGAGCAAAACCAAATTCCCGAAGGCGCCAGAGATGGCAAGCTGTGTCTCATCGGCTCCCGTGATGGGCGGGGCGATAGTGTGACCATCCATCAGGATGCCGAGCTTTATTCAAGCATTTTATCACCGGGCGATGCGGTGACCTATGAATTGGTAGAAGGTAGGGGTGTCTGGGTGCAATTGGCGTCAGGCGCGATTGAGATCAACGGCACAAAATTGGCGGTCGGCGATGGCGCGGCCATTGTTGAAGAAAATTCTTTGACGATTACGGCCTCAGAAAAATCAGAGTTTTTGCTGTTCGATTTGGGTGGCTAGGCTGGCCGTTTTATCAAAAGTTTAACCTTTCTCCCGTATGGGTATCACGAGATAAACAAAAAGTAATAAGGGTTTGGGCATGATGTATTTTCTAGTTGTTGCTGGATTTGTGCTGCTCCTGGTTGGGGCGGAAATCATGCTGCGTGGTGCCATAGGCTTGGCTGATAAATTTGGTATTTCCAAATTGGTCGTCGGCATGACCGTGATTGCCTTTGGCACGTCCGCTCCTGAGTTGCTGGTCTCCCTGAATGCAGCGCTCGCTGGATCCTCCGGTCTGGCGATTGGTAATGTCGTTGGCAGTAATGTCGCGAACATTCTGCTGGTCCTAGGCGTTGCCGGTCTCCTGATGCCGATTGCCAATGAGCCGGGTGCGCTCAAGCGTGATGGCTGGATGCTCTTAGCCGGTACCGGCTTGTTTATGGCGCTTAGTATAAGAGGCCAGATTGACCTTATGGCCGGTCTGATCTTACTCGCTTATTTCATTGGCTTCCTGACTTATACCTATCTGCGGGAGAAACAGGGCATTGATGCGGCGGGTGAAATGTATGAACACGAGGTCGATGACGTCGACGGTGTTCCGGATAACTTATTGAAAATAATCGTTTATTTATTAATCGGCTTTACCGGGCTGATCTATGGCGCGGACCTTCTGGTTGAAGGTGGTGTCGCAATTGCCAGGAATTTTGGGGTTAGCGAAGCCGTCATCGGGTTGACCGTTATTGCCTTTGGCACATCCTTGCCCGAACTCGCAGCATCCATCGTGGCCGCCATTCGCAAACACGCCGATGTCGCGGTCGGTAATGTTGTCGGCAGCAATATCTTTAACGTCGTCGGCATCGTTGGTGTGGTGTCGTTGGTGACTCCGATGGACGTGCCGGCCCGGGTGATCAATTTTGACAACTGGATTATGTTGGCAGCGACTTTGATTTTAATGCCGTACATGATTGGCCGGCGCGAACGTCTTGGTCGTGTCGAAGCATTCTTGTTCCTCGCCGCCTATCTCATTTATATCGCTGCCATCGGCTACGGTGTCGAGAGGCTGCTGCCCGCCTAAAGAAGACTTGCCATCTGAGAGGCGATCTCTCATTCTCTGGCGATGAGTGAAAATATTTCAAAGACTGTTCTGATCACCGGTGCGGCTCAACGCATTGGCAAGGCCATGGCGTTGGCTTTGGCCGGCGATGGCTGGCAGGTCGCCGTGCATTATAATGGCTCCGCGGGTGAAGCTGGCGAAGTTGTTCAGCAAATCTCTGACGGGGGCGGCCGGGCAATTTCGGTGCAGGCAGATCTCGCTGATGAGGCGGCTGTTGCAGGCTTGATCCCTGAAGTGACCAAACAGCTGGGGCCAGTTACGTGTGTCATCAATAATGCCTCTATTTTTGAGAAAGACAGCGTTGAAAGTGTGACAAAAAGCTCCTGGGATCGTCATATGGCGATCAATTTAAGGGCGCCGTTCATTTTGACTCAAAGTCTAGCTGAAAATCGAGATAAATTGGAAAAAGCCAATATTATCAATATTGTAGATCAGCGAGTTGAAAACCTGACACCCTATTTTATGTCCTATACGTTGAGCAAATCAGCGCTTTGGACCCTGACCCAGACCTCGGCTGCTGCCCTGGCGCCTGATATTCGGGTTAATGCCATTGGACCGGGTCCGACGTTGCCTTCGGCTCGCCAAACCAGCGAAGAATTTGACCGCCAAATCGCGCTCACGCCGTTGCAAATTCAAGTCGACCCAAAAGATATTTGTAGCGCTGTGCGATTTGTCCTTGCTACGCCTTCAATGACAGGGCAATTGTTAAGCATAGATTCAGGCCAGCATCTTGGCTGGGCTCAGCCGGGACAATCTGATCAACCGAATGAATAATTCAGGCGAGTAATCGAGAAAGAAAATAGATGACCAGTTCAAATTCTAACGTCGTACATGCTTTTCGAATTGCCGATGCGCAATCTTCCGTTCGTCATGTCTTCATCCGCGATCTGATGCTTGATGCATTGATCGGTGTCTATGGTCATGAGAAAGAAAACGCACAACGCATCCGCATCAATATTGATCTCGCCGTGAAGGAAACACCGAGCGCTGTTGAAGATCGCTTGTCCGATGTTGTTAGTTATGAAGATGTTGCGGATGGCATTCGCAAGATGGTCGCCAATGGTCACGTAAACTTGGTCGAGACCTTGGCGGAGCGAATTGCTGACATGTGCTTCAATGATAGGCGGGTTGAAGCCGCCCGGGTTCGGATTGAGAAACTCGACGTGTTCGAAGATGCGGCGAGTGCCGGTGTTGAAATCGAGCGATATCGTTCTGAATAGGCTTCAATTAGCTGCTGGAGAATCGTTACCTTAAATTTGAAAAAAATCACCCAACAAGTAACCAAGTTTTGTAACTAAATTGCCAAGCCCTTATTTTACTTAGACTTTTTCAGTTGGATTGCGCTGAAAAATTGACCGCCCGGCAATAAAAAATTGTTAAGTTGTGCACACCCTGCCTTTTTTTGCCTTATTTCACTCTTTTTGGCCAATGTTACTGTTTGTAACACCTGACTTTTGAATCAATTTTGTAAATTCTTTTAAAAACAAGGGCTTATAGAACGTGCATATTTTTTGAGCATTTTGTAGAATTCGAAACAGCGATAGAGGGAATCCCTCAATATTAATTATTTTCAACAAAGTTATCCACAAAGTTGGTGGATAGTGTTGGGGATAGTCTCGCTACAATTGATGAAACCATATCAATCTAGAAGTCAAAATGAACGAAACGGATAACAAAATTGAACAGAATCTATCGACGGCACCTGCTTTAGCTGAAGCGTCGATGCTGGGCGTTGAAGTTATTCGAAATTACCTGAAAACTCTGCCTAGTGGTCCCGGCGTTTATCGCATGATAAATGATAAAGACGACGTGCTGTATGTCGGCAAGGCGAAGAACCTTAAAAAGCGCGTTGCCAATTACACCAACCTCAATCGCCAATCGATCCGCATCAAGCGCATGATTAATATGACCAGGAAGATGGAGTTCGTCACCACCCATACTGAAGCCGAAGCCTTGTTGCTGGAAGCCAATCTGATCAAGAAGCTGAGCCCGCGTTACAATATCTTGCTGCGCGATGATAAGTCCTTCCCGTCGATCCTGATCACCAGCGATCATGACTATCCGCAAGTTCTCAAACACCGCGGCGCGCGCAAAAGAAAGGGCGAGTATTTTGGCCCCTTCGCCTCAGCCGGCGCCGTCAATCAATCCTTGGCCGTTTTGCAGCGCGCCTTTTTATTGCGCTCCTGCACCGATGCGGTTTTTGCTGCCCGAACGCGGCCGTGTTTGCTCTATCAGATCAAACGCTGCGCGGCCCCTTGTGTTGATATCATGGGACGCGAAGAATATCTCGGCCTAGTCGATCAGGCGCGGGCTTTTTTGACCGGCAAATCAAAGGAAATTCAAAAGAAAATGGCGGGCCAGATGCAGCAGGCCAGCGATGCGCTTGAATATGAGCAGGCCGGTCAACTTCGCGACCGCATTCACGCGATGACAACCATCCAGGCCCATCAGGACATTCATGCCACACAGGTCGTTGAAGCGGATATTATTGGCCTCTATCAAGCGGGTGGGCAGACCTGTATTCAGGTGTTTTTCCTGCGCGCCGGCTGCAATTACGGCAATCGCGCCTATTATCCAAGTCATCCCTCAGATGCGGATAGCGGGCAAATTCTGGAGGCTTTTATCGGCCAGTTTTATGCCAATAAAGTGCCGCCAAAACTCTTATTGCTGAGCCAATCTGTGCCGGAAAAAGCTGTCCTTACCCAAGCGCTTTCGGATCGCGCCGAGCGCAAGGTCCGGGTCGAAGTGCCGAGCCGGGGCGAGAAGAAGAACATGATCGGTCTCGCCATGGAAAATGCCAGAAAGGCGCTTGGCAGGCGGATGGCGGAAAGTGCCTCGCAGCGTAAATTGCTGGATGCTTTAGTTGAGTCGTTTGGATTGGAAACGCCGCCGGAGCGTATCGAGATTTATGATAACTCCCATACCGGCGGCACCAATGCGGTTGGCGGCATGGTCGTTGCCGGGCCGGAGGGCTTTATCAAAAACGCCTACCGCAAATTTAATATCCGCACTGTGCTGCCGGATGCCGGTGTCGGTGAAAAACAAGCAGGCGATGATTATGCGATGATGCGCGAAGTGCTAACGAGGCGGTTTTCGCGCGCCCTCAAGGAAGATCCAGACCGCGAATCTGGTCAATGGCCGGATCTTATAATAATCGACGGAGGTGCTGGTCATCTCTCTACGACATTGGAAGTGTTTGAAGATCTTGGCATTAGTGATGTCGCAGTCGCCGCAATCGCCAAGGGACCGGACCGCAATGCCGGGCGGGAAAGGCTATTTTTACCAAATCGCGAGCCCTTTAGTTTGGACACGCGCGACCCAGTCTTGTATTTTCTTCAAAGGCTGAGGGATGAGGCTCACCGTTTTGCGATTGGCACCCATCGGGCGCGCCGTGGTAAAAATATAGAGCGATCTCCGTTGGATGAGATTCAAGGTGTTGGCGGAATGCGAAAAAAGGCGCTATTACACCACTTCGGATCGGCCCGAGCGGTCTCTGAAGCAGGCCTCACGGATCTTGAATCAGTCGACGGCATAAGCCGGGCAATGGCCGTTAAGATTTATGACTGGTTTCATCCAGAAGAATGATTTTTTGTAGGTGATAGTTTTAAGATGCTAACCAATATACCCAATCTTCTGACTTTGTCGCGTATCGGCTCGATACCGCTTTTGGTTGGCATGTTTTATATCGATCCGCCTCTGGGAAATTGGCTTGGCCTGGCGATATTGACATTCGCTGGGGCGACGGATTTCTTCGACGGCTATTTGGCCCGTGCCATGAAACAGCAATCCCTACTGGGTAAGTTTCTCGACCCAATTGCCGACAAACTTCTGGTATCGTCGCTTATCCTCATGCTGGTGGCCTTTGATCGCATTCCAGGTATCGCCGTATTGCCGGCTGTGGTGATCTTGTGTCGGGAGTTGCTGGTTTCCGGCTTGCGTGAGTTTTTAGCCGGTGCTCAAGTCGGCGTGCCGGTCAGCCGCTTGGCACAATATAAGACGACCCTGCAAATGCTGATGTTGGGCTTTTTGATGGTTGGACCTGCGGGGCCAATGTTTGGACCTTTGACGACGACCGATGTCGGAGTGATCGGCCTTTGGATTGCAGCATTGCTGACCTTGATCACAGGCTATGACTATCTCCGCGCTGGCTTGCGCCACGTTGATGACATGGACAGTAAAGCCGAAGCGCAATCCAGAATTGAGGCCCAAGAGAAACCCCAGGAAGATCAGCCGGCGGCATGACTATGAAGATTTTTGGACTAGCCGGTTGGAGTGGCAGCGGAAAGACATCGCTGATCGTAAAGCTAATTCCGGAATTGGTGGCGCGCGGTATATCGGTGTCGACAATGAAGCATGCACATCATGATTTTGATATCGATCAGCCCGGCAAGGATTCCTTTGAGCATCGCCAGGCCGGAGCCAGTGAGGTTATTATCTCGGCGTCTAAAAGATGGGCTTTGATGCATGAAATTCGAGATGAAGAGGAACCCAGTGTCGATGAATTGATTGCCCGGATGACGCCGGTTGATTTGTTGTTGGTTGAGGGCTTTAAATGGCACAGTCACCCCAAAATGGAAATCCATCGGCCCTCCGTCGGCAAGCCCCTGTTACAATTGGATGATCCGGAGATTATAGCCGTGGCAAGTGATGAGAAATTGACGGGGCTGGCGGTGCCGGTCCTAGATTTAAATGATTTTTCCTGCGTTGCCGATTTTATATTAGCGCAATGCAGTTTGAAGGCGGCTTGAGCGATGACCGATCTAGATGATTGCTTCAAAGCTTCAGATACACCGCTTACCGTCGCCGAGGCGATTGAGCGCTTTTCGGCTGTTCTGGGCGGGATCTCGCAAACTGAAAAGGTGCCGGTGAGGCAAGCGCTGGGCAGAATTTTAGCTGAGCCTCTCACAGCTCAGCACAATATACCGCCGCATAATAATTCCGCCGTTGATGGCTATGCGGTCTATTTCGATGATCTCAACCCGGATGCGGAGACGCAATTGCCTGTCACTGGTCGGATTGCTGCGGGGCATCCGCTGGATAGGCCCGCCAAACGAGGTGAGGCGGTGCAGATATTTACCGGCGCGCCAGTGCCTGAAGGGGTGAGTGACAGCGGCCCGGATACAATTTTTATGGTTGAGGACATCAAGCTTGACGGCGACGATGTCATCTTGCCAGCCGGCATTAAACAAAATGCTAATCACCGCAAAGCCGGTGAGGATGTAAAGACCGGTGATGTTATCCTCACACCCGGCCACAAGCTACGCCCGCAAGACGTCTCGATGGCTGCCTCTCTGGGGTATGCCGAAATCGAAGTCTGCCGCCGCTTGAAAGTCGCCGTCTTTTCTACCGGTGATGAAATCCAAGATATCGGCGCACCGTTGGCTGCGGGCTGTATCTATGATGCAAATCGCTATGCGCTGATTACCATGCTGGAACGCCTCGGCTGTGATGTCACCGATGTCGGCATCTTCCCCGATGTGCCCGGCGATATTCGGGCAGGTCTCTGGCAGGCAGCCGAAGATCACGATTTGCTGGTCACCTCCGGTGGTGTCTCAAAAGGTGAAGAAGATCATATCAAGGGCATTGTCGAGGATTTGGGCGCGCTCAATTTCTGGAACTTGGCGATCAAGCCGGGCCGACCCATCGCTCTTGGCCATGTTGAGCGGGAAGGGGTGCAGGTACCGTTTATTGGCCTGCCGGGTAACCCTGTTGCTGTCATGGTGACTTTTTTACGCATAGCGCGTCCGTTGATACTTCTATTGTCGGGTGCCCGTGATCTCGACCCCCATTTGTTTCAAGTGAAGGCGGGCTTTGATTTTAAAAAGAAAGCCGGTCGCCGCGAATGGCTGAGGGCACGTCTCGAACAAGATGACAAAGGCCAAGCGGTTGCGTTAAAATATGAAGCCGATGGGTCGGGCATTATATCATCCATGGTCGAAAGCGATGGTCTGATAGAATTGCCGGAAGATTGCGAGGCTGTTCAGGCGGGCGATCTGATCGACTTTTTGCCCTTTAGTGAGGTTATGTAATTTATGAAAATTCTCTATTTCGCCCATTTCAGGGAAAAAACCAATGTCGCCGAGGAAGATGTTGAGTTGCCGGCCGGACTTACCGATGTTAATTCCCTGATCGATTGGCTGGCCTCAAGAGATGACGGCTTCGCCGATGCCTTTCGCGACCGCGATCACATTCGGGTCGCCGTCAATCAAGAGCATGTTGAATTTGATACGCTCATTGAAGGCGCAACCGAAGTTGCCTTCTTCCCGCCAATGACAGGTGGCTGATGAGCGTCCGCGTCCAGCTCGAAGACTTTGATGCCGGCGCCGAGATTGCCAAAATCTCAGCGACGAATACCAATGTCGGCGGGGTTTGTAGCTTTGTTGGCCTGGTACGCGAATTCGATGAAGGCAGTGCCATCACCGCGATGACGCTGGAACATTACCCCGGTATGACGGAAAAACAGTTGGCCAAGATCGAAGCCGAAGCCCATGAGCGCTGGCCGCTTGAAGACAGCCTAATCATTCACCGCTATGGCCGCATGGAGCCCGGCGAACAGATCGTCCTCGTCGTCACCGCCTCCGCGCACCGCAAAGCTGCCTTTGAGGCGTGTGAGTTCTTGATCGACTGGCTCAAAACCCAAGCACCGTTCTGGAAAAGCGAAGAAACCCCGGACGGTGCCAAATGGGTCGACGCCAAAGCCGCCGACGATGAAGCGGCTGATAAGTGGAAGAAGTAACCTCTCTGTCATCCCGCACTTGATGCGGGATCCAGGGTATGACGCAATATATCTCGAAGAGTTCGCGCAGATCAAAATGCTGACATTCGACATCGGACATGCTCATTAGCAGAGATCAACATTGCATGACTATTAACTAAATTTAACAATGCATATGTGTACAAGCTCTGCTAAAAATGCAATGTAGGCTTTTTAGAATAGAAGGATATGGGTAACTATGTTGCGTAAGATTATATTGGGTGTCTCGTTTCTTATGGCGGGAATTCTGTTTACTCCAGGTTTAAGTTGGAGCTCACATGGTGCTGCTGATATTGACACTAAAGTTTTGGCCAAAGGTAATGGTGCCAAGGCCGTTCGTCATTCGAAAGTATTAGTTCATTACACTGGTTGGCTTAAAAATGGGACAAAATTTGATTCCAGCGTAGATCGGGGAAAACCATTTGAATTCACCCTTGGGGCTGGCCAAGTTATTCCGGGCTGGGATCAGGGCGTTGAAGGTATGAAGGTTGGCGGGAAACGTGAACTCGTCATTCCGCCAGAACTCGCCTATGGGAAAAAGGGTGCCGGTGGCGTGATCCCCCCCAATGCGACTTTGAAATTTGAAATCGCATTGCTTTCGGTTACGCCGCCAAAATATAGTAATATCGATAACGCCTCGTTGCAGAAGCTACTTGCTACAGGTACCAAGATAATTGATCTTCGGCGTCAGGATGAGTGGGACAAGACCGGGGTGGTGGCGGGCAGCCGAAAATTAACTGCCTTCGACAGTATGGGAAATTTCATCCGCAGTTTTCCTGCTGAATTTCAGAAAATCGCAAATAAAAATGAACCAGTTATATTGATCTGCCGTACCGGTAATCGATCGTCGGTTCTTGCAAACATGCTCGTCGAACAGGCGGGGTACTCAAAAGTCTACAATGTGACTGACGGTATTGAGAAATGGATAAAAGGTGGAAATCCAATTGTCAGATAACTGTCTGCTTTAACCGTAAAGGCAGACATGTTGGAACGTGCGGAAACCAACTCTTTTCCGTATCCCGGATTAAGTCTCGGTTGAAATTGAGTTCTAATGTAATACGTCGTCAGTCTTCCGGCGGTTCCTCGACATAGACCTTTTGCAGTTCTTTGACATTGTTGATGCCGGTGTAGCAGAACACGAGAAAGCCGGGCTCGTCGAGCGTGTTATAGGCGCCGTGGATTTCGCCTCTAGGGATATAGACAAAGTCACCCTCAACAAAATCCAGTTCCTGCAAATCGTCATCCGGGCCGATCAGAAGTTTGTCACGGCCTTTGATTTTATACATCGATAGATCGCCGTTTACATGGTAGTGGCGATAGTTGCGCCCGCCGGGCGGCATGATTGAGGTGCCCATAACCATCCCGGCATTTTCCACGGTCTCATCATTAATGCCAAAACCGGTGACCAAAGATGGCGCGTATTGCAGATCCTCTCGCGGTTCTCTTACGATTACTGTCTTCATTTGCTTCCCCTCCGTTTTGAATTCGACGCATAAAGATAGTTGAGATTGGCTATGGGAAAATTGGCTTTGGTTAAGCAGGTATCTGTCTTCTCCGGGCGCACTGTGGTAAATTTAGGTTGCCAATAATCAGGGAATGCATTGATGACAAATAAGCCTGTTAAAAAATCTCGCTATCGCACCGTGAAGGCCTATAAAAATGAAGAGTTTCTGAACTCTCGTGACGCCCGATCACTCCGAATTCAAGCCGAATTTCTGGAGCCGGAATCACGCTTTGAAAACTTTAACGTCAAAGACACGATCGTGTTTTTTGGCTCCGCTCGTACCAAACCGAAAAGCCAGGCTCAGAAAGCTTTGCGCGAGGCAAAAAAAGGCAATGGCGACATTCAAAAAGCGGAGCGCGATTTGAAGATGTCGCGCTATTATGAAGATGCCCGTGAATTATCGAAACAGCTGACCCATTGGTCAAAGGAATTGGGTGATGATGGCGACGAGCGTCGTTTTGTTGTTTGTACGGGCGGCGGCCCAGGAATAATGGAAGCTGCCAATCGCGGTGCCTCTGAGGCCAAAGGGCTGAATATCGGTCTCAATATTTCCCTGCCCTTTGAACAACATGAAAATCCCTATATCACCCATCATTTGGGTTTTGAGTTTCACTATTTCTTTATGCGCAAATTTTGGTTTGTTTATTTGGCGAAAGTCATCGTTGTTTTTCCAGGCGGCTTTGGCACGCTCGATGAATTATTTGAAGTGGTCACGCTTGATCAGACCGGCAAACTCTCAAAGCCGATCAAGATCGTGCTGTTTGGCGCGCAATATTGGAAAGACATCATCAATTTTGAAGCCTTGGCCGATTACGGCACCATCAGCCCGGAAGATTTGGATATGATGTTTGTTACCGACACAGTCGACGATGCTTTCGCCTATATCACAAAGGAATTGACTGAAAATGCGCTGGATTATCCGGGTGGTATCTTGTGAGGCCTTGTCACCTTTTACGATATTGAAGTAAGTATCCCTTTACCTTTTATTGCTAAAACAAATGCATATACCTGTTTGGCGACACTGATTTGGGGAAAAACTGTGAGAACTTTACCGGCAAAAGCCAAAAATAATATTATCTGGGGAATTGCGGGAATTGCGCTGGGCGTAGCTGCAATTTATCTCGGATGGGATTGGAAGCCCATGGTGTTGGGTTTCGGTTTTGGTGCCGTGATGTTCGGGCTCGGTATTTGGACCATTCAGTCAGATCGCCGTATTGAAGATCTCAAGCGTCAGGCTAAAGAGCTCGACATCGAATAAAAATTTAGAATCTTTCTGTTAGAAACCACACTTCCGTTTTAACCGGCAACATTGAACGGTTGAGTACGACATTATCTTTTTCTAAGAACTTCACTTTGTATTTTTGACCAGCGGTTTCTGGAAAAGCATCCGCTTCACCAAAGGCTGAAAGATGCATCGGCATGATGATACGCGGATTGATCTGACCGATGATGTGAAGCGCTTCTTCATGGCTGAGCGTGTTGACGCCGTCGATCGGCACATACAACACATCGATGCGGCCGAGCTGAGCGACCTGTTCTTTACTGAGGAAATGGTGCAAGTGGCCGAGATGCGCCATGCACAACCCACCAGCTTCAAAGACAAAAACCGAATTGCCGTTCATTGCACCTTCGCCAAAATTAAAAATATTGGTCGGCAAATTATAGATGCGCATGTCTTTGACTTTGAGATGATGGCGCGCAATGCCGCCAGCGGGAGACCACCCGCGCAGCACATGTTTAATTTTGGGATCCAGAAAATCTGTGTAGTGGCTCGAATGGGAATTGTTCATGGTGACGATATCAGGCACGCGGTTTTCCGTTTGCAAGCCGGCATAATCTGTCGATGCGGCGACGCCGTTGGTTGTCTCCATCATAAAGGTTGAGTGGCCGACAAAGGTGATTTTCACATGACCGGCCTGAACATCAGCCAATTGATAGTTGGCTCGTTTGAACAGCTTGTTTTCAACCAGACCCAAACCACAGGGGATATGCTGCTTTGCAGCTGACTTACCTTGCACATAAAGCGGAGCTGCCTGAACAACAGCGCTTAAGAACAGAACCCCGATTGTCGCAACAAATTTTAGCAATGCTTTTTTCAAAATCCTTCCGCCTTCTAATATTGCTCACCAAAGGCAATCTTTGGCGACATTAAAAGGATTTCTGTTTTGTGCGGCAAAGTCGCCCGTGACAAAACGATAGAGCTTTTGGTGGTTCGCCGAGCTGGGAAAATTCCTTTGATCTGCGAGAGAAACTGCTCTGCTGTAAACATCGCATTGAAATGCATCGGCACGATCATGCGCGGACGAATGCCTTTGATGTTGTGGACCAACTCATCCATGCTTTGGGTAACTCGGCCGTCAATCGGCACCAGCAAAACATCGATGCGGCCAATTTTAGCAAAGGCTTTTTGATCCAGAATATGGCGCAGATGTCCCATATGGCCGACACAAATGCCGCCCGATTGCACAATAAACATAGAGCTGAAATTGGAAAAACTGGTGCCGAAATCTGTCAGGTTGGTTGGCAGATTGTAAACCCGGACATCTTTATAAGTGACATCAAAGCGCGGCACGCCATTGCCGATATCCCAACCGCGGAGCGCAAATTTAATGCCGGGCTCGATTGTATCGGTTGAATGATTGCCGCGGTCAATATTCATCGTGGCGATATCGGGAATGACTTTAGCGCGGAAATAGTCGTTGTAATCGGTGATGACTTTAACGCCCTGGGGCGACTCGATTAAAAACGATGCATGGCCAATAAAGCTGAGGCGCCGGGCGCCGGCTTGAACATCTGCCAGTCTGTAAGAAGCGCGGTGAAGCAGGGGATTGCTATTGAAGCCCGGCTGATTATGGACAAAACCCGCTCCGCATGGCGCCCGCACTGGTTTTTTGGCCCCACTCTGTGCCTGGCTCGGTGCCGCTAGGTATAAAACCGAGGCTAAAACTGTCGCCAGAATAAACAGGTATCTAAACATCTGCATAATGAATCCCACCTATTTTGCTATTTTTAAAAATATTCCGTCATGTCAGCTTCAAGGTCAAGAGAAGAGGCATCACGCCTGCGTGGGCAAAAGGTTAATTGGTGACTGTCACGAATTAACCTATCAGAGGATTTGGCCGTCGAATTCATATTTTCCGTCGGGGTCTTCAATCTCGAGGATCCAGAGATCGGGGTCGTATTTTTGTTGTTTTTCGAGATATTCGTGGGCGGCCAGGTCGTCCATGGGCTCGCCATCGCCGGCAGAAGACCAGGCGATTTGACCGGACATAGCCCGGGTTTGCGAATAGATGAAGTTTGAGCCGTCGAGTTTGTTGAGGCGGAGAAAGATCGCCCCCGCATCGGCATCGCCTTTCTTGGCAACATAGGCCGCGAGATTATTGATGCCGCAGAGGCGAACTTGTGCCTGTATCCAAATCCCAGATTTGAGGCGATCGTGTTCCACTTAAGCTTTAAGCCGCCGAGGCAGCGTCTTCCGACCGCCCGACAAGTTTCTCATAATCGGCCCGCAGCGTTTTAGTCACTTCGCCGACGGTCAGTTCGAGATCGTCAATTTTACCGACCGGCGTCACTTCGGCTGCGGTGCCGGTGACAAAGATTTCAAGCGCGTCCTTAAGCTCTTCGGGCCTAATATGGCGTTCAACCAGCTCATAGCCACGCTCTTTGGCAAGCTTAATAACGGTCTGGCGGGTGATGCCGTTCAAAAAACAATCCGGCGGCGGTGTGTTGATAACATTGCCTTCGGTGATCATGAAGAAATTAGCGCCGGTGCCTTCGACAACATTGCCGCGCCAATCGAGCATCAAGGCATCGTCATAGCCAGCGGCTTCTGCATCATGTTTGGACATCGTGCAGATCATATAGAGGCCAGCAGATTTAGCATGGACCGGTGCCGATTCGGGTGGTGGGCGCCGCCATTTTGAGGTCTTTAGGCTAATGCCTTTATTGCGGGCTTCGGGTGAGAAATAAGACGGCCAGGCCCAAACAGCAATCGCCAGATGGATCTTGGTTTCTTGCGCAGAAACTCCCATCATCTCACTACCGCGCCACGCTATCGGACGGACATAGCCATCGACAATGTTGTTCGCTTCACAAGCCTGGATGCAGGCTGCATCAATTTCTTCTGCTGAATAGGGAATTTCAAATCCCATGATTTCAGCCGAATTGATCAGCCGTTCCGTATGCTCGCGCAATTTGAAAATATTACCGCCATAAACGCGTTCCCCCTCGAACACGCTCGATGCATAATGTAAGGCATGTGTTAGCATATGTAGATTTGCATCACGCCAATCTACCATTTCCCCATCAAACCAAATCAACCCGTCACGGTCGTGAAAACCTTCGCTTGGCATGAAATTATCTTCCCTTTTTTTGTCGTTTTACGAAATGATGTTGCTTCAAATAGCGTTATCTGGCATATATGTCAATAACACTGACTTATATTTTTTACTGAAGCTCTATAAAAAAGGCCAGCAATGGACGCGTCAACACCCGAAACAGAAAAAGACCCAGCAAGTTCAGCCTATTCCGATGCGGAGTTGCGGGACGCTATGGAGCTGCTGTTTTTCTCGTATCGCGATTTTATCGGCGAGCCGGATGCGATTTTAAGCGACTATGATTTTGGCCGTGCGCATCACCGGGTCATTCATTTTGTCGGTCGCAACCCTGATATTACGGTCAGTGATTTACTCTCGGTTCTGAAAATTACCAAGCAAAGTCTATCGCGGGTTTTAAGTCAGCTTATTCGGGAAGATTTTATCAAACAGATTCCGGGGCCGGTTGATCGCCGCCAGCGGTTGTTGTCTTTGACTGAAAAAGGTCATGCCCTCGAAGAAAAATTATCCGCCCATCAGCGCGAACGTATTGCCAGCGCCTTCAAGATTGCTGGACCCGACGCCGTCGAGGGCTTTTACCAAGTGTTATTGAATATGATGAACAATCCGAAAGAATTTAAAAAACACGATTGATTTTGAGAGAAGTTTAGCGAAAGAGATGGTCTCGTGAGTGTTGAAAACGCGCATATTTTAGTTGTCGACGACGATGATCGCCTGCGTGATCTGCTGAAAAAATATCTCAGCGATAACGGCTTTCGCGTCACAGCGGCTGAAGATGCCAAAGCAGCCCGGGCAAAGATGGTGAGTATCGCCTTCGATCTCATTGTCTTGGACCGCATGATGCCAGGCGAAACCGGGCTGGAATTCGCGAGTTCGATCAGAGGTCATAACACCGTGCCGATCCTCATGTTGACGGCAATGGTGGAGACCGATGACCGGATTGATGGTCTGGAGGTAGGCGCGGATGACTATCTCACCAAGCCGTTTGAGCCGCGTGAGCTTTTGCTGAGGATCAATTCTATTTTACGCCGGGTACCGGAAGTTATTGATGAAATGGTGCCGACCGAGGCCCGGCTGGGTGAATTCATTTTTAATATCGAGCGCGAGGAACTGCGCCACGGTGACGACATGGTTGGGCTGACCACGGCAGAGGCCCGGCTGTTGAAGATTTTGGCTGAGAAGCCCGGCGCAATTTTTAGCCGCGAGCACCTCATGGAGCTTGTTGCGCCCGGCGGCGGTGAGCGAACGGTCGATGTTCAGGTGAACCGGCTACGTCATAAGATCGAACCGGATGCAAAATTACCGCGTTATCTGCAAACGGTGCGTGGCCAGGGCTATATTTTGAGGCCGGATTAGGGTTGGAAAGTAGGAAATGGCAGCAAGAGTGATTAAACGCTTTTTACCGAAGAGTTTGTTGGGACGATCGATCCTAATCATCGTGACGCCGCTCGTCCTGCTGCAACTCGTCTCGGCCTTTGTGTTTTATGAAAGCCATTGGGACAAGGTGAGTCTGCGTTTGGCCAGAAGCGTGGTCGGTGACATCGGCGCTGTCGTTGATTTGTTGGCGCAAAATAAAACACCGGCCGGGCGCGCAGCCGTATTGGAGCTCGCCTCTTCTCGTCTGGCCCTGGAGGCCCAAATTGTTGACGGCGAGGTTCTAACCAATAAAGAAAATAAAATCACCGGCGTTGATTTTGTTGAAACGGTTTTGATGCGGACCATGACTGAGGCCATCAAGAAGCCGTTTAAAATAGATGGCAATAGAATTGAAAAGCATGTCGTCATTTCTGTCCAATTGCCGGAAGGCGTTCTGGAAGTTGTGACCAATCGTAAACGCCTGTTTAGTTCGACCACTTATATCTTTGTGCTCTGGATGGTCGGCACGGCGATGATCTTGTTTGGCGTCGCGACGATATTTATGCGCAATCAAGTGCGCCCGATCAGGCGCTTGGCAGCGGCGGCGGATGATTTCGGCAAAGGCCGTGATACGCCTCGCTTTAAGCCAGAAGGGGCAACCGAAGTGCGCCAAGCAGCAACCGCCTTCATTTCCATGCGGGATCGCATTCAACGTCAGATTAGTCAGCGCACAGATATGTTGTCTGGTGTGTCACACGACCTTCGGACCCCGCTCACCCGCATGAAGCTGGACCTTGAAATGCGCGCAGACAAGGATGGCGCCGAAGATATCAAAGCAGATATCGCAGAGATGGAGCATATGCTTGAAGCTTATCTTGCGTTTGCCAGAGGCGAGGGCGATGAGGCACCGAAAACGACTGATTTATCAGCAATGCTCACGGATGTTGTTGGGTTGGCCCGGCGCAAGGGGGCGGCTGTTGATCTTCACAGTGAAGGCCCAATTGAGGCGCAAGTGAAGCCCAACGCTTTTAAGCGCTGCGTCACCAACCTCGTCGAAAACGCTGATCGTTATGCGGATCACGTGTCGGTTCGGGCCGGCCAGCGTGGCCAGGCGATTGAAATCACGATTGATGATGACGGTCCAGGCATTCCGGAAGATCTCAGAGAAGATGCCTTTAAACCCTTTTATCGCTTAGAGAACTCCCGCAACCCTGAAACCGGTGGCGTCGGACTGGGACTTTCAATTGCCCGCGATGTTATTCGCGGTCACGGCGGAGACATTGCTTTGGGAGAATCGCCGGCCGGTGGTTTGCGAGCGAGGCTGATATTGCCGCTTTAAAACAGCTTTCCGCCATTGGGCACGTCGTGAGTGGGTGAAATTAGAACCACTTCACCGGTATCATCGGGAAAGCCTAAAACCAGACATTCAGACATCAACGGGCCGATTTGCTTGGCCGGAAAGTTAATCACCGCGGCGACTTGCTTGCCAATTAAGCTCGCTGCCTCATAGTAATGGGTGATCTGCGCCGATGATTTCCGCTCGCCGATCTCGGCACCGAAATCCAGCCAGACTTTATAAGACGGGTTGCGGGCTTCGGGGAACTCCTCGGCACGGATAATCGTGCCGACGCGAATATCGACCTTGCTGAAATCGGAATAATCTATGTCCATCGGAGATTCCTGTTAAGCGACTTTTCTGGTCGGCGCGGGGATTAATCTGGCGAGACTTTCAGCTTTGGCGAGGCCATCATCTAAAGTTGCCATGGTTTTAGCCATATCGGTGCTATCGTCATCGAGCCAGCTTTTAAAACTACGCAAATAGATCACGGTCAGAATTTTTGTTTTAACGCAGCCGATCGGTGAGAGACTTCGTGTCCCAACCAAATCCAAAGTTCTATGCATGCAGCGGAGCAGGACGCGCAGCCCATGAGCACTGGCAATTGGGTCATAGGGAACGGTTTCCCGCAAAATTGATTTGATGGCTGATTTATGGGGCTGCAACGCGTCAAAGCGTGCCATCAAAATATCAAATAGTTGATCGCGGATCGACTCTTCCGTCCCCGCATTGGTGAATTCTTTCGCCACTTGTGCGTCGATTTGGTCATTGAAGGCATCCAAAATAGCGAGTTTTGATGAGAACTGTTTTTTTAATTCTTCTGGTTTTAATTTGGCCGCCTCAGCGATATCGGCCAGCGTAATTTCCCGCCATGGTGTGGCCGCGGCCAATTTGAGGGTGGCCGCTATGACTTTTTTGCTTGGATCTGATTTACGTGCCATTACACTTTCCGCTGATTTCATCCGGGTGAAGATGGTATCGCGAATTCGGCGAATACGGAAGAATTTCACAATAATATTTTAAATTTTAGCATTTATTATATATGATTACCCACCGATTAGTCGAAAGGTGAACTATGGTCGCAAAAGACCGCAAATTTGGTAAGACCGGTAAGTTATTTGCGTTTCTGGAAAAAGATGAGGAACGCGAACTCGCTTTGCGTGCGGGCAAAGGCGACCAAGAAGCCGCCGACCGTTTGATAACCAGTCATTTTAATTATGTCGTAAAACTTGCCAAAGGTTATCGCCGCTCGGGCGTGCCGATGGCGGATCTTATTCAGGAAGGCATGGTCGGTCTGGCGCAAGCCGTTAAACGCTTTAACCCGGATAAAGATGTGCGCCTCTCGACCTATGCGATGTGGTGGATCCGAGCCTCGATGCAGGATCATATTGTCAGATCCTGGTCGCTGGTCCGGCTGTCGACAACCTCGGCGCAAAAATCGCTGTTTCTAAATTTGCGCCGCCTGACGGTTGATCTGATTGACGGTGCAGATGCGCTGAGCGATGAGATCGTTGCGAGGCTCGCAGAGCGCTTCGAGACCACGGCGGCAGATGTTCGAAACCTAGCCCGCCGGATCACCCATAAAGATCAATCCCTCAATACACACCTTTCTGAAGAGGGCAATGACAGTTGGCTCGATATGCTGGCCTCAAATGCGCCAAGCGTAGAAGAAACGCTGGAGGCGGAAGGTGATCGCCTCCAACTTAGTGATATTATCGCCAAGGCTTTGGCGAAACTGCCGGACCGGGAACAGTTTATTATCCGTCATCGATACTTGACCGAGGCCAAGCAAACCTTCGCCGCCATTGGACAGGAATTGAATTTGTCCAAAGACCGCGTGCGTCAGTTGGAAGCGCGGGCTTTGAAAACGCTTGAGGAAATGCTTAAGCCAATCTTGGCCGGCCATCAACTTTTCCCCAAATAACACGTCTGATATTTAATATGAAATTGCAGGTGTTTGCAGAAGGTAAGTATTGTCGGTCAACTGCTCTATCATAAATGCCGCAACTTCAACTCGGGGAATTTTAAATTTAAGCCCGCCCTCGGAGGTGTTAAATCCTTTCCTGAAGGGTCGGCCTGTCGGTTCGTTGGTGAATGCACTCGGTCGAATGATTGTCCAATCGAGATCACTGTTCACTATATATTGTTCCTGAAGTTCGTGATCAATATGAGCCGCCTTGAGGAGCAAGTTGAACATAATATGTTTCCAGAAGAAATTTAATGCCGGCCAGCTATCGCCTGCTCCTAAAGTGGTTTGACAGATCAGCCGCGACACACCTTGTTGTTTCATTGCGGCAATAATATTCCAGGTTCCTTTGGCTCGGACGTCGCCTTTTCTTCCTGCACCCAGAGCAATAAATACAGCATCCTGTCCCGTGATGGCTTGAGAGACCGCTTGCTCGTCAAAAACATCCCCTTCGAACAAGGCTAGCTTTTCATCGGTTATGCCGATTGTTGAGGGTTTTCTTGAAAAAGCCGTAACGTGATGACCTTGATTAAGCGCCTGATCCACTAATATTCGACCGATAGAGCCGGTTGCTCCAAAGATGACCAATTTCATAATTATCTCCTTTTGAAAATTCAATACACTTGACACCGTGTCAATTGACAAAGCCAGAGATAAGTGTAACTTGACATGATGTCAAGTGAAAAAATAGATACCCGCACCAGAATACTTGTTGCCGCATTGGGTTTGTTGGTCGATGGCAAAGGAAGCCAGGTGCGGATGGCGGATATTGCCAAACGTGCGGGTATTTCCCGTCAGGCTGTTTATCTTCATTTTACAACACGGGCGGATCTTCTGATCGCGGCGACAAAACACGTCGACGATATAAAAAATATTGACGGCAAGTTGGCGCGTAGTCGAAAGGCAAAAACGGGGGTTGAGCGTTTAGATGCCTTTATCGATGCCTGGGGCAATTACATTCCCGAGATTTACAACATTGCGCGCGCCTTAATTGCGATGAGCGATGCCGATGTAGAAGCCGCTGAAGCGTGGGAAAATCGTACAAAAGCCGTTCGAGAAGGCTGTGAGGCGGCCGTAACAGCTTTGAAATTAGATGGGACTCTTTCTCCTGATTATTCAATCTCTCAGGCGACAGACGTTCTTTGGATGCTGTTGTCAGTACAAAATTGGGAGCAACTCACTAAGGAGAGTGGCTGGTCGCAAAAACGATATATCAAAGAGATGAAATTGATTACGCGAAAGACCTTAATAACCAAAGTAAGTGATTAGCCCGCGAGATCCTTGGAGCGCGCGACTGCTTTGGCGATTGCCTCGCTCATCAATTCCTGTAGGCCTCCGTCGCCCATAAGCACCGAGAGGGCAGCGTGGGTTGTGCCGCCGGGGCTGGTGACATTTTCGCGCAATTTTGTCGCATCATCATCTGATTGAACCAGAAGCTCGCCCGATCCCGCCACGGTTTGAACGGCAAGTTGGGTTGCCATTTCGGGGCTAAGGCCCGCCTCCACACCGGCTTGGGTCATGGTTTCAGCCAATAAAAAGACATATGCCGGACCTGAGCCTGAAACCGCCGTCACCGCATCAAGTAAGGTTTCATCTTCCAGCCAGCTTGCCTCGCCGACTGCGGCGAGAAGCTCCAGACAGGTTGTTTTAGCGGCGTCGCCGACATTGGCATTGCCGCAGGCGATTGTAATACCCCGCCGGACGGCAGCGGGTGTATTGGGCATGGTGCGGATAATTGCCGCCTCGTTTCCCAGCTTGCTTTCGAAATAGGCGATGGTTTTGCCGGCGGCGATCGAGATAAAAGTCGCGGTGCCGGTAAAGCGAGCGTAGGCGGGTGCAACATCATCCATCATTTGCGGCTTTACCGCGAACAGCACGAAATCCGGCTCGAAGTCGCCATCTAGTTCATCGAGTGAGTTGTGGAAGGTCACGCCTTGGTCTTTGAAGGGGGCGGCAAAATCCTGGAACGGCTCAATGGCACGGACATTAGCACCCGGAATGCCTTGGTCAAGCCAGCCGCCCAACAGCGCCCCGCCCATTTTACCGCAGCCAACGAGGAGTATTCTAACGTCCATCCAAGTTCTCTAAGCTTCGCCGACAGGCTCCAATATGGACGCCTCAATCGCTTCTGCCGGATCTTTACCACCCCAGATGACATATTGGAAGGCGGGATAGAATTTCTCGCATTCTGTAATCGCGGTCTCTAGTAAATCTTCGACCTGCTGAGGAGAAATGCTGTCCGTGCCACGGAGCGGGAAGGCATGGCGGTACATGGGCAAAGCTTCATCCTGCCAGATGCAGAAATGCCCAAGCCATAACTTATCATTCACCAAAGCGAGTAGATTATTGATCGCCTCGGTTTTACGATCCGGCACACGCATATCAAACGCACAAGTAAAATGAATAGCGCAGATTTCGTCTGACCAGGCAAAATGGAGAGAATAGTCACACCAACGGCCGTTATATTCGGCCGCCATTTCTTCTTCACGTACGCGGTTTAAACGCCATCCCTGGTTGCTGACCACCTGCTCGATAACATCGAGTGGCGGTACGTCTGGAGCATCTTCGAGATAATAGTCGACCTGAGCCATGATAGGAGCCTCCGGCAATTAATGGCGCCACGGGCGGGAATGTAAGGATTTCTAGTAAAATAACTAGATATAGTGTTTAGCATCCCCATGAGTACTAGAGGTAGCCTGACAGATGCAGAGTCAGCGCGCAAGAGGGATGTCCTCCAGCGCGGCAAATTTTCTGTGGATAAATGAAAAACAGGTGGTTTGGCGACGAAAAACTAGCTCTTTTTGGTCTTGTTGGCTGTGCTCGTCTTCTTCGCTACGGGTTTTTTAGGCGAAGATTTGGGTTTTTGCGCACCTAATTGGGCTTCGAGTTGGACGATTCTCTTTTCAAGCTTCTCTTGTTCGTCGCGTGCCTTGGCAGCCATGGCCCGAGCCACTTCAAATTCCTCACGGGTAACCAAATTCATGCCATCGATAAAGTTTTCGACCCGGTGGCGCACCATTTGCTCAACTTCGTCTTTCATGCCGGCGACCGTGCCCGCCGCAGAATTGGCGACTTTTGCGAGATCATCAAAAAAGCGATTACGTGTTTGCATGACTTATTCCTATTCTTAACTACCGGTGTTTTGACACTATATATATGCCGATTGGATTATATCTGCAACTTGCACCCCAGAAAGAGGCACCTTATAACACAACCATGATTATAGTGACCGGCGCGGCCGGATTTATAGGCTCTAACCTCGTAGCTGCCCTGGCGGCGCGTGGGGAGCGTGAAATTGTTGTCTGTGACCATCTCGGATCCGACGATAAATGGCGCAATCTTTCCAAGCATGAACTTGCTGATTTTATAGAGCCCGAAGATCTGCTGTATTTTCTGGATGGCCATGACGGCGGCATTGAGGCGATCTATCATATGGGCGCGATCTCATCGACAATCGAGACCGATGCCGATCTCATCATGGATAACAATTTCAGGCTGTCACTTGATCTCTGGAATTGGTGCGCGGTCCATCAGGTACCGTTTATCTATGCGTCCTCAGCGGCAACTTATGGCGATCGCACGGCAGGCTTTGACGATGACGGGTCTTGCGCAGCGCTGGCCAAGCTACAACCGATGAACGCCTATGGCTGGAGCAAGCATCTATTTGACCGCCGCGTCGCCCGCATGGTTGCCGATGGTGCCAAGACGCCGCCGCAATGGGCTGGGCTTAAATTTTTCAACGTCTATGGCCCCAACGAATATCACAAAGGCGGTCAGCAAAGTGTCGTGCCGCAGATCTTCAAGCAAATACAAGAGACCGGCAAAGCGAATTTGTTTAAGTCGCACAATCCAAACTATGAAGATGGCGGACAGCTGCGTGATTTCATCTGGGTTGGTGATTGCGTCGATGTGATGCTCTGGTTGTCGGAAAACCGCGATGTCAGCGGCTTATTTAATTGCGGGACAGGAACAGCCCGTTCGTTTAAAGATCTGGCGGAAGCGGTGTTCGCTGCCCTCGATAAAAAGCCCAAGATCACTTATATCCCGACGCCTGAAAACATCCGTGACAAATATCAGTACTTCACCGAAGCCAATATGGACCGCTTGCGGGGCGCTGGTTTTAATGGCGGCGCGACGTCTTTGGAAGATGGTGTTAAGCGCTATGTTCAGGACTTCTTATTGGCCGAAGATCCCTACTGCTAAAAGAAATTTGCCGCCACACAAGCCTGGCGCAATCTCTCTGTTTCACCTTCAACAAAAGCCAGAGCATCAGCTGGTGATGCGCTGATATTAATGGCAGCGGCCTGTTCATTTAACGCGTCAATCACGTCAGGCTGCTCGGATGCATGCCTGGCTGCCTCATAGAGCTGCTGAACAATTTCGCCCGGCACACCTGAGGGCGCAAAAAGCCCCATCCAGGATCCATTGCCGATGGTTTTAAGACCAAGCTCTGCCATCGTTGGAATGTCGGGGTAGACACCAATACGGATCGGACAAATTGCCCCGATGGCAACAACGTCGCCGCCCCGAATACTTTCCAGTAACCTCGGCCCCGTCGTGATGGTAAGATCAATGTCACCGTTTAAGATGGCTTCAATCGCGCCTTCCGAGCCGCTTTCGGGTCTGACTTCACTCAAATTAATATCGGTCTCCGCGATCAGCGATTTAAACTCGAGCATATGAATGCTGCGCTCATTGATGCCGTGAAATTTAACCGCGCCCGGATTGGCTTTGGCCGCAGCAACCACATCGTCCAAAGTAACAGCCCCCAGCGAGGGGTGGGCGATCAAGATATTTGGCGTGTCGGCGAGCTTGATGATCGGCGTGAAGTCCTTGGCGGGATCAACGCCGTAATCGGGCAAAATATTGGGCAACAGCGCAATATTGCCGATGGTGCCCATAAAAAGCGAATAGCCGTCAGGATCAGCCGCCGCCGCCGCACGCGGACCGTTGGAGCCACCTTGTCCGCCGGTAATGTGCTCGAAAATAATCTCCTGGCCTAGAAATTCCGCCATATGCGGCGCCACGGAAAATCCAACCCGGCTCGAAAAGCCGGGTGGCCCAAAAGGCAAGATGATTCGGATTGGCTTGTCTGGAAAACTCATTTTGGGACCCCATTTATATATTTTCCATGATTATGGCGACCGCTCTCCGCCTTGAAAAGCTTAACATTGTAATAAAATATCCCAGGTTACTTTTTCGATAGAACCCAGAGTAAACACTGAGGAGCGATGTTTAAATTTTGGCTGTGACGAGGGTGCGGGAAACAGTTGGTTTCGGTATGGGCTAAGAATGTCCGCTTTCGAGGACGGAGCCGCCGCCATTTTGCCTATCCATTTTTAGCCACAATCAGATATTTGAGATAGTCCTAACAAATATCGCATCATTCTGCCGCAAGTTGCTGTTCTTGCGATACTTTGCGACACTTTTTAGTCCTGTGTGACACACTTCTGCGACACTTCTTGTATAAAATACAAATAATTAATGGAGAATTCAAACCGAACGTATTGTGATATCATAGGAGATTATAGAAATGAATATTCGGAATTTAGCGCTGATCAGTTGTTTCGTTGCACTGGTTGCCTACACACCTTCAGCGATCGCCGACGACGCCCGAGAACTTGTAAAACTACCGGTTCAAGTTAAAGAAAAATTTCTGACTGAAATGCGTGGAAATCTTATGAAACTTGAAGACATTATGGCTGCTATTGCCGACGGAAAATTCAACGAGGTTGCCAATATCGCTGACCTAAAAATGGGATTCGGCCACGGCCAGATGGAACAAATGGCCAAAGCGAATAAGAGCACAGAAGAGATGTTGGCGCGTAAGAAGGAAATGCGCCGCATGGGCCAACGTGGAGGTCATGGTCAGGGCCAAGGTCAAGGAATGGGAATGGGGCGCTTCATGCCTGAAAATTTCCGGTCCATGGGTCAAAATCTACATCAAGCTTCGGAGGACTTAGCGGCAAAAGCGCGAGCTGTTGGGCAAAATCCTTCGGTAAAAGATTATCAGGCTGTTGTTCGTGCCTTGGAAAATGTCTCTAATGCCTGCACAAGTTGCCATCAAGCCTTTCGCGTAAACTGAACTAACATCAAATTGAAAGGGTAAAACAAATGTCGACAAACAAAAATTACCGAGTAGTAATTTTCGGTTTAGCAGCAAGCATCTTAGTTGGTTGCGCCACCCAAGGTGATGTCGGTAGTTCACAAATTTTGGGTTCGTCTCGCGGTAGTCATGGACAATATTCGACTTATCAATTTGCCGCCGGTAATCGAGATCTACAGACTGTCATTGTCGGTAATCCGTTCAGCCTAAAAAAATCTGAATTTGACAACCAGGTGACAAAGTTAATGCAGGGTAATGATCGCGGTATAAATGCAAATTTCACGGTAGCAGCTAGTGAAAATATGCGTACCGGTTATAGTGCGGTCATGATGTTTAATCCGTCATCCGGCACCAGTTTAGATCAGATGTGTGGCGATCCAAATAAACTGAAATCTACGATACGAGGCCAACAGATCAAAGTGATATTGGTATTTTGTGGCCCCGGTCCAATTTCAGCCGGCTCAGCAACACTACAGTCTGCGTCTTCAATTTCTGACCCGAAATTCAATCAGTTGGTCCGAGATGTCACTTTTAGAATGACGCCGAACGAACCACCAGATACCTACGACTGACAAAATGCCCGCTTGCCATTCGCTGGTATGGGCTGGCCTATCTGGCGGGCGCGCTGCTCGGCATTCAATGAATTAGGTTTTTTTGCTGACCCGCCTTTACCCTAAGTTATAGCCGATGCTAATTTTGAATAGGCCACCGCGGCAGTATAATGTCTATACTATTTAACACCATTGAGTAATAATTTGAGTGCTGCTAGCGTAATGACAGTACAGTCACAGATCACCATAACAGGGAGAAATTGAAATGAAATCCGTTAGATCTATATCACTTGGTCTTGTCGTCGCTCTTGGCATGAGCCTCGCGGCTTCGGGCGCCAATGCGCAATCCAAAATACTGCGGGTTGATGCGACCGCTGCGTCTGGAACGCCGGCCATATTACTGACCGTTCTGGGCAAGATTTTTCCAAGAGAAATCGGCGTTTCACTACAAATAAACACCGGCCAAACATTAACCCGGTCGGTCCTTAAATTTGGCACGGATGATTTGGATATAATCCATTTTGTCCCTCAGATCTCACCGTGGCTCAAAGGCGGCAAACGCATGTATAAAAAACTGCCAAAGAAAGCCAGCAAAGCCTACAATTCAATGGCTGCGATATTCGGATTTCCGGCGAGCGCCATTCATATTATTGCCTGGCAGGATTCCGGCATCAAAACTCTGGCCGATATTAAAGGCAAACGGGTTTATATGGGTCCGCCTGCAGGTGGCTTTTATACCCAATCCAGCTCGTATCTGAGTGTCGCGACAGGTCTTACACCGAAAAAAGATTTTGAGGTTATCCGGCTTCCCTGGGGGCAGGGCATGCAGGCCATGCTCGATGGACAGATTGATGTTTTCTTACGGCCAACGGCAATCGGTTCGGCCATCATCAATCAAATTGGGGCAAAGAAAAAGTTTGTTCTGCTCGGTGCCGGCAAAGCCGCCGACTCTAAAAAATGGCAGAAAGTCATGATCGAGCAGCTGATCAATGAGAACGCCACCATTCCGGCCGGCACATACAAAAATCAGGTCGGCGGCGATGTCCGGACGACCGCTGCCAACAGCTTTATCTTGGTGCGCAAGAAAATGAGTAACGATCTCATCTACAAAATGCTCAAAGCGATGTGGGCAAATTTGGATGAAATTCATAAAAGCGCCGCCGTTTTAAAGACGCTGAGCAAATCCAATCCATTGGCAGGTGTTAACGTTCCGCTGCACCCAGGTGCGGTGAAATATTATAAGGAAATTGGCTTTAAAATTCCCGCCCATCTTCTTCCTTAACCGCTAACCATTAGATGATCAGGGCTGGCTCGATTTATCGGGTCAGCCCTGATTGTTAATTCCAAATGGACCAATAAATATGAATAACGACACGCAGGCGGCGGCAAAAACCGACTGGCGCCAAAACTCAATTTACCTTGTGAGCTTGATTGTCGCCTTTGTCGGATTGATCAATTCCTATCCGAGCTATTGGATTGTTCCGCGGATGGGTCCTTTCCCGCCCGAAATTGTCAGGCCGTTGATTCTCGGAGCGTCCGTGCTCGTCGTTATTTTGAAATTTTCCTTTGCGGTTGGCTGGACAAAGAGCCGGCCTGGTCTGAAGAACATCGGCCTGGCCCTCGATCTCTTGATTCTCGCCGTGATTACATTTGCCTTGTGGCGTTTTTCCGTCGATATGCTGGAAATGTTAGACTCGATGGTCATCTTCGAGGGCTCCCACGCGGCGATAGCGCTCATGGCGTCGGCGGCATTCATCATCCTTTGCTGGCGTGTCTGGGGAGCGGCGTTGGCGATCGTCGGCCTTGTCACACTGTTTTATTATTTCACCGGACCCTATTGGCCAGGTATTTTTAGAACGGCGCCGTTCGAAATATTAAGCAGCTCGGCTGAAGATCTGTGGTTTAATCTCGGCGAGGGCGTTGTCGGCGGCATCACCGCCATACTTATATTCACTGCCTTTCCCTTCGTTCTTTTGGGCGCCATGCTTGAACGCACAGGCGGTGCGCATTCGCTGATTAAAATAGCGTTTCATTTCACCCGCCGACTGCGCGGCGGCCCAGCCCATGCGGCAATTGTCTCATCCGCCTTGTTCGGCACGATGTCGGGCGGTGCCGTCACCAACGTGGTGGCGACCGGGGTGATTACAATACCGATGATTATACGGCGCGGGTTTCATCGGGCGTTTGCCGGCGGCGTTGAAGCGACGGCTTCCAGCGCTGGTCAAATCATGCCTCCCGTGATGGGCGCGGCAGCGCTGGTAATGGCCGATATCACCGAAATTCCCTACCTCCATATCATTATTGCCGCGCTCATTCCTGCCTTGGCCTATTACGCCAGCCTGTTCGCCAGCGTGGTTTTCGAATCGAGGCGGCTCGGCATTGAAGCGGTTGCTGATTTATCCGACACCGATGTCGATCTCGTCGTTCACCGGCAGGACTACTATAATCTGATTCTGATATTCGTTCCGATCGCAACTGTGGTAACGGCCCTAATGTACGGATTTTCACCGGCCGGCGCGGGCAATATCGCGTTGACGGTCCTCATTCCACTCAGTTTTCTCAATCCGGAAGTCCGAAAAGCGCCGGTCTTAATATTGAACGCGTTCGCAAATGGCGGCCGTCAGTTCGCGGAGTTGCTGATGTCGGTAGCTGTGGTCGGGATTATTGTGGCCGTTTTGGCGGCGACTGGATTGCCAAATGATTTCACCTTGCTGGTTGGCGGCGCAACCGGAACAAGTCTCGTGTTTACCTTGATGATAGCCGCTGCGGCGGCGCTTATGCTGAGCATGGGTATTCCGACCTTGCCCGCTTACCTTACCGTGATTCTTATTTTGGGTCCGGCCATTACCAGCTTGGGTCTGTCGGTGCTGGTCGCCCATCTCTTCGTGCTTTATTACAGCGTTGCCTCATCAATCACACCACCGGTGGCGATCGCGGCCTATGCGGCGGCGTCAATCGCCGGCGGGCCGCCGATGATGACGGCTGTCTACGCGATGCGCATCGGATTAGTGAAATTTGTGGTGCCCTTTGTATTTGCCTTCTATCCGGTCATTCTCCTGGTTGAGGAATCCGGGGCACAATTTGAATGGTTGCCGTTTTTATCCATTATATCGCGTTTGCTCGTCGTGATTTACCTCGTCTCGAGCGCGGTTATCGGCTTTGACCAACGCCGCTTGCCAATATGGGAAATTGTCGTCCGGCTTTTATTAGGACTATTGATCATCATTACCGATCCGTTTATCCATTGGAGCGCCACGGTGGTTGCCATCGTCTTCTTGGCTTGGCATGTGTTGGCTTTCCGCCGGGCGGTAGTGGTTGAGAATACGGCCCGTTAGATTTAGTGCACCAAGCAATGTCTTGAGGCGATTTGATGAGCCACGGGTTCACAATATTATTTTAGATTTTATTTGGCCTAAGCATGACTTTCGGGTAGAGGGTTAGGCATGAGTTTCGCAATCGCCTTTCCAAATATCGATCCGATAATTTTTTCGGTCGGCCCGCTTGCCATCCGCTGGTATGGGCTGGCCTATCTGGCGGGCGTGCTGCTGGGCATTCAATATATTAAGGCTTTTGCCGCTAAGCCGCCTTATGCGATGGACCGGAAAAATGCCGATGATTTTCTCATTTGGGTTTTTCTGGGGATATTTCTTGGCGGACGACTTGGCTATATCGCGTTTTATAAAGCTGCCTTTTATTTGGATCACCCCCTCGACATCCTAAAAGTCTGGGAAGGCGGGATGTCGTTTCATGGTGGGCTGATAGGCGTTATCTTGGCCGTCATATTGTTTTGTCGGCAACGCAAGTTAAGCTATTGGGCGGTCGGTGATGCGGTGGCTTGTGCGACGCCGATTGGCTTGTTTTTTGGCCGGATTGCTAATTTTATCAATGGCGAGCTTTTTGGCCGGATTTCGGACGTGCCGTGGGCGATGGTGTTTCCCCATGGCGGTCCGCTACCCCGCCATCCAAGTCAGCTTTATGAGGCGGCGCTTGAAGGGCTTCTCTTGTTTATTATTTTATTCCTGCTTTCGAAAAGTGATCGATGGCGCCTTAAGGCTGGCTTTTTGTCGGGGGTCTTCATGGTTGGCTATGCGGCGGCCCGGGGCTTTGTTGAATTGTTTCGCCAGCCTGATGCTCATATCGGTTTCTTATTTGGCACTTTCACGATGGGTCAATTGCTATCGGTGCCGCTGGTGGCGCTCGGCCTTTATCTTATTTTCCGCCCCGAAAAAACCGTCTAATATCGCTTGATGAGCGAGTTGCTGGAACATCTGAAAAAACGTATTGCCGCCGAGGGACCGCTTTTGGTCGCAGATTATATGTCAGAAGCTTTGGCCAATCCCAAGCATGGCTATTACATGACGGGTGATCCGTTGGGCAAATCGGGTGACTTTATTACCGCGCCCGAAATCAGCCAGATGTTTGGCGAGTTGATTGGCCTTTGGTGCGCCATTACCTGGAACCAAATGGGTAGCCCGTCGAAAATAAATCTCATCGAGATGGGGCCGGGCCGAGGCACATTGATGGTCGATGCGATCCGCGCGCTGGTTATGGCACCGCAATTCCTGGATGCCATCGATATCCATATGATTGAGACCAGCCCCAGTTTGCAAAAGCGCCAGCGCCGCAATCTGGATGCACTCGATGTTGATATCCAATGGCATAAAAGTTTTGCCGATGTGCCGGAAGGCCCGTTCATCCTGGTCGCCAATGAATTGCTCGATGCCCTGCCGATCCGGCAGTTTGAAAAATCTGTTGCGGGCTGGGGAGAACGCAAAGTCGGCTGCAATGAGGCGGGGGAGCTGCATTGGATGCTGGATCAAAGTGCCGCCGTGCCTGAGGCATTTATTCCAGCCGCGCTCGCCGATAGTCCGCCGGGCAGCATTTTTGAGTTTAGCCCGGCCGGTGTTGCGCTGGTCACCTCCATCGCCGGAGAGATTGCCAAATATGGCGGCGCAGCGTTGTTTATTGATTATGGCCATACGCCATCCGGTATTGGCGATACCTTGCAAGCCGTGAAGGATCACAAATTTCATGATGTGTTATGCGATCCCGGTGAAGCTGATCTGACGGCGCATGTCGATTTTGAGCAAATGGCTGAAAATGCGCGCGCCGCAGGGGCTTTGGCTTATGGCGCGATCACGCAGCGAGATTTTTTGCGCCCGCTGGGGATAGAACATCGGGCAAAGCAACTCAAGAAAATCGCCTCAACTGGTCAAATGAACGAAGTCTTTAGCGGATTAAATCGATTGATTGGTGAAGACGAAATGGGCACGCTGTTTAAAGTACTGGCGCTCACCCATCCGGATATGCCGATGCCGGAAGGGTTTGGCTATGACAATGACAAAGGAGAGTGAGCGGGAATTGTGATTGTTGTTGAAGATTTGACATCCAATAGCTCTATCCGCCACGGTTTTTTCACCCGTGAGGGCGGGGTGAGCGGCGGGCTATATAACTCACTCAATTGCGGGTTTGGTTCTGCTGATGCGCCTGAAAACGTCGCCGAGAATCGTGGCCGCGTTTTGCAAAGCCTCAAAATTTCTGACGGGCAATTGCTGACCTGCTATCAGGTCCATTCTGCCAAAGCCATTACCGTCAATGAAGCCTGGTCCTTTGACAATGCACCCGAAGCCGACGGTATGGCGACAAATAAGCCTGGCCTTGTGCTCAGCATTTTGACCGCAGATTGCACACCGGTTTTGTTCGCGGACGACCAAGCCGGTGTGATCGGTGCCGCACATGCCGGATGGCAGGGGGCTTTTACCGGCATCCTCGAGGCGACGATAGCTGAGATGGTGGATTTGGGCGCGTCTTACGGCGGTATTAAAGCGGCGATCGGGCCAAGCATTGGCCAGGACTCCTACGAAATCGGGCCGGAATTTTTTGCCCGCTTTGTTGATGGGGGTCAAGAAAATGAGATTTTCTTCAAACCGTCGATAAAAGAGGGCCACTACATGTTTGATCTCACCGGCTATGTTGAAGCAAGGTTGCGCATTTTAGGTGTCGGCGAGATTTATCAGACCGGTTATGATACTTGTAAGGATGAGGCACGGTTTTATTCTTATCGTCGCTCTGTCTTGCAGGGCGAGGAAGATTATGGCCGCGAAATTTCCGCCATATCTTTGAGTGCCTAAATAGGACTTTATAAATGCCGCATATCGTTATTTTATTGTTCTTTTGCCTGGCTGTTATGTTGGTGACTTGTGTTACGTAGCTGTCGCCAAATTGTCTTGGCACTTTGCTGTATTGGCTTGCTTGGCGCGTGCGGCAGTCTGCCAAAACCCTTTGCTCATAGCGGGGCGACGACCAATAATCCGTTGCTCGCCTTGGCTGGCGGTGGCGCTATCCGCGTTCAGGTGAGCCCAGAGTTACCGGCCTCGCTTGCCAAACCATTGGCCGAAAACATGATTAAATCCCTCTGGGCGGAGAATGTGCCGGCAAGTAAAGCCACCAGTTTTCGCCCGCGCTATATCCTCAATGGGGCTTTGAAAATCAACTATCTTTCCGTTTCCGATCCCGAGCAGGTTGAAATTATTTGGAGCCTAAGGAGCGCTGATGGCGAAAAGCTCGATGCGTTTGATCTACGCGTAACTGGTGATCGGGCTGGTTGGCTATTCTTGGATAAGGAATTGCTGGTCGATCTTAGCGCCGATATGGGACGGGAAGTTGTGCGCATGTTATATGCCCAGCAAAGGCCTAAAAGAGTAGCTTTGAAACAGCCGGTGACGAAAGCGCAACCGGCCAGCAAATCTTCGGCAGAAATTTTGAACGATCCCGGAGCAATTCCGCAAAAAACAACATCCGCTTCGACGGGTGATTCGGCGATTCTTCCAAAAAAGTCAAAAATCTATTTGGCTGAGATCATTGGTGCGCCGGGAGACGGTAATATTTCACTGCTTCGTAATCTCCGTCGGAGCATGATTATTGCCGGCGCAGATATTGTTCCAAAGCGTCTCGGATCGGATTTTTTGGTGAAGGGATTCGTTAATGTAAGCCCACCCTATGATGCGACAAATGATGTCGCTATTACCTGGCTGGTGGCGACAAAAGAGGGCCGGGAACTTGGAAAAGTAACGCAAAACAATAAGGTGCCGGTGGGTGCGCTCAATGGCCGTTGGGGAGATATGGCGCATGTCATTGCCCAGGGCGGCAGCATTGGTATCATTGATATCGTTGAGCAATATTTGGCCCCCTCAGATGGTAAGAAAGGCCTCATCATTCCACGTTGAGAAAAAAATCTGTATCCGGTGAATCTATACCGTTTACATGAACCGGACTCACTGATACATAAAATCAAGTTTTTGCTGGAACATATTTTATGTTTTGTGCGGGTTATTTGGGCCCGTAACGCCCAGTTTCTTTTAAGGGGGTTCTGCCAGGATGAAAGTCCTCAGCTGCAATAGTAATCGTCCGATCGCGGAAGCGATCTCCGCCTATCTTAATTTACCTTTGACCAGTGCAAGCATTCGCCGTTTTTCTGATATGGAAGTCTTTGTTGAGATCAACGAAAACGTCCGCGGTGAGGATGTCTTTGTTATCCAATCCACCTCTTATCCGGCGAATGATAATTTGATGGAGCTTTTGGTGACGATGGATGCGCTGAAACGGGGTTCAGCCCGGCGAATTACCGCCGTACTGCCCTATTTCGGCTATGCCCGCCAAGATCGGAAATCAGGCCCGAGAACGCCGATTTCCGCTAAATTAGTGGCCAATCTGATCACCGAATCTGGGGCAGATCGTGTCTTAACGCTAGATCTCCATGCCGGTCAAATTCAAGGTTTCTTTGATATTCCGCTGGATAACCTCTATGCAGCGCCGGTGTTTATTAAAGATATCGAGGAAAAATTTAATGGCGATGATTTGATTATGGTGTCGCCGGATGTTGGCGGTGTTATCAGAGCTCGGGCTTTTGCTAAACGCCTAAATACCGATCTGGCTATCATTGATAAGCGGCGGGAACGTGCGGGCGAATCAGAAGTCATGAACATTATCGGTGATGTTGAAGATCGCCACTGTATTTTGATCGATGATATCGTCGATTCTGGCGGCACGCTTTGCAATGCAGCGGTGGCTTTAAAAAATCAAGGTGCAAAATCGGTGTCAGCTTATTGTACCCATGGTGTGTTGTCAGGTGGCGCGGTTGCCCGGGTTTCATCTTCACCCATTGAAACCATGGTGACGACGGACAGTATTATGGCGACCGAAGCGATGCGGGTGGCTCATAATATGCAGCAAATTACCATCGCGCCATTGATCGCCGAAGCGATGCGACGGATCAGTGATGAGAACTCTGTTTCCAGCCTGTTTGATTAGTCCCTGAAATCCGCTCTCCTTGTATTGACAGGGTGCCCGGAAAGCTTTAAACCCCAGCCTTTCTTGAGCGTTAAATCCGCACGCTTGGCACCCCTGGAGGCCAAGGTGTCTTAACGCCGCAATCTTAGGAGTAAGACAATGGCTGAAGCTATTAACATCACCGCCGAGGCGCGTGATCGGGCCGGCAAGGGGGTGGCACGAGCAGCACGTCGCGAGGGCAAAGTCCCAGCGGTTATCTATGGTGATAAGCAGGATGCAGTGACAATTTCCGTCGATGGAAAAGAACTGACCCGGCTTATCAACAACCCCGGTTTTTTTACGCATGTTTTCGCAGTAGACGTTGCAGGCAATAAGCACCAAGTGCTGGCCCGTGATTTGCAACTCGACCCGGTAACGGATCGTCCACTGCATGTCGATTTCTTGCGCTTTAATGAGAACACCAAAATCGTTCTTGAGATTCCTGTGATCTTCGCTAATGAAGAAGACTCACCTGGTCTCAAACGCGGTGGTGTGTTGAACATTGTGCGCCGTGAAATTGAATTGCGTTGTTCGCCATTGAATATCCCACAAGACATTAAAATTGACCTGACCGGCCTTGATATCGGTGATTCAATTCACATTTCAATGCTCGATTTGCCAAATGGTGCCGAGCCCATTACGGATCGTGACTTCACTGTTGCTACGGTTGCCGCTCCGACGATTATGGAAGAAATTGAAGTGGAAACCGAAGGCGAAGAAGGCGAAGAGGGCGAAGAGGGTGTCGAAGGCGAAGAAGGTGTCGAAGGCGAAGAAGGCGACGCAGACGACGATTCCGACGACTAATTTTTCCTGTTTCTTTAGGAATGTGGCAACGCAAGACAACCCTGGAGCAGATTTATGTACCTTCTGGTTGGCTTAGGTAATCCCGGCTCCGACTATGCCGGTAATCGCCACAATATTGGATTTATGGCGGTGGATGATATCCATCGCCATTATTCCTTTCAGCCGTTCCGTTCTAAGTTTCAAGGTGAAGTGGCGGATGGCACGATTGGTGGCGATAAAGTTCTACTGCTCAAGCCGACGACATACATGAACGAATCTGGACGTTCTGTCGCCGAAGCGGCGCGCTTTTATAAAATTGAGGCCGAACATGTGATTGTGCTGCATGATGAGCTGGACCTGGCACCCGGCAAAATTCGGGTCAAAAAAGGCGGCGGTTTGGCCGGGCATAATGGTCTTAAAAGTATCGCCGCACATATTGGTCCAGACTTTCATCGTGTCCGTATTGGCATTGGCCATCCAGGCGAAAAAGGCCGGGTGACCGGACATGTGCTCAAAAATTTCTCCAAATCCGACCAAGATTGGGTCGAGCCGCTTTTGGATGCGATGACGCTCAGTGTCGATAAACTTATTCACGGCGATGATGCGGGGTTTTCAACCAAAGTCGCCTTGATCCTCAATCCAAATGAAGACAAAAAAGAAAGTCCAAAGGAAAATAAGTAATGGGTTTTAATTGCGGTATCGTTGGCCTGCCAAATGTTGGTAAATCAACGCTTTTTAATGCACTAACCGAGACGATTGCAGCAGAAGCTGCGAACTATCCGTTCTGCACGATCGAGCCCAACACGGGCCGGGTTGCCGTGCCGGATAGCCGCTTAGATAAGATTTCGGCGATTGCTAAATCAGCCCAAATTGTGCCGACCCAAATTGAATTTGTCGATATCGCTGGCTTGGTAAAAGGCGCTAGTAAAGGCGAGGGGCTCGGCAATCAATTTTTGGCAAACATCCGGGAAACCGATGCTATTTTGCATGTGCTCCGCTGTTTCGATGATGCCGATATTACCCATGTTGAAGGTGAAATCGATCCGGTGCGTGACGCCGATACGGTTGAGACGGAGCTCATGCTCTCTGATCTCGAAAGCTTGGAAAAGCGCGTTGATCCGTTGACTAAAAAAGCCCGCGGCAATGATAAAGATGCCGTGCAACAACTCGCGATTATCGAATGCGTCCTAGACGCTTTGCGAGAAGGTAAACCGGCCCGCACTGTCACCATCGCTGATGATGAGCAGCGGCTTTTCCAAATGCTGCAATTGCTGACCTCCAAGCCGGTACTTTACGTCTGCAATGTCGATGAAGGTGACGCGGCAACCGGCAACGCCTACACCGAAGCCGTTGTTAAATACGCCGAAGAGAATGGCGCCGGATCTATTGTTATCTCGGCCAAGATCGAATCTGAGGTCGTGCAATTGACTGACCCGGAAGAACGCCAGGAATTTCTGGAAGCGCTTGGCCTTGAAGAAACCGGCCTCGCGCGTTTGATCCGCGCCGGCTATGAACTGTTGGGCCTGATCACCTATTTCACCGCCGGCCCCAAAGAAGCCCGCGCCTGGACCATCACGCTTGAGACCAAAGCCCCGCAAGCCGCCGGTGTCATCCACACCGATTTCGAAAAAGGCTTCATCTGCGCCGAAACCATCGCCTATGATGATTTCGTTGGCCTCGGCGGCGAAGTCCCCTGCAAAGACGCCGGCAAAATGCGCCAAGAAGGCCGCGACTACACCGTTAAAGACGGCGATGTCGTGCTGTTCAGGTTTAATAACTAAAACACATTCGTCCACAGCATGATGGCGGCGAAGAAGATTAGAATTGCGCCGGTCGTCCAGGATACGGCTTTTTGAACCCCTGGCGTGCCGAGCCAGTCACGGGCTTTATCCGCAGCGATCACCAATCCCGTCTGCCAGAAGATGTTTATGATGATCAAGGCTGTGCCCAGAACAGCTAATTGAGCGCCGGTATTGCCGCGCTCTAAATCTATGAAATTCGGCATCAGCGCCAGATAGAGCACGATGACTTTGGGGTTGAGCGCGTTTGAGAAAAAGGCATCTCGCCAGGCTTTGTGGGCTGAGATTTCTGGCAGGGCGCCTGAAAATCCAAATGTCGCGCTGCCCGGTAAAAATCCTTGGATGCCCAGCCAGGCGAGATAAAGCGCCCCAGCAATGGCGACACCTTTAAACAGCATCTCTGATGACGCGATAATAACTGTGATGCCAAAAATCGCCAGTACCGTGTGAAAGACCAAGCCAAGCTGGACACCGGCAACCGTGGCGATGCCGATGCGTTTCCCCGAGCTCATCGTATAACGGATGATGATGATCGTGTCCGGGCCGGGCGACAGCACGATGGCGGCGGCGGCAATCAGAAAAGCGGAGAGGATGGAAATTTCTACGGGCATGATGAGCTTGAGGTAGAAGACGCCAAGCCAATCGTCAAGCCTGCAAATCGTTTTACTCCCAGCATTGATTCCCTGCCTCAATTTGTTACGCTTCCGAATCAGAACTCAGTTAATCAGTACGGGGAAGTAACATGACATCTACAGATGTAGTTTTGGTTGAGCGAGCCAAAGTAGGAAATGGTGTGGTTGCGACCGTCATCTTGAACCGGCCGGAAAAGCTCAACGCGCTCAACAAAGAAATGTGGCAGCGCGTTGGTGAGGTCTTTCAGGAGCTTGATCAAGATGAGGACCTTCGCTGTATTGTGCTGAGAGGGGCAGGCGACAAGGCGGTTGGGCCGGGAGCTGATATTTCTGAATTTGCCACGATGCGCAATAATTCTGAGCAGGCCACGGAATATGGTGGGCTGATGCATGCCTCGATGCAGGCGATCCGCGACTGCCGCCATCCGGTAATTGCGCGCATTCAGGGGCTTTGTGTCGGTGGTGCGATGGAGCTCGCCCTCATGTGTGATATGCGGATTTGTGGAGCGGGCTCAAAATTCGGTGTGCCGGTTAATAAGCTTGGACTCGTCATGGCCTATCCCGAGGTTGAGGCGCTGGTGGGATTGGTCGGCCCGGCGGTTGCGCTGGAAATTCTTTATGAAGCACGGGTGTTTGATGCCGTTGAGGCTAAGGATAAAGGTCTGGTCAATCGCGTCGTCCCCGATGAGGAGGTCGATGCAGCGGTGGCGAGCACGGTTGAGAAAATCTGTGCCGGGGCCCCGTTGGTCAATCGCTGGCATAAAAAGTTTGTTTATAAAGTTGCTGCCGGGGCCGAGTTGACCGCTGAGGATCAGGCCGAAGGTTTTGCTTGTTTTGATACGCAAGATTTTCAAGAAGGCGTGATGGCTTTCATGGCCAAACATAAACCTGACTTCAAAGGAAATTAAAATGAGTGCGAAGAAAATACTGGCTGGTGTCCGGGTGATTGAGATGAGCCACGTTATGGCCGCGCCCACTTGCGGTTTAATGTTGGCCGATATGGGCGCCGATGTGATCAAGGTCGAGCGCTTGCCAGGTGGTGATGACGTTCGCAAACTGGCGCCCTTTGTTGATGATGAATCTGCGCCATTTTCGATGATGAACCGCAACAAACGCGGGGTCGCTCTCAATCTCAAAACCGATAAAGGCAAAGCGGCACTCAAAAAATTAGTCGAAGGCGCGGATGTGTTTATCGAAAATTACCGCAAAGGGGCGATGGAGCGTTACGGCGTCGGCTATGAACAAGTGAAGGAAAACTGCCCCGGTCTGGTCTATTGCTCTATCTCCGGCTATGGCCAAACCGGGCCTTACGCCGATAAGGGCGGCTTTGATCTGATTGCTCAGGGTATGAGCGGGTTGATGAGCATCACCGGCGAAAGTGCCGACCGACCGCCGGTCAAGGTCGGCGCGCCGGTGACCGACATAACCGCCGGCACCCTGGGCGCGATGGGCATCTTGGCCGCTTTGTTTCATAAAGCGAATACAGGAGAGGGGCAGTTCGTCGACACCTCGTTGTTTGAAGCCGGCATTATGCACACCTATTGGCAATCAGCGATCTTTATGGCCTCAAACGAATTGCCGGTCGCGATGGGTTCGGCTCATCCGCTGATGGCGCCTTATCAAGCGTTCCAGACCAGTGATGGCTGGCTTAATATCGGCTCAGCCAATCAGGGGCTCTGGCAAAAATTGACGGCGCTTTTGGGCGTGCCGGAACTGGCAGATGATCCACGATTTCAAGAGCCCAAAGACCGCATGGATAATTTGGCGGCTTTGGTTGACGAACTCACCGGTTTTTTCAAGACCGGTACGACGAAAGCCTGGCAGCAAAAACTGGAGGATGCTGGTATTCCAGCAGGCCCCGTTCTCAACATTGACCAGATGACGTCAAATGAGCAAACCCTGGCCAGAGATATGGTGCAGGATGTCGGCTCTTCCGAGGGCAGCTCACTTCGCGTGCTCGGCCACCCGGTGAAATATTCTGAGACGCCAGCCGAGATCACCCGCCGCGCCCCCGGTATTGGCGAGCATACGGCCGAGGTATTAGCTGAGTTCGGCTATTCTGAGGATGAGATTACGGAGATGAAAAAGGCCGAGGCGATTTAAAACCTGAGCGTCATCCCGGACTTGATCCGGGATCCAGAATGCTCGCCCTATTCTCGCCTAGCAATTGGTCAAAGACTGGACCCCGGATCAAGTCCGGGGTGACGAACGAGTAGGTTGGGGGTACTCTTATCTACTCCACCGCTTTTGTATCGCCGCCGCTTAATTTCTTTTTGAGGTTTTGAAAATCGGCCTTCAAATGCGCGATGGTGATCATTGGCAGGGCGACCATTAGATCCCAAAGTGCATCCCAACCGCCTCTGAGCACGACCGGAATCATAACCCACGGTGCAGCCGTGATGATCGCCATATATTCCTTGGTATGGAGCTGGTCGCGATTGGCTAGAACCTTATCGATGTTCTTGGGAAACGCCCAATTGCAGCGATAGATGACTTTGCCGTCAGGATTAATGACATAGACCATGTTCGGCAACTCGCCGTAAGCTTTGTGCATATCGCCATCGACGTTATCGACCAGAATTTTGCGTGGCTCGCCATAGAACTCGCGCAATCTGTCTGCCATTTCTAATTTTTGTTCGTCGGTCTCGTGCGGGCCGAGCCGGGCACCGGGATGTGCTTCTCGGACATAAATCACCAAAAACTCAACATCTGGATATTTCGCCTGCAGCTTTTTAATGCCGCCAATATTTTTGACATACATTGAGCAGGTGATCGAGCCGGTCTCTAAAACCAGCCATTTGCCGCGGTATTCCTCCAGCGAAACATCATTGCCATCTTGATCGCGAACAGTAAAATTTTCGGCTATTTCTCCGGCCCGAGCGCCTGGAAAAACCCCAAGTTCATATTCCGACATTTTGTAGCGCTTATAATTATAGGTCGTCTTCGCCATTGCTATGTTCCTGAATTTCACTTTGATCTCTTATATCAGAAAATCGCACAAGTGACAGGATAGGTTGGATTTTCTTGGAGTCACGTTTCGGTGAGAGGATAGGTGAGTACTATCTTATGATTGAAAAAAAATTGGAAATACACTTTAAAGTTTATTTTAAATTAACATCTATGGTATTAATTCCCTTCACGATTACACATAATAATTTGATTGATTATTTAATCATCGGGGGAAATTAAATTGATAAATTCAAAAATTTCGAGAGCAGTAATTATTCTCGCGGCTTTGGCTGTTTCAGGGTGTGCCTCAAGAGCATCTTCGGTGGCTCCATCTGCTATACCGTCAGCTAATTATAAAGGATTATCCTGCGCGGAAACGAAGGTTGCTCTGGAACAAAAAAGAGCGAAAAAAAATGCGCTTACTACTCAGCAAAATAATGCCGCAACGGGAGATGCTGTCGGTGTGTTCCTGGTTTTATTGCCCGTAGGTTCGATTTTTGGAGCTGACAAAGAAGGCGAATTGGCTCAGGCAAAGGGCGAAGTTTTAGCCCTTGAAGGGGCTGTTTCAATCAACTGCAAACATAAATCATCGACGTAGTGCGGCGGGGTCGACGTTTCGATATAAAGAATGGTTGCCAAATGGCGGCCTTTATTTAGGTGAAAATATCGCCGTCATTCTGGCGAAGGCCAGAATCCAGTATTCCAATATAACTCGAAGAAAGAGAAAAGACTGGATCCTGGATCAAGTCCAGGATGACGGAGGAAATTAAAAACGAAGTGGCTAATATAAAAGCGTTCTACTTCGCCCTAAACTCCTCGAAGAAGTCATTGCCTTTATCATCAACGACGATGAAGGCCGGGAAGTCTACGACGTCGATTTTCCAGATCGCTTCCATGCCGAGCTCCTCATATTCGAGGACTTCGATTTTCTTGATGCAATCTTGGGCGAGCCTTGCTGCCGGGCCGCCAATGGAGCCCAAATAAAAGCCGCCGTGTTTTTTGCAGGCATCAGTGACGGCTTGTGAGCGGTTGCCTTTGGCCAGCATGACCATTGAGCCGCCATTGGCTTGGAAGAGGTCAACATAGCTGTCCATGCGACCGGCCGTGGTTGGGCCGAAGGAGCCGGATGCCATGCCTTCAGGAGTTTTGGCGGGGCCGGCGTAATAGACGGCGTGGTCTTTGGCGTATTGCGGTAGACCTTCACCGCTATCGATGCGTTGCTTGAGCTTGGCATGGGCGAGGTCACGCGCCACGATCAGTGAGCCCGAAAGCGAGAGCCGGGTCTTGACCGGATGTTTTGAAAGCTCTGCCCGCACGTCATCCATTGATTGATTGAGGTCGATTTTAACCACATCGTCATCAAGATGATCATCGGTTATTTCGGGCAAGAAGCGGGCCGGGTTGGTATCAAGCTCTTCCAAAAAGATGCCGTCTTTGGTGATCTTACCTAAGACTTGCCGGTCAGCCGAGCACGACACGCCGATACCGACGGGGCAGGAAGCGCCATGGCGGGGCATACGAATGACGCGGACATCGTGGCAGAAATATTTGCCGCCAAACTGTGCGCCCATGCCGATATCCTGGGTAAGCTTGTGAACTTCTTTTTCAAGTTCGAGATCACGGTAAATCTGGCCGTGTTCATTGCCGGATGTCGGTAAATTATCCATGTAATGGGTGGAGGCATATTTGACCATTTTGAGATTAAACTCAGCCGAGGTACCGCCAATGACAATCGCCAGATGGTACGGCGGGCAGGCAGCTGTACCGATGCCGCGAATTTCTTTGTCGAGAAAGGCCATTAGGCTTTCGGGATTTAGCAAGGCTGCGGTTTGTTGATGCAAAAACGTTTTATTGGCTGAGCCGCCGCCTTTGGCGACAAACATGAACTTATATTGCGGCCCCTTATCAGCATAAATTTCGATCTGGGCCGGCAGATTATCACCGGTGTTTTTTTCTTCATACATCGACAGTGGTGCCAATTGGCTAAAGCGCAAATTGTCAGTTTCGTAGGTGCGTTTAACGCCTTGGGAGATCGCCGCTTCATCACTGCCATCAACCCAAACCTGCTCACCCTTTTTACCCATAATAATGGCCGTGCCGGTATCTTGGCACATTGGCAGCACGCGGCCGGAAGCGATGTTGGCGTTTTTGAGCATATCCAAGGCGACAAAGCGATCATTGTCGGAGGCCTCAGGATCGTCCAGGATTTTAGCCACTTGTTCGAGGTGTTCGGTGCGTAAGAGATGCGAGGTGTCCGAGAAGCCTTGCGCCGTCAAAAGTGCAATGCCTTCCGGATCGATTTTTAAAATTTCACGGCCATCTACATCAATGCTCTCAACATAGTCAGTGGTTAAAAGGCGATATTTTGTTGTGTCCTCGAAGGAGGGAACCAACGGGAAGAAATCTTTATCACTCATGGCTATACCTGATCAGATTTTTAAATAGGGGGGATAGGTTGGAAGTTATTTTTTCCGAAACGCATCAAGTGCGATGACTTCAGCTGTTTGCGGACCATCATCTGCGGTCTCTTCTGCCTCATCATCACTGACGGCATCTGTATCGCCAGCGTCATCTTCAAAGTTTTCATCACTTCTTTGCGCAACGGCTGGGGCGAAGGGGGTTGGTGCAACACCTTCACCCACCGGATCGGCCTCACCACCTTCAGGATCTTCCTGCATTTGCAGCATCGCTTCGTTGACCGCATCAACGCCAATCTGCAGGCCGAAGTTCACGGAAGGATCAGCAAAAGATGTCACCGCATCGAAAGGCACTTTTAGACGGCTTTTCTTGCCGCTGAAGGAGAGCGAAACTTCAAATCCTTGGTCATCGATATTGAGATCTTCAAATTGATGCTGCAGCACGATGGTTATTTCTTCCGGATATTGTGCCCGCAAGAAGCCTGGAATATCGACACCTTCATGGGAGGTATCAAAATTAATGAAAAAATGATGGTCGCCGATCGGACCTCTTTCAGCCAGTTGCTGTAATGCTCGGCTTAATACGCTGCGTAATGCTTCATTGACCCATTGGTCATATGGAAATGTTTCTTCTGACATTCTTATCTCGTTTCGCCCAATTCAACTCTGAATCTTTGGTCGTGAGACCACTTGATTCGCAAATTTAGTGGAGGGCTTCTGTTGCCAGGTGCCCTCCGAACCCCGTGGTAGGTTAGCTGTTAAGCTGCTACCGCAAATGCTTCATTATCGTTAGCATTTGTAAAAGTAGCCCGATAACGGTGGTACAATGCCGGGCAAAAACTTTGATTTTACTACGCACGTCGATCCTGTTTCGCCCCCAAAATGGTCTGAAAAAACCTAAGGTATTATTGTCTAACACCCTGGATTTCCAGGAATTTTTGGTGGAGGCGCCGGGCACTGCCCCCGGGTCCGTTACGCTTATTCTGCAAAGCGTTTATCGCCATAGTCGGTAAACCGACACATCTAATATAGTCCTATCGGAGGCCTAATGAAAGGGCACAGTAGGCGAGATTTTGTGAAGGGCGTTCCGGCGCTTTTTAGGACCAGATTCAAAACTTTGATCCGACCTTATAGAGCAGGTAGAGTGCACCCACTCATGACCGCCGATTAGGAATTCTCATAGATGGAACTCACGCCCCAGCAAAAGCAAGAAATCGAAGAAGCCCGTGCCGCAAAGTCAGAAACGCGCCGAGCCACCGTCCCCGCCCTCGAAGAAATATTGTATGAGCCGATCCCCGTTCTGGATCACGGCTTTGTTCGCGCCATTGATTATATGGGTGACGATGCGGCGATTGTGCAGGCCGCCCGGGTGTCTTACGGCAAAGGCACTAAGAAAGTTTCTGATGATGCCGGGCTAATCAATTATCTGCTACGCCATCGCCATACCACGCCGTTTGAGATGTGCGAGATCAAATACCATATCAAGGTGCCGATCTTCATTGCCCGCCAGTGGATCCGTCATCGCACCGCTAATGTGAACGAATACTCAGCCCGCTATTCCGTACTCGATCGCGAGTTCTATATCCCGGACGCGTCCCAACTCGCGATGCAGTCGACGCAAAACCATCAAGGCCGCGGCGAATTGCTGGAAGGTGAAGAGGCCCAGCGTGTGCTCGACATTCTCAAAGAGGATGCGACCCGCAACTATGATCACTATGTCGAAATGCTTAATGAAGACCAAAATGGCGATGTTATCGATGAAGATCGCAGTGGTCTCGCCCGCGAGCTCGCTCGGATGAATTTAACGCTCAATGCCTATACTCAATGGTATTGGAAAATTGATCTGCATAATCTGCTGCATTTCCTCTCGCTCCGCGCCGACGCCCACGCTCAATACGAAATCCGCGTCTATGCGGATGCCATGCTAGAGACCGTCAAACGCTGGGTGCCGATTGCCCATAAAGCCTTTATGCAATACCGCGTCGGCGGCGTCGGCTTGTCTGCTGCTGCCCTCGACATCGTCAAGAAAATGCTCGCCGGTGAGCCTGTCAGCCAAGAAGACAGCGGCATGAGTAAACGCGAATGGCGGGAATTGATGGCGACGCTGGAGCAGGACGGGTAGCACTTATCTCTTTTGGTTATGAATATGGATACGCGGATTAAGTCCGCGCATGACGAATAGTATTGATAATAGTTAAAGAAATTGTCGTCATCCCGGACTTGATCCGGGATCCAACTTTCTCCAATGCAGTCAAAACAAAGACTTCCTGAATTCCAGTCTTCGCTGGAGATAACGCATTGCGAGGGTGCCAAACTGCTTTAAGATAGTTGCTCAGTAGCGGGGAGGGTTTAATGACAGCTCAATCGAGTTCGGACAATAAATTTAAAATTGGCTTGTTTGCCGCTAATTGCTCAGGCGGTATTGCCGCGACCGATGCCAAAGAGCGTTGGTTGCCGAGCTGGGAAAACAATGTTGCTCTGGCGCAGATGGCTGATGCTGCGGGTATCGAGTTTATGCTGCCGCTCGGGCGTTGGGCCGGCTATGGCGGCGATGGTGATCATAACGGCATTTCTTATGAAACGCTCATGTGGTCGGCGGGGTTGCTCGCTGCAACCAAGCGGATCATCGCCTTTTCAACACTCCATGTTGCCATGATCAATCCGGTTTTTGCTGCCAAGCAGATGGTGACGGCGGACCATATCGGCGGCGGGCGGTTTGGGCTCAATATTGTCTGTGGTTGGAATGCTGATGAGTTTGGCATGATGGGCATCGATCTCGGCGATCATGATCGGCGTTATGAACTGGGCCAGGAATGGTTAGAGATTGTCAGCAAAATCTGGTCACAGGACGAGCCGTTCGATTTCGACGGCACTTTTTATCAATTGAAAAATGTGCGCGCCAAGCCAAAGCCGATCAGTCAGCCCCGTCCCTTGGTTATGAATGCCGGGCAATCGGGGCCAGGGCTGGACTTCGCCGTGCGCAATGCGGATTATTTATTTCGCGCCATTCAGGAAATGAGCGTTGCAAAGGCTGAGGTTGCGCAAGTGAAAGCGCAATCGAAAGCGCTTGGCCGCGAAGTCGGCGTCTTTACCAATGCCTATTGTGTCTGCCGCCCGACCGTCAAAGAGGCTGAGGAATTTCATCATTATTACGCGGTTGAAAATGCCAATGAAGCGGCGGTCGAGAGCATGTATGTCGGGCGCGGTGTCCGAGATAATCCAGATTTGTCCGATGAAGTGAAGGCGGAAATTAAACTTCGCATGGCCGGTGGCAACAGTGCTTATCCTTTAATTGGTGATCCAGATACCATCGCTGAAAAAATGCAGATGTTAAGCGAGATCGGTTTTTCAGGGATTGCCATGGGTCTGGTAAACTATCTTGATGAACTACCGTATTTCAGAGATGAAGTACTGCCGCGGCTTGAACGGCTGGGGCTGCGCCAACCGGCGGGGAAGGATTAATGGAGGCTTTCGAGAAAGCGAAGCCCTTGGGCTGGCGGGCCAAAATTGGCGTTATTTCCCCGACCGAAAATACTGTCACCGAGCCAGAGTTTAATGCCATGAAACCACCCGGCGTCACGGTTCACTTTACCCGCATGCCCATTCATTTTCATCCCGAAGAAGATGATTTTAAAAGCCTGATGGATGATCTCGAAATTCGTCTGCTCGAACTAAAGGGCTGCGCGGTCGACACGGTCGCTTATAATTGTACGGTGGGCTCGATGGCCTGCCCGGCCGATATGCTGAACAAGCAATTGCGAGATGTCTCAGGTGCGAGCGCGGTCTCAACTGCCGGGTCTATTTTAGCCGCTCTGAAAAGCTTAAATGTCTCGAACATTGCCATGGCGACGCCCTATTCCGCCGCCACAAATGAGCATGAGAAGGAATATCTCGAAGCTCGGGGCATCAATGTTGTCGCTATGGTCGGCATGGATTTTACCGAGACCGGCATTGCCCTGGGGCGAAAGTTCGGTGCTGTTTCTCCGGGCGAAATTTACCAGCATGCGCTGGGCGTCGATCATCCTGAGGCGGAAGCGATATTGATCAGCTGTGCCAATTTCGCTTCAGCCGGGATCGTGGCTGAGCTTGAAGCAAAAATTAAAAAGCCGGTGATCACCAGCAATATCGTCACCTTTTGGGCCGGGCTCCAGGCCGCAAATATCACCGATCCGATAAAGGGCTTCGGCTGCCTGCTATCTGGAACGCGCCCGGACCTCGCCTAATTGACGGCGAGGTCAGCTTGACGGGCTACTTCCGCTTCGCGATCGCCGGCACTTTGCGTTGGGCGCGGCCGGAATAGGCACTTAGAGGTCGGATCAACGCGTTATCTGCGTTTTGCTCAAGATAGTGAGCTGACCAGCCGGTGATCCGCGCCATGACAAAGATCGGCGTGTAGAGATTGATCGGGAAGCCCATCAGATAATAAGCCGGGCCGGATGGGAAATCCAAATTGGGGTGGATGCCTTTTTCGTTGACGAAGATGTCCGCCAGGATGTTGTAGATATCGAGCCATTTGGTGTCGCCCGACCATTTGGTGAGATCTTCGAGGCAGGATTTCATCGTCGGCACGCGGCTGTCGCCTTGTTTGTAGACCCGGTGGCCAAAGCCCATGATGAGTTTCTTCTTCGCCATCGCGTCTCTGATCCAAGGGTCAGCGCGTTCGGCGGTTCTGATCTCTTTCATCATATCCATAACGGCTTCATTGGCACCGCCGTGCAGCGGTCCTTTAAGCGCACCAATTCCGCCACAAACAGCAGAATAGATATCAGAGCGGGTCGAGGTAATGACCCGACTGGTGAAGGTCGACGCATTAAAGCTGTGCTCGGCATAAAGAATGAGCGAGACATCGAAGGCTTTGACAACGGCCTTCGGCGGCACCTTGCCAAAGCACATGTGGAAGAAGTTTTCCGCCATGGAGAGATCGGTGCGGGGTTGAATGCGCTTCTTGCCGCTCCGGAAACGAAAATCAGTGGCGATCATGGTCGGGATTTTGGACAGCATGTTGATGGCGCGTTCCATATCGGCCTCTGCTGGCTCACCGCCCCAGGCGACCTCTGTCGTGCCGAGGTAGCTGACCGCGGTGCGGACCGTATCCATCGGATGGGCTTTCTTGGGGAATTTCGCAATGACTTGAGTGTGGGCCGCAGATATTTTCCGCAAAGAGCGCTCTTTCTTTTTAAACGCGTTCAACTGTTTGCGGTTCGGCAGATCGCCATTGAGCAGCAGATAAGCAACCTCTTCAAAAGAGCAGCTCGCCGCCAGATCTTGCACCGCATAGCCGCGATAGGTCAGCGAGTTGGTTTCCGGCATCACCTTTGAGACAGCTGTGGTATCAGCAATAACGCCAACCAGGCCTTTACGGATATCAGGAGCCGAGGCCTTTTTAGCGACTTTCTTGGTTAATTTTTTAGCAGGCTTCTTAGCTGCTTTTTTGGCTGTTTTCTTAGCAGTTTTCTTAGCTGTTTTCTTCGCGGTTTTTTTCACTGTCTTCTTTTTGGTTGCTTTGGCCATAATAAATTCTCCCTAAATGAGGTCTATAGTTTGAAATTATGTAAGTTTTGATCGAACTGATTGTATTCTTCATATTTGATGACTTCGTAGAGCCGCTTGCGAGTCATCATGGTGTCTACTTGGCTTTCGAGTGAGCCTTCTTCTTTCAGCGCGGCATAAGATGCTTCAACTGCTCCCATGGCAATGCGTAAAGATGACACAGGATAGATCGCGATGTTATAACCAAAATCAATTAGCTGTTGTTTTGAATAAAGCGGCGTTTTGCCAAACTCGGTCATATTGGCGAGCAAAGGCACATCAATGGCAGCGCGGAAGGCTTCGTATTCTTCCGGCGTGTTGAGGGCTTCCGGGAAGATCGCCTCGGCACCGGCATCAACATAAGCTTTTGAACGCTCAATCGCAGACTCAATCCCTTCGGACGCTTTGGCGTCGGTTCGAACCATCAGCAAAAAGTTAGGATCGCGCTTGGCGTTGACCGCGGCGCTCACTTTTTGGCACATCTCTTTGGTCTCTATGATTAGTTTGTTGTCCAAATGCCCACAACGTTTTGGGCTGACCTGATCTTCGATATGACAGCCGGCAATGCCGAGCTCTTCACATTCCTGAATGGTGCGGGCTGTATTCATCGCTTCACCAAAACCGGTATCGAGATCAATCAGCGCCGGCAGTTCCGTGACGCGCGCAATCTGGCGACCGCGCTGGGTCACTTCGGTAAGTGTCGTCAGGCCGATATCGGGCATCGCCATCGCCGCCGACAACGCGCCGCCTGAAATATAAATGCCGTCAAAGCCTTGCTCCTCGATAATGCGGGCGACAATCGGCTCATGGGCGCCCGGCATTTGCAGGAGTTTCCCACTCGCCAGTTCTGATCGAAAATCTGCGCGCTTTTCAGCGGCTGTCTTGGTTCCAAAGAGCATTAGAAAATCCCTTTCGTATCGGGGGTGCTGTTGTCGACTTCGATGGCGTCGACCTGGACATTGATCTCATTGACGCCGCTTGCATTGAGATCGGGCAGGTTTTGCACGAGGTCCAAGAAGCGGTTGCTTTCGGCCTCGCTGATAATGCCGTCGGTGAGCGTCTTGAACTTGCCGATATAGTTTTCCCGGGCAAAAGGCCGCGCTCCGGCAGGGTGGGCATTAGCGACAGCCAGCTCATCAACAATTTTCTCGCCGGATTTGAGGGTCATTTCGAGGCGGCCACCAAAAGCGCGCAGCTGCGGGTCTGGATCATGGTAGCGCTGGGTCCACTCGGCTTCTTCTTCGGTCGAGATCGAATGCCAGAGCTTAACTGTATCAGCGCGTTGTGCCCGCTCCGGCGCATAAGAGCGCACGTGATGCCACTCACCGTCCTGCAGGGCGACGGCTAGGATATACATGATCGAGTGATCGAGGGTTTCGCGGCTGGCGGTCGGGTCCATCTTTTGCGGATCCTTGGCACCGGTGCCGATAACATAATGGGTGTGGTGGCTGGTATAGAGCTTGATGCTCTCGACATCATCCCAGTCGGAAATTTTTTCCCGCACCCGGAAAGCGAGATCGATCAAGGCCTGGCTTTGATATTCAGCCGAATGCTCTTTGGTATAGCTCTCCAGGATCGCCGCCTTGGCCTCACCGGGGCCGGGCAGGGGGACGGTATAATTGGCGTCCGGTCCATCCAAGATCCAGGCAATGACGCTGTCTTCACCTTCATAGATCGGCGACGGTGCTCCTTCGCCCCGCATGCAACGATCCACCGCTTCGATGGCAAGCTTGCCGGCATGGCTGGGCGCAAAAGCTTTCCAGCTGGAGATTTCACCCTTGCGCGATTGCCGGGTCGAGACCGTGGTGTGCAAAGCCTGTTGGACAGATTGGTAGATTGTGTCGGTATCAAGTCCCAGCATGGTGCCGATACCGGCTGCTGCTGAGGGCCCGAGATGCGCAATGTGGTCGATCTTATGTTCGTGCAGGCAAATGCCTTTGACGAGATCGATCTGAATTTCATAGCCCGTGGCGAGGCCGCGCAAAAGCTCGGCGCCGGATTTATTCATTTGCTGGGCGACGGCGAGGATCGGCGGGATGTTGTCACCCGGATGAGAGTAATCAGCCGCCAAAAACGTATCATGGAAGTCGAGTTCCCGAACCGCTGTCCCGTTGGCCCAGGCCGCCCATTCCGCATGAAAGCGCTGCTCGTTCGGCATACCGAAGATCGCGGCACCATTTGCCCGGGGGTGCGCGATCGCCTGAGCTCTGGCACTTGCGACCGGATGGCGGTTGACCGACGCAATCGCGACAGAGGCGTTATCAATGATGCGATTGATCACCATATCGGTGACAGCATCGCTCACCGCAACCGGGTCGGCGGCGACTTCAGATATTTTCCAGGCGAGTTGATCTTCTTTGGCGGGGGTGTTTTCAGACGGATAAACTTTGACGGTATGATTTGGCAATGGTTAGGACCTTTTTTGCGCGTGGCCTAGAAGTATTGCCACTCAATTTTCGAACAGTGATTGACTGGAGCCATGACATACATCATCGGAAACCCGATTCCCAAGCGAATAATGACGATTTGGGTGAATTTTTTTTACGCCCGGAAAAATAAATCTGTTTTTAGGCGTGGGCCAGAGAGATAGGAGGAGAGATATGGGGACACGTAACAGGTACATGTCCCCATATCACTCTTGCTACCATAATTCTCGATCGTCACCCTGGACTTGATCCAGGGTCCAGGCTGACTGAAAGAGACTGGATTCTGGCCTACGCCAGAATGACGGCGTTTTTTTCCTCCCAAAAAATACCCCCAACAAAGCTATTGACTCTAAATCGGTATTCGGGTACCGTTTTACCATAATAAGAAAATTGGCGCGGATAACCGCTAAAAAAATGAGTTATCTCGCTTCAGGAAACATGGAATATGATCAGAAATCTGGTGGTTGGAAGAATAGTTAACCATTAGGAGTTCGAATGTCACAAGACGGTTCAAAAAATGCTTATCGCTGGGAAATGATTCAGCCGGGCGAGCCGATGGTGAAGGCGGAGTTTAATCCGTTTCCTCCAGGCGACGGCGAGGTCGTAGTCGAGATTGCTGGGTGTGGCGTCTGCCACACTGATCTTGGCTATTATTACGACGGCGTTCGCACGACGCATGATCTGCCCTTGGCGCTTGGCCATGAAATCAGCGGGCGCGTTGTTGCAGCTGGCAAAGGGGCGGAAGCCTGGGCCGATAAGGCGGTTATTATTCCAGCTGTTATGCCGTGCGGAAAATGCGATCTCTGTGAGCGTGGCAAGGAAACCATCTGCCGCGATCAAATGATGCCGGGCTACGATATTCAAGGTGGTTTTGGCTCCCATATTAAAGTGCCGGTTTATGGCTTGTGTGAAGTTGACGAAGTGCGGCTCGAAAAGGCTGGGCTGAAACTTGCTGACCTTTCGGTGATCGCCGATGCGGTCACGACACCTTATCAGGCGGTCGATCAAACCGGTCTCGGCGAGGGTGACTTGGCCATCGTCATCGGCGTTGGCGGCGTTGGCGGCTATTGCGTTCAGATGGCAGCTGCCTTCGGTGCAACCGTGATTGCCATTGATGTCGATCAGGGCAAGCTCGATAACATAGCCGGTCATGGTCCTGCTTTAACGATGAACGCCCGCGACTATGAAGGCCGCGAGTTGAAAAAAGCCATCGGTGCTTTTGCCAAGGAAAACAATCTACGCCAGACCGAGTGGTTCATCTTTGAATGCTCCGGTACTGCCGCTGGTCAAACTTCGGCTTATAGCCTGCTGGTTCATGGTGCCACGCTCAGCGTTGTTGGCTTTACCATGGATAAGGTCGAGGTACGGCTTTCTAATTTGATGGCCTTCCATGCCCGGGCGCTCGGCAATTGGGGCTGCCCACCGCGCCACTATCCAGCTGTATTGGATTTGGTGCTGGACGGCAAAATCGAAGTTCAGAACTTTGTCGAACATCATCCCCTAGATGACATCAACGAAATTTTTGCCGCTGTTCACGCCCATAAGAATAAAGCGCGTCCGGTTCTCATTCCGGCTTAAGAGGAAAACAAGATTATGCCTAAAGATACTGCAACCGTTATTGAAGAAACCCAACTTCAAAATCCAATCGATCATTCATTGGTTGAGAATTGGGATTTTCCTGGCCTTGATTATGAAAAGCGTCCGGCGAAACTACCGAACGGCGAGGAAGTTGAAGGGGTCTACAATGTTTGGATTACCCTCAACAATCCGACGCAATACAATTCCTATACGACCGAAATGGTCAAGGGCATGATCCTAGCGTTTCGTGAAGCTTCAAACGCGCGTGATGTCAACGCGGTTGTGCTGACCGCCGTTGGTGATAAAGCATTTTGCACTGGTGGTAACGTTAAAGAATATGCTGAATATTATGCCGGCAACCATCAGGAATACCGCCAATATATGCGGCTCTTCAACGATATGGTTACCGGTATGCTGACTTGCGATAAGCCGGTGATTTGCCGGGTTAATGGCATGCGAGTTGGCGGTGGTCAGGAAATGGGCATGGCGTGTGATTACTCCATCGCTCAGGATTTGGCCAACTTTGGACAGGCCGGACCAAAGCACGGTTCTTCGCCAATCGGCGGTGCGACAGATTTCTTGCCAGTGATGATCGGCTGTGAACAAGCGATGGTGTCCGGCACCCTTTGCGAGCCTTTTTCGGCTCATAAAGCGGCCCGTCTCGGCATTATCATGGATACCGTGCCGGCTCTTAAAATTGATGGTGAGTTTGTGGCTAACCCGATGGCGATCACCGAAGAATATACTGATAAATATGGCCGCATCATTCACGGTGAGTTTAAAACCGGCGATGACGCAAAAGCCGCTCGTGAACTGATTAAGTCCGGTGAGATTGATCTCTCTATGTTGGACGAAGCCGTGGAAGCGCTCTGCGCCAAGCTGCTGCTGACATTCCCAGAATGCATGACCAAGACGGTTGAACAACTGCGTAAGCCAAAACTCGATGTCTGGCATTTACGCAAAGAAGATCACCGCGCTTGGTTGGCCCTCAACATGATGACCGAAGCCCGCGCCGGCTTCCGTGCTTTCAATGAAGGCACCAAGGAAACCGGCCGCGAAGTTGATTTCGTCGCGCTGCGTCAGGCGATTGGTAAAGGTGTGCCGTGGACCGATGATCTAACAGAAAGCTTGATGCCAAAATGAGTGATAAGATGAGTGATTCGCCTCTTAAAGTTTGGATTGATCGGAACGGCAAGCTACTTCGCCTGAGACTCGCCCGTCCGAAAGCCAATATCGTCGATGCCGAAATGCTGGCAGCGATTGATAAGGCTTTGGTTGAATATGCTGAGAATTCAGCATTGCATGCCGTTCTGATTGACCATGAAGGCGACCACTTTTGCTTTGGTGCCAGCGTCCAAGAACATCTGCCCGGTGTTTGCGACGATATGATTAAAGCCATGCACGGTGTGATCAAGCGCATGATCAAACATCCGCTGCCCATCCTGGTCGTCGCCAATGGTCAATGCCTTGGCGGTGGTTTGGAAGTCGCGTGTGGCGGCAGCCTGATATTTGCCGGTCCCAAAATTCAAATGGGTCAGCCGGAAGTTAAAGTTGGTGTCTTTGCACCAGCTGCAAGTTGCTTGCTGCCGGAACTCATCGGCCAATCCAATGCGGAAGACCTACTCTATTCGGGTCGCACGATTTCTGCTGATGAGGCATTGGCAATGGGTCTCGTGGCAAATGTTACCGAAGATCCCGAAGCCACAGCGCTTAAATATTTTGACGATCATTTGGCACCGATTAGTGCCAGCGTTTTGCGCTACGCCGTTCAAGGCGCAAGAGAAGATTTTGCTGATCGGGTGTCTGCTCGGTTGGACAAAGTAGAACAACTTTATTTACGAGGACTGATGGAAACCGAAGATGCGGTCGAAGGGTTGAACGCATTTTTGGAAAAACGTCCGGCAGTTTGGAAGAACCAATAGGCCAAGAGAAATAGTGTAAGGAAAGCTAAGATCATGTCTGTAAAAGAAATTATCGATCGTTGTGAAGTCTTATTTGAAGATATCGATTTCACTGCAGCGCGCGAGTGGAAAGCTGCAAAGCCCGGCCGCAAGGTAGTCGGTTATTTGCCCATCTATGTGCCGAGCGAAATTATCCACGCAGCAGGGATGTTGCCTTTGGGTGTGCTCGGCGGTGGTTCTGACCTCGAAGTTATTCACGGCGACGCTTACTACCAAAGCTATATTTGCCGTATTCCACGCTCGACTGTTGAGCTTGGTGTCACCAAACGCCTCGACTTTGTCGATGGCATGTTGTTCCCAAGTACATGTGACGTGATCCGAAATCTTTCTGGTGTTTGGAAACTGATGTTCCCGGAAGTTTACACCCGCTATTTCGATACGCCGCAAAACTACAAGAAAGAAATTGGTGGTGAATTCTACAAAAATGATCTTCGCGAATTGCTTGAAGGCTTGGAGGAAATGGGTGGTGTAAAAGTTACCGATGATGATCTCCGGGCTTCAATCGAAGTTTATAACGAGCGTCGCCAATGGGTTGAAAAGGTCTATCAATTCCGTCGCGATCAGCCTTGGAAAACACCTTCTTCTGAAATTTATTTGTTGATGCGCGCTGGTGAGGTTATACCGCCAGAAGAACATATTCAGTTGATGAAGGATTATCTGGCTGCGGTTGAACTTGAAGAACGCCGGATGAAAGATAATACCCGGGTTGTCCTCAATGGATCATTCTGTGAACAACCGCCACTCGGCTTGATCAAATCGATTGAGTTGGCCGGCTGCTATATTGTTGATGACGATTATATTATGGCTAATCGCATGATTACGACAGATATTGCGACCGAAGGTGATCCGTTGGAAAATATCGCCTACGCCTTCCTTACCGATTCCATGCCTTTCCCATCTAAGTTCGAGCCGAGCGAAGAAGAAAAAGGTTTGTACCTCGCGGATTATGTTCGCAAAGCTGGCGCCGAAGGCGTCATCTTCGCCGCAGCGAGTTTCTGCGATCCAGCATTGCTTGATCAGCCTTTGCTGCATCATGTGTTGGATGATCAAAAAATCCCTTATATCGCTTTTCAATTTGCCGAAAACTCTGGACAAATGCAGCCCATCAGGGAGCAAGCCGGAACTTTTGCGGATTCAATCAAACTATGGAGTGCAGCATAATGTGTGCGGATGTTTCAACTGACGTTATTAAAGACGATTCAATGTTATTGCAGAAGAAAATGATCGCAGGCAACTACGATAAAATTACTTCTGCACCAGAAACCGGCCAAAAGATGGTGTCAACCTTTGTGCCGGGCAATATCAACGAGTTGATCATGTGTTTCGACTTTGCCAACAACTTGCCGGAGATTAATGCTCTCGGCAACGCGATGCGCAAGCAATCTGGCAGCATGATCTCAGACGCTGAAAAAATGGGTCATTCGGAAGACGTGTGTACCTATGTGAAAGCTGACCTCGGCATGATGGCCAAAGGCAATATTGCGCCAAATGGTAAGCCAATGCCAAACCCCGATATGCTCATGCTGTCTTATACTGGGTGTTACACCTTCTTGAAGTGGTTTGAACTACTTCGTGAGCAATACAAATGCCCAACCGTCATGCTGCATGTGCCGTATGAAGGCGATGGCAAAATCACCAAGAACATGCGTGATTATGTTGTTAAGCAGCTCAAAGAAGATGTTATTCCGATGATGGAAGAAGTCAGCGGCGTTAAGTTTGATATCGACCGTCTGCGTGAATATATGAAAGCTTCCGCTAAAGCAGAAGACGATCTTGTTTGGGTGCTGAAAAGTGCCAAAAATATCCGCTCGCCAATCGATGCTTACTTTGGCGGCGTTTATTACATCGGGCCAATCTTCGGTGCCTTCCGGGGAACCGAAGATGCGGTTGATTACTACCGCATGCTGCGGGTGGAAATTGAAGATCGCCTGGCGAAAGGTCTTGGTCCCGTTACGCCAGAAGGTGAAATGGGCGAAGAGAAATATCGTCTGGTTGTTGAAGGACCACCAAACTGGACCAACTTCCGTGAGTTCTGGAAAATGTTCCACGAAGATGGTGCCGTTGTTGTTGCGAGTTCCTACTCCAAAGTGGGCGGCGTATACGATTATGACGGCTTCCGCCACGATCCACAAAATCCGCTGGAATCCCTCGCTGAATATTGCATGGGTTGCTACACCAACCGGAACTTGCCCGATCGTACCACCATGATGGCTGATCTCGTCGAAGAGTATCAAGCCGATGGTATGTTGGTTAACTCGATTAAAAGCTGCAACAGTTTTGCCGCTGGCGAATTGCTGATGCTCAGAGAAGTTGAAGCCCGCACCGGTAAGCCTTGTGCGTTTATTGAAACTGATTTGGTTGATCCACGGTACTTCTCTCCGGCCAACGTTAAAAACCGGCTTGAGAGTTATTTCCAAATGATCGAACAAAAACGCCAATCGCAAGCCGCCTAGTCGCAGCTTCAGACAAGGAGAAGAAATATGAAATGTTATATCGGAATTGATCTGGGCTCGACGACAACCAAGGCCATCCTGATGGATGACAATATGGATGTCTTGGGCCAAGGGATCACCAACTCGCGGTCGAACTATGATACGGCGGCGGCGATCTCCAAACAGGAAGCGATGATCTCGACGCGCTTTACACTTTTCCACCGGGCTTTTGAGCAAATTTCTCAATTGGATGGCAAAGTGGATGATTTTTTAAGTGGGCTAGAACGCAATTTCCGGCTTGAGCAATATCTTGAGCAGTTGAAAGATTTACAGGATACGAGTATCGGCTTTGCTGATAATCCGCGCTTTAAAGATCAGAAGAAAGCGATGGTTGAAGCGCTTGATGCGACCTTTGCTGAGTTGGAACAAGCCGCTGTGCCAATGTTTGCGCCCGGTGCGGAACGCAAATCGGACTTTTTCCGTGATATTGCCGGCGGTCAGTTTATGTCGACTTCCGAGAGAATCGCGAAAGAAGCTGATCTTAACTATGATGTTCTACTTAATGTCTATGACAAAGCGATTATCGAGGTGGAAAACCGCCCACCAGGAGGCGATCTGTCTGGTAAATTTACCCGCGCCTTGGACAAGTTGGTGACAGAAGCTCCCGAATTTAATGTCGGCGATGCAGAGATTTCCAAGCCCATTCAAGATGCGCTCGGTGTCGAATTAGAAGAGACCTTTGTGGTTGGTACGGGTTATGGCCGGGTTCGCCTGCCGTTCCCAAAAGATCACATTCGCTCGGAAATTCTCTGCCATGGTTTAGGTGCGCATATGATGTACCCCGAAACTCGGACGGTGTTGGATATTGGTGGCCAGGATACCAAAGCGATCCAGGTGGATGGCGAAGGTATTGTTGAAAACTTCCAAATGAATGACCGCTGTGCGGCTGGTTGCGGACGCTATCTCGGTTATATCGCTGATGAGATGAATATGGGTGTCCACGAATTGGGCCCGCTCGCCTCGAAGGCGACCAAGGTTGCCAAGATTAACTCAACCTGCACGGTGTTTGCCGGCGCTGAGTTGCGAGATCGTTTGGCGCTTGGCGAAAAACGCGAAGACGTGTTGGCTGGTTTGCACCGCGCCATCATCCTTCGCGCGATGTCGATCATTTCAAGATCCGGCGGTGTCACCGATCAGTTCACCTTTACCGGCGGTGTGGCTAATAACGAAGCTGCCGTGACCGAATTGAAGAAACTGATTTTTGAAAACTATGGTGAGGTCACCATCAATATTGACCCAGACTCAATCTATACCGGTGCCTTAGGAGGTGCAGCATTTGCTCTCCGGGCAGCGGAAGGTGATGTCACTGGTGCAGAAGAAGAGCAAGGAGCAGCATAATGGTAAAAACAGTTGGAATTGATGTCGGAACAGGTGCTGTAAAAGTTGCTCTGTTTGAAGTGAATGGCGATAAGAACGAATGGATTGCAAAGCGGGTGGAACGTATCCGTAAGCGAGATCCATATAAACTCGCCGAAGACACCATGGATGAAATATTAAAAGATAACGGTCTGACCCGCGACGATATCGACTATATCGCCACCACAGGCGAAGGTGAGAGCCTTGAGTTTCATACCGGTCACTTTTATTCAATGACAACGCACGCACGTGGTGCCATTTATCTAAATCCAGATGCCCGTTCGGTGTTGGATGTGGGTGCGCTTCACGGTCGTGCGATCCGAATTGACGAACGTGGCAAAGTCCTCGAATATCGCATGACCAGCCAATGTGCCTCGGGCTCCGGCCAATTCCTGGAAAACATTGCGCGTTATCTCGGTATTACTTTGGAAGAAATCGGTGAGCTGTCACAGCAGGCCGATGATCCCGAAGTGGTTTCTGGTATCTGTGCCGTGCTGGCTGAAACCGACGTGATCAATATGGTGTCTCGTAGTATTTCCGCACCAAACATCTTGAAGGGCATTCACATTTCTATGGGTAACCGGCTGCTCAAGCTGTTACGCGCCACCAAGGTGATGGAAGGCGATGTAATGGTCACCGGCGGTCTTGCTCTGGATACAGGTTTGGTCGCAGCGATGGCTGAAGGTGTTGCTGATCCTAAAAACAAGGTCAATGTTGAGATCAAACGTCACGATGATTCGATCTACGCCGGTGCGATCGGCGCGGCCCTTTGGGGCGGCTTCCGCCACGAAAAATTGGCCGAAAAGGCAGATCTGCGAAAAGCGTCTTAGGCGGCCAGCGGCTTGAACGAACGGACCCCCGTTCCTTCGGCGGCGCGCTCCAGACTATAGGCATTAAAATCAGCGAGCGCGGGAGGAATCTCGTGCTCGCTAATGCCTTTTTGATAACTAGGCTTTGCCTGGAAGCGATCATACCACGCCAATAAATTTGGATGAATATCCAAGGGGTAGTGCATAAGATCAAGCCGTCTCACATTGGAAATCCAGGCAATATCAGCCAGCGAGAAGGTGTTGTCGACCAACCAATCCTGGCCTTCGAGAGCCTGATCAAGCTGAACAAAATAATCATGTTGAAGTTTCAACTCAGAGTCTATCTCTGCGGACGGAATACCGCTTTTAGAACTCCAAACCCGCATGAAGTCGACAAGCTCCGCGTTTTCATGTTTCTTCTCAAACACCTCGAAGGCTTCGGGTGGCATCACATGCTGCTTAAACAAAAATTCGTGGGTGAGCGTCTTGATGCTGTGCTGCGCGCCATCGGCTTGGCTCATCAAATCATGCATTTTGGCGATACTGTCTTCAGAAGACGGGTGGAGCCGAGGCTCAGGGAAAGTGGTGTCGAGATAATCAATGATATCTATGGACTCAATAATGATCTGACCGTCATGGACCAGAGCCGGGACAACGCCATGCGGATGGATGGATTGATATTCCGGCGTGGCGTGTTCCATTTTCTCGAGATTAATTTCGTGGCTGGTCCATTCCTGGTTTTTTTCGGCCAGCACAATTCGGACGCGCTGTGAACACGATGACAGCCAAAAATGATAAAGGTGAAGGCCGTCGAATGTTTTAACTTCCTCATTTGAAGTTTCTATTAGCGGCATTGTTTCGCTCCCCGAACACTTTTTGAAATTATTTTGTGCATGCTATGGCGATTTTATTATAGTGTCGACAAAAGAATTTGTGAGGATACCCGATGCCGATAATTGAACCGAAGGACCAAAGCCTGAAAGAATTGAAAGGTCTCCATCTCTGGCATGCCGAGTTGTCGAGTTGCGCCCAGCGGGTTCGGATCACGTTGGCTGAGAAAAATCTGGAATGGCAGGGCTATGTTATTGATATCCCCAAAAATGAACACGCCACGCCGGAATATCAGGCGATCAATCCGAAAGGATTGGTGCCGGCCTTTGTCGATAACGGCACGCTGCTGATCGATTCCTGCGACATCATTGATTATCTGGATAAAAAGTACCCCAATCCATCCTTGCGGCCCGAGGGAGACACGATGGAAATGCAAGATTGGCTGGCGGCCGCCGATAAGGCGCAGACTGATCTGAAATTATTATCCCATGAGTTTCTCTTCCGGCCCCGTAAAGACATGTCCGAAGATGAGGTTGAAGATTTCGCCTCACGTCATAACAACCAAGTTCTGGTTGATTTTCTGCGTGAATGGCAAGGCAGTGACCAATTCCCGAAAGAAAAACTGGATGCCGCGGTAGATCGTACCGATGCTGATTTTAAAAAACTGGATGCAGCCCTGGCTGATCGTGACTGGTTATTGGGTAATGAGATGTCATTGGCGGATATTGCCTGGATGCCGAATGTTCACCGAATGATGTTGATGGATTGGCCGTTAGAGCGCTATCCACATTTATGTCGATGGTTTGAGCAGGTAAAGGCGCGTCCGAGCTATCAAAAGGCGCTCGTTGAGTGGGAGCCTGCTGGCCTGCAGGACAGGTTTTCGCGCTATGTGGTTGAGCGACAGAAAGAAACAGGAATTCATGTAACGGCCTTTGGTGTCTTAGCCAAAGCGGCGGCCTAAATTGACGAGCATAGGGGAGAGTATTTTAATATGAGTGTACCAATAAGAGCCTCACTGAAATTTGCCGTTGATACCGGTGAGAAACCAGCCACCTATCCAAAATTACCGATGGATGATCCGAAGCGCGATACCGGTACTTTTGAAGATCGAATTGTCCCTCTGATCAATGGGCGAGACGTCGCCGATGAGCTAAGCCTGGATCGAGAAGGCTTTTTGATCACGGACCATGTATCTGATGTGTCGGATTTCTACGATGAAGCGGCGATCCAAACCAACTATTACGAGGAATGCATTGCTTTGCTGAAGGAGTTCACGGGCGCGGATCGCGTGGAGATTTTTGATCACACGTATCGAATTCAAGATGTTCAAAAACGTGAAAAATTGGGGACCGGGGCACCCGTGCTGACAGTTCATAACGATTACACAGATTGGTCCGGGCCAAAGCGGGTAAATGATATTCTACCTGATGAGGCGGAAGAGCTTCTAAAACATCGCTACGTTATGGTGAATGTATGGCGGCCATTGACCGAGCCAGTGCTAACCGATCCATTGGCGCTCTGCGATGCGGCATCGATGGTCGATAAAGATCTGATCGCCTCTGATCATATTTATCCAGATCGCCGCGGTGAGACCTACCGGGTGGCCTATGGTGAGGGCCAAAAATGGATGTATTTTCCGGAGATGACGACCGGAGAGGCCATTTTAATCAAATGCTTTGACACTGAAATGGATGGCCGGGCCCGTTTGTCCGCTCACGGGGCTGCCAAATTAGTCAAGGAGCCGGCGGAATTTATCCCCCGCGAAAGTATTGAAGTGCGCACCATCGCCTTTTTTAGTCCATAGAAAAGTATTATTTTTAGTAAAATTATTTGGAAATTGATGAGTTCGAAACTATTTCAAAATGGGCACTAATGTTGTGGGAGTTCGGAAAATGGCATTAAATTACTTACGAGGTTTGGCAATATCAGTTGTTTTAATCGGTCTAGCATCACTGCTTGGACAATCGGCTCAGGCCCAGGATAAAAAGCCCGTGCTGACGATGTTCGGGTCAGAGATCCCTGGCTATATGATGGATTCGATTACCCGGCCTGGCATTCTGATCGAACTCGTTCGCAAGGTCAGCGCAGAGTCAGGCTATCAAATCAATTATCGGTTGGTGCCGTGGCCGCGCGCAATGAAAGAAGCCAGCGCCTCTCCAAACGCCGTCATTCCCGGCTTGTCGCGATTGCCAAATAGGGAAGCCAATTACACTTGGATTGAGCCAATAATCGGCGCAAAAAGCGCCTTTGTTTCTCTTGGAAAAAAAATCAACAGTTTCGCAGAGGGGCGTGAATTGTCAGCGGTTGGTGCCTGGCGCGGCACCTCACATGAGCAGGAGTTAAAAGAGAATAACATCGAAAATATCTTGTCTTTTAATAATGTAAAAAAATCCATCAAGATGATTGAGATGGGCCGAGTTAAAGCATGGTATGGCGACGTAAACGAAATTCTGACGCGCTGGAATGAGAATGCGGTGGACAAGTCGCTACGCCTAAAATTTGGCAAGGTTCTGAAAGTTGAGCACATCTGGTTGGCTGGCGGCAAAGGCATGCCAAAAAAAGTCGCCAAAGATCTTCGTCTGGCTTTAAAAAAAGTCATTAAAAGTGGCTTTCGCGACGAAATGTCTCTCAAATATTTTAATTATGTTGTGAAATAAAAAAACGCCGGTGGGGGACACCGGCGCAGTTTTGGGGTATTGGGGGAGGAATTTCTAGTCGGCTGCTGGCGGAACCTTTCTGGAAAAGACCAATCGCTGGCTCGGTTTAAAGCCGCAAGATTGCATGTAAGCCAAAATATCAAACGCGTTCCATTCAACAATCGTACGGGCTGCTTCAACTTGCAAGCCATTGAGGTTTGTCAGCAGTTGAGACATAAGGGCATGGCCGACACCGGTTCCTTGATAGCGGGGATCAACGCCGAGGGTGTCAATAACCGCGACGGGTTCCGCCCGGCCAAATTCTCCGAGATCGACTCGGGCCATGATAAATCCTGCGACGAAATCATCTACTTCCGCTACTAAAGAAACGCGAATACCAGATTGGTTCAGGGCTTCATGCAGGCGACGTTCGTAATAATCTTTGCGGTTTTCGCCCGTGCTCAGCCGATCAATTTTGACAATGGCGTCAAGATCTTCTGCTTTCAAAGATCTGACAGGAACATAATCACGTGCAGGCTGATCGAATTCATCGGTTTCAACAAAATCATTGCGGATATTGGAATCTTGCATTGCTCGATCCTCCTCTAAAAATTCACGCCGGCTTGATCGCCTGCCGTACGTTCCAGAATATGTGCGGGGGCGACTTCAAAGCCCATCGCGTCGAAATATTTCATCAGGCCGTGGAAGTGCCAATCAGCCTGGGTGCGAATTTCCGAAACTTCTTTTTTGCGCAACACATCGTCAAGGGCGTCCATCAAAAGCTTGCCGACGCCTTTGGCTTGCGATCTTGGATCAACGCCGACGGCGTCGAGGGCGGCGGTTCGGCCTTTGGTGCCAAAATCGCCGCCATGAATGCGGGCGATGGCGTAACCCACTAGAGTCGTCCCATCGACGGCACCAACAACGACATAGCTGTCCGGCCGCTCGATTGCTGCATCGACACGTTTTTGAAAAAAGCCACGTCTCGACCAGCCAACAATACGCTTATCAATGTCGACAACTTGATCCAGATCTGAAGCCTTTAGAGGCCTGGTTGTCATATTCTCAGTAATATCCATGTCCGTTTCTCCTGCTTTATAGCCGCATTACACTATCGGTTATCGATGTATTTCTGGGCGAGATCCGCATCCACACCGGCAACTAGTAGGTCGTCGATGAGGGGAACCAGGCCAATTTCTTCTTTGCTGGCATGATCGCGCAGGCGCTCGGCAAACTCGGTGCCCATGGGCTTAAATTTCTGCCAGCTCTCTGCGGTAAAACCATTTGCCTGTGCCTCGGTGATTAAGCCCACAAGCTCCATGCCCAAAGGCAGAATCACCTCATGATCTTCATGAAGTAGATCAGACATATCGGTTTCGCCTTCATTATTTAGGATCGGGAAGAGGTCTTCTTCTTCAAAATTAAAGTGATTGGTGACTTCGCCTTCAATAGAGATTTTCACATCACTCAGAAAATTACTCACTTGAGAATTTGATAAATCCGGCTGATTGCTGCTTGAAAAGCTTTGCAATTTGTCCATCAGAGCTATAACGGCAACATGTTCATCGTGAAGTTGTCTGGTGACACGATTGTTTAAATTCATAAAGCCTCTCCTAAATAAGTAATTCAGTACTCTAATACCGATTTAAGGAGAGAGTCAAGAGGAATCCGCTATCATTTTGACAAAATGAATCCGCACTAGAGAAAAGAAAAAATCGTTCCGCGCAGGGCTAAAATTCACCAGAACTAATCCTGCGCTCAACTGCATCAGATGAAGGCTCTCGTTTTCAATGCCGCGTTCATTGGTATTTTAGGCTCACCCCCATTGCTAACAGTTT
>JABIHH010000087.1 GCA_018649725.1 Rhodospirillaceae bacterium | reverse complement strand
GACGTTTTGTGCTTGATGGATTCGGTTACGCGGTTTGCCATGGCCCAACGCGAGATCAGTTTGTCGGCTGGAGAACCACCCGCGACTCGAGGATATACGCCGACGGTTTTTGCCGAACTCCCCCGATTGTTGGAACGCGCCGGTCCAGGTGCCGAGGGCCAAGGAAGTATCACCGGCTTGTTTACCGTTCTGGTAGAAGGCGATGATCACAACGAGCCTGTCTCCGATGCTGTACGCGGCATATTGGATGGTCATGTCGTGCTCGATCGGACAATCGCTGAGCGCGGACGTTATCCAGCAGTGAATATTTTGCGCAGTGTTTCCCGAACCATGCCGGCCTGTAATTCGCCTGAACAAAACACCATTATCGACCGCGCGAAGCATTTAGTGTCGGTTTATGAGGATATGGCCGAGTTGATTCGCTTAGGCGCTTATCGGCAGGGTTCAGACCCTCAAGTCGATGAGGCGATCCATTACTTCGCTGGGATCGAAGAATTTTTGCGCCAAAATAAGGAACAAAGCACGAGCCTCGATGAATGTTATGCAAATTTGGCCCAGATTTTGGATATGAATTATGAAGGCCAAAGCGACGGTGAGCCGTCTCAAGAGCTTCAACAGGGTGACGGAGGGGTGGCCTGATGCCAAAAGATCTCAACACCCTCATCCGATTTCACCAATACCGGGTTGATGAAAAACGCCGCGCTCTCGGTGAACTATTGGGCGAGGTGGCAGATTTGGAGCAACAATCCGTCCATTTGGAACGTGAGATTGTGACTGAGCAAGAAGTTGCCAATTCAGCACCGGATAGGCTTGGCGCGCATTGTTGACTTTTGCACCGCTATTGCCATATCCGGCGGTCTGGCCTTGATGGGCCTTAGCTGATTCGGAAATGATGCGGAACAGATGTTCAATGGCATCCATCTTCGCTTTAATCCGGGTGACATTTTCTTCAAGCAAAAGCCCAAAAGAAATCACTGCTTCCTGCAAACGATGGGCGAGGCTCGGATCTATCTTGGCAAGATCCTCGTCATCCCGAATAATCTTAAATTGCTGTTCATAGGCATTGCTGAGAGCAATTTTTTGCTCTTGCAGCGGTTTGATGCCATTTGCTCTTGCGCTGGCTGCCAGGAGTTCATTTTCCTGCTTGAGAATTTTACTTAACCGCGTTGTGACGCTGAGAAGCTTGGTAATTTTTTCTTCAATTTTCATAATTGCACCTTTGACCTACTTAACTTCCTGCAATTTGAGTAAATCGCGTTGAATCATATCGGCGATACCAATACCGCCATTCTTTGCCATTGATTTGCCGACTTCATCGACCATGAGAGATTTCCAGATTTTTTCAGCATGGCCGCCACCAAATGGTTCGGCTGGCTCAATACTGGAGAACATGGGCTGCAGCATTTGACCCAAGAAAAAGGCTTCGAAATTTTCGGCAACTTCCCGAGTTTTTTCAATGCCATCAATATTGCCGAGAGTTGGCGGTACTTTTGCTGTCTGAAGGGCAGCGAAACCGGCGTTGTTGATGTTTAAACTATCCATTGTCCAGCTCCCCTACATAACCTGAATTTCGGCTTGAAGAGCACCGGCCGCTTTGACGGCTTGCAATATCGTGATGAGATCACGTGGGCCAATACCGAGAGAGTTTAGGCCGTTGACCAAATCCTGCAGCGTGACACCGCTACTTACGACCATAAATTTCTTATCGTTACCTTCATCGACTTCAACATTGGTGCGGGCGACGGTTACGGTCTCGCCGACTTCGGCAAAGGGACCCGGCTGGGAAACCTGAGGTGTTTCGGTGACGCGGATGGTCAGACTACCTTGGGCAATTGCAACCGTGCTAATTTGAACGTTATCGCCCATGACGATGGTGCCGCTTTGCTCATCAATGATGACGCGGGCCAGTTGATCTGGCTCGATCCTAAGTTGCTCGATATCAGTGATCAGGCCAACGACGTTTTCTTCATAGTCGTCTGGAATTTCAACAACCAACGTACCTGGATCACTGGGGCGGGCAGCATCGGTGCCAAGAAAGGCGTTGATCGCCTGGGCCATGCGCCGGGCCGTGGTGAAATCGGGATTGCGCAAACTGACATGAACTTTTTTAAGGGAGGCCAGATCGAACTTAATTTCGCGTTCAACAATGCCACCATTCGCTATTCTGGCACTTGTCGGTACGCCCTTCGTAACTGTTTCACCCTCACCGCCGGCGGTAAATCCGCCAACTGCTACCTGGCCTTGGGAAACCGCATAAACTTCGCCGTCTGCACCAAGCAGAGGGGTTACAAGCAAGGTGCCGCCGAGAAGACTTGAAGAATCGCCAAGTGCGCTAACCGTGACATCGATTCGGCTGCCTTGACGGGCAAAGGCGTGCAATGAAGCTGTAACCATGACGGCGGCAACGTTACTTGAATCGAGGCCTTCCTGCGTTGGCTTAACGCCCAGGCGTTCCAACATGGCGAGCAGGCTTTGTTTGGTAAAGTGACCGTCTGCCAGTCCGTCTCCAGTGCCATTTAAGCCAACAACCAAACCATAGCCCACCAACATATTGTCGCGGACACCTTCGAAGTCTGCGATGTCTTTGATGCGTGAGGAAGCTTGAGCGATTGAAGCTGAAAAGGCTGCAAGGATTACTGCAAGAAGCAGGCGCTGAGCGACTCTCCTGATTCCCTTGATTTTAGTATTTTTAAGTTGTCCCACCATATTCTATATCCTTTTTTTGCGGTTCTTCCGCTATTTACAGGTTTTATAATGCGATAATCATGCCAAGATGGGGTATTGAGTAAGTGCTTGTTAATATGAAGTTTTTTGTCAAACTTAGGCGACATTTCGCATTGAAAGCCGCTCATTTCCAAAAAAATGGGAAGATTTTGCCTAATTATTTAAAATTGGGCTAAGTCTTTAAGTTAGCCGCCTGGCGGGTCATTTCATCGAGCGATTTGAACACCGTGGCCGAAGAGTTATAGGCCTGTTGCGACATAATCATATGGGTGAATTCATTTTGCAGATTGGTATTCGATAATTCATGTGCGAAAGGTATAAAATGAGCAAATTCATGGAAAATATCGACGTCAGCATTATTGGCCCGCACCTCGATAAGCGTAGAGGTTCCAGAAGTCGTGGATTCCTGGAACAGGTTACCCTGGAATCGATCGAGCGTGTCGGCGTTGGCAAATGTCGCAAGCGGGATTTTGTATAATGTCTCTTCGAGTCCGTTTGTAAATCTACCAATTATTTTTCCGGATTCGTCAAATTTAAAGCTGTCTAGAACACCCGCGGTTCGGCCATCTTTTTGAAAATCAAAATAGAGAAATTCACTGCCGATGGAGGTAATGTCTGAGACATCCAAAGTGAAAGAAACCGCCGTACTATCTGACGCGGTGTATGAAACTGTCGTCGTCGTGTTGTCAGGAAGTCCCCCAGTACTACTGAAGGTATAGGTGGCCGTAGGGCTAGCTTCAGTGGTATTAGAAGGATAATCTGTGAATTTTATCTGGTTGAATGTGCTCCCGTCTGGAACTACCCATAAATCCCATTCTTGTGAAGCCTCGTTGCGCTCCCAAACTAATTCTAACGATTGAGAGGTGCCGGCAGAATCAAATACGCTGCCTTTTGTCGTGTAGGTACCATCGATTGAAGTGGTTGCCGGTAAGTTTGCGGCGATAGAAGCTGTTGTTGAGGCTGCCGCATCGGCAGCGCCTCCTGTGTTAAAGGCTTGAGAATCAATACGAAGCGACGAAGTCGTTGAGGAAGGGGTAACTTCACCAGTACCATCGGCGACCCAACCTTGAAGAAAATAGCCATTTTTATCGGTAATATAGCTCTCATTATAGGTATTATTGTCGGCGTCAGTTGCTTCATCACCCGCATTTACACTAAACCCACCATCGCGGGTATAGAACGTGTCTCCAGAACCGTCAGATTCTGTATTCAGGATATAAAGTCCTTTGCCGGAAATCGCCAAATCTAAATTGTTTGTCGAAGATATTATACGGCCCTGCTGTTCGATGAAATTACGGGTATTGGCCGTAAGTCCACCGATATCGCGGTTGTTGCTATAGGTCGTGGCAAGTATCGTCGAAAATTTCGTGTCATGGGCCTTATAGCCGCCCGTGTTCATATTTGAAATATTCTGCGAAATACTGCCAAAGGCTGAAGTTTGTGCCAGCATTCCCAAAATGGGGGCTGTAAATGCTCCGTACATAGGCATGACTTTTAGTCTCCCACCAAAACAGGTGCCATTGTTGTTGTTATCTAGACATTATATGCCCCTAATCTAAGCAATAAGGATGCCAGTTTTAATTTCATTTAACCTATTGATTATTAACGATTATTTTTAGTTTTTGTAGAGCCAATCCAGATCGTTAGGCGCTTTCTTCTTTCTCCGTGCAATTATTGCCGAGTTGCCTTATCCTGGCGGCACTATGAAAGTATCCAAAACCCGCACCGCTGCAACGACGCCGACCAAAAAAGCCCGCAAAACTGAGGCTACGAGTGGCACTGCGTTCGCCTCTCATCTGGAAGGTGTAAAGCAAACATCCGATGATGTTGCGCCGGTTGGTGAAGTGAGTGGCGTCAGCGCGGTTGGATCGATACTCGCGGCGCAGGAAGTTGGTGATGACGACGGCAATACGCGTCAGTTATTACAAAAATATGGTGAGGATGTTCTCGACCGTCTTGATGAAATTCAGCGGGATCTTTTGGCCGGATCTATCCCCAAAGATCGGTTGACCAATTTGGCTCAGACGTTGCGCGCTAAGAAAAAAACCATCGATGACCCGTCTCTTTTGCGCATTATTAGTGATATCGAGTTGCGTGCAGAGGTCGAACTCGCCAAATATACCCGGAAAATATAGCAATTTCATAATCAATAAACCGCAAAAATTAGCCGTTTTTGACGGTTTACCTAGCAATCACGAAAAATCGTTCAAAACAGAGCTTGTCCGAACCCGCTTGCCTAATTATAAAGTGCCGCGAAATTCGTTTTTAACTGTTTTAAACGGGGTCCGGAAACATTATGAATATGACAACCGCTTTACCGCCGGATTATAAGCCGACAGCAAAAGAAAAATTTATGAACGCGAAGCAGCAGGAGTACTTCCGCCAGAAGCTGCTAAAATGGCGTTCGGAACTTTTGGGCGAAGCCAATGAAACGCGTCAAAACCTTCAGGAAACCAGTTCCGTCGAAGCAGACATTGCCGATCGTGCCTCAGCTGAGACCGACCGTTCATTGGAATTGCGGACGCGTGATCGGGCAAGGAAATTAATCAGTAAAATTGACGAGGCCTTGGAGCGGATCGAAGATGGCTCTTATGGCTTTTGCGAGGAAACTGATGAGCCGATCGGTATCAAGCGGCTTGAAGCCAGGCCAATCGCGACGTTGAGTTTGGAAGCGCAAGAACGTCACGAAAAAATGGAAAAAATTCACAGAGATGACTAATGGCATGACTAAAGCTGAATAGCTTTGAGTTGTTTCATCTTTGAGGACAAAAAAAGAGGGCCGATGGTATTCCATCGGCCCTAAGTTGTTCCAATCCATGCTTGGACTTAGAACGGGAACAGTATGTCGATAACTTGCGTTCCAACGCGCGGTTGTTGCAGATCGGATAGTGTGCCCCGACCGCCATAAGCGACGCGCATTTCAGCAATTTTGTCGTGTGAAATTGTGTTGGTATAGTCAATATCTTCAGGACGAACGACGCCGGTAACCATGACTTCCCTCATCTCAAAGTTAACTTTGAGTTCCTGGCGACCGAAAATTACCATATTTCCGTTTGGCAGGATCTGCGTGATGATGCCGGCGATGGTGACCGCAATTGTTTCCTCACGTTCAATCTCGCCGTCACCTTCGGTGCTGTGAACGGTGCCGAGGCTGACGGTTGTCGCTGGCGCAATTGCCTGTGGCAACATTTTGGTGAGTTCGCCTTCTAAGCCGAGTAGGTTCGTGACATCGCCATCTTCTTTGTCATTTCTGCTGCGCGATGTTTTGTTGTCCAGGGCCGCACTATCGCTGATTGCCAATTTAACGGTGAGAATATCGCCCACTTCGCTGGCCCGCTGATCACGGAAAAATGCCCGTGCACCAGGTCGCCACAAAGAATTCGCATTCCGACTAACTTTTTTAATACCCGGCATCGGCATGCTGACCGGTCGATAGTCAGGTCGTTTGACCGGATTGACGATTTCAGAAGTTTTGGGCCCTTTGCCGATCTCAGACAATCGCGTGAAGGTATTGCACGCACTGAGCGATAGTACAGCTACGCCTATCAAACCCGTTCGGAATAGACACCGATACGTTGCTTTCACATTATTTTTCATTCTTATTCTCCTTATATTTTTTGCCCGATTTGTCGGGGTCGATTTTTTTTAGATCGTTTAGTTAAGTGCGACGGCCTTGAGCAAACTGACTTTTACGTTGCCGGCTCCCGTCACTATGGCTTCAACGATTTTCTTACTTCTGCCGTTCTTTACCCGGATGGTGTCACCCAGACTGCCGGTCTCCAAAGCACGACCTTGCGTCTTGAGGCTCATCAAACCACTGTTGAGTGATATCGTTACCAAGCCACCTTTAGTCACCAATTGTGGGCGCTGCATATGGCTCGTGGTCAAAGGTGTTTTAGCCTGGATATATCTCCTAGCTGCCATCCCAATAATTTGAGATTCGTCTTGGATATAGCCACGCTTGATCGTGCGTTCGCGAACATCTATCCATTCGATATCATTCTTTTTAACAACATCTCCGCGGCTTAGACGTCGGCTAATTACGGGTATTTGGACCAATTTATGGAGCCGTCCAGTAAGGCGGTAACGTTTGGCTCCTGGTGTATTAGCCGGGATGACCATGGTCGCTACAAAGCGGCCGGTTGACCGGTTAGCTGACAATCCGACGATGTCAATCGTCGCCGGGTCATTGGCCGCGACATGGATTTTGAGAGAACGATTGCCAAGTTCGATTTCAAATTTATCCCGATACCCCTGGTCCTGAAAATGAGCGATCAAGGCATCTTCAATTTCTTCGCGATCGATCTGCTGGCTGGCCCGCTCGACCAGTGCTTTGGTCTTGAGCGTTAAGGGTCGCCATTTCAAGCCGTAGGCGCGGGCAACGCGATAGAGCCAGGTCGCATCGAAATGTGATCGTTTGCCGGGCTGCGGTGCATAAGCGATTTTCGTACCGGCTTTCTCGCCCGCATTATTAAACAGATCACCCAGCAAGATATAGGAATCCTCGACAATGACAGCGTCATTAAGGGTCACCTTTTGATCCTGGCTTAGGGTGTTAAGTCCACCCCCTCCTTTGGGGGCCGCCTGAACCGGTGAAGATAGCAGAGCCAAGACAGCGACCAGGCTGAAATGCCAAGCTATTCTAGATCCAGAAAATAGGTACCAATAGGCCATGACTACCTCCTATTTAATCTGATTGAGCGTCGACATCATCTGGTCTGAGGTTTGGATAACCTTGGAGTTCATTTCATAGGCGCGTTGCGCTGAAATCAGCTCGGATACCTCAGAAACCGCGTTGACGTTGGATGTCTCCAGAAAGCCCTGGAGCATAGTGCCGAAACCGGTTGCGCCAGGCGTGCCGGTGGTTGCTGAACCGGAAGCCGGAGTTTCCAAATAGAGATTGCTACCGACTGATTCCAAACCCGCATCATTGGGGAAGCTTGCGAGATTAATCTGGCCAGCATTGGTTGGCGTAACCGATCCTTGGACTTTAACCAAAACCTCGCCGGTCGAGTTAATCGTCACGTCAATGGCATTGGTATCAACCGAGATATTCGGCACCAGTGGATTACCATCATGGGTAACGATCTGCCCAGACGGGCTAAGCTGAAAGGAGCCATCTCGGGAAAAGGCGGTTGAGCCGTCCGGCATTTGAATTTGGAAAAAGCCGTTACCCTGGATCGCAATATCGAACGTGTTATCCGTCGATGTCAGATTGCCTTGTTCGTGAATGCGATAAACCGCCGCCATTTTCACACCGAGGCCGAGCTGAACACCCGATGGTACAACCGTGCCGGCGTCCGAAGATGTTGAGCCGACTCGCCGGAGGTTTTGATAAATCAAATCGTGAAACTCGGTCCGCCGCCGCATATAGGCGGTCGTATTCATATTTGCGATGTTATTCGAGATAACCTCGACGTTCTGCTGCTGGGCAAGCATTCCCGTAGCTGCAATATTAAGTGATCTCATTTTCCCGTCCTTTCCATTTTAATTTCTTGCTCATTTTGGCGCTGTCATTATTTTTGTGCGCTCATTTATGTCGCTTGATTTAAATTCTTGGTGTCAGTTGTTGAATCATTTTTCGCTGACGCTCGTCTTCCTTATTCACGAAGGATTTCACGCCGTCATAAGCGCGTTGCACCTGGATCATCTTGGATATTTCAGATATGGGTTCAACGTTGGAGCCTTCGAGGGCGCCTTGCATGATGGTGGGCTTCTCAACTATCTGCGCGCCACTTTCACCACCATTGCCATCGCCTGTTGGCCGCTTCTCGGTAAACAAAAGACCGCCCGGACGTTTCTGCAACGTCTGAGGATCATCAAATTTCACAATCTTCAATTTACCGATATCACCATTATTGGTCGAAATGGTACCGTCAGATCCAATGCTGATGTTTTTATCATCCGGACTGAAGAAAAATGGCGTGCCAGCGTCAGACAAAACCGGCAAATTTTGCTGGTTTACCAACTGGCCCTCGGGGTTCAAGTTGAACCGACCATTTCGGGTGTAGAGTTCACCGTCCGGCGTATCGACTACAAAAAAGCCTTGGCCATGAAGCGCGACATCCAGAGAGTTGCCGGTTTGCTTGATCGGGCCTTCATTCAAGTTTTGGTATTGAGCCACGTCTCGGACATAGGCCATCTTCTGCGGTGCGAGGCCTTGGCTGCTTTTACTTTTTACAAGATGTTGCACGAACATCATGCTTTCGCTTTTGAAAGCGGTGGTGTTCATGTTGGCGATGTTATTTGCAATAACATCCATTTCGCGTCTCAACGCCCCTTGGCGCGACAACGCAATATATGCGGCGTTTTCCATTTTTCCCGTTCCTTTATTTTTAAAGGTTGCCAGGAACAGTGCATCTAGCATGCCAGTTTTGTTTATTGTTATTTTTCAATAGGTTGCATAGTGTCTGAGGGCGGAGATCTCCCCTTGGGTGCAGTGCAAACCTGTCGCTGCGGCAAATGTTGCCCAGTGATATATCGGTGTTATATCCGTCAATTAAGGGGAGTTTTTTCTTCGCCCGACCCCGGTTGGATGGTATCGTGCCCTGGAATTAACTTTGGAGACTAAATAGTTTTCTTTTAAGAGGTAGACTTTTTTCAACCTTTATTAACTATCAAGTCCTATTGTTTGATTTCGAATTTTAATCCGGCGCTAATGACTGGATAAATTAAAAATATTTAAAGTGGAAGTTGGTGGGCGATGGCCGACGATGATTTAGACGAAGACGACGAAGAATTAGAAGGCGAAGACGGCGAGGAAGATGAGGATGGGGAAGGTTCCTCCGGTGGGGGAAAGAAAAAACTCATTATTATCGTTGCTGCGGTTCTCCTCTTATTGATAGGTGGTGGTGCAGGGGCCTTCTTTATGGGGCTGTTGGATCCTTTACTTGGCGGTGGTGAAGAATCTGCTGAGGCAAAGCCTGGCGGTGAAGGTGGCGAAGGCGGTGAAGGTGCTGCTGCTGGTCTGGCTGTCTTTTACGATCTTCCAGAAATGCTGGTCAATTTAAATACCGGTGATCGCAAAGCAACTTTCCTTAAGATTAAAGTCTCCTTAGAAGTGCCATCGCCGGAAGAAATTCCAAAATTACAGGCATTGATGCCGCGGGTGATCGATAATTTCCAAGTTTATTTGCGGGAATTAAGGATTGATGACCTCAAAGGCTCTGCCGGAATGTATCGTTTGCGTGAGGAATTGCTGATGCGTGTCAATGCAGCGATTGCTCCGGCCAAGGTGAATGCAGTGTTATTTAAAGAAATGCTGGTGCAATAAAAATAACCGCACCGGTTTAATAATTGTGGTGAACATTTAAAAATGAGAGGGAAACTGATTTATGACAGTTCCTCCGGGCGAAGAAGGTGAAGACCAAGATGCCATGGCTGCCGAGTGGGAAGCCCAAATGGCAGGTGAAGGCGAAGAAACGGATGAGCAGGACGATCTAGCCGCCGAATGGGAGGCGATGGTCGGCGGCGAAGATGGGGATATGGGGGGCGATGTTGTCTCCAGCGTCTCAGGCCGTGAAACCACCCGCGTTCTGAACCAAGATGAAATCGATAGTCTGCTGGGCTTTGACGAAGAAGCCGAGGACGTATCTGATAAATCCGGCATTCAGGCCATCCTTAATAGTGCGATGGTGTCCTATGAACGCCTGCCGATGCTCGAAGTTGTGTTCGACCGGTTGGTTCGGATGATGTCGACCTCGTTGCGTAATTTTACCTCCGACAATGTCGAGGTCTCGCTGGATAATATTGCCAGTCTGCGCTTTGGTGATTACCTCAACTCAATTCCACTACCGGCGATGCTGGGCGTGTTTAAGGCTGAGGAATGGGATAACTTTGGCTTATTAACGGTTGATAGTTCGCTGATTTATTCGACGGTTGACGTGTTGTTGGGCGGGCGTCGAGGTACGGCGGCGATGCGGATTGAAGGCCGACCCTATACGACCATCGAGCGGAATCTCGTTGAGCGCATGGTCCACGTTATTTTGGCTGATTTAAGTACTGCTTTTGACCCCCTAAGCCCGGTCACTTTCCGCTTTGAACGCCTTGAAACCAATCCGCGATTTGCGACTATTTCCCGGCCATCGAACGCAGCGATTGTGGCTAAGCTTAGAATTGATATGGAAGATCGGGGCGGGCGTCTTGAACTGCTTATTCCTTACGCAACTTTGGAGCCGGTCCGCGAATTATTGCTGCAAATGTTTATGGGCGAAAAATTTGGCCGGGATTCTATTTGGGAAACCCACTTGGCCGAAGAGCTTTGGATGACCGATGTGGATTTGACCGCAATTCTGGATGAGCAGACGTTAAGCTTGGGGCAGATATTTGATCTTAAAGTCGGCTCTCAACTCTTGCTGAATGCGACGCCGAATTCAGATGTCGATATTAGGTGCGGAACCATTCCGATGTTCAAAGGAGCGATGGGTCGCAAAGGCGATAATATCGCCGTCCGAATATCCGAAAAAACAATGAAAGGGCCGGAAAAGTAGTGTCTTTAATGATTGATATATTTGTAGCAGTTTTGCTGATTTCAGCGATTGGCTATGGCATGGTTCTCAACCGTAGAATTGTCGCCTTGCGACGTGATCAGGCTGATCTCGAGCGTTTGGCAATTAGTTTTCATGAAGCGACCTCTCGTGCGGAAGCCAGTGTTGGAAATTTAAAAAATGCAGCCCAAAGTTCCTCTCAGATTTTAAACGAAGGCATTGATGAGGCGGTCAAAATTCGAGATGACTTAAACTTCTTAATCGATCGAGGCGAGAGGCTCGGTGACCAGCTCGAAAAATCGGTTAGAGGTATCGAAGGCGCAAATCGACCGCTGAAACCGGTGCTGAATCCGGTGGAACCGGCCAATGAGATCATACCCGTGGATATTGGCGATATTGGCCAGGATATATCAGATGTGTCACCGAAAATGGTGCCGGCGTTGAAACGAAATGGTAACAATGACTTCAATGCAGAGGCGCTGGGTAATGAAATTGTAAAGTCCGAGGCGGAGCGGGACCTTATCAGGGCGTTGCAGGCTGTTAGATAAGCACTCAGATAAATAGGGCGAAATGGCATAATAATGATTAGATTTTTGGCGAAAATCAGAATAGTTCCCGTTACTATTTTTGCGGCAGCATTGATGCTGTCTTTCAAAGTGGGTGATATTCTAAACGGTATCGAATCCTCATTGGATTCTCTTTCCGTCGCCAGAGTTCAGGCTCAAACACCACCACCTCCGCCTGAGGCACCACCGCCGCCGCCGCCGCCGGCAAATTTACCATCCAATAATGCCCCGCCTCCTGAAGAGGGGGGCGCCGAGGGCGCGCCGCCGCCGGCAAATCAACAAGATGCAGCAGCCCAACCGCCGGAGGGTCTCAAGGCCGAAGAAGCGGACCCGCTGGACGATCCCACGCTTTTCACTCAAAGTGAAATTGACCTGCTGCAACAACTTGCGGATCGTCGTGAAGTGATTGAGGCGCGCTCGGAAGAATTAACTTTGCGCGAAGGTCTTCTCGGGGCGGCAGAAAAAAGAATCGATAAAAAGATTCTCGAAATGAAAGGCTTGGAGAAGACAATTCAGGGGCTGATCAAGACACATGACCAGCAGGAAGATGCTAAAATGCAGTCTTTGGTGAAGATTTATGAGAATATGAAACCCAAAGACGCGGCACGAATCTTTGAAGAGTTGGATATAAATACGCTTTTGATGGTAGCTGAGCGTATGAAAGAGCGGAAATTGGCACCTGTGATGGCCAAAATGAACTCTGGAAAAGCCAAGGAAATGACCGTAGAACTCTCTAAATTACGGAAATTACCCGATCCAGGCACATAATTTTAAGATAAGACGTTGAAAAAGCTTGTAAACAAGGGTGGTGGATCACTATCTATTGATCATAATATTATCGCTAAGGTGATATTAGCCTAACTTGTGCAGACAAAGAATAATATGGAGTGACTGATGGCTGTAGACACGAACATGCGTGTTCTGATTGTGGATGATTACAAAACTATGCTGCGCATCATGCGTAATCTTCTCAAACAGTTAAATTTCAACAATGTTGAAGAAGCGATTGATGGATCTGAAGCGCTAGGAAAATTGCGTGACGGTGAAGGAGATTATGGTTTAATCATCTCAGATTAGAATATGGAACCAATGACAGGTATTCAGTTGCTACGCGAAGTGCGTGGCGATGATGGCCTCAAGGCGATTCCTTTCATTATGGTGACGGCGGAAAGTAAATCTGAAAACGTCATCGCGGCAAAGGAAGCCGGCGTTTCTAACTACATTGTTAAACCTTTTAACGCTGAAACACTTAAAGCTAAAATGGTAAGTGTGCTGGGCGAATTCTAAGGATTGCTGATTTGGCAGCTAAAAAACCGAAGAGTGGTTTAGAAAAAAGGCTCGAGAAACTTCAAAAACAAGACGGCGGTACAATCAAGATTGAGAGTATCGCCGCAATCGTTGATGAAACCGTTTCTAGTGCCATATCGGAGGTTCTGGAGAAAGACCACACGTTGGTTCATGAACTGGAACTCCTCCTCGAATACATTGACGCTGCCAAATCTGAAATTGCCGATCTTAGACCCGATGAGGTCAAAACCCAGCATTTGCCGAATGCATCTGGAGAACTGGATGCGATCGTTAAGGCAACCGAAGTGGCGACCAATGAGATAATGGATGCTACAGAAGTTGTTAGCCAAATTGGTGATAAAATTGGCGGTGAAGCCGGCGATGAGATTTTTGATGCGACAATGCGCATCTATCAGGCTTGCGGTTTCCAAGACATTACCGGTCAACGAATTAACAAGATCGTTTCCACCTTGAAGCATATTGAGGACAAGGTAGACGCGCTGGCAGCTGCATTTGGCGATGGCAGCGCCGATAAACCAAAAAAACCAGCTAAAAAAGTGGCCAAAAAATCTACTAAAAAGACACCAAAAAAGGCGGCTAAAAAGTCTCCGAAAAAATCATCCGGGAAGAAAATCGACGACAATTCATCCATAGCCGACGCCGATCTTCTTGAAGGCCCGCAACTGCCGGGCGATGCGATTAAGCAAGATGAGGTCGATGCGTTGCTGGCTAGTTTTGATTAACAGCGCATGGAAAAACAAAACGCAACACCTGGGCGTTTATTAATCGGTGGGAACAACACCACCATTCTGCAATTTCTCAGTCTTTATCTTCTTGTTCTGGCCTTTTTCATTTTATTGGTAACGATTTCAACCTTCGAGAAAGTGAAATCGAGCGCGGTAATGGATAGCCTGAACTCGACTTTTGCCACCGTATTACCGCCGAACACAGAGCTCACCGCTTTCAATTCTAAATCCGGCCCCATTTTAGCCGGCCAAGCTTTTCAAGATAAAACCAACAAGCTTTTTGCTACCACGCTGGGTGTTGAGAAGATTGAAGTGATCCAGCCGGGCAGGGTAATGCGAGTCCAAATGGCCGCAGATTCTCTATTTGAGACGGGAAAGGCGGTCATGCGGGAGGCGCAACGCCCGATGATGGATCGACTGATTGCCTCATTGAGCAGTCGCCCTCCGGGGTTTCAGTTTGATATGGAATTTGTCATCGGCAGCGCTTATGTAGCGGGTACCAACCTGCCGATCGGACAAACTTTGGAGATGTCTCGGGCGGGGGTATTTGTGCGCGAGATGTTAGGCCGGGGCGTGCCGCCGGATGCGATTTCGATCGGCATGCGCAACATCGAAGAGGGCCAGGTGGTAATGTGGTTTTATGTCCGCTCGCCGGAGGATGCAAAAAAATTCTATACCCGATTGATCGCCCCGCGAGAAAAATCACCTGAAGAATCGTCAAAAGATTCACAGGAGGATGCGCCACAAGGGGCACCTGGTGATTCGCTGCCCACCGGACTTATTCCTGCACCCCAATCAACGCCGGAAACAACGCAGCCCTCCACCCCGACAGGAGGTGAAGATGGCTGATGTGACACAATCAAGAGCTGGCTCGCCAAATGCAAAGGCACCCACTTCCGTTTGGTTGATAATTTTTACAGATCTCGTGGCCTTGCTTTTAACCTTTTTTGTTATGCTTTTCTCAATGTCTAACGTTCAAATTGATCGCTGGAAGGATATGATTGACGCGCTTTCTCAGACCTTGAACCCAGCCAAGGAGACCATTACGACGATACCGGCAGCAGAATATAATATCTCTTCAATTTTCCGTCGCCGGGCCATTAATCTTGATTATTTATTGGCCGTTTTTGAAAAGAAGGTTGTCCAAAACGAAGCCTTAAAGGGCAGCAAACTTACACTGCTTGAGGATCGTTTGATTATCTCGCTACCTGGGCCCTTATTGTTTGAGCCGAATTCGGCGGTCTTGAAAGAAAGCGCTAAAGAACCGCTATTTACGCTTGGTGGATTGCTTAGGAATGTTGAAAATCAACTCGGCGTAAATGGCTATTCGGATGAGGCTGATTTTGAGGGGAAAGAATATCGTTCGAACTGGGAATTGTCACTTGCGCGCTCAATTGCGGTCGGCAATGCCTTTCGCCGGGCAGGCTATACGGATGAATTGTTGAATTTTGGTTATGGTAATTCACATAGTTCTTATTTGCTTGAGGCGACCGATGAGCAACGTAAAACATTGTCTCGGCGGATAGATATAGTGATATTAGCTGCAGGAAGTGCTATATAAAGCGTTTATTGGGATTTAACGAAGGAAGTTAAGGTTATTCGTAGTGTCGGCTTAAAATTAATCGGGGGCCTGGCCATCGGCGTGGCATTGTTTATGGCACCCGCCGCGATGGCCGACCCGGTCACTGCGCGGGGTAGCGACCGCGATGGTATTGCCCGGATTGTCTTTACCTGGCCGAGCCCCGTGCCGTTTGTCGCCCGGGTGCAAAATCGCCAGCTCGTGATACAGTTTGCCAGACCCGCCGAGGGTAATTTCAGTGGCCTTGCCCGGGGTCTCAGTAAGTACATCCGAGCGCCACGGAGCCAAAATGGCGGCCGGACTTTGGTGTTTCCCTTGCGGGGAGAATTTGATCTTAACTATTTCTCCCGAGGGCGCACCGTGGTGATTGAGGTCGTTGATCCCACGCCGCCTCCCGCGACGGCGGAAAAACCTGCCGCGGCACCTAAGCCGACACGACAGGCAGCAACTTCTTCCAGCACAGCTAAAACACCAACGACGCCGGTACCTGCAGGCGCGCCCCCAGCAAAAGTGTCTGAGCGAGTTGCGGTTAGGACTGGCGAGCATCCGACCTATGGCCGTATCGTATTCGATTGGAAAAAACGCGTTGAGTACAAAGTCGCTAAACAAGGAAATCTCGCGACGGTCACTTTCCAACGACCTGCCAATATTGGCATTGCTCCTTTGAACAGCAATAGGCTGGCGAATATCCGGGGTGCGAACGCCCAAATTGGTAGTAATTCAACAGTTGTTGGATTGTCTGTGGCGTCGACATCCAGGCTTAAACATTTTCGCAGCGGCTCTAAGATCGTTGTCGATGTTCTTAATCCGACCGGAGGCAATGATGCGCCGCCCATTGCCAAACTGGCTCCGGCGGCTCAAGTTGCGGTGAAGTCCCCAGAGAAACCAGCTGAAAAACCAGCCGGAAAGCCAGTTGCAAAAACCGCAGCATCTTCTCAAAATGCAGCCACAAAGCCAGCGACGGCTAAATCCGGCAAAGGCGCCCCGGTTGCTCTGAAGCCGGCAAATGTCGCGTCCACCACGGCACCTGCGGCAGCAAGCTCACCCCCATCTGCGCCGGGAAATGTTCAAGCCGTCTCGCTCCGCCTTGATTGGCGCGCCCCTGTCGCCGCTGCGGTTTTCCGCCGGGCGGGGAATTTGTGGATAATATTTGATAAGCCGACCAAAATTGATCTTGCCAAGCTTAAAGCTCAAGGTGGAAATGCGTTGCGATCTATCCAACAGGTGCCTTCTAATCGGGCGACGATATTACGGTTACGCACTGTGGTCGGCATTAATCCAAGTTTGCGGCGGGACGGCTTGGCTTGGATTTTTGATTTCAAGAAACAGCCTTTAAAATCTCAAACACCGATTGACGTGAAGTCCCAACCTTCTTCACCGGCAGGGGCGCGATTGTTTGCCTCCGTCGCTGAATCGGGTGGCGCTATCCCGCTCCGCGATTCGGAGGTTGGTGACAATTTGGTCGTCGTGCCCGTCATCCCGTTGGCCCACGGTATTACTAGAAACTTCAATTATCCGCAGCTAAACATTCTACCTTCGGCTCAGGGCATCGTGATTAAGCCGAACATTGATGATTTGAGGGTACGTTCGATCCAGCAAGGTGTTGAGCTTACCGCATCGAGCAAGCTGGTCTTGACGCCGCTCACCACCAAAGTTGCGGCCAATGCAAAGCTTGGTTCGATCCAGTCACTATCGAGAATTTTTAAACCCGATACCTGGCGAAAAATGCGGCGCCAGAAACCGGGGGAATTTTATGAGTTAAGACGGGCAAAGTTAGATGAATTATCCCAAACGACCGGTGCTGAAAAACAGAAAGGCCGAATGGGTTTGGCGTTGTTCCTTTTCGGTAATGGGTATGGCTATGAAGCGAACGGCGTCCTTAAGGTCATCAAAGCGACAAATCCGGATATTGAATCCAACCGTCAATATCGCCTGCTACGGGGGGCGACCGATTTTCTCATGGGGCGTTATGATGAAGCCCTAAAAATTTTAAAACATCCAAGCTTAGACGATACTGATGAGAGCAAATATTGGCGCGCTGCGGCAAATGTGGCTGCTGGCGAAGACGTCTTAAACGCCGCCCAGTTCATGAGTGACAAAGGCAGTATTTTCCGACCCTACCCAAGAGCCATTAAGATGGAATTGGGCATGCTGACAACCGAAGCTGCGATCATTATCGGCGACATTAAGGCCGGTGCTAAATATCTTGGAGTCCTCGCCGAAGAGGATCCAAAGCTGAATGAGATTGATCAGCTTGCCTTGCTCGAAGGTATGCTTAAGCAATTATCCGGCGACTTCACCGGTGCGATTACAGCTTGGGAAGAAGTTGAAAAAGGTGAACACCGTCCGAGTAAGGCGAACGCCGTGATCTTACGCTCCGACCTTCTGCTAAGCATGAGAAAGATTAAAGAAAAAGATGCCATTGAAAATCTTGAAAAACTTCGTTTTGCCTGGCGCGGCGGTGGATTTGAGTTCGCCTTATTAAGAAAGCTTGGGCGTCTTTATCTCGATGTTGGGGACTATCCAAACGGGTTGCGTACCTTACGTGCTGCTGCCTCCTACTTCCGGGGAAATCCTGATGCGGGCGCGGTTACGCAGGAAATGACCGGCGCTTTCACCGATCTCTATCTCAATGATGCCGCCGATGAGATGAAACCGGTTCGGGCAATTGCTTTGTTTGAAGAATTTAAGGAACTCACGCCGTCGGGTGAAAAGGGCGATGAGATGATCCGCAAATTAGCAGATAGATTGGCCGCCGTTGATCTCCTAGACAGAGCGGCCAAGCTGCTGGAGCAACAAGTCGGCTTCCGCTTGAAGGGTGTTGAAAAAGCCCGCGTTGGCGGGCAATTGGCTACGGTCTATATCCTCAACCGCGAACCGACGAAGGCTTTGGAAGGGTTGCAGAAATCAAATGTGCCAGGCCTGCCGCCGGAAGTTGCGGAAGAGCGCCGGCATCTTAATGCCCGCGCTTTGATAGATTTAAAGCGTCAGGGTGAAGCACTGGTTCTATTAGAAGATGATGAGAGCCGGGGTGCGGATCTGCTCAGGACGGAGATATATTGGGCCAAGGACTGGCCGCGCGCAGCTAATTCTTTGCAAAAGCTGGTGCAATCGACCGGCGCCGCTCCCGGACGTAAACTTGATGATCGGCAGGCCCAGTTCGTACTCAATTATGGTGTGGCGCTGGCGCTCAGCGGCAATGATCGCGGCATTAACCGGCTTAGCAAAGATTATATTAAAGAGATGGACGCAACACCGTTTAAAGATGCTTTTCGTCTTATCGCGAGCCCCGACAGTGTCGGCTTGATCGGTTATCGCACGGTCGCCGGGCGGGTTAAAACCGTCAGTAATTTCAAGAACTTTATGTCCAGCTATCGCAAAAGATTGAAGGCCGGCAAGCTCAGTCAGTTAAATTAATCACTATTAATTTATTGGTCAGGGGCCGAGGGCACCAAAGCTTTGAACCAGGCTGCCGACAATTAAGAACCAGCCATCCACCAGCACAAAGAAAATAATTTTAAACGGCAGAGCGATAATAATCGGCGGTAGCATCATCATGCCCATCGACATCAGGACAGAGGCAACAACCATATCGATCACCAGGAAGGGGATGAAAACCAAAAAGCCGATCTCAAAGGCACGCCTGAGCTCGCTGATGATGAAGGCGGGGATTAAAACTTTAGCTGGAATGTCATTCGGGGTGGCAACCGGCGGAATATTGGCGATGTCCATGAAAAGCTTCAAATCCTGATCACGCACAAATTTTTGCATAAAATTCTGTAGCGGCCTGAGACTGCGTTCGAAAGCTTCTTTTTCTTCAATCTCTCCATCGACATAAGGTCTGACACCTTGTTCCCAAGCGGCTTCAAATGTTGGCGACATGATAAAAAATGTCAGGAATAAAGCGAGCGCCATCAAGACCTGATTGGGCGGCGTTTGCTGCGCGCCCATGGCCGTGCGCAAGAAAGACAACACGATGACGATGCGAATGAAGGAGGTTGTCATCACTAGGATTGAAGGCGCCAAGGCCATCACTGTGATCAGCAAAAATAGCTGGATCAGGCGCTCTGTCGCGGTCGGGCCGCCTTGTCCCAAATCGAGCGAAAAAGCCTGTGCGAGGACAGGGTCGGAAAGCACCAGCCCGCCCGCCAACGCAATAAACAAGCGAACGAAAAAAGCCCCTTTGATAGTCATCGGACTGTTCATTCCTTTGTTCCCTGGTTTGCTGTTTTGTGTTTGCCCAGACCCTGACCACGACCCTGACCAAGACCATGGCGCAGGCCATCGATTAGAGTTAGTCCTTCTGGCGAGTTTTCCGCAGCTCTTTTTTCCCGCTCTGGATCGATCGGGATATCTCCCTCGATGACCAGCTCCGTCACACCGCCAAGTAGTAGCATGTGTTCTTTATCATCACGCCTGATGAGCATGACCCGCCGTTTCGCGTCGAGTGGCATGGATTCAACAATGGAAAGCCGAGTGCCTTTACCTCGCCGCATCGGGCCCCGATTGCCCATGCCAAATTTTTTTGCCAGTAATGCAAAACCGCCAATGAGGCCCAGCACAAATATGAGGGCAAATAAAAATTTTAAGTAACTGACGGAATCGATTTCCATATTCAGGGTGCTTCTTGTTAAAATTTCTAGCTTTGATAGGCCTGGGCAGCGGAGTTTGGTGACACCGTGTTCTCAGTGCTCAAGCTTTGATGTTGGCGATCCAGATCATTTTCGAGATTATCCAAATCACCCATCAGATTGGCGAGCGAGCCGGCGATCTTGCCAACATCAACACCAAGGCAGGCCTCAGGGTTTTTTGAAACTGTATCAAACAGGCGAGTCATTTTCTCTTCAACTTCTGATATGTCGATGAAATGCCCATCTGCGATACTACTACGTGAGGTTTCGATGAGTTCCTGTACGTTATCGGCTTGTTGTTGAATACCCATGGCTGTCATTGGTTGTTCTCCTGATTTTCGTCTAATTCATCAATCGGTATTTGTCCGGCATTGACCCGGTAAACATAGGCCAGAATTTCCGCGACAGCGGCGAAAGCTTCGATAGGGATTTCACTATCGACATCGATGGCGGAGAGAATTTCGACCAAATCTGCATCTTCGCGAACCTTGATATCATTGGCCCAGGCGATCTGAAGAATTTGCTCGGCAAAGGTGCCCTGACCAGACGCAACAACGCGCGGCATAGTGCCGCTCTGGCTCGAATCCTTAATCGCCACAGCTTTTTGCCTAACAGTAGGCGCACTGTTGCTTTCAGAATTTTCTTTGGGCTCGACCCCATCGACGACGTCGACATTTTTGCCAACATTAGTTTTAATATCGCCAGATATAGGGGGGCCGTTTTTTGACTCCGCCACTTAATTTTCACCACCGAATATTTATTTATTTTTTCAGTGGAACCAGTGTGCGCGAACAAGCTTAAAAAGCTGTTAAGACGTGGCCGACTGTTGCACCAGTGATTGAGTTCCAAAGGTACAAGATCCTGAGTACCCTGGCCTGTCTCGAACACCATGATCTTCACGACATCTTCTTTTCACAAGCAGCCGTCGTTACCGAGCCAAAAATATACGCTGTCGCGACGTTTGCCTGAGATGATCAAAGCGAGATTAGTTTAGGCGGACGGAATCTCAAGCGTGACCAAGAGACCGCCGAGCGATGATCGGGTCAAGATTAGCGAGCCGGAATAGAGTTCGACAAGATCGTGTACGATATGTAGACCAAGCCCACTTCCGGGTGAAGTTTCATCCAATTTCCGTCCGCGTTTAAGGACTTCTTCGAGTTGCTCCTCCTTAATTCCTTGTCCGTCATCTTCGATGGTCAAGCGCACAGTTTCATCCACACGCTCAGCCCGAACTCGCACTTCCGTGCGCGCCCACTTGCAAGCATTATCTATTAAATTGCCCAGGATTTCCTCAAGGTCCTGACGTTCACCTCGAAATACCAGACTGTCTGTGCCTTCGACGATAATGGCAATCCCACGTTCTTTGTAGAGATGTTCCAATGTCCGGCGAAGCCCAGCCACGACACTATCCACTTCGGCACGGGCACCGAGAATTCCGCGCGCCCCCGCTGCCCGTGCGCGTGACAGGTTGCGATCTATTGAATGTGCCATGAGTGCTATCTGTTGCTGAACCACTTCGTTGTTTCCGCCATTGGGCTGTTCAGCTTCGTTGGTCAGGACGGCGAGAGGTGTTTTTAGGGTGTGGGCCAAGTTTCCAGTCTGCACCCGGGCCCGCTCGATTACCGCTGTGTTGTGATCAAGCAGGGCATTGAGTTCATGTGCCAAAGGTTTAATTTCCGAAGGGAATTGGCCATCCAACCGGTCGGCGCGGCCTGCCCGAATTTCAGAAATAGTGCGGCTTATCTGACGCAATGGCTGCAGTCCAAACATCACCTGCAAAGCAACGGCGCCGACCAGTCCCAGGCCCAATAAGGCCAGACTTGCGGCAAGAGTTTTATTGAAGGAGTGTACCAATTTTTCGATCGCGGCGGTGGGGCCTGCGACCAGGATCAAGGCGCTCACCGCAGATTTTGACGATTCAAGGTTCTGTGCAAATACCTGTAGTGGTTCCATACCGGGACTTGCAACAGAATACATCATACCGGCCTTGTCGATTTGGCCGGCGGGCACTGGAAAATCCAGTCCGTCCAGGGATGCCGATCTTTCCTCTTTCGCACCGTCGATTAATACCTTCCAATACCAGCCGGATCGAGGTCGGTTAAATCGGGGGTCTATAGGGTGGCGGACGAGGTAAACGGCACCGCGTTTGTCTATCCCGCTCAATTCCACCAGTTCTTCGGCATGATCGCGTAATTCGGAAAGCATAGTCTGTTCGGCATAACCGCGGAACATCCCAGTCAACAAGAAGGCCGTAGCGACCAGAGCAACGGTGATCCACAAACAAGCACCTAAGATCAGGCGCAAGCCAATGGAACTACGCAACAATTTCTGGTACCGTCAGGCAATATCCCAATCCCTTGCGGGTTTGGATGAGATCGGCCCCGAGTTTCTTGCGCAAACGGGCGATGAATACCTCTATAGTATTGGAATCGCGATCGAAGTCCCGCGCGTAGATATGCTCGATCAACTCGCTACGGGATACCACCTGATCCTGGTGGTGGATGAGATAGGAAAAAACCTTCAATTCATTGGCAGTCAAGTCCACCGGTTCGCCAGCAGTACTGACCCGGCTGGTTCGTGTATCTAAGCGCATCGGGCCGCATTCGAGTACCGGTTTTGCATGTCCGGCAGCGCGGCGGATCAAACAGCGGACCCGTGCCAGCATCTCCTCAATATGGAAAGGCTTGGTTAGATAGTCGTCACAACCGGCGTCGAAGCCCGCGACCTTTTCCGACCATGTGCGCCGAGCGGTGAGGACCAGAACGGGTATTATTTGGCCGATCCGGCGCCAATGATTGAGTACCGTAAGGCCATCTACCTTGGGTAATCCGATATCGAGGATAACGGCGTCGTAAGGCTCGGTCTCACCGAGAAACTGTCCTTCTTCCCCATCAAACGCTACGTCAACACAATAATCCGCCGACTGGAGCGCCGTAGCGAGTTGCCCCGCTAGATTAGTATCGTTTTCAACGACAAGAACGCGCATTTCAGTGAATCCCCGTTTGCTGCAGAATCTTCGACACAACTGTGACCTTCAAAATAGCCTAGAAAATTCCACCTGATGGCGCAATGACCTGCGTCAATTACAAGGTTTTTCCAGATTTCTAATGAGCCGTGCAGTCGAATCTCATTCATCCAGGGTTCATGTGACTTTTGGTAAAATACTAGGTGTGAATATGAATTAAAGATGACCTGCGTGAATTATTGCGACGTTCAACTATTTTGCTTGATGAAGGAGAAAAACATGAAACGCAACTTGATGACGGCAATTCTAGCCGGAGCATTTGCTTTCGGTCTTTTTATTACCCCCGTAATTGCAGATGAAACTGAGTCCTCTATCGCCAGAGGCGGCAAGCTGTATGACAAATGGTATAAAGTCATCAAAGCCGATACGCCGAAAGCGGCTCATAAAGCCTATCCCAAAACAGCTAAGCGTCAAAAAGCTAAAGACAATTGGCGCTGCAAAGAATGCCATGGTTGGGATAATCTCGGTAAAGATGGCGCCTATGCCAAGGGCTCTCATTATTCCGGTATTGTTGGAATTCGCGGCATGGCTGGCTCTTCGCCCGCTAAAGTGATTGCTGTGTTGAAAGATAAAACCCACGGTTATGCGGGTAAAATGGATGCACAGGATTACACCGACTTAGCCAATTTCGTTGCTAAGGGTCAGGTTGATATGGACAAATATATCGACCGGAAAACCAAAGCGCCGAAAGGAGACAAGGCAAAAGGTGAAGCCTACTACAATACGATCTGTGCCGGTTGTCATGCGACGACGGGCTTAAGGCCTAAGGAAATGAAGCCATTTGGTGCGCAAATGGGTAATCCTTGGGAAGTCATGCATAAAATCTTGAACGGTCAGCCAGGTGAGCCCATGCCAGCTCTTCGGGCAATAGACCGCCAAGTTGTCGTCGATATTATGGCGCATATGACAACACTGCCTAAGAAACGCTAATCAAAGAGCAGCAGGGCGGCTCGTGAATGTGGCGAGCCGCCTAACAGCTCTGAAGAGAACTGGAAAAGTTTATGTTACGTAGCGTTTGGAATTTTTTTTGGCAACCACTTGGCAGATATTCATTGGGTGCCATTTTTATTGTCGGCGGTTTTGCCGGCATTATTTTTTGGGGTGGCTTCAATACTTTTATGGAATACACCAATACGCTCGAATTTTGTACCTCGTGCCATGAAATGGAAGCTTATCCTTATGAAGAGTACAAAAAATCCGTTCATTACAAAAATGCATCCGGCGTCAGGGTGATATGTTCCGATTGTCATGTACCGAAAGATTGGACGGCTAAGCTGATGCGCAAAATCAAGGCCAGTAACGAGCTTTATCATTGGGCACTTGGCACAATTGACAGCAAAGAAAAATATGAAGCGAAACGGCTGGAACTTGCTGAACATGTCTGGGCCTCGATGAAAGCATCGGACTCGCGAGAATGCAGAAATTGCCACACCTATGATGCAATGGATTTTCACAAGCAATCACGCCGTGCCAGACAAAAAATGCAAGAAGGTCTCAAGAAAGGAAAAACTTGTATTGAGTGTCATAAAGGGATCGCTCATTCTCTCCCAGAAGATTACGAGCGAGATGACTAGGCCAGCTTAAGGCCAGGCTGAGTTGTCGTGGAAAAAAAGATGTATAGAATCAAATGACCAGCGAGATAGATCGGCCCTACCCATTGCGGCGGAGATTTAGACGTCGAATACTACCTGCCTTCCTTATTCTACTGCTGCTCATTCCCGCACTAGCAGGCTGGGGAGGTGCTGGATTGATTGAGGCGGTCTATCTGCAACTTGCAGAGCGTCGGGCCGCTGTCATAGACCGAGCGGTTGCCACAGAAGCGGGGGCTGGGTGGCAAGCCCTAAAAACAGCCCAATCTCCCGAACAGCTATATCTTTCCAAGGACGGTGCCAGGCTTCGGTTGGCGCTTGAGAATGAAGTACGCGAATTGGCTTTATCGCATTTAAAGATATATGGCGTTGGGGGCAAAATTTTATTCGACACAATTCCTAAAAACATCGGCACGATTGATGCGAGCGAGGCATTTAGATCGGCGATGCAAAAAGGCGAGCGGAATGCAATTTTTAAGACACGCGATGATGGGACGACATTATATGAGCTCTATGTTCGCTTGCCCGGGAAGGGTAATGTCCCGCCGGTCGTATTTGAGCTTTACGAGCCGACATCTCACCTTAATCGGTTGCTGATCCAAGCAACGGCACCTGTCGTCTTATCAGCCGCCTTGGTTCTATTGGCGCTAATCTGGGCATTGTCCCGGCTCGTCGGTCAGGCGCAAAATGATATTGATGGACGGACCGCTTTGGTGACCGAACTTCGGTCACGTTTGGAAGGGTTTGTTTCAAACAGTGCCATTTCAGCAGCTCGGAATTCTGTTGGCTCCGGCTCAATTCAATCCGAGCGAATTTTGCTGACGCTATTTTATTCTGACATTCGCGGCTTTACGTCCTTCAGCGAAGAGCTTGAGCCGGAACAAGTCGTCTCTTTTCTCAACAAAATTATGTCCCTGCAAATTGAGATTGTGCGAGAAGAGGGGGGAGATGTTGACAAGATGATCGGTGATGCCTTGCTGGTTCGTTTCGATGGCGCGGGATGTGAGGGGCGGGCTGTCCGGGCTGCAGGGCGCATCCAAGAAAAAATTCAGGCCGTTGGTTTGCACCCTGGTATCGGAATTGGCGTTTATACCGGGGAGGCTATTTCAGGGGCCATTGGACCAGAGGATCGTCAGGATTTCACCGTCATCGGTGATAGTGTAAATGCTTCGGCGCGTTTATGTGAAGCGGCTGGGGAAGGGGAAGTGGTTGTCGATTCTAATACCGTGGAAGTGTCGGGAATTAAGGGGTTTGGAGCTGTTGAGGAAATTGTTGTTAAGGGTAAAAAGAAGTCGATTCTTGTTCGCCGTTTAGCTTAAACCTGGAATATAAGCGACCTCAAACTATTCGATATTGATTCCAATCAAAGAAATAATTAATAGTTTGTAGTAGTTTTTGAGCAATTGCCCCGTTCACTACCTCATTTTACTTGCTGCAACTTTGTTGGGAAGGTGGGTATGCAGTCTGCCATCATTGAGCTTCTTTCCCATCCTACGACCTATGGGCCTGAAGTTGATCACGTCGCCTTAATGGAGACCCATATTTCTCACATATTTTTGGCTGGCCCTAAGGCTTATAAACTTAAGCGCGCCGTTGCCTTGCCCTATCTGGATTTCTCAACACTGGAAGCTCGCGAGCAGGCATGTCAAAACGAAGTAAAGCTAAATCAGCGCACGGCTCCTGAAATTTATCTTGGCATCAAGCCGGTGACCAAAGGCCCGGGTGGCGAGTTGGCGATCGACGGAGAGGGTGAGGTCGTTGATTGGCTGGTCGAGATGAACCGGTTTGAGCAGGAGAGTTTGCTCAGCACGATGGCTAAGAGCAATCATCTCAGCCTTCACGACATGGAATTGTTGGCGGAAAAGATTTTTGAATTTCATCGCCATGAACCCGCCGCCCAAGTTGCCGGAGGCGCTGAGCGGATTGCCAGTATTATCGAAAACAACGGACAATGTTTTGAAGAATATGGCGCGGGCATTTTTGACGACACAAAAATCGAAGAGTTAAATGACCGGCTACAGAGAAACTTAAAGCAAAATATTTCATTGCTTGAGCGGCGAAAGGCGCAGGGAAGGGTGCGTCACTGCCATGGTGATCTCCACCTTGGCAATATTGTCATGATTGATGAAGAGCCAGTGCTGTTTGATGCGATTGAGTTCAGCGACGACTTGGCGACCATTGATGTGATGTATGATCTGGCTTTCTTGATCATGGATTTGGTATTTCAGGATATGGTTACTGAAGCTAATTGGCTGCTCAATCGCTATTTAATGCTTTCAGGCGATGTTGAAGCGCTTGCAGTTTTGCCGCTCTTTATGTCAATGCGGGCCAGTATTCGGGCGCATGTGGCAGCCTTGGCAAAAGCGGAAAGTGAGGCGATAAAATATCTTGATCTGGCGATTGGCTGTCTGGAGCCCACAGCCCCCCGGCTCATTGTCATTGGCGGCCTGTCGGGCACGGGAAAAACCTCCTTGGCCCGTGCGCTCGCACCAACAATCTTGCCGCTTCCAGGCGCGCTCATTCTCCGGAGTGATGTCATCCGCAAACATCTGGCCGAAATTGGGCAGTATGAAACTTTGCCGGACGAGGGCTACAGTGCGGAGATGACCCAAAAAACCTATAGGCAGATTTACCGTGATGCTGCAACAGCTCTGGCGGCGGGGCACTCTGTCATTGCTGATGCGGTGTTTGCGGGGCCTGAGGAACGCGCCGCTATTGCTGAAGTGGCGAAGCACGCCGGGATTGCTTTCGATGGGATATGGCTCGATCTCGATCCGGCGGCTGCCGAGGCCAGGATATCCAATCGAACAAAGGATGCTTCAGACGCGACGGTGGCAATTCTCAAGCAACAACTCGCCTACGATGTTGGGATGATTGACTGGCATCGCATTCCAAGTGAGGGCGAACTGGAGGCGGTTCAGACGGCCGCTTTTTCAGCACTTTTGGCCGATTAAATAAGCTATTCCCAAGCCATTCCCCGTGCGCGATTGTGCCATGCGTTTTGAGTATGACTAATCAATTGACATCGAGTTCCAACGCGCCTACAACCCCTCCACCTCAGGCGAATCAAGCGGTACTTTGTCGCTAATTTTTTCGAATTCTGCCCGATATATTGAGACATTATGGCCCTTAGACAACGCCCCTTCGCGCACCTGAACGGTGGCGCGAGCCGTATCTTTCCATTTCTGTTTTGGATGCGTTCGGTAAATCGATCCACCATCAATGCTGATTTGATGGCGGCTTTTACCGGTGCCATGATTATGATCCCGCAAGGTGTCGCTTTTGCTACCATTGCTGGCATGCCGCCCGAATACGGTCTCTATGCCGGCATGATCCCCGCCATTGTCGCCGCCCTATTTGGCTCGTCTTGGCATTTGGTTTCGGGCCCAACCACCGCAGCCTCCATTCTGATTTTTTCTTCGATCGGCATCATGGCCGAAGCGGGTACCGCAAGTTATGTGACCTTGGTGCTCACGCTCACGTTTATGGTCGGTGTCATCGAATTGGTGATGGGCTTGGCGCGTTTAGGCTCGCTGATTAATTTTATCTCGCACACTGTGGCGATTGGTTTCACGGCAGGGGCTGCCATTTTAATCGCCGCCAGTCAGGCGAGAGATTTCTTAGGGCTGGAAATTCCCCGTGGGTCCAAATTTTACGATGTTGCTCTCATTATATTTCGTCAATTTGATCAAATCTCCCCGGCCGCAACTTCTGTCGGTCTGATCACAATTATCAGCGGATTGTTGTTACGAAAATATTTGCCGAAGTCACCTTATATGATTGTCGCGATGCTGTTCTCAGCGCTGGTGGCCTTCGCCCTCGACCATTTTGGTGTTGCTAAAGTGCCGACTATTGGGGCAATTAATTCAGGCTTGCCGCCGCTGTCTTCGCCCGATTTCTCGTTGGACGTCTTCAAGGAATTAGCCCCGACCGCGTTTGCTGTTGCTTTGTTTGCTTTAACCGAAGCCGTCTCTATTGCGCGTTCCATCGCGTCGAAAACCGGTCAGCAAATCGATGGCAGTCAGGAATTTATCGGCCAAGGCCTTTCGAACATTGTCGGCGGCTTTTTCTCTGGTTATGTCGCGACCGGTTCGTTCAATCGCTCGGCGTTGAATTTCAGCTCAGGCGCCAAAACACCGATGGCGGCGGCGGTCGGTGGTGTGATCTTGCTGGCCATGACACCTTTTGTCGCACCCTTTGCCGAGTATCTGCCCAAAGCAACTGTCGCCGGCATTTTGTTCCTGGTGATTTCCGGCTTGATCGATGGCAAACATATTCGCCAAATCCTGACGTCCAGTAAGTCTGAAACCACGGTCATGCTGGCAACTTTCTTTGCCGTGCTGTTTATCAATCTCGAAGTGGCGATTTTCACCGGCGTTATTTTATCGTTGGTATTTTATCTTAACCGCACCTCGCATCCGAAAGTCTCAACGCTCGCTCCCGATAGTAATGATCCGCGCCGCCGCTTCAGTGCTGATCCCAATTTGTCGGAATGCCCGCAGGTTAAGATCATCCGAATTGATGGCTCGTTGTTTTTTGGCGCGGTTTCAAATGTTGTTGCCAAATTACGCCAGTTCGAGCGCAATCAGCCGATGCAGAAAAATCTAGTCGTCGTTACCTCTGGCATTAACTTCATCGATATGGAAGGCGCGGAAGCGCTCGCCAATGAAGCGCGCCGCCGCCGCAATGTCGGTGGCCATCTGTGTCTCATTGGCATTAAAGAAGCGGTCTCATTGGTTTTAAAACGCACCGGGTTTGATCGGGCAATTGGCGCAGACAATATTTTTGAATCTAAGACTGCGGCCCTTTCAACCGTCTATTCATTTATTGACCAGGATATCTGCGCGACTTGCCCAAAACATATCTTCCAGGAATGTGGCTCCGAGCCGGCTGACATTCCGCGCAGTAATGAAGTTCCGACTTCCGCAGTTCTGGTGCCAGAAATGCCTGCGCCATCCAGAAAAATCGAGAAAAAGCCTGATCCTGTTGTTCATATGGGGCCAAGTGCGGGCAGAAAAAATCCAGCCCGTATTCTCGCTTTGATCGAACATGATGACGGCGATGATGGCGCGCGCGAAACCATGGCTGAGGCACAACGTCTGGCAGAAGAAGTCGGAGCCGAACTGGCTTTTGGTCAGATCGTTAATTGGAACTGGGGAAGCGGCAATGTGATGCCGGAAGGATTTTTATCCGAAGAAATGGAAACCGCCCTCTGTGCACCGGCTCGTCAGCATCTAAAAGGCATCGCCGCAGATTTGGGGATCAGCAACCCAGCCGTTATGGCGACAGCAACGCCAAATCATTCGCAAGCTGCGGTGAAGCTGATCGCCGAGTGGTGCCCGGATCTCATTGTCATCCATGAGCGTTCAAATTTTGAGTTCGCGCGTCAAACCAAGCATGATTTTGAAACGCCATTTGGTCAAATTCACACGCGGATCAAACTCGCGGGCTGATTTAGCTTTTAACCAGCTTTATTCCACTTATTGAAATCTCGCCCAAATTGAGTGTTGTCTTCTCTCGATAACCCAGGATAATTACTCTCCAAAAGAGCCACTTTGGGAGGGTGCTGTGGGAGACATCCCGAGATTAAATGGAATTGTGAGGGCTTTGGAGACAGGCGGCGTGGCGTTCTCGTCATTTTTGTCGATGGACATTAATGCAGCAACCGCCTTTTCGACCAGCAAATATGACGGCGTCGTTTTCGAAGGGGAGCATAACCCCTGGGATGCAGCAGCGCTCTCTGACTCCTTACAGTATTTATTAAACCGTCAGCAAATTGCCAGTTCCGACTCACTTGCCCCTGCCGTCACACCTTTGGTCCGCGTGCCGGTAAATGGTGTCGAGAAGGGGCAGTGGCATGCCAAGCAGGCTTTAGATAGCGGTGTCTACGGCGTTGTCTGGCCGCATATCTCGACGGTTGAAGAAGCTTATAATGCAGTTGCCGCGTGCCGCTATCCCCGGCTCAGTGATAAGCCGAATTTTGAGCCGCAAGGCATTCGGGGCGATGGTCCGACCCGGGCGTGCCGCTATTGGGGGCTCAGCCAGCAAGACTATTATGCCAAGGCAGATGTCTGGCCGCTTGATCCCAAGGGCGAGATTTTTGTCATCATTCAAATTGAGGACACCGCCGGTATTAAGAATTTACCCGAGATGCTTAAAAATGTGCCGGGCATTGGGGCGGTCTTAATCGGTGAAGGGGATCTTGGTCAGGAACTTGGCTTTCCTCGTCAATATGATCATCCCGTTCTATTGGAGGCGATGGCGGAAATCGTCGCGACCTGCAAAGAGCACAATGTCGTCGTCGGCCACCCCCATGCCAATGCTGGTAATATGCAGCGCCTGTTAGATGAAGGGTATCGTTTCATCATGTCTGGCCCAACTCGTTCTTATGATGGCCTTGAGAAAGGTCTTGAGCTTACAAATCGCGTTTAAAAGATAAAGAGGATTTGAGAAAATGATTATCGATTGTCACGGTCACTATACGACAGCTCCCAAGAAATATGACGATTGGCGTAATGCTCAGCTCAAGATGGCGGAAGAGGGCAATTGGAAACCAACCGCTCATGAACTGATCATGACGGATGATGAAATTCGCGAAACCATTGAGCAGAACCAACGCCGCTTGCAAATCGAACGCGGCATGGATGTCACCATCATTTCCCCTCGGGCCGTTGGTATGGGGCACCATTTGGGGACCCATGATACTTCAGTTGAATGGACGTCGCTTTCTAATGATGTGGTGGCCAGGGTGGTTGGCCTATTCCCGGAGAACTTCATTGGCGTCTGTGCATTGCCGCAATATCCCGGTGTTGAGCCTAAAGAAAGCATTGCCGAGCTTGAGCGCTGTGTGAACGAGCTTGGCTTTGTTGGCTGTAACCTTAATCCAGATCCCTCAGGCGCCATGTGGAGCGATCCGCCACTCACCGATAAATGGTGGTATCCGCTTTATGAAAAAATGTGTGAGCTTGATGTGCCGGCAATGATCCATGTTAGTGGCTCGTGCAATCCCAACTTCCACCATACCGGTGCGCATTATATCGCCGCTGATACGACGGCCTTCATGCAGCTTATCGTCGGTGATCTCTTCAAAGATTTCCCGACGCTTAAATTTGTCATCCCACATGGCGGCGGCGCGGTGCCGTATCATTGGGGACGCTATCGCGGCCTCGCACAGGATATGGGAAAGCCGCTTTTGGATGATCATCTGCTGGAAAATGTATTTTTCGATACCTGCGTCTATCATCAGGCTGGCATCGATTGCATGTCCCGGGTCATCCCAGCGAAGAATATCCTCTTTGCTTCAGAGATGGTCGGTGCAGTGCGCGGTATCGATCCTGAAACGGGCAATTATTATGACGATACCAAGCGCTATATCGACGCAACGCCGCATTTGACCGACGAAGAGAAAAAAATGATCTTCGAGGATAATGTCAGGCGAATTTACCCTCGAGTGAAAATTTAAGGGTTAAAATTTAATTTTTTGATCTGAAGCCGAACTTCTTAACCCGACTTTAACCACTTTGGGAGTCTAATGATCCTCAATTAATGCGAGGTTCTGCGTACTATCGACAGAATCCGACCGCGTGACGATGATTGAGGGATTTCAGCATCTAAACGCAAGCCCAAACGGGCGTGAGCAAGATTTAATCTTTTTTTACTCGTGAAATGAGTAAGGAGTGGAGAAAAGCTCATGTCCAGAAGGATAAATAGTTTCATTGGTTTGGCACTAATTGCAGGTGTCACAACTCTTCCAAATCAAGCCGTATTGGCGCAAAGTTCTACGGATCTTATCGCTGCCAAAGCCGCGAGTTGTCCGGCCCTACCGGATGTTATCTGGTGGAAGACCACTCATGTTAAAATCGTCAGATATGTTGACCGTAAATATAGCGGCGATTGGACGCCCTATATTATAAAATGGGAAAACTATAAAAAGAAGATGCAGGGCATCTTGGACGGCAATGGAACGGCGCTGGTAAAATCCCGCGACATTCGGTTGCGCGGCAAGCAATTGGCAGAACATATTATTCAGATTGAGGAGAGACTGGTTGTAACCCGTTGCCTGAAGGATAAATTCTCCGGCCAAGTGGCGCAAAACGGCACGGGTAATTCTAGCGGTGATCGGATAAATCCTAACGTTCATCAGGCGAGCCTAGTTAATGGCCCTGCAATTTCAAAAGAGGATCAAATTGCCTCGATCGTTGAAGCCAAGCTGGACGTCGAAGTAACCGCCCGCTGTGATGGTGACACGCCAACCTTTCAGGTGACCAATCTTGGTGATAAATGGCCGCGCCTGGCCGCCATCAGCATTCACCGTACCGATGGCAATGCCTTGGTCTCCAAGCGCCGCATGAAATTGGCGAACTCGCAGCAAGCGACGTTTAAAATCCGCAAACGCGGCAAGGCGCTCAGAGGTGAGATCGGCATCTTCGTCCAGCCCTCCTGGGCCAAACGCCCGTTTCGTTACGACACCAAGATAAGATGTAAATAAGAGAATTACCGCGAGCCTGGCAGGCCGCACCGCGCCCGAGAGACCTGTTGCCAGCCGACAGGTTTCCCAGGGATAGAGGAGAGACCTCGTTGATTTTATTCAGCGAGGTCTTTTTCTGGTTTTGATAAGGTGTTTTCAAGAGGCTGCGAGTTGAAATTATTAGAAAGACGATAGGACCAATATATGATAGTCATGGGATATAAATTTTATATCTGTAAGATATACTAAAAAAAGATGTCGGGAACCTTGCAATGGCAGACGATCAATCTGTTGAGAGTAATTCCAGCAGTAACGATAAAGACTATGAAATTCGGTTTGAACCCGCCACTGAGAGGGTCAGAGTTGAATTTAATGGCACGTGGGTGGCCGATTCATCAAATGCTTTGATCGTCTATGAAACCCGCGTACCACCGATGTATTACTTCCCGGTCGATGACGTCATCATGGACTATTTAGAAAAAACCGATCATCAGACCCACTGCCCGTTCAAAGGCAATGCTAGTTATTGGACTTTGACGGTTGGCGAGGAAACCGCAGAAAACGCAATTTGGGGGTATGAAGACCCTTATTCTGATGGCGAACAATTAAGGGGCTACGTTTCATTTTATCAAAACAAAGTAAGTGCCATTTATGAGGGCGACGAAGAAGTTGCTTTCTTGGATAATCAGCAAAAAAGCATGCATGCGAATACTCTTGCGGGCTGGCTGCTGGAAGATGCTTGGAAGGCGCCGTCTGCTGATCAACTAATCTCCGAATTTTGTAAATTTTTACACGGTAATGATTACCCATTATCCCGTATGACTGTCATTATGCCGACTCTCCATCCGCAAGTATTTGCCAATGTTCTGGTGTGGCGGGAAGATGATCCTGAAGTTAAGGTCATATTGGAGCCACATGATATTTTAACTCAGCCGAAATTTTCAGACAGCCCGTTTGCTCCCATTATTAAAGGAGCCGGTGGTGTGCGACGACGTTTGGAAGGTGATAGCCCCAAATTAGATTACCCAGTTTGCAAAGACCTTCATGAAGAAGGTGCAACAGATTACGCAGCGATGCCGTTTACTTTTTCTGATGGCCAGATAAATGTCATGTCGATGACGTCCTTTGCTGAAGGCGGATTTTCAACTTCTCACCTTGGCCAAATTTATGAAATTCTGCCAATGTTGGGACGTTTGTTGGAAGTTCATGCGCAGAAGAGAACTTCGGTTGCACTTTTGGAAACATATCTTGGCCGCAGAACCGGAAGACGTGTTCTTGAGGGTCAGATTAAGCACGGCGATGGTGAGCATATCCATGCCATCATTTGGTTCTGTGATTTTAGGGATTCGACAGCCCTGTCAGAGAGTATGGATCAAGAAACTTATTTGCTCCATCTCAATCGCTTCTTCCATTGCATGGCCGGGGCTATTATCGAAAATGAAGGTGAAGTTCTTCGTTTTATTGGCGATGCTGTTCTGGCAATTTTCCCTATTGCCGGTGAGACAACAAAATCTTGGGAGAATGCCACCGGAGCGTTAGAGGCCTGCCGCCGGGCGATTAAGGCGACGGGGTTGATTTCCGAGCGAATAAATACGGTCAACGTTGAGCATAGTGACTTGCCGCCCTTGGGCTACGGTATTGGATTGCACCTGGGTGATGTGACCTACGGCAATATCGGTATACCTGAACGGCTTGAATTTACGGTCATCGGTTCAGCCGCCAATGAGGCCGCGCGCATCGAAAGCATGACTAAAGAGCTTAGAGAGCCGGTGCTTATTTCATCGACTTTTGCCGATACCTTTCCTGGAAAATTAAGGTCGGTTGGTCAATTCGAATTGAAAGGCCTTGAGGGTGAGCACGAATTATTCGCGCTTCCCACTGAGTAAGCCCATTTTAATTTGTAATATTATCTAGCCTTCCGGCACGCCTGCTTTTTCAAGGACGCGCCTTATTCATCGTACCGTGATCGCCATATCCATACTCGGCTGCTCAAAGAGCGAAATGAACTCGCTAAACTCTTGTTCGCTGCCGTCAATCGAAACTTCACCTGCGGCAATACCATCTGCATAGCTGGTTTGGCCTAAGAATAATTTGATGAGGAACGCTCGATCGAAATGCAGAGCTATATCCTGCGATTTCGAGGCGTCTGGATGGAACTGGCAGACGCCTTTTCGAATTTCCAACGCGCAAGCTTCATCGGTATCCGTGATATTAAAAGTGACCGTACGATGCAATTCCATTGCGTCTTCAGCTTTGAGACGCACGGTTAACAACTTCAACAAAGATTTGCTTGGGAAGTTGCGCAATGAATCCGGTCCACCAAACGGCATTCCCTTCGGCGGCGTTAGGGCATCTTCCAACTCCAACGCCGTGGTGAGTGCCCAGTTGCGCCAATTAATGTTCTTTTGAGCATAACCCCATTGGCGGAGTGCATCGGCTTTGAGCTGCTTGGATTCCGTGTCCGACGTATCGGCTTTGACGTTCCAAGTCGCAATCTCGGCGGCCCATTGAAAGTCGCCGTCGTGGAATGCTTCTTTGGCTTTGGCCAGCACCTGGTCTCGGCCGCCCATAAGTTCAACGTAACTTTGTGCGCGCTCGGTTCTTGGTTTTGGATCAAGTGTAACCGGATCGCCATCAAACCAGCCGACATAACCACCATAAATCGCCGGGGCGGAATGTTTATAGCTGCCGTAATATTCGCCCAACCATTCATGCTCTGCGAGATGCGCCGGCATGGTAATTTCTTCCATGATCTCATCGGGCGCGTAACCTTGGTTCATGCGCCGGACAGTTTGATCATGCAGATACTGCATGGAATCGCGATAGGCCGTTAAAACATCTTCAACTTCAGCGGCGCCTTCAACGGGTGGGCCATGGTGAGGGATCAAAGTATCAGGTTCCATCCGACGCAGGCGGTCAATGCCATCCACCCAGGTCATGGGGTCGCGAAAGGAGGTGCCACGCAAAGCATAAATATTGGGAAACGTCTGACCTTGCAGCACATCGGCCGAGATCAGTAATTTGTCTTCTGGCAACCAAACAACAACCTGATCATCGGTCTCGCTAGGGACGTGGAGAAGCTGAAGTTTGACACCGCAAATCTCAATATCGAGTTGCTTGCTGAAAGTTTTTGTCGGTGCGATGAAACTACGGCGCCCGGGAACATTTGCCGGGCCGCACCCCGTGCTCACATTGCCTTGGTCATTCAAGGGAAGCTGAAAGCCAAAGGTATACATGGCCCGACGCGCGAGGACAGGAGCAAGCACACCGCTGTCCCGCACCAGTGACGGCACAAGGTCATCAAGGGCAATAATCTCCACCTTGCCGGCTTTGACATCTTCTTCATCGACAAAAGCGCGCACGCCGCTGATGTGGTCTGGGTGAACATGGGTGTAGATGATGGCCTTAATCGGTTTATCCGTAATTTTTTTAAATTCTTCGACCACGGGTTCGGCGAATTCGATCGTCGGTAATGTATCGATCAAAATGCAGCCGTCATCACCCTCGATCAAAGTCGCGTTTGAAGGTGAGTAGGCGTAAGCCATGTGGATGTTGTCATTAATCGTAATGACTTTTTGAATCATTTTTGCATCGTGTTCTTTGAGATCCGGATGGACCGTATATGGCGTACACATGTTTAGCCTCGCTAATAATTTAATTTTGAATTGTCCTCAGTATGGTGTATTTATTGATTAGGTCAACTAATGAGAATTCATAATATTCATGAATAAAATAGATTATTTAGATATTGATGGCCGCATTCTACGCATGTTTGTCCTCGTCTATGATGAGGGGTCGGTCACTAAGGCCGCAGAACGTCTTGGAATTACCCAATCCGCCGTTAGCCACGGTCTTGAAAAGCTCAGGACGATCATGGGTGATCCGCTTTTCGTTAGAGCCGGGCGGGGGATTACGCCGACCCACAATGCGGACGCCATCATCGACGAGGTGCGCCTTTTATTGCGTGACATGCGCTCTTTATCTGAACAAAGAAAATTTGATCTCGCGACCGTAAGCGGCCAATTTGTTGTCGCCGCAAATGACATTTACTGGGGGACGCTTTTGGGACCGGTTTATGCGCAAATAACTGCGGAGGCTCCCGAGCTCAATTTTCGTGTCATTCAATCTGGCATTGATGCCGCGGCCGTATTGCGCAATGAAGAATGTGACCTTGTTGTGACACCGTTATTGCCTGAGGGAAGTGAATTTAAGCAGCAAAAAATCTTCACCGATAAATTTGTCTGTTTCTATGATCCCGACGTTACGTCCGCACCTAAAACGCTCGAAGATTATTTGTCGCGTCGCCATGCTCGAATTGTTTTTGGCGCGGTCGATATTAATCCAATCGATCAAATATTAGCGCTTCAAGGCAAGCATCGACGGGTTACCTTGCAGGTGCCGAATTTTGCGGGATTGCCTGAGTTAATGAAGGGCACGGACGTTATTGCGATATTGCCGGAGACTTTGAAATCGACGTTCATGCGGGATTTCTCTAGGGTGCCATCCCCAATTGCAGTTGAGCCGCTAAGCATTTATCAGGTGTGGCACCAACGTGACGATGATCGGCCGCTTCACCGATGGATGCGACAACTCATTCAGCAGACGGCCAGAAAAATCTAGTCCTCGAAAACAACCAGCAGATCTTTCGCCCCAATCTGGCTGCCAATCTCGACCACCACTTCGGCGATTACCCCGTCGCGCTCGGCATTGACGGCAGTTTCCATTTTCATCGCTTCGATGGACAGCATGGTATCGCCTTGCAGCACTTTTTTACCGGGCTCGGCGATGACACTGGAGACAATGCCCGGCATCGGCGCACCGACATGGTTGGGATTGGTGGCTTCCGCGATGCGGTTGGTGGGCCGGGTTGATTCTTGAGAGTGGTCGTCGATGCGGACAGAGCGTGGCTGACCATTGAGCTCAAAGAAAACGGTGCGTTTGCCGTCTTCACCTGCATCGCCAAGTGCGAGCAGACGCAGCGCCAGGGTTTTGCCGCGCTCCATCTCAATGGCAATCTCTTCGCCGGGTTCCATGCCGTAGAAATAGGCAGCCGTCGGCACTTTGCTGACATCACCAAATTCTTCGAGATGCGCGGCATAATCCGTAAAGACCTGCGGGTACATAAGGTACGAAGCAAATTCCGGGTCACTGATGTCGCGGCCAACGGTTTTTTCGACATCGGCTTTAGACGCTTTGAGATCGATATCTTCCATCACCGAGCCGGGCCGGACCGTGATAGGCTCATCGCCTTTAAGAATTTTCTTTTGCAGCGCTTCCGGGAAGCCGCCATAAGGCTGGCCAAGCTCGCCCCGGAAAAATTGTATAACCGATTCCGGGAAGGCGATCTCTTTCTCCGGGTCGAGCACATCTTCCGGCGAAATATCTGACGTAATCATCAGCAAGGTCAAGTCACCAACCACCTTGGAAGACGGCGTCACTTTGACGACATCGCCGAACATCTGGTTTACTTTGGCATAAGTGTTGGCAACTTCGGGCCAGCGCCGGTCAATGCCCATTGAGCGGGCTTGCTGGCGAAGGTTGGTGTATTGGCCGCCGGGAATTTCGTGCAAATAAACATCCGAGGCACCTGAGCGGAAATCAGCTTCGAAACTCGAATAGAGCGAGCGAACATGCTCCCAATAGGTCGAGACTTGGCGCAGTGCTTCGGTATCCAGCCCCGTATCGCGTTCGGTATTTTTAAGCGCTTCGACAATTGAGCCGAGATTGGGCTGAGAGGTTAGACAGGACATCGAATCAATCGCTGCATCTACCGCATCGGCACCAGCTTCGACAGCCGCCAGCACGCTTGCCGCAGAAATGCCGCTGGTGTCGTGGGTGTGAAAATGGATCGGCAGACCGGTCTCTTCTTTTAAGGCTTTGACCAAAATGCGAGCCGCGTCTGGCTTACAAAGCCCCGCCATATCCTTGATGCCTAGAATGTGGGCGCCGGCATCTTTCAGTTCTTTCGCTAAATTCACATAATATTTGAGATCATATTTTGTGCGATTGGGGTCAGTGATGTCGCCGGTGTAGCAAATTGCTGCTTCACACAACCGATCGGTCTCTCTGACTGCATCAATGGCCACCCGCATGTTCTCAACCCAGTTGAGGGCATCAAAGACGCGGAATAAATCCATGCCGTTATCGGCGCATTCTTTGACAAAGAAGCGCACGACATTGTCTGGATAGTTTGCATAGCCAACGCCATTGGCCGAGCGCAGCAACATTTGCGTCAGCAAGTTCGGCATGGCTTCACGGAGGTCGCTCAAGCGCTCCCACGGACATTCATTGAGAAACCGCATTGCAACATCAAATGTCGCGCCGCCCCAGCATTCCATCGAGAACATTTCTGGCAAGAGATGCGCGTAAGTTGGCGCGATATCGACGAGGTCCTTTGAGCGCACCCGCGTCGCTAACAAAGACTGGTGGGCATCCCGCATTGTTGTGTCGGTGATCAGCACACGCTTTTGATCGAGCATCCACTGCGAGAATTTCTCCGGGCCAAGATCATCGAGCAATTGCTTGGTACCGGGCTTAACCTCAGCTTTGCCGAATTTGCGTGCATGGGGCTGGGTCGCATGAGCGGGTAGGGCATGACCTTTGACTTCCGGATTGCCGTTAACGATGACGTCGCCGACAAAGTTCAGTAGGCGGGAGGCCCGGTCGCGGCGCTCAGGAAACTCAAACAGCTCTGGTGTCTGATCGATAAAGTTGGTCGTGTAATCGGCCGCCAAAAACTTCGGATGATTGATCAGCGTTTCGAGAAAGCGCAGATTGGTGGTGACGCCCCTAATACGAAACTCTCTGAGCGCGCGGTCCATTCGATTAGTGGCGCTTTTTGCATCTGGTGCCCAGCTGGTGACTTTGACCAATAGCGAGTCGTAATAGCGCGTGATCAGCGCCCCCGCAAAGGCCGTGCCCGCATCCAGGCGAATACCAAATCCCGACGCACTCCGATAGGCCGACAGGCGGCCATAATCGGGCGTGAAATTATTTTCAGGATCCTCGGTTGTGACCCGGCACTGAATGGCATGACCATAAAGCCGAATATCTTCCTGGGCTGGAACACCGGAGCTTTCGAGATCGCCGATTTTACCGCCCGCCGCAATACGAATTTGCGCCTGAACAAGATCAATGCCGGTCACCCAATCGGTCACCGTGTGCTCAACCTGAATGCGGGGATTTACTTCGATGAAATAAACTTCACCGCTATCGGCGTCTTGTAAAAATTCAACCGTGCCCGCGCATTGATAATCAGCGGTCTTGGCGATTTTGATACCTTGCTCGCAGAGAAAGCTGCGGGCCTCATCATCTAAGAAGACAGCCGGTGCTCGCTCAACGACCTTTTGATGGCGGCGCTGGACCGAGCAGTCGCGCTCAAACATATGGACGATATTGCCATAGAGATCACCCATGACCTGAACTTCGACATGGCGCGCATTGCGAACGAGTTTTTCAAGATAAACTTCTCCATTACCGAAAGCCGCTGCGGCTTCCCGGCTTGCCTGCTCAACCAGGCTCAGCAAATCCTTGGCTGTCTCAATCACCCGCATACCCCGGCCACCGCCGCCCCAGGTTGCTTTACACATGACCGGATAGCCAATGTCCTCGGCAAGCTTCGTGATCTCAGCCTCGCCGCCGGGGAGCACCGGTAGAGGGTCGGTTGCCGGCATGACTGGCACGCCCGCTTCTAGTGCCAAGGCACGAGCCGCAACTTTACTGCCGAGGCTTCGCATGGTGTCGCCGGTCGGGCCGACAAAGATCAGGCCCGCTTCAACAACCGCGTCGGCAAAATCGGGATTCTCCGACAAAAAGCCGTAGCCTGGATGGATCGCATCAACATCCGCCTCAACCGCAGTTCGGATAATATCTTCGATATCGAGATAAGCTTCGATCGGACCTTTGCCTTCACCGACCAAATAGCTTTCATCCGCCTTATAGCGATGCAGCGCAAAGCGATCTTCCCGGGAATAAATCGCGACAGTAGATATGCCAAGTTCGGTTGCCGCCCGCATAATACGGATGGCAATTTCACTTCGATTGGCGACGAGAATTTTATTTATTTGGCGCTCAGGTTTAGGCACGGTAGATAGGCTCCAGATGATACGTAGGTATGGATATTAAGTTTGGCCGCGTTTTAGCACGCCATTTCCCATCAAGCTATTGGAAATATTGGGTTTGTTCGGGGGGCGAACTAGATAGATTTGTGACCTAGCGCCGCTGATGCCGGCGAAAGCGGCGCTCCTGATGGCGTCGCTTTGACTGCCATCGTGAATGTTTGCGAATGATGTGGACCTCGCGATAGCGCACTCGCGGCACCACTTTATATTGGGGGCGGGGTTGCAGGCTTTGGAGAATGCGGGCGGTGCTGGTGAAGATGTCGGGCAGGGATCGGGTCTGGGATCGGGTCACGATTTGGGGCTGTGGCTGTGGTACCGGATAGCTTGCAAGTTGAACCGGATTTTGCCGGGTCTCTGTGATTTGCGGATTAACCACATCAAGGACGATCTGATTGTCGGTGACAAAATCATGCACATAGCGGTCGGACGGTATATCAAGAGTTAGAATGGTCTTAGAAGCGCTACGATAAAACGAGGCATCGGCGATGTTTCTCAGCTTGTTGTCCTGCAAGGGCGATATTTTTAGCTTGGCCGGCGCTTCAAAGGTGAGGCGGGTGTGATCGTTCTTGCGCTCAAGCCGATAAGCGACTTTCTTCGGCCAATCAAAAATAATCCGCTCAAACGAACCTTTGTCATAGGTCCAGACATCAACGGGTTTAACGGCAACTATGTGAAGAGGTTTTGGCGGCAGCAGACGGAAGGCAAAAGTGGTGGCTCCGCCGGTTGTGGCATTGGGTGTTTGCCGACCCTTGGTGATTTCAGCGTAACGCTCAGACATAAAGCTGCCGAGCTCTCCCGAGGTTAGAAAACCATCGTGATTTCGGTCGGCAGGCGCCTGACCCTTGAGAGCCCGAATAAAGAGACGCCGGAAGCCTCCGTCATCGGCAACTTTCTGATGGCGGGTTCCAGCCGTTAAAAACTGGCCGATGGGCGGCGGCGTGCCCTCAAGTCGGGCGATCGGTGTGTGGCCAGACGTTGCGCCAAATACAGCGCCGCCGAAGCACGAATCAAAGACGGTAAAGCTGTGCTTGGATGAAGACAGTCGGACATACTCGCCAAAGCGCCGCATGTTGAGGGCTTTGAGTTTAAAATCAACCAGCCGACGCTCAGCCCAATCGGGCACGGGTGCGTCTGCCGGCACGAGATAGCCTTCGCCTTTGAGCGTGTGGCCATGACCGGCATACCAGACAAACAATCGCGCCTTGGGATCAGCGCCCTTGGTGGCATAAAATTTCTCGAAGGCTTGCTTGAGCTGCTGTGAGTTGGGGTTGAGGCGCAGCGTCACCTTAAAGCCGCGCCGGGCCATCTCGCCGGCAATCAACTCCGCATCTTTGACGGCATTGTGCAACTTGGGCCATCCCTTGGTGTAGTTATCAATGCCGATAACCAGCGCGAAGGATGCGGTATATTGAGGCTTTGAAATCGGCTGAAGGCGGATTGCACTTGGTCGTGGTTCAACCGATATCCCCCGATCTCTGCCTATTTCCGTAGCAAAACTGGAGGTCTCTGCAATCCCTACTGTGAAAGGTAGAACGAGAAGTGCCGCAATATGTTTGATCTGCATACTTTGTCTCCCAAACCCGTTAATTTCCCGTGATTTGCCTCATGTTTTTCGGGTCACCTATGATATAACGAGGCTCAAAGACGATTCCGGCGATAAAAACCAGCAAAGGGGAGCGCAGAATGCCCAATCAAGATCAAAAAATTAGAGTAGGGATGGTCCTTTTTCCGAATTTAACTCAGCTCGATTTAACCGGTCCCCATGAAGTCCTGAGCTTCCCGCCAAATATTGACGTTGATCTTTTATGGCATCGGATTGAGCCGGTGGCCTCGATATCCGGCTTAGTGCTCATGCCAACGGCGACCTTCGATGACTATGAGTTGCCCGATGTGTTGTTTATTCCGGGCGGGCCCGGTCAGTTGCAGGCAATGGATGACGCGCCGTTGATCGACTTTGTAAAACGTGCGGGCAACGAGGCCACATACATAACCTCCGTTTGTACCGGCTCGCTGGTATTGGCGGCAGCGGGGCTGTTGATCGGTAAGCGCGCCACCTCGCATTGGAGCGTGGTTGATCAATTGGCGCTGATGGGGGCTGAGCCCGTGCGCGAGCGCGTCGTCGAAGACGGCAATATCATCACCGGCGCTGGCGTCACCGCCGGCATCGATTTCGCCCTCACACTCATCGCCCGTTTGAACGGCGAGCAAGCGGCCAAAGCGATCCAACTTGGCATTGAATACGACCCCGACCCACCCTTCAACGGCGGCTCCATCGAGACCGCCGACCCTGAGATGGTGGCGCTGCAAACCGAACGCGGCGCTGACCTCGCCACCCGCCGCCGAGAGGCCGCGACGCGGATCGGCCGGGAGAGATTGGGGCTTGAATAACTATTAACGTCCGCCTTTACCATTTCTTAAAACCCGCTAGGCATAATTTGCCTAGTTAAATCAAAATGGGCAAAAGCTCAAAACGCGCCAAAATGGCGCAGAACTGGTGGATGTGAAATGGATATTACCAATCTCCCTATGTTTGGGATGCTCAAAGGACGCCTGAACTGGGTCGGCCAGCGCCAGCAGGTGATCTCTCAAAATATTGCAAATGCGGATACGCCCCAATATCGGGCGCGTGATATTGAAGAATTTGACTTCAAAAAAGCGCTCCGCGCACATGCGCCAAAAAATGCAAATGGGGGGGGCATGTCCATGCGCGTGACCCACCCCATGCATATCACCGGCGGCGGCGGATCCAGCGCGAGTGCCGCTGCGACTGTCGACAGAAGGCCGTATGAAACGGCTCCCGATGGTAACTCGGTCATTCTTGAAGAGCAGATGGTCAAAATGAACGAAGCTGCCGTTCAGCATTCGACCATGGTGGGGCTTTACCGCAAGCATCTGTCCATGATCAAAGCTGTGGTGCGCGGTAGGTAGTTCAAAATTTAAGCTAGGATAAGAAAAAAATGGCTGATGATTTAATTTCCTCATTTCGAATTTCTGCTGCTGGTATGAAAGTGCAGGGTGAGCGCCTGCGCGTTATTTCGCAAAATATTGCCAACTCGGATTCCTTGCCGACGGAGCCTGGGCAAAATCCCTACCAGCGCAAAACGATCACGTTTAAGAACGCCCTGGATCGGGATCTGGACATGAAGCTCGTTGAGGTCAGCCGGATCGGCAAAGATCGTAGTGACTTTGTCAAAAAATATGACCCGAACCACCCGGCGGCGGATAAACAAGGCTATGTGCTTGCCCCCAATATCAACAAATTGGTTGAGATGATGGATATGCGGGAAGCCCAGCGTTCCTACGAAGCAAATTTAAGCGCTATTCGCACCAGCCGGGCCATGTTGAATAAAACACTCGAACTGCTGCGTTAAGCCAAAATAGACAAAAAATATCTCCGCTAAAAAAAGCGGCGTGAAAAGTATCTAAAAGGAGAGCGAAATGGCGATAGAATTAGCCAATGCGATAAGTGCCTATAAATCAGCGGTTGGCCGGACCGGCGAGGGTGACGGAGCCGGCTTGGGTGGTATCGGAGGTACGGGCTCGAGTTCGGCCAATGATTTCTCCACAATGGTAAAGAATTTTGCCCAGAACGCGGTCGATAAAAACACTATGAGCGAACAGCTTTCAGCCGCTGCTGCTGCCGGTAAGGCGAATATCGATCAGGTCGTTATTGCGGTCGCGGAAGCGGAGACGACGCTCAACACGGTGGTTGCGGTTCGAGACAAAGTCCTGGAAGCTTACCGCGAAATCTTGCGCATGCCGCTTTAAAGGCAGGCGCGCCTAATGGATCAAACCGCAGTCCTGGAAGTATCACGCGAGGTCTTCATCGTCATATTGAAAACTGGCGGACCAATTATGGCGGCCGGACTTATCGTTGGCCTGATTATCGCCGTGTTTCAGACCCTGACCTCCATTCAGGAAATGACCCTTACATTCGTGCCGAAAATTATTATTATTTTTGGCGCGGTTATCGTTTTTATGCCTTTTATGATTACCGCCATCTTGGAGTTTACCAGATCGCTCTATGATCGCATCGGGGCGTTGAGTTAGCGCCATGCTGGAGGAATTTCTCGAGCTCAATGCCTTCGTGTTCATTCTTATCTTCGCCCGGATCGGCACAGTTTTGATGTTTATTCCAGGGCTCGGCAGTACCCGTATCTTTGCCAGAAGCCGGTTGTTTCTGGCTTTGGCGATCTCTTTTATCCTAACGCCCATATTAGTAGATGTTTTGCCGGCAATGCCCCAAACACCAGTTGGTTTGGGGCTCATCATAATGGGTGAGATACTGGCGGGAGCCTTTTTAGGCTTAATTGTGCGCGCCATGTTTGCGGCGACACAGACGGCTGGAACGGTGATTTCTTTTGTGTCTGCGATGGCCAATACCATGGTCTATGATCCGGTGGTTGAACAGCAGAGTGCGGTCGTTGCCGGCTTTATGGGAACCGTCGCGACCTTGCTGTTATTTGTTACCAACATGCATCACCTACTTATTGAGGCGATGGTCGAGAGTTATACGCTTTTCCAGCCAGGGGTTGCACCAAATATTGGCGATATGGTTCATATGTTGGCGCGTCAAATTGCCGACACGTTTGCGCTTGGTGTTCAGCTGGCCTCGCCGTTCCTGGTCGTCTCGCTCGCCTATTATATGGGGCTCGGCGTGTTGACGCGGTTGGCCCCGCAAATACCTATATTTTTCGTGGCCATGCCTTTGCAGATCGTGATTTCGATCGTGGTGCTGGCTTTATCTTTTGGCGGAATAATGGTTGTTTTCATGCGTCACGTGCAAGAGAACCTGCAGCCATTCGTCGGGTCTTAGGGAAAGGAGAGAGCTATGGCCGACGATTCAGATGGCGAAAAATCCGAAGAACCCACCGGAAAACGGCTCACTGATGCCAAGGGCAAAGGTCAGGTGGCGCAATCTCAGGAGATTCAAAGCTGGGCTATTTTGCTTACAATTACGCTTTTGATCGGGTCGGTTATCCCATCAATTATGGCACATGTCGCGAAGGTAAATCGTAACTTTATTGAAAAAGCGCACGCGTTTTCGGTGTCGCCCGAGGATTTTCAAAACCTATTTAAAGAAGTGATCCTCGATATTGGTATCGTCATTCTACCCCTCATGCTAACCTTTCTCGCTGTCGGCGTGGCGATGCAGATTTTGCAAGTCGGCTGGACGGTTTCAGCAGAAAAATTCCAAATCAGTTTAAGTAAATTCTCGCCACATAAGGGTATTAAGAAATTTTTTGGTGTTCGTCCGTTGGTCGAGGCATTCAAAGGTATCGTTAAACTTGGTATCGTCGGCACAGTGGTGTTTTTTCTCGTCGCCCCCATGTTGAACGATGTCGAATTGTTGCCGGCCTTTGATTTGCTGCACACGCTCGATCGCGTCAAAAAAATTGCCCTGGTTATGCTGGTTGTCACGGTCATGATCATGACCGTGATTGCAGCGATTGATTTTGCTTACCAAAAATGGGATCACACCGAAAAACTCAAAATGACCAAGCAAGAGGTCAAAGATGAGCGCAAACAACAAGACGGTGACCCCAAGATCAAACAGCGTATGGCAGCCTTGCGTATGGAGCGTCAGCGCGAACGTATGATGCAGGCCATTGGCAAAGCCGATGTGATTATTACCAACCCAACGCATTACGCCATCGCACTAAAATACGATATGGATACCATGCCGGCGCCAGTATTGGTCGGTAAAGGTGTCGATGATCTCGCCCGGCGCATTCGTGAAGTCGCCGAGGAAAACGATATTCCAATTGTTGAAAACCCACCTCTGGCACGAGCACTTTATGCCGGTGTTGAGATTGATGAAGAAATCCCGGCCGAGCATTTTCATGCAGTTGCCGAAGTTATTGGCTATGTCTTCCGTCTTAAGGGTAAAATGGCGCAAATGGATCAGGCGGCGGCTGATCAGGCGGCCAAACAGGCAGCAGATCAAGCGGGCGATGCGCAAAACCAAGAGAATGAAGATAAGGCAGGCCCGATCTTAAATTAAATAAAATAGAAGGTTGCTGATCAGGGCCGAATCGCGCAATGAATGCCTGAAGAAAATTGGATTTAAATCCATTTATATTGAGTTGGTGTGACGAGGGCGTATTGAAACTAACATACACCAAAGTTAGCGAATTAATCGCCAAAATGGCTCGCGGTGGGTGGGCTCTCCTGCTTTCGCCTTCTTTCAATTTGGTGTTGGCAGTTGTGTTTGGTGCCGTGGCCCTGGCTTTGCTTATTCCGGGCTTAGGATCGTCTGATAACTCGACTGACGCCGAAGCCGGTTTCGAAGTTTCGGGCGGTGTCTTTGCACTTTTGACTCTCCTATTTTCGATACTCACGGCGTGGAAATTTGGCCGGGCAGCGGAACGCCGGCGGGCCCGAGCTTCTTTGTTTGAAACCCTGGCCGCTTCACAAGAAGCTTTGTTCCTGACCGATGCCCGCCAACGCATCATCTTTGACAATGAAGCATTTCGCCTGTGCTATGAAAAAGTGGAGCCGCAAAAACTAATTGGTCCAGCGAGTATTGAAGGCATTGAGAAATTACTTGATGCAAATTCAGAAGCCGTGTTTGCGCGCATATATGCCAATTGCGGGGAAGGTCAGCGCGATGAGGGAGAATTGGTTTTCGAGCCGGTGGGCCCCGTCGTTCATTCCTGGAGATTGGCGGTCGAGCCGGTTGAGGCGTTGAGAGATTTGGCGCTTTGGCGGGTGGAGGATGTCACGTCAAAGCGCTCCCATGACGTTGAGCGTTTGCACGAAGAGCAATTTATGGGCGATTTGCTGGACCAATTGCCGGTCGGCTTTTTCTCGGCCGATGAAAACGGCAATTTGCGCTATCTAAACGCTGTTATGAGAGACTGGCTCGGTGTGAGGCAGGATAGAAATGTCAGCGAGCTTCCAGGCTTCATTGAATTTGTATCACCTGAGGCGAATACTGAAGAAACGGTGGAAACCGACGCCAGCGGCATGCATGGCGGCCTTGTCCTCAGGACAACAGAAGGCCGTGATTTTCCGGCCTATCTTATCCAGTCGCAAAAAGAAACAACCGCCGGTCATTTCGAATATAGCCGCTCGATCGTGCTGCGTGAGCCTTTTACGCCTGTCGTCGATGATGGTACGGGCGGTGCTTTGCTGCGGCGCCTGCCCTGGCTGTTTTCCGATGCGCCGGTAGGTATCGTCATGCTCGATCTACAAGGCGAGGTCGTCGATTGCAACCGCGCCTTCCTCAAGCTTTTGGGACTGCACCGGGATGGTGTCGTTGCCCGGCCTCTATCTGAACGGATCAATAAAGAAGATCGCAGCGATGCCGATGCACAGCTCTCCAAAGTCGTTATGGGTATCATGCCAGCAACCTTGTTGGATGTCAGAATGCCGGCCGGTGGGGAGCGCGAGCTGACGGCGTCGCTTTATGTCAGCCGCATCACCGATGATGAAGGCGATGTCACCGGCCTCGTCATGCACGTGATTGATACAACCGAGCAAAAAAACCTCGAAGTTCAGTTTAACCAAGCGCAAAAAATGCAGGCCGTCGGACAATTAGCCGGTGGTGTGGCGCATGATTTCAACAATCTATTGACCGCGATGGGGGGCTTTTGTGATCTGTTGCTGGATCGCCATGGGCCCGATGATCCGTCTTTCGCCGATATCATGCAGATCAAACAGAACACCAATCGGGCTGGAAATCTGGTTCGGCAGCTCTTGGCATTCTCGAGGCGACAAACCCTACAGCCAAAAGTCTTTGCCATCACCGATGCGCTCAATGATCTCTCCAATCTGCTCCGGCGCTTGATTGGTGAGAATATCGAGCTCGAGCTCAATCACGGCGAGGACGTTGATCTCATCCGGACCGATCCCGGCCAGTTTGATCAAGTTGTAATCAATCTTGCGGTCAATGCCCGGGATGCGATGCCGGGCGGTGGCGTGATCAATGTCTCGACCGAGCGGGTGACGGTTGAGACGTCCATTCAGCGCGGTCATGAAGTGATGCCGGCGGGTGAGTATATATTGATCAATGTTGTAGATACCGGGTCGGGCATTGCCAAAGAAGACATCGGACGCATCTTTGAGCCGTTCTTCTCGACCAAGGGCGTCGGCGAAGGAACCGGGCTCGGGCTTTCGACCGTCTATGGTATCATTCGCCAATCTGAGGGCTATATATTTGTCGATTCGGCCCTTGGCGAAGGCACAACATTCTCGATTTATCTGCCGGCCTTTAGCGCGGCTGAGGCAGAGTTCGTCAGCCACGGCTATGCCAATGAAATTATCGATGAAGCTGATCTGACCGGCGCCGGGACTGTTTTGCTGGTTGAAGATGAAGACGCGGTCCGGCTATTTGGCGCGCGGGCACTTAGAAACAAAGGCTACCGGGTATTGGAAGCCAATGACGGCGAACACGCGCTTGATGTTATCAATGAATTTGGTGACCCGATCGATCTCATCTTAACCGATGTCATGATGCCCGGTATGGATGGCCACACTCTGGTGCGCCTGATCCTTGAAGAGCTGCCTGATATGAAAGTGATCCTGATGTCGGGCTATGCCGAAGATGCGATCCCGGGCGAAATCAGCGAAGACAGCTCGATCAACTTCCTGCCCAAACCGTTCAGCCTCCAGGAACTTGCCGTCAAGGTGAAGGACGTACTGGCAGGATAAAGCTTGGGGCATCACGACCTAACTTGAATTCTTAGGAAGAGAGTACCTGCTTTCGCTCAAGATACTCGTCTTTGTCGATTTCACCCTTGGCAAATCGCTCGCTCAATATGTCTTGGGCTGATTGATGGGCTGGGCCTGAATGCCCAGGAGAAGAGCCAGTTATCCGCCGGGTGAATAGCACGATCAGATAAATAATTAGGACAATAAAACCTATCATCATCAGTGGACCAAATATCATACCGGGTCCCCACATATGTCCACTCCATTCGCCTCTGCCATAGCCAACAGCCCAGGCATTGGTGGATATCAAGAGACCCAGGAAACCAACTAATTGAATAGGAAAAAATCGGATTTTCATGTTCGCTCTCCTCACTTAAAGTCGACCAGCAAAGTATCACTTATTAATCTAACGGACATTGACGCTTATCAAAGTGAAAGACGTGTTGGCGGGGTGGGTTCTCTGTACGATTCCACCTAAGGCAAATAATCTTTCAAATTCACATTCTCAAAATTCTTCGGAAAGGCCGGCTCGAAATTATAGCGCTCGGCTTCTGATAAATGCGCCGGGATGGTGGCGTCGATCAGCCATTTAGTACCGACGCGGGCGAAGCTGCCCATACCGGGGGCGGTGGGGGAGATGTTGTCGAGTGAGAAGACACGGGTTTCAGGGATCATCGTAACATCGCGCTCGGCATGAACGCGCGTCGTCATCGACCAAGCGACTTGGCGGAGGTCGTTAGCATCGATGTCTTCGTCGACGGCTATGGCGAGCTTCGGATGGAGATAGGGGCCGGAGAGCGCTGCCATCAGGGCAGTTTTAACCTGGCCTGGATGCTTGGGCCGCAATTTGATGATCAGCATCATATCACCGGCCTCGGTCACCGCCCGGACATCAAGCAAATTCATGCCGCCTTCAACATCGCTTAGATGGCGCTTGGTTGCGACTTCAATGCCGATACCCATGGTCGATTGCGCATCGGTGACGGGGAAGCCACAATGCAGTGCATAGAAAATTGGATCTTTACGCTGCGTGATGGCTTTCACTTGAAAGACTTCGGAATCAGAGCCGCCCGCATAGGTGCCAGTCACTTCACCGAACGGTCCTTCGGGCTCCAACACATTTGGCAGCACTTCGCCTTCGATGACGATCTCCGCCTCTGCCGGAACCTCAAGATCGATGCTTTCACATTTAACCAGGCGCACCGGCTCTTCCATCAGTGCACCAGCCAGACCAAGCTCATCATTGCCGAAGGTGGTTGTGAAGCTGGCGGCAAAAAAGATTGCCGGATGGGTGCCATAAACCATAGCGACCGGCATCGCCTCACCGCGGGCACAATATTTTTCATAGATTTGACGGGCTTGGCGAGGAATCATGATAAATCCGGTCTTGTCCTTGCCGGTGACCATTTGGCGATGGATCGAGATATTGCGGATGCCGGTATCGGGATCTTTGATGACGGCTATGCCCGACGCGAAATAACGCCCGCCATCTTTCTCTGAGGTCATCATGGTTGGAAAATCATAGAGATCAATATCGTCGCCGGTCTTGATGATATCTTTTACCGGCGCTGCATCTGAGGTTAATTCTGCGGCGATCGGATTTTGAATACGCCCACCCATTTGGTCCAGCAGATCATTTTCGTCAATATTTAGGCCAACCGCCCATTTGCGCCGGTCGCCGACAATCTGACTGCAGGCTTGCCACTTGCCATGGTCTTTGATGTTGGTGAACAGGCTTGCCTTGCCGAGTTCGTTAAAGGCCTTCCACTCAACGGCCGCCATGTCTGTTAGCGGATCTACTTCTTTGGTGAAACGGATAAGCTCACCTTGCTGCTCAAGATTAGCCAGCATGGTGCGAAAGGATTGGTCAGGCATATAAAAAAGGCTCCTTTGATAATTGTCTCGGACTTTATAGGGCAAAGATATTGGGCACAATAACCTGCTAAGACAATTTATTTTCTAAAGAGTGAAATTATAACTTTGGAATCCATAAAAATATTGTTAGGTTTCCAAACAGTATAAAAAACTAATGTAACCAAAGTAGTATTTTCACACAGGGAGTATGATTAATGACTAGAGTAATACCCAAAATCTTGGGATTGACGGTGGCGGCTGCCATGATGGCTTCTGTTTCACCCGTCCAGGCCAAAGACCTCACCATCGGTTTCATCACCACACTGACGACACCGGCAGCTTTAATCGGCAAGCAGATGAAGGCGGGCGCCGAATTGGCGATGGATCATATCGGCCACAAAATGGGTGGTAAGAACGTCAAAATCCTGTTTGAGGATGACGGCTTTAATCCGAAAATTGGTAAGCAAAAAACCGAAAAACTGATCAAAAAAGATAAAGTCGACATGATGGCCGGCTATATTTGGTCACACGTTTTGGGCGCTTCGGCTCCGGTTGTTTTGAAGGCCAATAAATTCCTCTTTGTCTCAAATGCCGGGCATTCAATTTATTCTGGTAAAAAATGTCACAAAAATTATTTCAATGTTTCCTGGGAAAATAGTCAGAACGCTTCGGCCACCGGTGAACTACTCAACCAAAAGGGCGTGAAGAAGCTTTATATCCTGTCGCTCAACTATGCGGCTGGTAAGCAGGTTGTTGGTGGTATTGAGCGGACCTATAAAGGCAATGTTGTTGGTAAAGACTTCGTGCCAATGAGCCATAAAGATTGGTCTGCTGAGCTCACCAAGATTAAAGCAGCTAAGCCGGATGCGGTTATCGCTTTTTATCCGGGGTCCTGGGGGCCTAAATTCTTTGGCCAATATAACCAAGCTGGCTTAAATAAAACGACGCCACTCTATCACGTCTTTTCAGTTGATATGGGCAATCTGCCGATCTTCCAGAAAAATGGCTTAAACGTTGTGAATACCCTGCAGACGGCTCAATGGTCGCCAGATTTTGATACCCCGCACAATAAAAAATTCGTGAGGGACTTCAAAAAGAAGTACAAAATGATGCCAAACACCTTCGCCTCACAAGCCTATGAGACCATCATGCTGATCAAATCCGGCGTTGATGCGGTTAATGGTGACGTATCCAAAATGGACAAAATGCGGGCTGCGCTTGAGAAGGCTGACTTTAAAGCACTCCGTGGTACGTTCAAATATGGCAAGGAACACTTCCCAATTCAGGACTTCGTTGCTCGTGAAGTTGTGGCGGGTAGCGACGGTAAATGGACCCTCGTGTCCCGCGGCACGGTTTTGAAAAATTCCCGCGCCTATAACTACAAAGACTGTAAGCGCTAAGATCAACCTTACACTCTAAAGAATTAAGGGCGTGTCTTTGGGCACGCCCTTTTTTTGTCTCGACAGCGAAAAACACCCTCTGGTCCCGCCATAACCAGCTTGAACGAGAATCAGATTGGCCGAATTAACATTGACGGGTCTGATCTCAAATTCGCGAATTTGGCCACATTTTGGCGTGAACGTATTTAGAACACAGGTTGTTTTACCGTTATGTTACAATAGCTTATAAAAAACACTTGCGCATAAGAACAAAATGAGTACAAATTCTCTCAGTTGCACGAATCATAACCCTATGGAATAAGGAGGGGGACTTAAAATGGCAGAACCAGCACTTCGTCTCGTGGAGAAAAAAGACATCGATAAGGAAAAAGCATTAGATGCGGCCCTAAGCCAGATTGAACGCAATTTCGGCAAAGGCTCTATCATGAAACTCGGCCAGCAAGATGCGCTGGATATTGAAGCCATTTCGACCGGCTCGCTCGGTCTCGATATCGCACTCGGTATTGGTGGCTTACCGCAGGGGCGGGTTATTGAAATTTACGGACCAGAAAGCTCGGGTAAAACCACGCTGTCCTTGCATGTGGTTGCCGAAGCTCAGAAAAACGGTGGCACGTGCGCGTTCATCGATGCCGAGCATGCGCTTGATCCAGGCTATGCCAAAAAGCTCGGAGTGAACGTTGAAGAACTCCTGATCTCGCAGCCGGATGCCGGTGAGCAGGCTTTGGAAATTGCCGACACGCTCGTGCGCTCTAGCGCGATCGATGTGTTGGTGATTGATAGTGTGGCCGCACTCGTGCCGCGTGCCGAACTCGAAGGTGAGATGGGTGATCATCATGTCGGCCTGCAAGCCCGCTTGATGAGCCAGGCATTACGCAAGCTGACCTCGTCGGTTGCCAAATCCAACACTATGATCATCTTCATCAACCAAATTCGCATGAAGATTGGTGTGATGTTCGGTAGTCCTGAAACCACGACCGGCGGTAATGCGCTTAAATTTTATTCTTCCGTCCGTCTCGACATTCGCCGCATCGGCGCGATCAAGGATAAAGAAGACGTCGTTGGCAACCACACCCGGGTCAAAGTCGTCAAAAACAAAGTCGCGCCGCCATTTAAGACCATCGAATTCGACATCATGTATGGCGAAGGTATTTCCAAGATGGGCGAGTTGATCGATCTTGGTGTGACCGCTGAAATTGTCGAGAAATCAGGTTCCTGGTTCTCTTATGACAGCCAGCGCATTGGTCAGGGCCGGGAAAATGTCAAAAATTTCCTCAAAGAAAACCCTGAAATGGCAGAAGAGATCGAACGCAAAATTCGTGAGAATGCCGGCCTGTTGGCCGAAGACATGATCTCACCACCTGAATCGGATAAAGAGGATGAGGGTGAAGAAAATTCAGAAGAAAGTACTGATTTACCAGCTGGCGAATAAGACAAATTTTTCCAGCATCTCCTAACAATCACGGAAGCGGCCTTTGAGATAATCTCAGAGGCCGTTTTTGGTGTTTATTGTCAATGCAGGGTACATGCTGGGTACAGGCAGGAATGTGCCGCGATTCCTGGACATGCCCTAATTTGCACGGTAAAAGCCCAAGGGATAATATAAAGTTCGTTTATAGTTAGTAACGGTAACAAATATGCAGTCCACAAACGATATTCGCGCCCTCTTTCTCGATTACTTTGCTAAGCAAGGTCATGAGGTTGTCTCCTCATCGCCCTTGGTGCCGCAAAATGATCCGACATTGATGTTTACCAATGCCGGCATGGTGCAATTTAAGAACACCTTTACCGGCCAGGAAACACGCGACTATTCGCGCGCCGCAACATCGCAGAAATGCGTGCGCGCCGGTGGTAAGCATAATGATCTTGAGAATGTCGGCTATACCACCCGCCACCACACATTTTTTGAGATGCTGGGTAATTTCTCTTTTGGTGATTATTTCAAAGACGAGGCGATTGAGTTCGCCTGGAATTTGATCACCAAGGAATACGGCCTGCAGGTTGATAAGCTTTTGGTGACGGTCTTCGCCGAAGATGATCAGGCATATGATTTGTGGCAGAAAATTGCTGGCCTCAGTGACGATAAAATCATTCGCATTCCAACCAGTGATAATTTCTGGTCGATGGGAGATACCGGGCCTTGCGGGCCGTGTTCCGAGATTTTTTATGATCATGGCGATCACATTCCAGGTGGCCCTCCGGGCTCGCCGGATGAAGATGGCGATCGTTTCATTGAGATTTGGAATCTCGTCTTCATGCAATATGAGCAATTGAGCGCTGATGAACGCATTGACCTGCCGAAGCCCAGCATCGATACCGGTATGGGATTGGAGCGTATTTCCGCCGTGCTGCAAGGCACCCATGACAATTACGAAACCGATTTGTTTAAGGCGTTGATCAATGCCTCTGCCGAGACCTCGGGCACGCCGGCAGATGGCGATCATAATGTCTCTCACCGGGTCATTGCCGATCATGTGCGGGCGACCAGCTTTTTGATCGCTGATGGCGTGCTGCCCTCTAATGAGGGCCGGGGTTATGTGCTGAGGCGTATTATGCGCCGTGCCATGCGCCATGCTCATCTGATGGGCTGTGAAGATCCGCTGTTGTTTAAGCTCGTGCCGACGCTCGTGCAGCAGATGGGCCAAGCTTTTCCAGAACTCACCCGAGCGCAGGCGCTGATCACCGAAACACTGGAGCTCGAAGAAAACCGCTTTAAGCGCACCCTTGATCGCGGTCTGGGCCTGCTTGAGGAAGAGACCGAAAAATTGGCTGATGGCGGCGAGTTGCCGGGTGATGTTGCGTTCAAACTCTATGACACTTTCGGCTTCCCGCTCGATCTTACCCAGGATGCCCTTCGGGGGCAGGGCTATAGCGTCGACCTTGACGGCTTTAATACCGCGATGGAAAAGCAGCGCGCTGATGCGAGGGCAGCATGGTCCGGCTCAGGTGATGCGGCAACCGATCAGGTGTGGTTTGATATTCACGAAAAAACCGGCGCGACAGAGTTCCTCGGCTATGAAGTTGAAAGCGCAGAAGGCCAAGTCATTGCGCTCGTTGTCGACGGTGAAGAAGTTCAAGAAGCCCAAGAAGGCTCAAACGTCGCTATCATCCTCAATCAAACGCCGTTTTATGGCGAGTCGGGTGGCCAGGAAGGCGACCAGGGCGTGATCTCGATTGAAGGTGGTCTGACGGTTACGATTACGGAGACCCAGAAAAAGCTGGGCGACCTTCATATCCATATCGGCAAAGTATCAGGCGGCGCTCTCAAGGTCGGTGATGAAGTCCAATTAGCCGTTGATCATGAGCGCCGCTCAGCCTTGCGGGCCCATCATTCGGCAACCCACCTTCTGCATTCTGCGCTCCGCAATCAGTTGGGCGATCACATTGCTCAGAAAGGATCCCTGGTTGCCGGTGAGCGTCTGCGCTTTGATGTATCTCACCCAAAAGCCATGACGTTAGAGGACCTCTCAATTGTTGAAGATCAGGTCAATATTCAAGTGCGCGGCAATAGTGAAGTTTCGACCCGCCTGATGACGCCCGATGAAGCGATCGAAGCGGGCGCGATGGCGCTGTTTGGTGAGAAATACGGTGATGAAGTGCGGGTTGTCGCGATGGGGTCTGCTGGCAATGAAGCTTATTCGACCGAGCTTTGTGGCGGCACCCATGCCCATCGCACAGGTGATATCGGCTTGTTCCGAATTGTCTCAGAAAGCGCTGTTGCAGCAGGGGTGCGGCGTATCGAAGCCGTCACAGGTGCTGCTGCGCAAAGCTATATTGCGGGGGAATCCAAAGCGCTTGGCGATGCGGCAGCTGTTCTAAAAGTATCGCCCGCCGATGTGCCGGGCCGAATTGAAGGCCTGCTTGATGAGCGCCGCAAGATGGAAAAAGAAATCACCGAGCTTCGTCGTCAATTGGCGACCGGCGGCGGTGGCGGCGGATCGGATGCCGACATCAAAGAAATCAACGGCACTAAGTTTCTGGGAAAGATTTTGGACAATGTTCCGGCTAAAGATCTCAAAAGCCTCGCCGATGATTTTAAGGGCCAGTTGGGGTCCGGTGTTGTCGCCTTGATAAGTGTTAATGAAGGCAAAGCGTCCCTAGTGGTAGGAGTTACCGATGACCTTACCGGCGAGAGAAGTGCGGTTGATTTGGTGAAAGCGGGCTCGGCTGCTGTTGGCGGCAAAGGGGGCGGTGGCCGCCCTGATATGGCTCAGGCCGGTGGCCCCGATGGCGGTAAGGCGGAAGCTGCACTCACGGCAATTGAAGAAGCAATCGGCTAGTTACCGAACTGCAATAGATTTAAGGATAAGCATATGAAGTTCTCAGGTACCGATAATTACGTCGCGACCGAAGATTTGATGGTAGCGGTTAATGGCGCGATCGCGCTCGAGCGCCCGCTCTTGGTAAAAGGTGAGCCGGGTACCGGAAAGACCGTGTTGGCCCATGAGATTGCCGAAGCCCTTGGCCGACCTCTGATCGAATGGCATGTTAAGTCCACCACGAAAGCTCAGCAGGGGCTCTATGAGTATGATGCGGTATCTCGGCTCAGGGATTCCCAATTGGGCGATGAAAAAGTCCACGATATCTCAAATTATATCAAACGCGGCAAATTGTGGGACGCGTTCAGTTCGGATGACCTGCCCATTTTGCTGATCGACGAAATTGATAAAGCTGATATTGAGTTCCCGAATGATTTGTTGCTCGAATTGGATCGCATGGAATTCCATGTTTATGAAACCAATGAGACAATTAAGGCGGCTCAACGTCCGATCGTGATCATCACCTCAAATAATGAGAAAGAACTACCGGACGCTTTCCTGCGCCGCTGTTTTTTCCACTACATTTCATTTCCGGATGAAGACGTCATGAAGGAAATCATCGATGTGCATTTCCCTGACATTCAACGCAATCTGGTACGCGAAGCCCTAAATGCTTTTTATCAAATGCGCGATGTGCCGGGTTTGAAGAAAAAGCCGACAACTTCTGAGTTGCTCGATTGGATCAAGCTGTTGATGGTAGAAGATATCCCGCCCGAAGCATTGAAGATGAAAGAGGGCAAGGACATCATCCCGCCGCTTTATGGCGCGCTGCTCAAGAACGAGCAGGATGTTCATCTGTTTGAAAAACTCGCCTTTATCAATCGTCAGGAAGAACGCTGATTAGCGAATAGGGAAAATCAATGTTTACCGATTTTTTTCTGACCCTACGTGATGCTAAAGTGCCTGTTTCCTTGCGGGAATACCTGACCCTGCTGGAAGCGATGGAAAAAGGCGTCGCCGATTATAAAGTCGATGACTTCTATTATCTCGCGCGCTCTTGCCTGGTAAAGGATGAGCGCAATCTCGATAAGTTCGATCAGGTTTTCGGTAAATGCTTTGAAGGGCTTGAATTTACCGCCGAAGAGGAAGTGGTTGCCGAAATTCCGGAAGACTGGCTGCGCTCTTTGGCCGAGAAGGTGATGACGCCGGAAGAAATGGCCAAGATTGAAGCCTTGGGCGGCTTAGACAAGCTGATGGAAGAGCTGCGTAAACGCCTCGATGAGCAAGAGAAACGTCACCAAGGTGGGAGCAAATGGATTGGCACCGGCGGCACATCTCCTTTTGGTGCAAATGGCTATAACCCAGAAGGTGTACGCATCGGCCAGGACAAAGGCCGCCATGGCCGTGCCGTCAAGGTTTGGGACAAAAGACAATATCGAAATCTTGATGATCAGGTTGAGATCGGCACGCGCAATATCAAAGTAGCCCTTCGCCGTCTGCGCCGCTTTGCCAGAGACGGCGCGGCGACCGAGTTGGACCTACCAGACACGATTAATTCGACGGCGAAGAATGCCGGATTGCTCGACATTAAAATGGTACCCGAACGCCACAATACCGTGAAGGTTCTCATCCTCTTTGATATTGGCGGATCGATGGATTACCACATTAAGACTTGTGAGGAACTGTTTTCAGCCGTCCGCAGTGAGTTTAAACATCTCGAATATTTTTATTTTCATAACTGTCTTTATGAACGCGTGTGGAAGAATAATGACCGGCGTCATGTTGACTCGATCATGACATGGGACGTATTGCATACCTATCCAGCCGATTACAAACTCATCTTTGTCGGAGATGCGACCATGAGCCCCTATGAAATCGCTTATCCGGGCGGCAGTGTCGAACATTGGAATGAAGAGCCGGGCACTATTTGGCTAAACAGAATTCTTGATGTCTATAGTCGGTCGATTTGGCTCAATCCGGTGCCGGAAGATTACTGGCAAACGACGCCGACGATCCGAGAAATCAAGCGTGTCATGGGGGATCGGATGTATCCGCTTACCTTGGATGGTCTTGATCGAGGGATGCGCGAGCTTACCCGCTAAATTACTTAATCGAAAAGGGCGTCGATTTCAGACTGGCTGATTGCCTCGTCCTGGCGTTGCGGGCCATTGAGTAATTTTTCGTCTTCAGATTTATCTTCACTTGCAACAGCAATTTTCTCAAGTTCGGATTTGCCCCAGGCTTCAATTAAGGATTCGACGCGGTCTTCAACATAGGTGAGTGACTTGACGACCTTGCTGATTCGTTGGCCGGTGAGATCTTGAAACGAGCAGGCTTCAAATAATCCGGAATTAGAGGCGGATATTTTGTCAATCTTAGCTAGCGCATCTTCATCGGTTAAGCTGTCACGCAACTCTTGGAGTAAGTCCTCGCTCTGTTCTACGGTCTGCATAATTTGATCAGTTGCCGATTTTGTAGTTTCAACAATGGCATCTAATTGATCGCTCATCTTCTCGAAACGATTTTCATCATCTGCAGGATAATGGATGGCCGCAATTTCTTCCCGTACACGCTGCATGTACTGAAATAAGCCTGCAAGTTCCTTCTTGAGAGAGGCTTCTTCACTGAGATCTGTCATTTAATCTACCGTTTTATTCAATTAAAGCGTCATCCAATATCGAACAACTTCTATGTAGATGGGTATACTTCAATTGAGGACAAAGGTTTTATTTCAAAATATTTCAGAAAAATTACCTAAATTGTTTTAAAACAATAGGTTAGGAGCCCAACTCACCCGCCCTACAAGTTCAATAAAGGTGCTCAAAAGAGTGAACTCGATAGTGAAACGTAAATCAGTTCTTATCTGAAATTTTAAACACCTTTTCCATCGCAAAATCGCGGAGGCGCTGTCTGGTCGCATCGTCTAAATCATCTAATAATTTAGATTGTTCTTTGTGGACCGCCATTGCTTGTTCAATTAGAGCCTGACGGTCGCCAGGGGCGAGTTTGGTTTTAAAATTACCGGCCTCCAGATTGGCCTTGGCTTGGTCGAGCTTGCCCTGAGCTGAAGCAATGCTCTCAGACGAGGAGGGCGGCGGCGATGGCTGTGCCTCTACCGCTGATTCCGACTCAGCTGCCACATTCTTATCCCGAGGCGCTTTGCCAGCCTTCTTGCCCTTCGTCTTTTTCTTTTTCGAAGAAGCTTTTTTTGATTTTGAAAAAATACCAAACATGACCCAATCATATCCAAAACACCGACCTAAAACCATACCCGATGGCATCAGAAACTAAAAAATGAGCATAGATTAAAGTGAAACTTGGAATTTTTTAAAGGTGACTTCCGATAAAAAGACCTTATGCTTACGCTTATGAAAAGAGATCGCGCTGCCAAAATAGTTTCGACGTTAGGTCCATCCAGTACATCCCCAGAAATGATTGCAAAGTTATTTGAGGCCGGCGCGGATGTGTTTAGGCTTAATTTCAGCCATGGTAAGCACGAAGAGCATAAAGAACGCCTCGACATTATTCGGAAGGTTGAGGCGGAATATGGTCGCCCGATTGGGGTCATCGCTGATTTGCAGGGCCCAAAAATCCGCGTCAGTAATTTTGCCGATGGCAAAATCGAGTTGGAGAATGGCGCGACGTTTATTCTCGATTCTGATAAAGACAACGATGGCGATCTGAAACGTGTCTCAATATCAAATCCCGAAATTTATCCCTCTTTGGAACCGGGTATTGAATTGTTGCTTGATGATGGCAAATTGAGGCTTGTCGTTGAAAAGAACAATGGGGAGTCTGTCGAAACCAAGGTGCTGGTTGGCGGCACGTTATCAAATCACAAAGGTATCAATATACCGGGTGCCATATTACCGATGTCGGCTTTGACGGAAAAGGATCGAAAAGATCTTAATTTCGCACTTGATATGGGTGTTGATTGGATTGCACTGTCCTTTGTTCAGCGCCCGGAAGATGTTGCTGAAGCTCGAAAACTGATTGCCGGGCGGGCCGGAATTTTGGCAAAAATGGAAAAGCCATTGGCAATCGAGCATCTCAAGCAAATTGTTGAGCTCTCGGACGCTTTGATGGTTGCGCGCGGTGATCTCGGCGTTGAGGCACCGCCAGAAGACGTGCCAGGGTTGCAGAAAAAAATTATCCGGCGGGCGAGATCAGAGGGTAAACCTGTGATTGTAGCGACCCAAATGTTGGAAAGTATGATTACTTCACCAACACCAACCCGGGCAGAGGCCTCCGATGTGGCGACGGCTGTTTTTGATGGTGCGGATGCGGTGATGTTATCGGCGGAAACGGCAGCGGGCGAATATCCGGTTGAAGCCGTCTCGATAATGAATCGTATAATTCAAAGTGCCGAACAGGATGATCATTATAAACTTTCGCAAATGCGGGACCGTCGTCAAACTCGAGGCACTGATGCGGATGCCATCACGGCTGCAGCCAAGCAGGTTGCCCAGACGCTAGATGCAGCGGCTATTGTAACCTTTACGACCACCGGGTCGACAACCTTGCGGGCTGCACGTGAACGCCCGGATGTGCCGATATTAGGATTAACGCCTGACATAAGGACTGCACGACGTATGGTTTTAGCCTGGGGTGTGCATCCGGTGGAAACCTCTCATTTCCAAGAATTCGCCGATGTCGTTGATAGTGCCATTGATGTTGCTATTAAAGAGGAATTTGCGACCGAGGGGCAGCGTTTGATAATTACCGCAGGCGTGCCGTTTGGCACTCCCGGTGCCACCAATGTTCTGCGTATTGTCTGGGTCGGTGAAACGCCGTCCGTGCCGCGTCGGGCAGGTTCCAATTAGGTGCCTAGCTTGACGGCGCTTTATTCCTCCGGCAAAACTTTAACATGTTCACGCAATTATTTTCCATTATTGCACCAGTCTTTTTTGGTGCCGCCTTTGGCTTTGTCTGGGCCCGGCTGGATAAGCCCTTTGACGCGGAATTTGTGACGTCCTTGGTGTTTAACCTCGGAACCCCCTTGCTCGTCTTCTCGACCCTGACAAAATTAGACACCGACCCGCAAGCATTTGCCGATCTGGCCATGGTTGTTGTTGTTGCCGTCGTTTGTTTCTGGCTGATCAGTGTCGCCGTATTAAAAATGGCCAGGTTGGAGTTGCAGACCTATTTGGCTGCGATAATGATCCCCAATACCGGCAATGTCGGTCTGCCGTTGTGCTTTTTAGCATTTGGCAATCAAGGACTCGCATATGCCATCATTGTGTACACAATTGTGAGTTTGACCCAATTCACTGTTGGATTGGGCATAGCATCGGGTTCATTTTCACCGCGTGAATTGCTAAAAAATCCGCTGATTTATGCGGTTTTAGCAGCGCTTGCCGTAATGGTTGCAGAATATGATTTGCCTATCTGGCTTGCGAGCACGGCGGAAATTTATGGCCAATTTGCGATTCCCCTGATGCTGATCATGTTAGGCGTTTCGCTGGCAAAACTTAGAGTAACGAGTATACCCAGAAATTTGGCGCTTAGTTTGGTGCGGCTCACCATGGGTCTTGGTGTCGGCCTGATCGTCAGCCATTTGTTCGGTTTGGAAGGTGTTGTGCGCGGCGTATTTGTCCTGGAATGCTCCATGCCGGCGGCCGTGTTCAACTACATGCTCGCCATGCGCTACAAAAATAACCCGGAAGAAGTCGCTGGCCTCGTCGTGACGTCAACGCTGTTTACCTTTGCGATCTTGCCGTTCTTGCTTGCCTTTGTCTTGAAACTTTAGACTGTTAGCGACCGAAAAGGGCTTCTAAGTCCTCTCCGAATTTCTCGGTAATAACATGACGCCTCACTTTGAGCGTTGGAGTCATCATTTCATTGTCGACGGTGAATGCTTCGGTAGTGAGAATAAATCTGCGCACCCGCTCGATAACTGAGAGGTTTTCATTTACCCGGTCAACCGCTTCACTCACGTGGCGGCGGAAATCTTCATTCTCGATGATTTCAGCCAAATTATTCGAGTTGCCGGTCTCCACGGCCCATTCTTTCGCAAATTCTTCATCTGGAACAATCAGCGCAACAATATGTGGTTTTTTATCACCATAGACCATCGCTTGAGAAATTTCCGGCTCCAAAGTCAAAAAGCCTTCAACCCGTTGAGGCGACAAATTGTCGCCGCCTGAATTGACGATGATATCCTTTTTTCGGTCTGTGATCTGGATGTAGCTGTCATTGTCCATGAGGCCAACATCACCGGTGTGCAGCCAGCCGTCCTTGATCACTTCATTGGTCGCGTCTTCATTTTGCCAATAGCCTGTCATGAGAAGATCACCTCGCACGAGAATCTCGCCGTCTTCGGCAATTTTTACTTCTGTCTCAAAGATCGGAGAGCCAACAGATTCCATTTTTACCAAACCTGGACGGTTAACACTAATAACCGGAGCAGATTCCGTTTGGCCGTAGCCTTGCAGGAGCCTGAGCCCAAGGGCGGTGAAAAAGATACCGATTTCAGCATTGAGAGGAGCCCCGCCAGAAACCAGCACTTTTAAGTGACCCCCAAAGTTTCCACGGACTTTATCTCTTACCAATTTATCGACAATTGCATCCGTGATCTTCTCGCCAAAGCCAAGGCTGGCGGGGTCCTCATATTTTTTAGTGCCCAGTTTCACGGCCTTCATAAACAACTTCTCTTTGAGACCACCAGCCGCTTTGACACCTTTGGTAATTCGGGCATGCATCAGTTCATACAACCTTGGCACGGCGGTCATAATCGTTGGTTTGGCCTCGCCCATATTTTTTGACAGATGTTCAATGCCTTCGGAAAAATAAACCTGCGCGCCGATGAAAATCGGAAAGCAGACACCGGCAGTATATTCATAAGAATGCGACAGCGGTAGAAAGGAGAGAAAAATCTCATCATCCAAGCCAAGCTCTCCGATGGCATCACAGGCACCGCGGCAGTTGTGAATAATAGCCCGGTGCGGCAGGACAACGCCCTTTGGCGCACCGCCCGTCCCAGACGTATAGATGATTATCGCTGTGTCTTCCCGGGTTACACTGGCAATGTACTCGGCGAGATTATCAGGCTCGCTTTTGCCTTTCTCAACAATCTCCTCCCAGGTATGGATGTCAGGTCCGGGAGATTGGCTTAGATCGAGTTCATCGACAGATATAATGAATTTGACGTCGCCAGTTTGATGCGCCGCCGGGACCAGGTTTTTGGCCAATGCTTTGGAGGAAACGATCACTCCCTTGGCACCACTATTTGCAAGAATATGAGCATGGTCGTTAACGGTATTTGTTGTATAGGCCGGCACTGTAATACCGCCCGCCGCCATGATGCCCAGATGGGCGAGGGGCCATTCGGGGCGATTCTCGGAACACAGCATGACGCGATCGCCAGGGTTAATGCCAAGAGATTTAAGGCCACGTGCCAACCCGGAAATGATTTCAACGCTCTCGCGCCAATTTATCGACTGGTACGTGCCGTCCTTTTTTGCCCACAGAAACGGCTTTTCTCCCAATGTTTCCGCCTGCTCGAAAAACATCGCGATCAAACTTGGCCAAGTCTTCATGGTATATATTTTCCCTTAATTCTGGATGCGGATTTGAAGCGTCCGATTTTTTAACCTATATCGACTATAGCGCCGATAAATTATCTTAATCATGTAACATGAAATTGTACAAAAACGAAACTCGATAGGGACTTTATTTGATGACCGCCGCCGCCTCAACCGAAGCTACGCCAAAATGGATTTTAGACGATCTGTATCTTGCTCAGGACGATCCAAAAATTAGTGAGGATTTAGATCGCACAGCCGAAAGTGCTAAATCCTTTGCTGCCCAATATCAGGGTAAATTGGCCGCTTTGGACGGTGCCGGATTGGGCCGCGCCATCAAGGAGTATGAAGAATTAAGCGAAGTTTTGTCGGCTGTTATGTCCTATGCCCAATTGTTATTTGCCGCAGATGCTGAGAACGCCCAAGTCGCCGCTTTCTATCAGGACATGAATGAACGGGCGACCGAGATATCAACCGATACTCTGTTTTTCGAGTTGGAACTTAACCGCATTGAAGACGCTACACTGGCTCAACAAATGACGGACCCGACGGCTGTAAAATATGCGCCTTGGGTAGACTCGGTACGCATTTACAAGCCGTACCAGCTCGATGATGAGCTGGAAAAGCTGCTGCATGAAAAATCAGTTACCGGCCGCGCCTCGTGGTCGAGGCTTTTCGATGAGACCATGGCCGGTATGCGTTTTGATGTTGATGGCCGTAAAATCTCCAGCAGTGAAATTATGAGCCGGATGTCTGATGCCGATGGCCTGGTGCGCAAAAAGGCCGCCAAGGCCTTTGGCAAAGGCTTGAATGAAAACATCAAACTCTTTTCGCTGGTCACAAATACCCTCGCTAAGGATAAAGAGATCGAGGATGGTTGGCGTAAATTTCCAAGACCGGTATCGAGCCGCAATCTCTCCAATCAAGTCGAAGACGAGGTTGTCGATGCTTTGGCCAGTGCCGTAAAAGATAATTACGCAAATCTCGCACACCGCTATTACAAGCTGAAAGCCAAATGGATGGGTGTCGAGGAGATGGATTACTGGGACCGCAATGCACCGCTGCCGGATGCGGATGAGGCTAAAATTTCCTGGGGAGAGGCGAAGGAGACGGTGCTCAGCTCTTACAACGCCTTTGAGCCTCAATTAAGCGAGATCGCAGAGCAGTTTTTTGATAAATCCTGGATAGATGCTGATCCGCGCGAAGGCAAAGATTCTGGCGCTTTTTCACATCCAACCGTGCCGTCCGCGCATCCCTATATCCTCATGAACTACCACGGCAAAACCCGAGATGTAATGACGCTTGCCCATGAACTCGGCCACGGCGTGCACCAAGTGCTGGCAGCCCCACACGGACATTTTTTGTCCGATACACCGCTCACTTTGGCAGAAACTGCATCTGTCTTTGGCGAGATGTTAACTTTCAGAGGTATGCTTGATGGCGCCGAGGATGACAAAACGCGCCGCATTTTATTGGCTGGTAAAGTCGAGGATATGCTCAACACGGTTGTTCGCCAGATCGCTTTTTATTCTTTTGAAGAGCGCGTCCATGCCGAACGCCAGAACGGTGAGCTAAGCGCCGATCGCTTAGGCGAGATATGGATGGACATCCAAACCGAAAGTCTCGGGCCAGCCTTCAAATTCGATGAGGAATATCGTCACTTCTGGGCCTATATACCGCATTTCATCCATTCACCATTTTACGTCTATGCCTATGCTTTTGGCGATTGTCTGGTGAACTCGCTTTATGATGTCTTCCAAGAGGGGCATCCCGGATTTCGCGATAAATATATCGAGATGTTGAAAGCCGGCGGTACGCTGCGCCACAAGGAACTGCTGGCTCCCTTCGGCTTAGATGCCAGTGATCCAGCTTTTTGGCACCGCGGTCTTAGTGTTGTCGCGGGCTTTGTCGACGAATTGGAGCAAATCTCGAAAGAATAGTATGGCCGATGATGACACGTTAGGAGGGCGCGCCCTCCGCTATGCGAAAGTTGGCAAAACCGTTGGCGGTTTGGCAGCCAGGTTGGCGGGTGAGCGTTATCTTGGCTTCAAGCTCGATCGGCTGGAACATGCGGTTGATCTGAAGGATGCGCTGGGCGGCCTCAAAGGCCCGTTGATGAAAGTTGCGCAAATTCTCTCGACCATTCCAAACGCACTACCGCAGGAATATGCCGACCAACTCGCCGAGCTGCAATCCAATGCACCCGCAATGGGCTGGCGCTTTGTTAAGCGTCGCATGGCGGGTGAGCTTGGACCCGATTGGCAGTCCAAATATGCAGATTTTGGCCAGGACGCTGCGGCCGCTGCCTCGCTCGGCCAAGTACATAAAGCCACGGCCAAGGATGGCCGCGAGATCGCCAGCAAGCTGCAATATCCCGACATGCAGTCGGTCGTGGAGGCCGATCTTCGCCAGTTGAAATTGGTCTTTAACATTTATCGCCGCTACGATCAGGCGATTGACCCGACGGCCATTCATGGCGAGCTATCGGCCAGATTGCGCGAAGAGTTGGACTACATCCGTGAAGCAAAGCAGTTGCGGCTCTATGCCGAAATGCTAAGCGATGAAGCAAGCGTCCACGTGCCGGAAGTTGTTGATGAGCTCTGCGGCGATCGCCTGGTCAGTATGACGTGGTTAGAGGGCACGCCCTTGCTGCCCTATATCGAAGCCAATGGCGATACGGCGTCGCGCAATCAAGTTGCACTGAATATGTTTCGTGCCTGGTATGTGCCGCTTTATCATTACGGCGTCATTCACGGTGACCCGCATCTTGGCAATTACACAGTACGCGACGACGGCTCGATCAATCTTCTCGATTTTGGCTGTATTCGAGTATTTGAGCCGTCTTTCGTCAGGGGTGTCATTGACCTTTATACGGCACTTAAAGACGATGACCCGGACCTTGCAGTGCATGCATATGAGACCTGGGGCTTTGACAATCTGAGCCAGGAAAAAATCGATATTCTCAATATGTGGGCGGAGTTTGTCTATGCGCCGCTGCTGGAGGATCGAATTCGGCCGATTCAAACCGGCGACGGGACCTATGGCCGTGGCATTGCCCGGAAGGTCCGAGAGGAGCTTCATAAACTTGGCGGTGTCGCGCCGCCGCCGGAATTTGTTTTGATGGACCGGGCGGCAATTGGCCTGGGCTCAGTCTTCACCCATCTCAAGGCCGAGATCAATTGGCATCAGGTGTTCCACGAGTTGATTGATGATTTTGATGAAAAGACACTCGCTAGAAATCAAGCGGCAGCGTTCAAAAAAGTAAAATTGGAAAAACCCGCTTAAGCTTTCATGAGTTCCAGAATATGAACCGCCGCCGCATTGGCCAGCGACCGTGGGTCATAGCCGCCTTCAAGCGCGGAAACGATACGCCCCTCACTGAACTGATCAGCCGTTTTCATCAAATCCTGCGTCATCGAGACGAAATCGTCATAATCAAGTTTAAGCCCGCCGATCGGGTCGTTGCGATGGGCATCAAATCCGGCTGAAATAAAAATGAACTCGGGTTCAAAGGCGGAGAGCAGGGGGATGATGCGGGCGGTAAAGGTCTCGGCAATTTGTTTGCCGGTAAGACTTGGGACAACCGGCACATTGACGACATTGCGATTGCTGGAAACGCCGATTTTTCCGGTATTCGGAAAAATAAAGGCCTGATGCAAGGAGGCGAAAAACACGTTTTCATCGCGCTCGAGAATTTCCTGAGTGCCATTGCCGTGATGAACATCGAAATCGATGACAGCGATACGTTCTAAATTGTATCTTTTTTGCAAATAGCGGACACCGATGGCGATATTGTTGAAAAAACAAAAACCTGAAGTTCGGGCTGTCTCGGTGTGGTGGCCGGGGGGCCGCACACCGCAAAAAACGTTCTGGGCCGAACGGTGCATGACATCATCGACAGCTGCAATGACCGAACCGGCCGCCCGGTAAGCGGCATCCAAGGCACCGCTCGAGATGACGGTGCCGGATGGGTCAAAATCTTCATAGCCGGATTTTGGGATGGCGTCCGAGATGCGGTCGACATAATCATTGGAGTGAACGGCTAGAATTTGATCCAACGTTGCCCGAGGGGCTTGCTTCTGTACAAGTTTACCAAACTCATCATCTTTCAATCTCTCGAGCAGCGCTTCAAGGCGGGCGGCGGATTCTGGGTGATTTGGCCCAGTTTCATGAGTGAGGCAGTCGGGGTGGGTATAAAAAAAAGTTGTCACTTTTAGGTCTATTTATTTCCGGTTGAAACGGCGCCTTCGCACCAACGAAGCTCAGGTCCATCTTCCGCCGCGCAATTTGAGCACAAGCCCTGCAACTCCGCATTTAACTGACCAAACAAAGTTTGGCAAGATGAGAGAACATCGGAATCCTCCGGGCCACCAACATCGACAGCAATCAAAGGTGCGCCCTTTGGAGGTGGATCGCTAAAATGCAATTTACTTAAAGCACCAACAGTTCCTGGATGAACCGCATAGCTGAACATGCGGGTAATGTCTAATTCGGGGTCGGCCAGCAAATCCATAAAGAGCGTGGTAATGATAAAAGTCGCCAAGCCCTGCTTTCTGAGATCGCTATCGACGACAACCGTATCTAACCGACAGGAGTTATGGCCATCGGATTTATTTGGGATGATAACGCAAATGGCAACGGCACAAAGTTTACCGCAGCCATAGAGTCCGAGATTGCGGATTATTCTGGTCGGGTTTGCGATCTCTTTTTTCTCGTAGACCGTTTCGATCCGACCTGTTTCAGGTGAGGTCGCTTGGCGCGCTGTAAACTTGTCAAATTCGGCCCTCTCCACGGGGCGAAAGTAGAGACCGTGCTGACCGTCCGGCCCGCCCGTCAAATCAGCTGGCATTCTAACACTCCTGTTGTTGTCACGAATCGCCATAATAAGCCCGTCTTATTCCCCCGATTACTTCCTATATTGGTGCGCGGAACGCGATCTTCAAGTTATCGCTTTTGAGAATTGTTTGTGAAATTCGGTTGTGAAAAGCGCTCAAATCATCGGATAAAGCCATTTAAGTTGAAAAAGCGCCAGATTTTTTAATTTGTACCTTGGTTTTGGTGATATTGCCCTTGGCAAATCAGCATTAAATAGGCATTTTGTCGCCAGTTTTTCAGGCAATAGCCAATTCTATTTTCAAATCCATTTACAGGGGGAGAAGTATGAGACTAGCAGTGCCCAAAGAGCGGCTCGATGACGAGTTGCGCGTCGCGGCCTCACCCGATTCGATTAAGAAACTAAACGCGTTGGGATTTGATATCTCGATTGAAAGCGGTGCCGGTGAAGGCGCTTCCTTTAGTGATGCAGCATTAACCGAAGCCGGGGCATCTATCGCGGCTGACGCGGCTTCTGCTATTCAAGGAGCCGATCTCGTCTTGAAGGTTAGAGGGCCAAATGCGGATGCCGGTGATGATTTTTCTCTGTATTCCTCCAGCAATATTTTGATCGCGAGCCTATCAGCGCTCGGCAACAAAGAAGCGATGGAGAAATTAGCGGCAACCGGTGTTACCGCATTTGCCATGGAGTTGATGCCGAGAATAACGCGGGCGCAATCGATGGATATCCTCTCATCGCAAAGTAACTTGGCCGGCTACAAAGCTGTGCTGGATGCAGCGGGCGAGTTGGGCCGGGCTTATCCGATGATGATGACAGCCGCTGGCACGATCCCGCCAGCCAAAGTCTTTATCATGGGTGTCGGTGTAGCGGGGCTTCAAGCCATCGCGACAGCCAAGCGTATGGGCGCAGTGGTTACCGCAACTGACGTTCGGCCAGCGACCAAAGAACAAGTCGAAAGTCTCGGGGGTAAATTCCTCGAAGTTGATCCTGAAATGGAAGCCGATGCGCAGACCGAAGGCGGCTACGCCAAGGAGATGCCGCCTGAGTATTTCGAAAAGCAAAAAGAAGTCGTCGCTGAGCATATTAAGAAACAAGACGTGGTCATTACGACGGCACTTATTCCAGGACGTCCCGCCCCCGTATTGGTGACCGAAGAGATGGTCGCCTCGATGCCGGATGGTGCCGTGATTGTTGATCTGGCTGTTGAGGCTGGTGGTAACTGTCCGCTCTCTGAGATGGGTAAGACGGTCAAATCAGGCGGTGTTAGCATTATTGGCCATGCCAATGTGCCGAGCCGGATTGCTGAAGACGCCAGTCAGCTATTTGCTAAAAATCTATTGAATTTCATCACACCCCTGGTTGATCCCGAGACCAAGTCTCTGAAGATTGATTGGGAAGATGAAATCGTTCAAGGAACATTGGTCTGTAAGGATGGCAAAGTTGTCCATCCACGCTTAACCGGTGAGGGGAGCTAATCATGGGTACAGATAAATTGGCTGCGAAAGCAGCAGAGGCCGCCTCATCAGGTGATCCGTTTATTTTCATGTTCACGGTTTTTGTTTTAGCCGTGTTCATTGGTTTTTTTGTGGTCTGGAGTGTGACGCCCGCGTTGCATTCGCCACTGATGAGTGTGACCAACGCAGTGTCATCTGTGATCATTGTTGGCGCGCTAATTGCGGCTGGTCCAGCAGATATGGGCTTTTCGAAAGTCATGGGCTTTGTTGCTGTGATTTTGGCCTCGGTCAATATTTTCGGTGGCTTCATTGTTACCAATCGAATGTTGGCGATGTTTAAGAAAAAGCCTAAGAAAGTGGAGGCCGCCAAATGAGTGAGTCACTTACAGGATTTGCCTATCTCGCCGCTGCTGTCTGCTTCATTTTAGCTCTGCGTGGCTTAAGTTCGCCGGAAAGTGCCCGCAGGGGTACCGCGCTTGGTGTTATTGGTATGGTCATCGCGATTGGAACGACGCTCGCTGATCCAACAGTTATGAGCTTCGAGTTGATTATTGCTGGTATCATTATCGGTGGTCTGATCGGTACAGTCGTTGCCCTCAAGATCGAGATGACAGCCTTACCGCAATTGGTGGCTGCTTTTCACTCACTCGTCGGCTTGGCTGCGGTCTTTGTTGCCGCGGCAGCGTTCTTCGCACCAGAAGCTTATGGTATTGGTGTGCTCGGTAACATCCAGGCTGCCAGCTTGATTGAGATGTCGTTGGGTGCAGCCATTGGTGCCATCACCTTCTCGGGTTCGCTGATCGCCTTTGGTAAGCTGCAAGGCGTCCTCAGCGGCTCGCCTTTGGTGTTCCCAGGCCAGCACGCGCTCAACGCTCTGCTGGGCATTGCGCTAGTTGCCGGCGTCGCTTGGTTGGTTCAAACGAATAGCGAGACGGCTTTCTGGGCTGTGGTTGTGCTTTCCATCATCATTGGCTTTACGATCATTTTGCCAATCGGTGGTGCCGATATGCCGGTCGTGGTCTCGATGCTGAATTCCTATTCAGGTTGGGCAGCGTGCGGCATTGGCTTTACGCTGAGCAACACGGCTTTGATCGTCACCGGTGCGCTTGTCGGCTCGTCGGGTGCGATCCTGAGCTACATCATGTGTAAAGGCATGAACCGTTCGATCTTCAATGTTCTATTGGGTGGTTTCGGCGGCGAAGTTGCCGGACCTGCGGCTGCCGGCGGCGGTGAAGCCAAAGCCGTTAAATCCGGTAGTGGCGATGATGCGGCCTTCATTATGAAGAACGCCAGCAAAGTCATTATTGTGCCGGGTTACGGCATGGCGGTTGCTCAAGCTCAGCATGCGCTGCGTGAGATGGGCGATCTTTTGAAAGCGGAGGGCGTCGATGTGTCCTATGCCATTCACCCCGTTGCGGGTCGGATGCCGGGCCACATGAACGTACTCTTGGCCGAAGCCAACGTGCCTTATGATGAGGTGTTTGAGCTGGAAGAGATCAACACTGAGTTCTCAACGGCAGATGTGGCTTTTGTAATTGGCGCGAACGATGTGACCAATCCAGCTGCTAAGACGGACCCAACCAGTGCCATCTATGGTATGCCGATCTTAGAGGTCGAGAATGCCGGCACGGTGCTGTTTATTAAACGCTCAATGGCATCAGGTTATGCCGGCGTCGACAATGAGTTGTTCTTCCGCGACAACACGATGATGCTGTTTTCCGATGCTAAGGCTATGACCGAAAGTATTGTTCAAGCTTTGGGTTAAATCACATTCGACGCAAACAAGAAGCGGCTCTCTTAGGAGGGCCGCTTTTTTTGTAGATCAGGATGGCTGTAACACGCATCTAGATCGAGATAGTTGGGCTGCAATACCCAATCCCTAAACAAAGCGTCTTGCTTGAAATGACTTTGGTGAAGGTCAAAGCCTGCCGCGCCGGAGTTTTGAAACAATTGTTCCAGCTCATCCGGCAGCTTGCTGTTTGGCTTTAAATATCCGCGCCCAATATTGGCGATCTCTGCCGGGCTAATGGTCTCGCCCACAAGCTCGATGATATCCGCTGGAGCGCGCTCGGGATGAGCCGCGGCCAAGCGCCGCATCAATACGTAGGATGTGACCAAGCCTTCACCAAATATCCATCGTTGAACTTCATCCGGGCTGGAGTTGCGGGCGGCAGGTAGGTGGTGCGCGACGGCCGCTTCCGGGTGGTAGAGGGCCTTTAAGCCCTGCTCAGCGACAATGCGGCCAACGCCGACGTCACCGTCACCAGTGAAATGGTAGAGCTCTCTCGGCATGCCGCCGGGGTGAAAACCACCCGCATCAATCATCGCTTGTCGGCGAATGAGGAAATTACTGCCCCATACAAAATCAGCGGGGATTTCTCTAATTTCAGATCCAAAATCAAGCATGCCCCAAAGCCCTGACCACACACCCAATTTATTCTCCAGCACCATATCGCTTTGCCAACTGGGCGGCTTTTGTTCGAACTCAGGTATTATTCTGCCGGTGGCAAGGCCGATGTCCGGGGAGGCAAAACTTTCAATTGCGGCTTTGGCCCAATTCGGTGTCGGCCGTACATCGTCGTCGATGAAAGCCAGGATGTCAGCTTGAGAGTCAAAGAGCGCCCGATGCCAACCCACCAATTGCCCGGGACGCGTATCAAATATATGCCTGAAATGGGGGAATATGTTTTCATACATTTGGCAGATCGTTAGCGTCGCATCCGTGGAGCCATTGTCAGCTACCAAGACCTCAATGTGATCAAAGTTGATATTTAGTTGCGCGAGTGCGTCGAGCGCTTTGGCGAGAGATTGGGCGCGATTTCGGGTCGCGATGATGATGCTGAGATCCATTGCCTAGGCTTGCCCGCTGGTAAACTCGGCCACAGCGCGGCGGACATCGTCGTCCAAGGGATGGCGAGCGGGCTGTTCTTTAAAATCAAATATCAAGACATGAGAGGCGCCCAAGAATTCATCTGTATGGCTGTAATTCGTGCGATTGAGCAATTGTAAATAAGCCTTATATAGATCGGCATAGGCGGCATCTGCGAGCACGAGTTTTGTCGATCCGGTATGAACCGGCCCATTGGCGGCAATAATCGCGACAGGTGCGAGGCGCCCGTCATTGTCGTCGCGGAAAAAATCGATAATACCTTCGGTCAGTGATGGGCAAATTGTATTGAAGAGATCATCGGCCAAGATGATGCCGCCGGCTGAAAGTACGGTGGCAGCCAAATTTAAATCATGGCGCACACCAGCTCTCGAGTGATCGCCATCGACGCTAAAGAGGCGGATCTCAGAGTCCTCAAATTCTTCTTTAATATCCTGCTCACCTAGATCCTGGCTGTTGGCGATGACGAGCTTAACCAAAGCAACGTCAATGTCATTGGCTTGTAGATTATTGATCAGGTTATCGGGGCTGAACATACGCTGATCCTCAGCGGTTTTAATCCCCTGTATATCCGGCTGCGAATCGAAAACATCAATGGCAAAGACACTTTCACCCTGGCGTAGACTATGAGCTAAGAGGATCAGGAGCTTGCCATGGAAAACTCCAATCTCAGCTATGTTGCCGGTGATTTTTAGCTCATCCTGAATATCTAAAATTGAACAGATAACCGAGGCGGAGCCGGACAGCAGATAACCTTCAACATGCCGGGACCCTTCGGTCAGGTAATTTTCGAGTTTTTGCGGATTAAATAATTTCTGCATGATCGGTGCAGATTTTAACGAATTGGGGGGCCAAGGTCGATAGCGATTGTCGCAGATAACTGACCCAGACACGATAAAAGGTCCAGCAAAGGCCGGACCTTGATCTTATTCAAAACGATTTTTGAATGGGAAGTTCTAGAAGCCTTCGCGTTCGAGACGCTTGCGTTCTAACTTCCGAGCGCGACGGACGGCTTCTGCTTTTTCGCGGGCGCGGCGCTCAGACGGCTTTTCGTATGAACGGCGTAGTTTCATTTCCCGGAAAACACCTTCGCGCTGCATTTTCTTTTTCAGCGCCTTAAGGGCCTGGTCGACGTTATTATCACGGACTGTTACGTGCACGGGTTTGCTCACTCCTGTAGCAATATTCATTAAGGTCGCGGTTTCTAACACGCCAGTTATGGCTTGGGAAGGGGGGCTAACCTCAAAATCGGGATTTTTTAGCAAAAAATCAGCTTTTTTTCGCTAAATCGTTGGATATCCGTATTTTTTAGGTCATATTCCTCTCATGGCTATCTTAAAAATTGCCCGTATGGGACATCCTGTTTTGCATCAAGTTGCTGAAAATGTTGATGATCCGACAGATGTTGAAATCGCTGTTCTGGTCGAAGACATGCTTGAAACGCTGGATGATGCCGGCGGTATTGGGCTGGCGGCACCGCAAGTTCATGTCTCGAAACGTGTCATTATATTCTTTGTACCGCAAGGCCGGGAAAGCGAAGATGAAGAGGATATGCCGACGGATTTAACGATTATGGTTAACCCGATCATTGAGCCCTTGAGTGATGAGACCAATCTCGATTGGGAGGCCTGTTTGTCGGTGCCGGGTTTGATGGGAGCGGTTGAGCGTTTCTCACATATTAAATATTCTTGGACATCGCTTGAAGGTAAACTCGAAGAGCGTGAGGCCAAGGGATTCCACGCCCGGGCCGTGCAGCATGAATGCGATCATTTGGACGGCAAGCTCTATCCGATGCGGATGACAGATTTTACGACTTTTGGCTTTGTCGAGGAAACCAACCGAAATATCGCTTTGATGCGCAAAGGTCATGGTCGGGAAATAGATGATCATGTGATGGAGGAAGCTCAGTGAGCGGTAATCCCAACGATATCAAAGACCAACTCCTCATGGCGATGCTGCCGCATGTTCTGTTTGATGGTTGGAGCCAGGACACCCTGGCGGCCGCTTGCCAAGATCTGGGCCCGGATACGCCAGAGGCAAGCCTGGTATTCCCTGGCGGGATTCGTGATGTTGCGAAACATTTTGGCGACTATATGGACCGTGCCATGCTGGCTGAGTTGGCCAAGCTAAACATCGAGAAATTGCCAATTCGGGAGCGTATCGCTACGGGCGTTCGGACACGATTAATGCTATTGGCTCCGCACAGAGAGGCGATCCGTCGGCTTTTGACCTATTTGTCTTTGCCGGGCAATCAATTTACCGGGCTGCGGATTACCATGAAGACGGTGGATGCCATTTGGTACGCCGCTGGGGATACGGCAACCGATTTTAATTATTATACCAAGCGCGGATTGCTCGCCGGTGTCTATGGCTCGACGATCCTCTATTGGCTGTCGGACAATTCGGATGATTTTGTTGAGACGGATGCTTTCCTAGCGCGCCGCATCAATGAAGTGCTGCAAATCCCAAAACTTCAAAGCAAAATAACCAAGCGGTTAGAGCGGCTCACACGCCCGCTGCGTCGATTTAAACGACCCGCGTTTTAATCTACGGGGTCTTCGGCAACGCCTGCGGTTTGGTCGGCTCTAAATTTATCCAATGCATCGGCAACATCTTGATCACTGAGAGCGATAATGCTGGCGGCAAGCACTGCCGCATTGACCGCGCCTGCTTTGCCGACAGCCAAAGTGCCAACTGGAATACCGCCCGGCATTTGTGCCATGGCCAGTAGAGCATCCAGACCACCCATGACCTTGCCGTCCATCGGGACGCCGAGGACAGGTAGCGGTGTTAATGCCGCCGCAGCACCCGGTAGAGCGGCAGCCATGCCAGCGCCGGCGATCAATACCTTCAAGCCACGCTCGCGCGCTGATTCGGCATATTTGGTTAAGCGATCAGGTGTTCGATGCGCTGAAATAATTTTCGCCTCATGGGCAATGCCAAGTTTTTCGAGGGTCAAAGTAGTATGCTTCATGGTCGCCCAGTCGGACTGACTGCCCATAATAATACCAACAATCGGATTCGCTTCAGCCATCAATAAACTCCAGTTTTTCAGCCATTTCAGCTTAAGAAGGCGGCATTATAAGTGGCAAATTGACCAGTGCAAGGTATTGCCAGATTAAATTTTGTTCATGTTTAAAGAAAGTTAGCGACGCGCCTTTCCGTATACACAGTGGAAGCAAAATTTACCTGATCAAGCGATAGTGCTAGTTTAGTTTGCTGGCCCTGATTGAGTCGGCTCAAACGGGGAAGGTGGTATGGCTGATTTTGCCGATATTTCAGATCTAACGCGCATTCAGGAATTGGACACAAACAGCCAATCCGGTGGCCATCATACGAGCCCCTATTATCAACGCCTTGCGCTTCAAAAACAGGGGCAAAAGCCAGCCTCCCGGACGTCCAAGCAAATTAAAGATACTGCTTACGTCATGGGAATCCCGATCGAAGAGATCACGCCCCGCGTCCATGAAGCGATGACGCTTATCATGCACGAAATGGATTCGCTGCGGTGGGAATTGGAGACGACCAAAAAGCATGAAGCGTTTTTAATTGAAGCGCTCGATCATCACGAAATACTGCCGGTCGTTAGTCATCACGCGTTCTCGCAATATTTGATCCACGCCGCTGAGCATGTTGAGCGAACCAAAGAGCCGAGTTTTCTTCTGTTTTTAAAATTAATTGGCGTCGATGAGCTTTGGCACAAGGAAGGCCTCGGGCTACGCGATGGCTTTTTGCTTCATGCGGTGGAAATTATTAACAACTTTCTCGAAGAGGTCGACGTGGTGGGCGCATTGGATTACGGCGAGTTCGGTGTGATATTAAATCTCTATCAAATGGAAGCCGTAAAAACCAAGGCTGATGATTTAACAAATTTGCTGGAGAAATCTCCCTTTGTTGTTGAGGAAAATGAATATGCTGTTCAATCTTGCTGGGGGTTTTATGAAATCCTTGCCAATGCTGCTCCCGATCAGATGATTTTGGCGGCCAGTGAAGAGGCGCGAAAAACACTTTAATTTCTATGCGATGATGTCAGGAAATTGGTTGGCACTTAACTGGGCAATCTGATCTTTAAGCGCTAATTTCTCTTTTTTGATCCGTTGGAGTTTAATCTGGTCGAAATTGGGGGCCTCAGCGAGTTGCTCCGCCTCGATGTCGAGCTGTCGGTGTCGGTCTATCAACTCCTTGATCTTATTTGCGTATTCATCATTGCCCATGACATTTTTCTCGGCATAATTTGACACAATTAGATTGGTCCTGCTTTACAATATCAAAAAAGCGGACAAAATTGGAAAATTGATTCGTTCTTAAATTCTCAATCGTTAATTCGATAAAATTTGAACCAGGATTTAGAAAACATGTCAGACCAAAAGACACATAAGACAATCGGTGTTTTGACCAGCGGCGGGGATTGTGCCGGCCTAAATGCTGTCATCCGGGCGGTGGTTCATCGTGCTATCGAAGGCTATGGTTGGCGCGTCTTAGGGATCAATGACGGCACGCACGGCTTAATGGCTTCGCCGCCGAGATTTGAAGAACTTAGCCTCAGATTGTTCACCGGCAACATATTGCGGTTGGGCGGGACAATTCTCGGCACGACAAATAAAGGTGATCCATTTGATTTTCCGATGCCCGATGGTTCCAGGAAAGATCGCTCAGCTGAATTTGCCGCCGGTTTTAAGGAACTCGGTTTGGACGGGCTGATCGGTATTGGCGGTGACGGTAGTCTCGATATCTTGAGTCGACTTACCAAGTTGGCTGGAATTGATTTTATTGGCGTGCCGAAAACAATTGATAACGACGTACCTCTCACTGAGTTTGCGGTTGGATTTTCGACAGCGGTCAACACGGCTGTTGAAGCATTGGACCGCTTGCAGCCGACAGCGGCCAGCCACGAGCGGGTGATGATCCTGGAAGTAATGGGTCGTGATGCCGGACATATTGCCTTGAACGCCGGCATAGGTGGTGGCGCGGATGTTATCTTGATCCCTGAAATTCCCTACCGAATTGAGCCGATTGCCGCCAAGATCAAGACGTTACATGATCAAGGCCGCGACCATGCACTCGTGGTCTGCTCGGAAGCTGCTCATCCGGCTAATGGTAAAAAAGTCATGAGCGAGAGCAGTGATGGCAAAAAACACTATGGCGGTATCGGCCATGAATTAGGCGAGCAGATTACGCAAGCTACCGGGGCCGAAACCCGTGTCACGGTCTTGGGTCACATTCAACGGGGCGGAACTCCCAGCAGCCATGACCGTATCATTGCCTCGGCCTTTGGTGTCAGGGCTGTCGATTTGCTGGCCAAAGGAGAGAGTGCGCGCATGGTCGCCTGGCAACACCGCCAAGTGGTGGATCTGCCCTTGGATGAAGTCACCTCGCGGATTCGTAATGTTGATGTTACTGACACCCTGGTTCAGACAGCACGTGGTCTCGGCATTTCGCTGGGTGATTGAGGAACACAAATGAACATCTCTTCACCAACTCCCGCCAAGAACCCGTTTTGGGATTTTTCGCTCGAATTCTATGGCCGGGAAGGTGTGGCGGAGGCGTTTCTTTCGCTGCAAGATGAAATCGGCGCAGATGTAAATATCTTGCTCTATTGCTGTTGGATCGCTGCCGAAGGGGCCGGCGAAATAGAGCCGGCCGAATTGGCGGAGATTATTGCCGTGATTGAGCCCTGGCAAATCGGCGTGGTTCAAAGCTTGCGCCAGATCAGGCGGGATATGAAACATATGGAAGCGATTAGTCTTGGAGAACTTTCAGAACAGCTTCGCCAGGCAATCAAAAACTGTGAGCTTGAAGGCGAGCAGATTGAACAGTGGGTGCTCTATCAATCCGGTCAAAATGCATTCCCCGCCTCATCGTTGAGCCCTCAAGTAAGGGCGCAAAATGCCGAATCTAATTTGAATAATTATATTCGGATGGTTTATGGCGACCTTTCTGAAAAGGACCAAAAATTAATTCAATTTATTGGCCAAGAATCAGCGGCAGCAGTTTCATCATAAGCTTTTGATTTTAAAGTCCTAAATGATTATGTCGTGGAAAACGTGGGTGTTTTGCCATCAATTCTCGTAAGTTTTTGGGCTTTGCCCCCTAGATTTTTTATCCAGATAGGACTAGCTTTATCTAGTTAGGTGCTTTGAATTAGATGGAGATTTATCTATGAACGAGCAAGATCGCGTCTCAATGCTTAAAACTAAGCATACCGGCCTTGAAGAAGAAATCGTACTTGAAAACAAACACCCTCAACCTGACGAAGTCATCGTCGCCGATCTGAAACGGCAAAAACTTCGAATTAAAGATGAACTCGCAAGTATGAACGCGCTCTGAAGAGCGCCGAACACCAAAATTAACTAAGCAATATTACCCGATCCTAGATTTAAGGAGGGATGCGTGCGCTAGTCTTTGGTAGTGTCGGGCGTTGCTTCTTGGGTGTCGCCTGTACTTTCTTCTGTACTTTCTTCTGGGCTTTTTTCTGGGCTTTCTTCAGCTTCCACGTCACTTGAGCTCGGGGCAGGGCCAAACACATCTGCACTGCTGATTTGAGGCTCTTCTTCTTTTGTGCTTGGTGCTGTGGCACTGCCAAACACATCTTCGGCCGTCGGTGCGGCTTCCGGCTGAAGGGCAGGCCGTTCAGGCATTGGTGCCATTTCGTGGGCAGGCTCCGATGCGGCGATCGGTGGCAATGGTTGGGCCGGCGTGTGGGTCGTGCCGGCACGGGCGCGAGCGATGGCGATCATTTTTTCCAGATCAGGCGCCGCACAAAGACCGAGATAAACCGGACTCTGCGGCTTAATGGTCGCAGAATTACGGTGGGTTTTATCGCGAATAGCATTAATGGTCGGCTTGGTTGTGCCAATCAAACGGCTGATTTGGGCGTCGCTCAGTTCCGGATAACTCCGCAGTAACCAGGCAATCGCATCGGGACGATCCTGGCGTTTGGAAATAGGGGTATAGCGCGCACCTTTTTGCCGAACCTTTGGCATCGGTACGGTAGGCTTTGCCATATCCATACGGCCTGCTGTATCAGCTTCACAGCGAACAATTTCTTCTTTGTTTAATTGACCGTTCGCTGTCGGGTCGAGCCCCTGCATTCCGGGTGCTACTTCACCATCAGCAATTGCTTGCACCTCAAGGTTATGCAGGCCGCAAAAATCTGCAATCTGATCAAACGTAAGTGCTGTATTATCAACAAGCCAAACGGCAGTTGCCTTCGGCATAAGTGGCGTCGCCATCTTCCATTTCCCTATATTCAAAGTTGCGGGGGTTGTTCGGGTTGCTTAAGCTGTAAAACCCAAGTGCATGTCCGGGAATATAGGCTTGCCTTAATGCCGCGTCAAACCATGCAATGAAAAAAATTGTAAAATAATCGCTAAAAATGGTTGTTATTTTGGCTCTATGATGAAGAATTTGCCAGATGAGGCGATATCAATCGGGCGAGGAGGCTGGTTATGGATACCGATGATCTAGAACCAATCGTAAAAAAAGTTGAGATTAGAGATCTGGAAGTTATGTCAATCGAGGCACTTGGTGAGTATATCGACGAACTCCAACTCGAAATAAAGCGTGTAGAAACAGAGATTGAAACGAAGAAAGAAGCGCGCCAGGGGGCTGAGAGCGTTTTCAAGTAAAATCCTGTTTAGATTTTATTCTTATATTGCATATCCGTATGGAGAATATGTTTTGTCAGCCATTCATTTAGAAACTCGGCGATCGTTTCAGTGAGATGAAAAGCAGAGTCAGGCTCTGACCCAAAAGTCGATTTTAAGTTTCCCAACCACGTAGTGAAGTTATCATGTTCCAGCTTGTGTTCACCTAGGCTGGGGTAGTCAGCTTCTTTCATGGCCATTTCTTCGCGACTGAAATGGACCTGTACATAGATTTCAAGCTGCTGCAGGACCCACTGAATATCATCTTCGCTGCTATTTGCATCAGATAATCTGTTGATAAGAGAGATTAGGTTTTGGTGATCAGCGTCAAAAACGGCGTCGCCGACACTGAATTCCTCTTTCCACTGCAGTTGAGCCATATTAATTAAGGTCCGGTTGAATTTGTTTTATTTTAAGGGGGTAATTTGTCTTGTCATAAGGGCTACATATATTTGCCATTCACCGCCTTAACTGCAGTCAATTTGGGTGCGAAGCACGAAAGTGTTAACGAAGTTTTAACAGGCCTGTGTTACTTGGTAAGGCGTTACAGGTTCCCTTTGCTTACGTGAAGACCTGTAACACCTCCCTGTTAAACTTGCGCCGTTCTCATTTGAGGACGGCATCTTTTTCATTTATATAGATGAATTAGAGTTCTTTTTTCTTGGGATTCACCCACTTAATTACCACCTATAGACCAATGCTTCCTGCGCCGATTGGCGGAGGAGCAAATTGATCGAAGAATAAAATGCGAAATATTAAAACCTCAAAGATTTTATATGTTGAAGATGATGCCGAAGCCGCAGAGCTTTGCCGCGTTATATTGAATGACCAGGGCTATGAAGTCGCAATTGCGGATACGGGTAAATTAGGCCTGGAAATGTACCGCGATGGTGATTTTGATGCGGTGCTTTTGGACTATCGTTTGCCGGATATTGACGGGCTCGAAGTCGCGGAAGAAATCCTCAGTAAGAACCCAAATGCGGCCATCGTTTTTCTATCGGCCAGGGGCAGCGAGGCTGTTGCTGCCGAGGCAATGGCGCTTGGCGTTACTTTTTATGTCATTAAAGACAATATGGAAGTCTACTCAACTATCGTCCCCGAATTACTTGCCAAGGCTGCTGCTCGGACAAAAGAGAGACGTGCGGCTGCGGAGATGGCCGAAAATTATCGGGTAAGCGAGGAAAAGTACCGCTCGATTGTTGAAAATACGGCTGAAGGCATTATCACGATCGACGATAAGGGAATTATTGAAAGCTTTAATCCGCAAGCTGAAATATTATTTGGCTATCAAGATTCTGAAGTTATTGGTGAGAATATTGCCATTCTGGTGCCAGATGCAGATCGAGAACAGCACGACAAATATTTTGAAAAGTCGGACCTCCATGGTTGGAGAATTGTCAATCGGGCACGCGACTTTGAAGGATTACGGAAAGACGGCTCGCTATTTGCGATGGAGCTAAATGTCTCGCCGATGTTTGTCGCAGGTTCAAAGAAGTTTATAGGTATATTGCGCGATATTACCCAGCGGAAAAAATCCGAGGAAGCTCTCAAACACAGCGAGGATCGGTTTCGCAGTTTTGCCGAATCCGCTGCTGATCGGTTTTGGGAAACCGATGAAGATTTCCGCTTCACTTATGTCTCAGGCCTGCCTGAGGATTCGTCACGCCTAAAAACAGAGGAGATGATCGGTAAAATTCGCTGGGATGTGGAGGGCCTCGACCTCGAAGACGAAATTTGGCAACACCTCAAAAAAAATGTTACAGAGCAAAAGCCAATTCGCGATTTTCAATACCGTAGAGTGTTATCTGATGGTAGTGAAACCTGGCTCAAATTGAACGCCAATCCTTTCTATGATGAGGACGGCGTTTTTTTGGGCTACCGGGGAACCAACTCTGAAATAACCGACAATGTTCAAGCGCAAATTACCCAGGACCGTTTTTTTGCGGCAATGGAGAAGCTCGATGCTGGCTTCGTGTTGTGGGGGGCTGATAAGAAGCTTCTTGCCAGCAATCAAACATTTCGGCAGCAACAGGGAGAGCCTGCTGTATATATAAAGCCTGGCGAAGATTATTCTGAGTATATGAGAAACATTGCCGAAGACCAAATTGCCAATGGCATAGAAATTGGCGATATCGAAAAATGGATTGATAAAAGGGTCGCAGATTTTGATTCTGATATGGTCGACCGGGAAGCTAAAAACGCCAATGGGGATTTTATCAGGATCAGAAAACGCCGGTTGCCTGACGGGGCTATTCTCGCTTTTCACCAAGATATCAACGATGTTAAAAAGAATGAGCAGGAACTTAAGACCGCAGTGGATTTTGCTGATACAGCCAACAAGGCAAAGTCCGATTTTCTATCATCAATGAGCCACGAGTTGCGTACACCGCTTAATGCCATTTTAGGGTTCGGCCAACTTTTGGAGCACAACCCGAAAGAACCATTGTCTGAAAAATAAAATGATCATGTCCGCCAGATTTTGAAAGGCGGCGCCCATCTGCTTGATCTCATTGATCAGGTCCTTGAGTTGTCTAAGATCGAATCCGGGAATTTCAGTGTTTCGATTGAAAATGTTGAGCCCAAGGTTGTGATTGAAGAAAGCCTGGTTATGGTTCAGACCCAAGCCGCTGAAAAGCATGTCGGGTTGGAGTTTGTTTACTCGGACGACGATATGTCGACGCTATGGACGGATAGTAACCGCTTGTGTCAAATCCTGCTTAATCTTTTGTCGAATGCGATTAAATACAATCGAGGGGGTGGCAATGTAGTTGTTTCTCTAGGTAAACCGGAGGGTAATTTTTCTCGGATCAGTGTCTCAGATACAGGGCTTGGCGTTCCAAAAATTAAACAAGCTGGTTTGTTTGAGCCTTTTAATCGTCTCGGGCGCGAATCTGGTGAGATCGAAGGTACGGGCATTGGATTGACCATTACCAAGCAGCTTGTCGAGCTTATGGGGGGCAAAATAGGCTTTGAAAGTGAAGAGAATGTTGGCAGTACTTTTTGGTTAGAAATACCAATTTTTAAAGATGAATTTGCCGAGAATGCCCCATCAGATGAGAAAGTATTGGAAGCGTTTTCTTCGCAAGTAGAAGAGGCCTCCGGCATTATACTTTATATTGAGGACAATCCTGCTAATCTGCAGCTTATGCAGGCCGTTATCGAACGTCTGCCGGATCTCACGATGATCTCAGCTCCGAATGCGGAATTCGGACTTAGTCTCGCGCGCGATGTAATACCAGATATTATCCTGATGGATATAAACCTGCCGGGTATGGATGGCATCTCGGCCTTGGATAAATTACGCGATACCGATCGGACGAGAAGCATTCCGGTCATAGCCGTGAGTGCTGCCGCCATGCCGCATGAGATAGAACGAGGCAAGGCAGCTGGCTTTGAAGAATATATCACCAAACCGATCAAAGTGCAGGAAGTCTTAAAAGCGATCAGTGCAAATTTGAATTAAATCTTCAGGATTGAAATTCGGGAATATCGGGTTTACTGCCCCATGCACAGAAAGATTCATTCGACATCGGAAACTGGCGCGGCCGATAATTTTCATCATCATCAATAATATTTCGGTCCGAATTTGAATATTCAAAAACCATGCCGTCATGGCCTTCATAGTACAAAAAATATCCGCCGGAAGTCACATGGCGTCCGGGACCAAATACGATTCTAATTTGATGACCCTGCAGGAAATACCAAGATCGCATTATATCATCAATCGAGTCGACCTGATGGTTGATGTGTTGAACACCTGGCTTGGTGGTCGGGAAAAGCGCTATCTGATGATGAATGTTTTTCATGCGCAAGAGTGGCGACTTACCAATCCAATCGCTGACCCGCATATTGAAATGGGTGGTCCAAAATTTCTCATCACGCGTCGGGTCGGTTGAGTTTAAGCCGATATGACCTAACCCGATTAGGCCGGCATCCCTGGCCTGGAAAAATCGCCGATTGGCATCATGGGGCCGGACAACCAATTCTATACGGTTACCTGTGGGGTCTTTAAACCAACAAAAATCCTCAACCTGGCGGTCTAGAGCTTCCTCTTCAGTGCCTCGCGTACAGGGATAACCGGCTTGTTCAAGGGCTTTCATCGCTTCGTCGAGCCCCGCCCAGTCCTTCAACTCAATCCCAACCATATGATCATCCGGCGCGCCTTCGAAATAGCACAATGAATGATCTCGATAATTGCTGCGGAGATATAGTCGGTCATCACTGCGGCGAATGGCCTGGAGCCCGACAATCTCCGTCGCAAATCGCTCGGCGCCCTCTAAATCCTGGGTGCCTAGTCGAATATAGCAAAGGTCTTTTAGTATGATCATGGAAATCCCGACAGTTCTAAATAGGGTTTATTTGATCTGAGGATATTTGGCTCAATAAAAATTGTCAAAGGGGGCGCAAAGAATATAAAGATTCTAAACTATGGAAAAAAATTTATTTTTCAAAATCAATACATTTTTTTTTAAAAAAATGAAATTGCCCTCTTGACCCAACGAGACTGTCTTGGGTACATTTCCCCTGCATTTTTAAACGGGCGAGTTTAACAGGGAATGCATTTGATTGGGGCAGCCGAAAAGGCGCCCCAATTTTTTTGTCTTACTTAATTTATGAATGGCGTCGGGTGCCGACTAATCCCATTTAACTTCAAAAAGATTGATGGGGTCCTTGAAGCCCTTCATTTCGCGCGCGCCTTTGGACTCAAATTGAAAGTCTTTTCCGAGGCAAATGCCTTTGACAATTTCCGAGACAAAGATTTCTTTATCACCGGCTTTATCAACGATTCGTGCCGAAAGCTGAACTGTCGTGCCAAACAAATCATCATCTTCAATGATTGGCTCTCCGGCATTGATGCCGATTTTGATACCAAGCGGTACCTCTGGGCTTGAAGCATTGTTCTCAGCTGTCTTCTGTTGAATATAAATGGCAGCTGAAACGCCGTTCGCAGTGTTGTTAAAAGACGCCATAATGCCGTCGCCGGTATGTTTGACTTCACGGCCTTGAAAAGTCGTCAGGGCCGCCCGAACGATGCGATTATGGGTTCTGACGACTTCTTGAGCTGCGGCATCACCAAAGGTTTGGGTCATATCAGTTGAGCCGACAATATCGGTAAACATGACGGCGATTGTGCCGAGCGAAGTCTCTTCTTCTGTTTTTTTGTTGTTCCATTCATCCATGGCTTTGTCGAGTTGCTGAGCGGCATTGGGATCACCGTTCATTTGGGCCACCATGGCGGCGCGACCATTCTCGATCATTCCCAAATATTTCGGGTTCATGAGATATTCGTCATAGCCTGCAGAAAACTTGAGTGCCTGTTCCGGCTTGGTGCCCAATACGCCGACACTGTCGATAAGGATCTGTCGGATCTCGTCATCATTTAAATTTTCCGACAACCCGATGGTTTCACACGCGCCGGCCAAATAAAGATTTACGCCAAATTTATTGAAGGAATCGAGCTTTGGACGGGTCGTCATAACCGATTCCAAGCCTTTGCTCAGGAAATTCATAACATTCACTTTTTGCTTTTCAGCACCAATTGTGAGTTCGGCTACTTGGGTATCAACCTCTTCTTCCGTTTCTTCTGATGCGGCGAGTACATCATCGAGGCTATCACCTTCTTCTTCCTCTTCTTCTCTATGTTTCTCCTTCTCCTTCTCCCTCTCTTCGAAAAATGAGCTGTTGTCGAGTTCCAGGCGCTTAGCTGCGGCGCGATCTAGGGCGCGCTTTTGTTTGGAAGACAGCTTCGGCGGCGACATCGCCCTGGCCCACTCTTTCTTTTCTGCAGTCTCGCGCTCCTTTACATGGATTTCACCCGCCAGCTCTTCCTTGGTTAGAAAGGCGAATGAGGAGGTCGACATACTTAAAATAAAGCCAATGATAAATATGAAAAATAGAATGTCGCTATAATTAGATCGTCCGATCCATTGACGAAGCTGCGGCAATTCGGCGATTGCCAGGGCAATGACCCAGGTAACCATTCCGGAAATGATGAAACTCGCAATCGCCAGGATCAGGAGTTTTGAAAAAACACCCCGTTTGGCTTTGCGGCTCACGGTCGGAACATCGCCGCGCGGAGAGGCAGCAGCGCCCAGACTGGCAGGCAACATGCCACCGCCAAAGTCACCTTCAAAATCGTCATTTGCGGATGCGGTTGATGAGGCTGTGTTCGCACCTGAATTATAAATTACATTCTCGGTACTTTTGCCGGTAGCGGCGTCAAAAACGTCATGGACAACTTTGACCGACGATATCGCCCTAATTGAAGCCAGCCCCTTGGCTTCTTGGAGAGCTACATCGCGCTGATTTGGCGCGTGACGCGCATGAAGTTCCCATCGACCATTCTGGCAGACATATACTTCGTAACTATGTGTTCGTTCTGACACCTGTTGCTCCGCTGACACTACCTAACAGAATCGCACCACACGCTGATGCAAATATTGCTGGGTTGCCATTTTATTTTGAGGCTATCTTGAGCTTCAATATACATAAACTAGACAATTTGCCGTTTAATTTCAATCATATCGGTACTAGGTGAAGTATTGATAGCAGATGACGTCTTAACAAACTATTGCGTCAAATGTATTGAATTTGCTTAAAAACCAAAGACGCCGCCAAAAAATCTGGCGACGTCTTTGAACGAAACAAAATAAACGCGATTGAATTTAGCTTTTGAGCCCAAGACCTTCGAAACGTTTATTAAATTTGGCCACCTGACCTCCACTATCAACCAGACGATGTTCGCCGGTCCAAGCAGGGTGGGATTTTGGATCAATATCAAGCTTCATGGTATCGCCAGCAGCACCCCACGTCGAGCGTGTGGTATAGCTGGAACCGTCCGTCATCGCGACGGTGATTTCATGATATTCGGGATGGATATCTTTTTTCATTTCTTTAACTCCGCGGAAAGTGGCGCATTATATAGCGAAGCCGTCCTTCAGGTGCAAGCGAGAAACACATTTTTTTGAAATTAATTCGTACATCAATTTTGGCCTTTATCAGCCACTTTCTCAAATTTGAAAGCCATTATAAACACAACGAACATCAGGGCTGCACCAACATAAAACGGCCAATCTCTGCCAATAAACGCAAATAAATAGCCCGCACCGGCTGGCCCCAACGCCCGGGCTAATGTGGAGGCGGATCGGCCAATTCCCAAAATACCACCTTGCTGATCGGCGGGCACATTTAAGGAGAGCAGGCTGTTAAGTGCTGGTGAGGAGACGCTAAAGCCATAGGCGATGATGACCATGGTGCCCAGCAAAAGTGGTAGATTTTCGGCAAAGGGCAGAATTGCCAAGCCGAGACCCAGGGCTAGAAAGCCCTGTTTTATCATACCAACTTCACCAAAGCGGCGGGAAAGTGGTGCGATCATTGTGCCTTGAATGACGGCACTGATGATACCGATAAAGGCAAAGATATAGCCATTTTGCTCGACGCCCCAGCCAAACTCACGTTCCGACCACAGCGCAAAGGTTGCTTCGAGACCGGCAAATGCGAAAACGGATACAAAGGTTAAAATGATGGTAAGGCGAATGGTCGGTTGCTTCATTGTGTTCATAAACAACGCCCACCGCTCGGACGTGCTCCGGCTGGCGATCTTCGCCTTAAGCTCATCTGACAAGCTCTCTTTCAAAATGACGAGAGCGGCTAAAAAAGCAGCCCCTGAGAAGCCTGCCGCCACGTAAGAGGGCAGTTGATAGTTTGTTGTGGCTGGATCACTACCGGCCAAGAGACCGCCAATTGCCGGTCCGGCGATAAAGCCCAGACCAAAAGCGGCGCCTAACAGCCCCATACCTTTAGCGCGATTTTCTTCGGTCGTGATATCGGCCATATAGGCAAAAGCCGCGGATATACTACCTGCCGTTATGCCGGCAAGACCTCTGGCTAAATAGAGCGTCTGGAGATCTTCTGCCAGGGCCAACCAGACATAAGCCGCAACCGTTCCAGCAAGACTAATCAGTAATATTGGCCGGCGACCATAGCGATCACTGTAGCGCCCCCAAATCGGCGCGGTGACAAACTGGGTTAGAGAATAAATTGCCATAAGCCAGGTGACTTCATCTGGCGACGCACCGAAATGTTCACCATAAAAGGGCAGCAAAGGGATGACGATGCCAAAACCGACAAGGTTAATGAAAACAATAACAAAAATGATGAGCATGTCTGGCGGGCGACCTTTGAAATAATTCTTAATCGTATCGGTAAGATGTTAGGTGCCTAATAACTAGCTTGGAGCCGACAAATCAAGCGATTTAGAAGAGTTTCTAACGCTGAGTGAGTTTTAGCTCGATCCGGCGGTTGCGGCGATTGGCAATTTCATCATCGCGCGGATCGATTGGCTGGAACTCGCCAAATCCGGTTGCGGCCAAATTGGTCGGCAAAATTCCTTGCGAGACGAGATACTTCACCACCGAAATGGCGCGCGCCGTGGAGAGCTCCCAATTCGATGGGAAGCGTGAGGTTTTAATCGGCACAGCATCGGTATGGCCATCAACGCGCAAGACCCATTCAATCTTGGGCGGGATCTTTTTGGTGATGTCCTTCAATGTGCCGGCCAACTGCGTGATCTGAGTTTTGCCCTCTGTGCCGAGTTCAGCCGAGCCGGTGGTAAACAGCACTTCTGATTGGAAGACAAAGCGGTCGCCGACGATACGAATGCCTTTTTGATTGCCCAACACTTCACGTAGCTTACCGAAAAATTCTGATCGATAGTGTGACAGTTCCTGCACTTTGCTAGCGAGCGCGGCGTTCAGTCTTTTGCCAAGGTTGGCAATGCGGGTACGCTGCTTTTTAGCCTGGGCCTCTGAGGCATCAAGCGTATCGGCGATCTGGGCAATTTGTTGGCGCAGCGCACGAAGCTGTTTGTTGAGCAGGGCCACCTCGGCCCGGGCGGTTTTCGAGAGTTTTTTCTCGGTGATGATGGTTTCGTCTTTGGAAGCTAGCTTGGTCAATGACGCTTTGACCTTGGCTTCGAGATCTTCACGCAACGCTGTCAATTTTTCGATATCATCGCTAAGTGCTGCGATCTGACTCAACTGCAGCTTGATTTTAGCCTGATCGGTTTCAACGCTTTTCATCGCCGAGGCGAGATCGCTTTTGAGTTTTTTTGCCTGGTTTCCAGCCGTCTCTGCCCTAAGTGTCAAAGACTGAAGTTTCAGTTTCTGGTCATCTCGCAAGGACACCGAGGCCGAGAGCTCATCAGACAATTGCGCCATGTTGGTCCGCAGGGTCGCATTGGCTTTACGTTCTAAATTTAGCAAATCCGCGAGCTCGCTCACCTGGCCGCGCAACCGGTCAAGCGCTTGGTCGCGGCTGGTTAAAGTTTCGCTTAAGAAAAATTGCGCAATCACGAAAATCATCAATAGGAATATGATCACCATGAGCAGGGTTGCCAGCGCATCGACGAAGCCTGGCCAGATATCAGTCCGATGTTGATTGCGGCGGGAAAGCGCGGCCATCGCCGGGATCCTATCTGTTAATTTCCGTTTGGATTCTCTTGCGCAGCCGCGATTGTGCGGGCCAAAAGTTTAATCTCGCTACGCATCTGCTGGACGACGTCATCGCGGCCAGCGGAAAGTTCTTCAAGCAGGCGGGCCATGTAAATATCGATATTGCGAATATGTGTTTGTGTTGCTTCATCCATGCCGCCGCCGGATTGCGCTGTCGCCAGGCGCTCTAATGTGCCACGCAATTCGGTTTGGCTTTCGGCGAGCTTGATCAGCAAGTTTTGCTCGGCCCGCATCTGATCGCCGAGCGTGCCGAGACTTTCGGTGAGCCGCGATAAATTGCTGTTGCTCTGAATATTGCTTTCGGCGCCACGTGCGAGGGTGCGTTGCAGGTTCTCCAGGCTCTCTGCTGTCTGCTCCAGCAGCGCCTGCACATAAGCCGGTACCGACTGATCACCTTCTGCCGTCAACGCACCGGATGAGAGGCGGGTGAGGCTCGAGAGCCATTCTTCTAGATCATTGTAAAAGCGGTTCTGCGACTGGCTCGCCTGTAGATCAAGGAAACCCAAAACCAGCGAGCCTGCGAGACCAAACAGCGAGGATGAGAATGCTGTGCCCATGCCGGAGAGCGGGGCCGACAGCCCGGATTTCAAATTACTGAATACAGCCGTGAAATCGCCGCCGGAAACAGATAGATTGTCAATGACGCCCTTGATCGAGCCGACAGTTTCGAGCAATCCCCAAAACGTGCCGAGCAGGCCCAAAAAAATCAGCAGGCCAATGTTGTAGCGGGAGAGGTCGCGCGATTCGTCTAATCTCGAGGCAATACCATCCAACAAGGAGCGCATCGAAAGCGTCGAGAGGCTGAGGCTGTCTTTACGTTCTCCCAGCATCGTCGCCATCGGTGATAGGAGCTTAGGCGGTTTCGCCGAAGAAACCGCGCCGGAGGATTTGCGATAGCTCTCGATCCAGGCGACTTCTGGATAGAGCATGAAGGTTTGGCGAAAATTATAGAGGATGCCCAGGATCAGCACGCCGACGATCAAACCGTTCAATCCAACATTGGCGAGAAAGGCTTTTTGCAGCGGTAGGAACAGGAAGGCACAGACCAGAGCGACGGCCAGCACAAACAGGATCATACGAATGACAAAGCGTTGGGGTGACGTCATGGCATTATCCCTCCGTTCTTGCTAACTGTAAAAATTTAGAGCGTTGGAAGGCATGCAGATCAAGTTACTCCAAACTATTTTCCGACGACTTTGAGGTCGACCCGGTTAGGTACGCCGGAGGAAACTTTATTGCCAAGGGCACGAACATCAATGCGCGTGCTGCGGACGCCTTTTTTAATCAAATAGGAGCGCACCGATAGGGCACGACTGAGCGACAAGCGCCGGGCTTTACTGGCCGATAGATTTGGCTCACCGGCATAGGCCAATAATTGCATCCGGGATTTAGGCGTTGCATTTAGCTTTGCGGCCAGGCCATCCAGGGTATTGCGGGCATCGCCGCTAAGCTTGGCATCACCCAACTTGAATATCAGATGGCTGCCGGTTGATGGTGCCGCCGGACGTGCAGCCACTTGAGGGGCCGGTTTCGGATTCACTGGCATAACGACGGCTGGCTTCTTCGGCACTGCCGTTATTGCCGGCTTTTTAACTTTTGGCGGTGGCGGTGCTTTTGTCGCATTAACCTTCGGCTTTGGCCGTGCCTTCGGAGCAGGCGCAAGATTTCTAGCTGGTTTTGATGCCTTTACGCGAGGCTTTGGCGGCGGTGCGTTTAAAGCGACCTTAGGTGCACGCGAACGGGGCTTTTTCGATGAGCGCCGGGCGGTGCGCCGTTTTTTGGATGATTTACCTGGGCGTTTTAAGGTTACCGGTGGTAAATCCTGGAACGGGCGGGCGCCTGTGACTGGCGGGCGTTTCACCAACAAACGCGAGCGCGGCATTCTGGACGGCGGGTCTAAAATGTCGCCAGTCAAACTCGGTAAGGAAACCCGGCCTTGTGGTGATGGACCGACACCGTTGTCGCTGAGAACGCTAAGATCGACCATGACTTGATTGTTGGCATCCCAGGGCCGTAACTGGGCGCTGGCAGAGCTTACAAAACCGATCAATACGACAGCCGCAATGGTGACGCTAAGAAGTCGCATGGCAAAATGGCCTGCTGAAAAAAAGTGGCGCAACATGATGAGTTTCCCCCTTCACATAATTGGTTAGCTCCAGCGGCAATTAATTTGCGCAATTTACTTGGCTTTGCCGGAGTAACTCCCTGTTTGTCCCAACATACCCAAGCCGCGTCCCATATACAACAGGCTAAACAAGTGCTTATGGGAGCAAATCGGCCTGTTACCTACAAACACCTTGTGTCGAAAATAAGGCTGGATCGTTGAATAGATGCTTCTATTTACCGGCTTGTTTGAGAATTTGGCCGAGTTCCTGGTGCAAATTGGGATTAACCGCGAGGATAGAGCCCGTACTAAGCATGCGGTCGCGGCCATCAAGTTCGGAGACCATGCCACCTGCTTCTCGCACCATTATAATGCCAGCCGCAATATCCCAAGGCTGAAGACCGGTTTCCCAAAAACCATCGAATCGCCCGGCGGCAACATAAGCCATATCAAGGGCCGCGCTACCAAATCGCCGGATACCAGCGGAGACCGTCATGACGGCTTCCATTTGTTTGAGGAATAACTCGTGATCAGATTTTTCGCCCCGGCCCATAAAGGGAATACCGGTGGCAAAAATCGATTGGTTCATTTGGGCACGGCCAGAAACCCGCATGCGGCGGTCGTTAAGCCACGCACCATTGCCTTTCTCAGCCCAGAACATCTGATCATTAACCGGCTCATAAATGACGCCGGCGGTAATCTCACCATTTTCTTCCAGCGCGACAGAGATCGCGAAATGGGGGATGCCATGGATAAAGTTGGTTGTGCCGTCGATCGGATCAATGATCCAGCGCCGGGTTGGATCTTCACCAGCAATTTCTCCGGCCTCTTCCAGCAGGAAGCCATATTCGGGGCGGGCGTAAGACAGGCTATCGCGCAACATTTCCTCGGTGCGGACATCGGCGGCGGTGACAAAATCAGCCGGGCCTTTGCTTGAGACCTGCAATTGGTCAACTTCGCCGTAATCGCGTTTGAGTTTGCCGGACGCTTTGCGGACCGCCTTGATCATGACGGTAATATTAGCTGATTGGAGCGCCGCCATTTAGTCTTTGGCCCGCTCGACATAGGTGCCGTCTTCAGTGTTGACGACAACGCGGGTGCCGGTTTCAATATGTGGCGGCACGGTGGTGCGAAGACCATTTTCCAGTAATGCCGGCTTGGCGCTGGAGGCGGCTGTCTGACCTTTTACGACCGCATCAGCTTCGACCACTTCAAGCGTAACATGCTTAGGCAGTTCAATTCCGATTGGATCACCTTCAAAACTTTCGATGGTGACTTCCATTCCGTCCTGTAAATAAGGCAGTTGCTCCTCGGTGATGTGATCTGAGTTCAGCGAGATTTGGTCATAGGTTTCGGTATCCATAAAGGTGTACATCTCACCTTCGGCAAAGAGGAACTGAAAATCCTTTTGATCGAGGCGAACCTGCTCAACTGATTCGGACGCCCGAAAGCGCTCATTGAGCTTGGTACCCGAGCGCAAATCTTTCAATTCGACCTGCAAATAAGCACCACCTTTACCCGGCTGCGTGTGCTGAATTTTGACGGCCCGCCACAAGCGATCCTGATGTTCGATCACATTGCCCGGCCGAATAGCATTTCCGTTGATTTTCATAGCTTAAACCACTTTGTTCTTTAGAAGGCGCGGAACCTATCAGGTTGTGTGGCGGCGGGCAATAACAATGGCTGTAATTAAGCTTTTTCCGCAATCACGTCATTAAATGCCTTCACAGCCGCTGCCGGACCCTCGGCGTAATCCCAGATCGCAGAGACGACGGCGAGGAAGTCGGCACCCGCTTTTATCAGCGGGGCGCAGTTATCTTGCGTGATGCCGCCGATGGCGACGCAGGGCACTGTGGTCATCATGGTCCAGGCCTCGAGGATTTCGGGCTCGGGGTGGAACTTGGCTTCTTTGGTGGTGGTTGGGAAAAAGGCGCCGAAGGCGACGTAGTCGGCACCTTTGTCGGCAGCTTCAATTGCGAGGTGGCGGGAATCGTGACAGGTCACGCCGACAATGGCGTCTGGTCCGAGGGCGGCCCGGGCGTCTGCATAAGAGGCATCATCTTGGCCGATATGGACACCGTCGCAACCGCTCTCTTGTGCCAAAACTGGATCGTCGTTCATCAGGAAAGCAACGTCTCTTTCCTGGGCAATGGGGGCCAGGATCTCAGCAGCGCGCAGAATATCATCGTGCGCCGCATCTTTCAGGCGGAGCTGCACGCAAGCAACATCACCGCCATCAAGGGCAGCGGCAAGCTCGTCTTTAAAACCAGCAGGATTAAACTTCGGCGGGGTGATTAGATAGAGGCGGCAAGTTTCTTCAGTCATGTTGAGTCTCGTCTTGTTGGGCTTCCGATAGTAGCCAGTCTCTAAAAGCACTAACCTCGGCTCGGTTTAATTTGTCATCTGGCGCCACAATATGCCAGGCAAAATCTAGGGGTAAATTAACGTCAAAAGGCTGAACCAGGCGTTTGGCGGCAATGTCTTCCTCGATCAGTGCACCGCGCGCCAATAATACACCTTGGCCCGCAATGGCCGCTAACATGGCCAGTCCGGTATCATCAAAGGCCATGCCGCGGGAAACATCAATATCATCGATACCAACGGTCAAAAGCCATTCTTTCCAATCCGTCCCGGTGGTGGAGGGGTTTGCGGAAACATGGATTAAGGTATGGTTCCGCAGATCTTCTGGAGTCTTCAAGGGATTTGGTCCGCTCATGAGGCCTGGGCTGCAGACCACAACAAAGGTCTCTTCCATCAATAACGTGCTGGTCAGGCCGGGGTAATCACCGCTGCCAAATCGCACGGCAAGGTCGATGCCATCACTGGTAAAATTGGCCAGGCCCAAACTTGCCGAGATTCGGATATCGGTATCGGGATATAGCTGGGTCCATTGTTCCAGCCGGGGGACCAGCCATTTGGCGGCAAAAGACGGCGTTGCACTGACGGTGACATGATGATGTTCCCGGTCTTGGCGTAATTGCTGAACCGCCTCATCCATATGCTCGAAGCCGGCACTCAAACCGGGCAATAGCTGGCGGCCGGCCTCGGTCAGAGAAACGTTATGGCTGTCTCGGTTGAACAGGGGACGTTGGAGAAATTCTTCAAGTTTTTTGATCTGCTGACTGATCGCACCCGGCGTGACGAACAGCTCTTCAGCGGCGTTTTGAAAGCTCAAATGACGGGCGACGGATTCAAAAGCGCGCAGGCCATTGAGTGGGGGTAGATGATAAGGCGCAGACATAACTTTAGTATAACTAAACTTATGCCTCAGGTAAACTCGTTTGTTTTTAGTGATAAATAGGGGGAATATACGCCTTAACAGAATAGTAAAACTTAAGGAGAAGAAAATGACTTATTCGCAAAAAATTGCTGTTTTAACCGATGTTCAAAATCAAATGGCCGATATCAATGCGCTTTCCATCAGCGATGCCGATGTTTACCGGGAAGCCTGGGCGGCAACGCTCAGCCAAATTGCGCAGAAAATTTCCACTCTGTGGCATTCGGATTTGGAATAAGCTGACAACAATTTGAATTTGCGTTTATCGTCAGATGGCTTACATCATAAGCTAATTAAATCATGACGAGAACCGAGAGAGAAATATGATCAACATTCAGCAATATGACCATTCCGGTATTCGCATCACCGACCGGGACCGCGCTTTGAAATTTTACGCGGCGCTCGGCTTTAAGGTGCATATGGAAGTCGATTTCGATGCGGTGATTGTCATCAAAAATGACAATGCCGTTGAGATTAACCTCGTAGTTAACGGCCAGGATATCGATGACGGCCAAAACATTTTGATGGATGTGCCGGAAAAGCATACCGGCATTACCCATCTCGCTTTTCGGGTCGAGTCCATAATAGAGACCTTAAAAACGCTCGAGGAAAATGACATTGCGATCAGCCAGGGGCCGGTAACCTTCGGCGGTGATGGCCATGTCTCCGTCTTTGTCCGTGACCCCGATCGCAACACGCTCGAATTCCGTGGCCGGATGGAAGATGAAGACGAAATTCCGGGGTTGGTGTTTTACGATCCGAATGAGTAGTTGATGCGTCAACCTGGACTCCATCCGGGATACATTTTTAAAGAGCGAGGATGTTGCGGATATGGATTCTGGCCTTCGCCAGAATGACAGGGGCGCATAAGCCACAAAAAAGCCGGCGGGATTTCTCCGACCGGCTTTTTTGTACTTATTATATGAGAGCTAGATCGTCGCGCCGACAGCCAGTGTCGTGTCGACCATACGATTGGAGAAGCCCCATTCATTGTCATACCAGCTCAGCACACGAACAAAATTGCCTTCGATAACTTGAGTTTCCGAGAGATCAAACACCGAGCTATGCGGGTTGTGATTGAAGTCGATGGAAACCAGCGGCAGATCATTGGTGCCGAGGATGCCTTTGAGGGAGCCTTCGGCAGCCGCTGCTTTAACCGCATCATTGATCTCATCAACACTGGTCTCACGACCCGGCGTAAAGGTGAAATCGATCAGTGAGACATTCGGTGTTGGCACCCGAACGGATGTGCCGTCGAGCTTGCCGTTGAGTTCCGGCAGAACCAGACCAACTGCTTTAGCGGCGCCCGTCGAGGTTGGGATCATCGAGCCGGACGCTGTCCGGGCGCGATGGAGATCGCTATGCAGCGTATCAACTGTGCGCTGATCGCCGGTGAAGGAGTGAATGGTGGTCATGAAGCCACGCTCAATACCGACCGCGTTGTTCAACACATAGGCCACCGGTGCCAGGCAGTTGGTGGTGCAAGACGCGTTTGAAATGACTGTGTGATCAGCGGTGATCTGATCAGAGTTCACACCGTAGACGACGGTGATATCGGCACCAGAAGCCGGGGCTGATACGATAACGCGCTTAGCGCCTGCTTCGAGGTGAGCTGAGGCTTTTTCTTTGCTGGCGAAAAAGCCGGTGCATTCGAGAGCAACATCAACTTCAAGTTCTTTCCAGGGCAAATTCGCGGGATCGCGCTCGGCGGTGACGCGGACGGGGCCTTGGCCGGCATCCATGGTGTCGCCATCGACTTTAATATCTTGCGGCAAAACGCCATGGCTCGAATCAAATTTCAAAAGATGAGCGTTCGATTCGGTCGGTCCCAAATCATTGATGCAGACGACTTCGATACCGTCATTATTAGCTTCGAGAATTGCGCGATAGACCAAGCGGCCAATTCTGCCAAATCCGTTAATTGCTACCCGTAGGGCCATTACTTCCTCCGTTTAAAACCACCACAAATGTTGAGAGCTGGAAAGCTCTCTTATATTGCGGCGCACAATCCTAAGTTACGCCCCTTACGTCAAGCCCTCATAGATCATGAAAGATATGTGTATTTTTTCGCGCATAGGATGGTTGACGAAATTACAGCCAAGGGCGTAATGTCGGAACCTAATCGGGGAGATTAAGAAATCTTGGCAAATCCTTCTACACAAAGCACTTCTTCTATGCAGGCGGCAAAATCTAAGCTTGATGCCGCGCTGACCAAATTGGAAAAAGCCATCGATACGAAAGCCAGTTCTGCGGACGGTTCTGGTGCGCTGGGTAAGGAATTATCGGCTGCAAAGGCTGAAATCTCCCAATTAAAAGAGAAAAATCAAGAAGTCTCGACCCGCCTTGATGGCGCGATCGGACGTATGAAAGAAATCTTGGACAGTTAACATGGCGCAAGTGACGGTAACGATAAACGGCAGAAAATATGACATCGCTTGTGATGATGGCCAAGAAGCGCACCTGACGCGCTTGTCGCAATATGTTGATCGCCGGGTCGATGAATTGGTCGCGGCTGTTGGCCAAGTCGGCGATGCGCGCCTGCTGGTGATGACCTCTCTGTTGGTCGCCGATGAGCTTTCCGAGGTCTATACCGAGCTTGATTCGTTTAGAGACGAAAAACGCGCGCCGGCGCAAAGTGCTTTAGGGGCCAGCGATTTAGAAAAAATGGCAATCCGCATCGAAGGCATTGCCGAGAAGCTCGAAGCAAACTAAGTTAGAGTTGACGCTGCGGGGCCCGGATAAGCGTGATAAATCTCCAGGGCCAATATCTACCACTCGGGAGCTGTCCCTGTCTTACCCTTGGGTAGGATATATGGCGCCCACCTAGACCTACCGGCCTAGGATGATTAGACGCGAAACGACCCACGCGGCGTCACCTAATTTTTTCCAGAAAGAAACCAGAAAGCTATCTTGGTGGATATAGACAGCCAAAAAGATCTGATGCGTGAAGCAGCGCGCCTCCGCCGCCGTGACTTGGCCAAATCGGCGGGGCTTGGTTTTGGTGGGGCGCTCGTCGATTTTTTCTTTGCTGATTTTGACCTGGCGGCGGGCAGTAAAATCGCCGGCTACTGGCCGATCACGCGCGAAGCTGATGTGAAACCTTTATTGGGCAAGCTCGCTGAAAAATCCGTCATCTGTCTATTGCCGGTTGTGATTGCCAGAGATACCGCTTTGGTGTTTAGGGAATGGCAACCCGGCGATGAGTTGGCGCCTTCAGATCTGGATATCCCGGAGCCAACGATCGATAAATCTGTCGGCATTCCCGAATTTCTTCTTGTCCCGCTTTTGGCTTTTGACCGGCAGGGTTACCGGCTCGGCTATGGCGGCGGATATTACGACCGTACGCTTCAGGATCTTCGAGCGACGCGTGACATAACGGCTATTGGAATTGCTTATCAGGGCCAAGAAGTTGATAGTGTGCCCCATGAGAGCTTTGATCAGCGCCTGGATGGCGTGATCACCGAAGCGGGCGTTACGCGATTTAATCAGAATTAGGCGGGATAGATGAAGCTGGTATATTTTGGCGATGTGTTGGGTAAGTCGGGGCGGACAGCGCTGGCCGATCATCTGCCGCGGGTGATGGACGAGCTTCAACCGGATTTTGTCATGGCAAACGGTGAAAACGCGGCCCACGGTTTCGGCATTACCGAGAAAATATGCGGGCAGTTCTTTGATATGGGCATTGATGTCATCACCACCGGCAATCACGCCTGGGATCAGCGCGAAATTATTAATTATATTGATACAGAACCGCGCTTGCTGCGCCCGCTCAACTATCCCGAGCTCACACCTGGCAACGGCTCTGGAGTATTCGAAGCCCGCAATGGGGCCAAAGTATATGTCGCGCAAATTATGGGGCGGCTATTTATGGATCCGCTCGACGATCCCTTCATTGCGATTGATAAAGCGCTCGAAAAACAAGAGCTCGGCAAGACCTTCGATTGCGCTGTGGTCGATATTCATGCCGAAGCGACGTCAGAAAAAATGGCGGTCGGCCAATACCTTAATGGCCGCGTCTCGATGGTCGTCGGCACCCATTCCCATATTCCAACTGCCGACGCGCAAATCTTAAGTGACGGCACGGCTTATCAGACCGATCTCGGTATGTGCGGCGACTATGATTCGGTGATCGGCATGAAACCCTCTGCCGCTATCGGCCGCTTTATGAAAAAAATGCCCGCCGAGCGGCTGTCGCCCGCCGAAGGTGTTGCCACGCTCTGCGGCGTCTACCTCGAAACCGACGCCACCACAGGTAAGGCCACCCGCATCGAACCTATTCGTCTCGGTGGTAAATTGGCTGAGCAACTGCCAAATAGTTAATTCCCCCTTATTTCTACTGCAAAGCCATTTTACAGAGCTGAATACTGTGGTAAGAAAAGACCCGAATCATCACCCCTCGAAACTCAAGCAAAAGAATAGATAAATGGCCGGTCATTCCCAGTTTTCCAACATCATGCATCGTAAGGGCGCGCAGGATAAGAAGCGTGCTAAGATTTTTGCCAAGCTCATCCGCGAAGTCACGGTTGCGGCTAAATCCGGTATGCCGGACCCCGATGCTAATCCACGCCTGCGCTCAGCGATTATTGCGTGCCGGGCGGCGAATATGCCGAAGGATAATATCGAGCGCGCGATTAAAAAGGTCGCCGGCGGGGATGACGGTGAGGTCTTTGATGAAGTGCGCTATGAGGGCTATGGCCCCGGCGGCACCGCTGTTATTGTCGAGGCTCTGACTGACAATCGCAATCGGACGGCGTCAGATGTCAGGACAGCGTTCT
>JABIHH010000069.1 GCA_018649725.1 Rhodospirillaceae bacterium | reverse complement strand
CTTAAGAAGACCAGAGAAAGGGTAGTACAAACGGTAGTACATTTATGCCTCTTTACAATGGACTCAGGGATTCCTATGTTGTTGATTCAATTGGATACTCGTGTATCAATGGAGTTCTTGAGGGTCACCTAACTATCTCAGTGGTCGCCAATACGCCATGGGGCTGAATGGGCACGAGGTCTTTTAGCTCTGAAAACCCCATTAGGGTATGAAGGTTGTTGTTTTGATCGCTATTCAAAGAGGTGGCTTCTTCGACGCGGATCAGCGAAACATCAATGCTGTCGTTGAGGAGGCGTTCGATCCGTTCGGGCGGTGGACCGACAGATTGCCAGTCGATTTCATCTTCGCTGATTTTTAGTGCCCGCACGACAAGCCGAGCCATGTGGTGGCTCAACGCACCAAAACCGTCGAGTGCCCAGGACGCACCCCGGAGTTGATCGGTTGAGGTTAGGCGCTTCTGGGTGACGAGGTTTTGCGCTAAGGCCCGCGCCATGGAAACAATGATGCGAACCGGCTCGCCGTCAGAGCGAAAACGCAGAACCGGCCCCAATCCGCCGTAAGACACATCGACACTATTCTCTAAAACTGCCTGCATGGCGGCAACGCCTCCCGGTACCGGCGTCCAAGTCACGTCAAGACCTTCATCTTCCCAGCAACCCAAATGGGTCGCCGCGGCACAAGCAAGATCATCGACCCCGAAGGTTGGGCCTGATCCCGCAGCAAGGCGAATAGGCAATTTTCTGACCATAGATGAATCCAGTTTAATTAAGGGGTGATTGTGGTATCCAGATAGATGTGAACCGGATCTCCGCCATCTTCAATTTCTCGGCCCAAAACTTTAACCGCCTTTTCAGCTTCACCAATGGGATAAGAATGTGTGCAAAGAACTTTTAGTTCTTCCCAATGGTTTTTCAGTAACTCGATGGCTTTGTCGGTATCTGTCCAGTCTGAAGACAAAACACCCAGCATTGAAATCTCATTGAAAAGCAACTTGTCGGTATAAAAATTGTTCACAGCATTGTGGGATTTGACGCCGGCAACGACAATAGAGCCGCCTTTTTTTACCATTTCGATGCCTTGCAGGATGGGTTCGGTAGCGCCGGCGGAGACATCTAATACGACATCTGCCTTACGGCCACCGGTTAATTCCAAAACCCGTTCAACCGGGTCTTCTTCCTGGACATTAATCGTCGCTGAGGCTCCTAGCTGACGGGCCAATGCCAATCGATTACTATCGGCGTTGGTGCCGGTGACAATAATTTTTTCAGCGCCGAGCTCTCGTGCCACCACAACGCTCAACAATCCACGTTGACCTGGTCCTTCGATAACGATGGTTTGCCCAGCTTTTAAGTTTGGCTTTACCGCCGCCCAACGAACCGCATTAGCAAGCGGGTTAAACAGGCTCATCGCATCGGTTGGGATGTCGTTCGGTACTTTGTGGACGAGTGATTTGGGATGGAGGTAGAGGTGCGACGCATAGCCGCCCCAGAGATGTGGAATGCGATCAAAGCCAAGACGAATGCCGTACCCCATATTTTCATCGCAAAAAATCGGGCGGTCATCCTGACAGGGCATGCAGTCACCGCAGGGGATTGAAGTTTCAACAATAACCCGGTCACCTTCTTTGACGCCCCAGCGTTTCGCGGCATTTGCACCAACCCGGTCAATCCAGCCTAAAATTTCATGGCCCGGTGTCATCGGCAACGTGCCGTAAACAGTGCCGGCAAAATGGCCGTCAAACTGTTCGTAATCGGTGCCGCAAATGCCGGCTGCTTCCATACGGAGCAATCCCTCATCTGGGCCTATTTCCGGGAGGTCGACATCACGATAATCAAAATGCCGTTCTGCGGTCAGAACCGCTGCGTATGCTTTTTCAGCCATTGTTCAAGCCTGTTACCTAGTTGACTTCGTCGCTTTTAGAAAAAAATTACATACCCATAACCTCAAATATTCAAGGTAAAGCGGTTTAATCTTTAAGGCATAGCTCTAGGAGTTGAAGTGCCACCAGCTTCGTGCGAGATTTTGGTCACATACTGGCCATTTTATGCCCGGCATTCATAGACCTCTCACCGATGGAGACTCTCATGCAAACTCGGATTACCGAATTATTTGGTATCAAATATCCCATTATTCAAGGCGGCATGCATTATGTCGGTTTCGCGGAATTGGCAGCGGCGGTATCGAATGCGGGCGGGCTCGGTATTATCACAGGTTTAACCCAAAAAACGCCGGCGGATCTTGCCAATGAGATCGCCCGTTGTAAGGACATGACTGATAAGCCGTTTGGCGTAAATTTGACCTTTCTCCCGACCTTTGAAGAGCCTCCCTACGATGGCTATATTGAGGCGATTATCGCGGGCGGTGTTAAGATCGTCGAAACCGCAGGTCGGAACCCTGAACCCTATTTGCCGGTCCTAAAAGATGCCGGCGTCAAAGTAATTCATAAATGCACCTCGGTGCGCCATTCTCTGAAAGCCGAAAAAATCGGCTGCGATGCAGTGAGTGTCGACGGTTTTGAATGCGGTGGTCATCCGGGCGAAGATGATATCCCCAACATGATCCTCTTACCCCGTGCGGCCCAAGAATTATCGATCCCGTTTGTCGCTTCGGGCGGCATCGGTAATGCCAAGCAGCTCGTTGCTGCAATTGCTCTTGGTGCCGATGGCATCAATATGGGAACGCGGTTCATTGCCACTCAAGAAGCGCCGGTGCATCAGAATGTCAAAGACGCGATCTTGGCGGCAACCGAACTGGATACCCGCCTCATCATGCGGCCCTTGCGAAATACCGAACGCGTGTTGACCAATCCTGCCGTGGAGAAAGTAATCGATATTGAGCGCGAAAAAGGCTCCGACATAAAAATTGACGACATTTATGATTTGGTTGCCGGCATTTTCCCGAAAGTGATGCTTGACGGAGACATGGCTGCTGGTGCGTGGAGTTGCGGCATGGTCGCTGGCCTGATCAATGACGTGCCGACCTGCCAAGATTTGCTCGATGGTATGATGGGGGAAGCCCAGGATATTATTCGCGGCAAATTATCTGCCGCTTTGCTGGACTAAATCCTAAGTCTCAATCGAGCCAAGAATATTTTGCGCTCTGGCGAGGATGGGGGCGTCAATCATGCCAATTGTACTGCCAACCGCGCCGGTTTCCGACGCTTGCGCAATAACGCTCTGCGCCCATTCAATTTCTGCCTCGGTCGGCCGAAAGGTGTCGTTGGCTATGTTAACCTGCGCCGGGTGAATGCAAAGTGCGCCCGAATATCCAATGGTGCGGGCTTTTTCCGCGGCGCGGCTAAATCGTTCTAAATCATGATAATTGGAAATTGAATCTGGAATGCCATAAGCCGGACACGCGTTGGCTGCTGCGGCCAGCGACACCAATTGAGCGGGTACGGCCAGGGCGTCGATCTCAGCAGACACTCCGGCACTTGTGGCAAAATCTTCGCTGCCAAAGGCGAGGCCAACGACATTTGGTTGGCCGGCAATACTGGCGGCAACGAACATTCCGCCCGCATCTTCAATGGTCGGCACCATGCTCAAGTTTTCTCTGGTGGCTTTTAAATGAAACCAGGCTTCGGCATAAGCTTCCACTTCATCTGCCGATGTTACCTTAGGGAGCAGCAAGGTTGGATTTTGGTGTGTCTGAACTGCATCAATATCAGCCCGGCCATCTTGATCCAATGCGTTTGGTCGCAGCCAGACTTCAGCGCCTTGGTGCTCAAGGTTCTCAATGAGGGTTGGGAGATTTGTCCGTGCGCGTTCTTTTTGCTCGGCTGGAACGCCATCTTCCAAATCAAGAATGATGACATCAGCACCCCGTGATGGCGCGCGGATGGCAGTCTCTTCTTTGGACGCGGGAACAAATAGGAGTGATCTAATAAGTTGGTTCATGGGGTTTGCTCGGAAAAAATTCATTTTACGACTACTGATTGGAAAGGATGCGCCGTTTTATGCGCTTTGAGAAAGATTAGTTTCTTCAACCAGCCATGCTGAAATTTTATAGCTTTAGGGTAATTTTAGGTCATTCTGAAAGCCAACCTATAGAATTTATGCATAGCTGGTTGTAACCGAATGCTTCTTCACAAAATGGCGATTCTGGGCCATTTTTCAGGTCTTATCGCCTTGGAGTTTTGAACGTGAGTGAATTACAATCTGATCAATATGCTGATATCCGCGAGGAAGTTGCAAAATTGTGCCAACAGTTCCCCGGGGAATACTGGCAGGGACTAGAACGCGAGATGACCTACCCGCAAGCCTTTGTCCAGGCGCTCACCGAAGCAGGATATTTAGCGGCTTTGATCCCGGAAGAATATGACGGCGTTGGTCTCCCTATTTCAGGCGCGGCGGCAATCCTGGAGGAAATTCAGATGCAGGGCTGCAACAGCGCTGCTTGTCATGCTCAGATGTATATTATGGGCGCTCTTTTGCGTCACGGCAGCGATGAGCAAAAGCAACAATATCTCCCTGGAATTGCATCCGGCGAATTAAGGCTGCAAGCTTTTGGCGTCACCGAGCCCGGCAGCGGCACTGACACGACGTCATTGCGGACAACGGCAAAGCGCGAAGGTGATAAATATATCATCAACGGCCAGAAAATTTGGACCAGCCGCATCGAACATTCTGATCTGATGCTGTTGCTGGCCCGCACTACGCCAAAAGACAAAGTTGAAAAACGTACCGAAGGTCTTTCGGTCTTTATCCTGGATATCAATGAAGCCAAACAAAACGGACTGGCGATCCAGCCAATTCGCACGATGATGAACCATGGCACGACCGAAGTCTTTTTCGATGATGTGCCTGTACCGGCGGAGAATCTGGTCGGCGAAGAAGGCAAAGGCTTTCGCTACATCCTGTCGGGCATGAATGCTGAGCGGATTTTAATCGCCGCCGAATGCGTTGGTGATGCGAAATGGTTTGTCAAAAAAGCCACCGATTACGCCAATGAACGCGTCGTTTTTGACCGGCCGATTGGGCAAAACCAGGGCGTTCAATTTCCAATTGCCAAGGCTTACGCCAATATGCGGGCAGCTGAGCTTATGGTGCAAAAGGCAGCCGCGTTATTTGAGGCGGGTGCCGATTGTGGGCCCGAAGCCAATATGGCCAAAATGTTGGCGGCCGATGCGGCCTGGGAGGCGGCCAATGCGTGTTTGCAAACCCATGGCGGCTTTGGCTTTGCCGAAGAATATGATGTCGAGCGGAAATTTAGAGAAACCCGGCTTTACCAAGTTGCCCCGATCTCGACCAATCTCATTTTATCCTATGTCGCTGAGCACGTGCTTGGTCTGCCGCGGTCCTATTGATGGAACGAGATCGAGCCTTATCAGGTATTACCGTTGTTGCCATTGAACAGGCGGTTGCGGGGCCAATGTGTACGGTGAGATTGGCTGACGCCGGTGCCAGGGTTATCAAAATTGAACGCAAAGAAGGGGATACTGCCAGGCATTACGACAGAGCCGTACATGATACGAGCGCCTATTTTGTGTGGCTGAATCGGGGCAAAGAAAGCATCGTCTTGGATTTGAAGGACGCGGCGGATTTGAAATTCATTAGAAAGATGATCTCGAGCGCCGATGTTTTTGTGCAAAATCTCGCGCCTGGCGCGGCAGCACGGCTCGGACTTTCTCAATCTGAGTTAACTGAAATCAATCCCAAACTAATTGCTGTTGATATTGTTGGCTATGGCCAGGATACGGATTACGCTCAAATGAGGGCCTACGATATGCTTGTCCAGGCGGAAAGTGGTCTTTGCAGCGTGACCGGAACGCCTGAAACACCAAGCAAGGTGGGTGTTTCTGTGGCCGATATCGCAACCGGCATGAATGCCCATGCGGCAATTCTTGAAGCTATCATTCTTCGCGAAAAGACCGGCATGGGCCAGACGATTGAGATTTCAATGTTCGACACCTTGGCTGACTGGATGAATGTGCCGATGTTGCATCACGAACAAGGCGAGCGCGAGACACCGCGCGTTGGTTTGGCCCATGCGTCAATCTATCCCTATTGTAATTATCCCTGCCAGGATGGTGAAATCGTCATCGCTATACAAAACCCGACCGAATGGCAGCGTCTTTGCCTGCAGGTTCTGGGCAAACCAGAATTGGTTGATGATCCTCGTTTTGTCGACAATCCGGCCCGGGTTAAAAACCGGAGCGCTCTCGATCAAGAAATTGAGGCGGTATTTAGGACGATGTCTTCGCGCGCTCTTATTAAACTTTTAGAAGCGGCAAAGCTCGCCTGGGGAAAGGCCTCAGACGTAAAAGGATTGGCAGAGCATCCGGCGCTCCGCCGTATCATCAGCAGGACCGGTGGCGAGGCCTTTTCGCTTGCCGCACCGGCCTTGCATTCGTCTCTGCAAGTCGCAGATGTGCCAGCGCTCGGCGAGCATAGCTCGCGGCTGCGGGCTGAATTTGAAGTGTAAATGATGTTGAAGTCGAAAATTGCTGTAAGGTGTCAGGCCAATTATTTCAATCAGCGAAAAAGGTGATTCTATGAGCCAGACATCCATTCCCAATCCTGAGAACTCACAGCTGCCGGCGCTTACGGTTTACGCTCTAAATGGCATGGTGCCGGTTGTTGATCCAACGTCATTTGTGCATCCGACAGCCGTGTTGATCGGTGATGTTATCGTCGGGCCAAAATGTTATATCGGCCCCAACGCCTCTCTTAGGGGCGATTTTGGTCGGCTCGTCATCGGACCAGGTGTCAATATCCAAGATGGGTGCTGTGTTCATGGTAGCTGCAACGAGGACACTGTTCTTGAAGAAGACTCCCATATTGGCCACGGCGCTGTCGTTCATGCCTGTGTGGTGAGGCGGAATGTTTTGATCGGAATGAATGCGACAGTGTTGGACGGGGCTGAGATTGGCGAAAGTGCCATTATTGCGGCGAATGCGTTCGTAAAGTCCGGTGAAAAAGTGCCGCCAAAATCGCTTTTCGCGGGAATACCGGCGAAATTTATTCGCGAGCTAAATGAAGCGGATCTGACCAATAAGAAAAACGGCACCAGTATTTATCATCAACTGGTCGGTCGCTGCCAGGAAACCATGACGGCTTGCGCGCCATTGACGGTCCCGGAAGCTGACCGCCAACGAATGAAATTCACCAGTACCGGAAGGTATGTTGAAAAGGATTAGCCCGCATTATCAGAATAATTTTTTAACGACAAATATAAGGAACTTTCATCATGACTGACCACATTTTAGACAAGCCAATCCGAGGGATCGCCCAAGCGGTTCGGGACGGAAAAACCAGCTTTGCAGAAGTTATGGGTGAAGCCGTGGCACGTCATGAGCGTCACGATGAAGCCCTGCAGGCGTTTAAATATTTTGACGGTGAGGGCGCAATTGATTCAGCCCGCTCGGCGGACGCCTTGCTCGCCAAAGGGCATGATGTTGGCCCACTTATGGGACTACCGATTTCAGCTAAGGATATTTTCGGTGTGAATGGCATGCCAACCTACGGCGGCACGTCAGGAGAAATGGATCCGCAATGGGCGGTCGATGGCCCTGTAATGCAGGCGTTACGCCGCTATTTGGCAATCCCAACTGGAAAAACCCACACCATTGAATTCGCCTTTGGCGCCGTGGGTACCAGCTATCACTATGGTGCGCCGCGTAACCCGTGGGATGCCAAAGATCATCGGGTCAGCGGTGGCTCCAGTGTTGGTGCTGGTGTGAGCTTGGCCGAAGGATCGTCTTTATTGGCGCTCGGCACTGATACCGGCGGCTCAGTTCGGATACCGGCCAGTGTGACCGGTAATGTAGGCCTCAAGGTCACCAATGGCCGGTGGTCGACCGATGGTATCGTGCCGCTAAGTACGACATTTGATACGCCGGGATTTCTCACGCGCTCGGTTGAGGATGCGATTATCGGTTTCGGTGCGGTTGATCCGGACTACGATGATCCAGAAGCTTTGTTTAACGAACTTGATGGCATCGATGCCGGCAATTTGCGCCTTGGTGTGTGCGATGAGCATTTCTGGGACAATTGCGCGCTGGGTGTTGCCGAAGGCGTTCAAGCTGCCATCGATGAGCTCGCCAAAAAGGGCGCGCATATTATTAAAATTCCAATGGCAGAGGCGACCGAAGCCCGCAAATGCCTATTTGATGCTTTTATGTTTGGTGTCGAAGGACTGTCCCACGTGCGCCAGCATTTCCTCGATCGCATGGATTCAGTAGACCCAACAATCGAGCGGCGTCTCAATGCCGGCATCGATATTACCGGTGTCGACTATTACACCAGCGTCCGCACATTGGAGCGTTTAAACGGTGTTATCTGTGACCGCTTGCGCCACGTTGATGCGCTCGTCGTACCAACCGTTGTGCACACGCCGCCGACGGTTGAGGAAGTTAAGGACATTGACGACTACTTTGTCGCCAATGGCCTGATGACCCAAAATACCCAGCCGATTAATATGCTGGCACTTTGCGGCGTGACGATCCCGGTTGCTTTGGATAAAGCGGGCATGCCGGTTGGTCTGCAATTAGTGGGCGCATCTGGAACTGAGGAGCGTGTCTTATCAACGGCACTCGCCTGCGAACGCCTGTTCGGCACCGCCCGCGAACGCTTTGGCGTGCCGCCGTTGCTAAAATAATCTAGCGCCTTTCCGAGTTCCAGAACCGAATAATCATTTAAAAACGACCCCCCACCCAGGAGTCAATTGTGGCCCTCCCCAACAAGGGGAACAGAAAACAGTTGGTTTCGGTACGGGGAGTTCAATGTCCGCCTTCCGGGGCAAAGCAGACGCTTTTAACCAGTACTGGAAATGTCTGCTATTAGCGGTGGTCTCAACTGATCGACGCAACACTTTATCTTAATTGGAAAGATGGAGTGTTTAAAATGAGTAATAGAAGTCGTATTTATTTTACGAGTGAACAGAAGTCGGCGATATGGGATCGCTGGCAACGCGGCGAGTCGATG
>JABIHH010000086.1 GCA_018649725.1 Rhodospirillaceae bacterium | reverse complement strand
TTCCTCGCTACGAAACGTATTTATAGCTGATTCACTGTGTAGATTCACAACGCAAACCCTTCAAGTCTGGCTTCGCATTCGGGCTTCACTGCACTGTCGTCCATATTATTTAGCGCTGTGGTCCAAGACATAATTAGCCCGCCGAGCCTATGCTTTTTCCCAAGATAGACATCATACGCCAGGCTGGGCGGAAAGCAATAACCGTCGGACAGCCTCATAGATACGCATCGGAGGAGATGACCATGACTGCAGATACCCAAACGATTATTAAGCGGGACGCCCCAAAAACCCTCAACGACCACAATCTATTCGACGTCGAAATCGAAAAGCTCGCCGAGGGTATGGTGCTTTATGAAAAACGCCCGGCCAAGCGCCGCGATGGCAGCGTAGCCGATGGCCTTTTCAATGCCTGGATTAGCTTTAACAATCCCAAGCAATACAATTCCTACACAACCGATATGACCAAGGCGACCATTCTCGCTTTTCGCAAAGCGTCGCTCGACCGTTCGGTAAACACTGTTGTATTTACCGGCGTTGGCAATAAAGCGTTTTCTACGGGCGGTAATACGGAAGAATATTCTGAATATTATGCCGGTAACCCTCAGGAATATCGGCAATACCTCCGTCTCTTCAATGACATGGTCTCGGCCATATTGGGCTGCGACAAACCGGTCATTGGACGCGTCAATGGTATGCGCATTGGCGGCGGCCAAGAAATTGGCATGGCCTGCGATTTCACGATTGCGCAAGACTTAGCTAATTTTGGCCAGGCTGGGCCCAAGCATGGCTCAGCGGCCATTGGCGGCGCGACGGACTTTCTTCCCGTTATGATCGGCTGCGAACAGGCCTTCGTTTCGGGCACATTGTGTGAGCCGTTCTCGGCGCACAAAGCCTGCCGGTTGGGTATCGCTGCAGATGTTGCACCCGCGCTGAAAATTGACGGTAAATTTGTCGCCAATCCGACTGTGATCCTTGATCAAATGTTTGATGAATATGGCCGTGTCATTCACGGCGAGTTTAAGACCGGCGATGAATTCGCTGCCGGCAAAAAGATGATAGCCGAAGGCGAAATCGATCTCTCATTGCTGGATGAAAAAGTAGAGGCAATCTGCGCCAAACTCCTCGAAACCTTCCCGGAATGTACGCTCAAAAGCGTTGAGGAATTGCGCAAACCAAAACTCGAAGCCTGGAACCGCAACAAAGAAAACGCCCGTGCCTGGCTTGCGCTTAACATGATGAACGAGGCCCGCACCGGGTTTCGCGCATTTAATCGCGGCAATAAGGAAATTGGTAGAGAGATTGATTTTGTCGAGCTCCGCCAAGCGCTTGCCCAAGGTGTGCCCTGGACCGAGGAATTGATCGAAAGCTTAATGCCGGGGGCCCAAATCGCTGCTGAATAAAACTATAAGCAGAACGCGATAAATTCTTTCGACCGTTTCCAGGAGTATGACATGAACGCAGTTACCCCGGCAAAAAAAGCGGATGTTTCGGACGTCGCCAAAGACGCTTCCATGCAGATACAGAAAGATATGATGGGCGTCCATTATGACCGCATGACCGCTGCGCCAGAGACCGGAGAAAAGGTCTGTTCGACATTCGTGCCGGGTAATTTAAACGAACTCATCATGTGTTTCGATATGGTCAACAATCTGCCGGAGACAAATGCGATCCAGCAGGGCCTCAGAAGAACCAGCGGGGCGTTTGTTTTGGAGGCTGAAAATCAAGGGCACTCAGAAGACGTCTGTACTTATGTTAAATCTGACCTCGGTATGATGTCCAAGGGCAACATCGCGCCAAACGGCAAGCCGTTCCCGGACCCTGATGTCCTGCTGCTCAGCTATACCGGTTGCTACACATACATGAAGTGGTTTGAACTGCTGCGCGAGCAATATAAATGCCCGACCGTCATGTTGCATACGCCCTACGATGGTGAAGGAAAAATCACCGACAACATGCGTCAGTACTTGGTGAAGCAGTTAAAAGAAGAGGTGATACCTCTGTTGGAAGAGATCAGCGGCGTCAAGTTCGACATTGATCGTTTGCGCGAATATTTGAAGCGCTCGGCCCAGGCCGAAGATGATTTGGTCTGGGTTCTACAAAGTGCCAAGAACAAACGCTCCCCGATCGACGCCTATTTCGGTGGTATCTATTACATTGGACCGATTTTTGGGGCCTTCCGCGGTACCGAAGACGCGGTGGATTTCTACCGGGCGCTGCGCGTTGAAATCCAAGAGCGCATGGATCTGGGCCTTGGACCGGTCACGCCGGATGGTCCGATGGGCGAAGAAAAATATCGTCTCGTCACTGAAGGTCCACCCAACTACACCCATTTCCGCGAGTTCTGGAAAATGTTCTATGACGAAGGCGCGGTGGTTGTTGCCAGCTCCTACAGCAAAGTTGGTGGCGTATATGATTTAGGTTTCCGCCACGATGCTGATAATCCGCTAGAGACGCTCGCCGAGTATTGCTTGGGTTGTTATACCAATCGCAGTCTCCCCCGGCGCACAGAAATGCTCACCAACTATATGGATGAGTATGACGCCGATGGTCTCCTGATCAATTCGATCAAGAGCTGCAACAGCTTTGCGGCGGGAGAACTTTTGATGATGTACGAAGTTGAGAAACGCACCGGCAAGCCCGCCGCTTTTGTTGAAACCGATCTGGTTGACCCGCGCTATTTCTCGGCAGCCAACGTTAAGAATCGCATCGAAAGTTATCTCCAAATGATCGATCAAAAACGCGGCGGAGAGATTTTATGAAAAAGCCGGATAATAATTCTATCTCTGATGAAGATTTTTCATCTATCTTCATCATCAGCGCGGACGGCAGTGATGTGCTGAAAAATATTGCGAACCGATCAAGCTGCGGTGGATGTGCCGCAAAAAATGATGAGACCGTGATATGGGGCGTCGAGTTTGGTGCTGCCCGAAAATCAGTAAGCGGGCCACCGCCGTGCCCCTGGACCTAGTTGTAACTCTGCATTCCAAAAGGATGTGAAACCATGCAACGAAGCGCAATACAGAAAGAGAACCAGTACTTTCATAAAAAACTCGAGATGTTATCTCCGGGCGAACTCAAGATATTGCAATTTAAGTCGACGAAAGAGACGTTAGAAAATGCCTATCACAATAGTGGATTTTACCGTGACCTTTTTGATGCCGCGAAAGTAACACCGGACCACTACCGGAAAAATGAAGACATCCAGCGCTTTCCGTTCACCGGCAAACAAGCCCTCATGGAGGATCAACAGGAGCATCCGCCCTATGGTCGCCGATTGTGCATACCACCGGAAGAGATTCGCAGAATAAACATGACCAGCGGATCGTCCGGCCTCGGCCAAGAGATCCATTGTCATGATCAAGTTGCCATCGATGCAGCCAATGGATCAACAGCTTGTCATTTTAGGGCGCTCGGTCTTTCCAAAGGAGATGTCTCAGCTGTCCTGCATCCAATTGGAACCATGACCGGCGGCATGCTGTCTTACGAAGGTCTGCGCTTGGCAGAGGCTGTGCCGCTGCCGCTCGCCGTTTTCAACACCAATCAGAAAATTGAACTGATGAGCCAATTCGATTTACGTAATATAATTACGACGCCAGCTTATCTTTCACGCATCACCGGACTGTTGGAAGAAAAGGGCCAGGACCCCAAAGAGCTTTTTCCAAATTTAATCGGCATAACTTTGTCGACTGAGCCCTTTACGGTTGATTGGGCGGAACGGATGGAAGCAATCTGGAACACGGTCATTCATGACATTTATGGCTCCAGCCAGCTTAATCTCAACTACGGATACACCTGTAAATATGGCGCGGTACCGGATGGCTCCTTCGGACATTATCATCTTGCCGACTATTTTGCCCTGGTTGAAGTGCTTGATAAAGACACCGGAAAAAATACCGAGCCGGGTGAATGGGGCGAGCCTGTCATCACGACTTTTTCAAGACCCGCCATGCCACTCATCCGCTTCCGCTCATCAGACCGGGTTCACAGAATGGCGACAGGACCTTGCGATTGCGGACGCACATCCAACATGTTGTGGGAAGTTGGAACAATTTCCCGGTATGACGACATGATCAAAATCAAGGCAACGAATGTGTGGCCGCGTACCATCGATGAGGCGGTGTTCGCCAATGATGAGATCGAAGAATATAACGGAAGGGTGTTTCTTGAAGAAAATGGCCGCGAAACTGCTGAAGTGCAAATTGAGTTCAAAAAGTCAACGCTTGATGAGCAGGCCCACAAACGCATTCTTGAGAACCTCACCCGTAAGATCAAAGACACAACTCAAGTTTCAATGACGGTCACAGAAGTTCCTCACGGCACGCTGCCACGCTTTGAGTACAAGGTAAAACGCTGGACAGACGAGCGAATTGAAGGATTGCAACACGTACGGTTCGTCGAGAAGTGAGGCGTTTTAAAATTGACATATTTTAGTTTTATTAAATCTATCAACTAACGGAGTTTAAATTATGGAAGTTATTCAGCCCCCAGATTGGGCGCGCCCCAAAGGTTATAGCAATGGCATTATTGCGACTGGAAAGATGTTTTTTGTTGCGGGTCAGGTCGGATGGAATAAGGAAGAAGAATTCGAAACCGATGATTTTTGTGGCCAGGCGCGGCAGGCGCTCACTAATATCAAAGATATTCTCACCGCTGGTGGAGCCGGTCCGGAGCATATGTGCCGGATGACTTGGTATATTGGCGATAAAGACGAATACAACGGATGTCTGGGAGATTTAGGAAAAGTTTACCAGGAAATTATGGGCAAAAACTTTCCCGTCATGACCGGTATCCAAGTCGCCGGGTTCGTTGAAGAAGGCGCTAAGTTGGAAGTCGAAGTGACCGCGGTCCTTCCCGACTAACATGCAACTCAATATAAATAATTTAGGTTCCAAGAAGCCGATTTAAAGTGACCAAGTTTTAGTTTTCTAACTCCAATTTGGAGTTGTTGGCCGGGAAAGGAGGATTGAAAATAATTGAGATTAACATTTCATAGCCGTTGCGAATTAATCGCAGAATACTGCGGTTAATTAAGAAGTTAAATCAAATTAACTCTAGCTGTGGCAATAGGTATGTGCCACAGTACATCAGTTACCATCACCATTTTTTTTTGGGAGATAATAAAATGAGAAAAGTTATTTTACCTCTTATGGCAGGTGTCATGGCTGTAACCTTTGCAGCGAATGTTGACACGGTTTCTGCTGCTGATTTCAAAGTAAAAATTCACCATCAAACACCTTCTAAGGCGCCGGTTAATGTATTCTTGCTGACGCCACTAAAAAAGGCATTGGAAAAAGATTCGGGCGGTCGAATTTCGGCGCAAGTTTATCACTCAATGTCACTCGGTGGCCGTCCACCTCAAGTCTTTAACCAAATCAAAGATGGCATTACCGAAATTGCCTGGACACTTCCAGGTTATAGCGGCGGGCGCTTTCCGTTGACGTCAGTTTTCGATCTACCTTTTATGGTATCGACAGCCGAAGCCACGACCCAAGCCTTTCAGGCATTTGCTGAAAAACACCTGATGAAAGAATATAAAGACGTTCATCCTTTGCTGTTTCACACTGCCGCGCGTTTTAAAATTCATATGGTAAAAAAAGCAATTAAATCGATCGGCGATTTTAACGGTCTCAAAGTGCGTGCTACCAACCGCGGTATGGGCGAGCTTTTGAAATCTGTTGGCGCAACGCCGGTCTTCATGCCGGTGCCGAAAGTTCCCCAAGCCCTGTCTAAAGGCGTAGTTGCCGGTGCAGTCCTTCCTTGGGAGATTGTCATTCCGTTTAAAATCCAACAAATCGCCCCCAATCATACATTGGTTGAAGGACCGCGTGGCTTGATCGCTGCAACTTTCTTCTTAGGCATGAACAATAAGTTTTATGATGGATTGCCAGCGGATTTGAAAAAAGTTGTCGACAAAAATACCGGCATGAACATCGCAGCCAAAGTTGGTAAAGCCTACGACAAAATTGAAAATGTCTTTAAGGCTAAAGCCGTCAAGCGGGGCAATAAATTTTACTCGCTACCGGCTGGCGATATTGCCACGATCAAAGCCTCGGCAGCTAAAATTCAGCAAGCCTGGGTCGCTGATGTCACCAAGAAAGGGCATAACGGTAAAGCCTTGCTGGCAGAAGCCAACGCCTTGATTGATAAATACTCAAAATAGGCTCGATTGATAATACTCAATCGGCTAGAATTTAGCCTATGATTGACGAAACAAATACCAGCACCCGGCTTGATCCAATTGGCCGGGTGCTATTTCGTTTAGCTCGTGGGTTGGTAATTACTGGCGGTGCGTGTTTGACCGCTGCGGGGCTGCTTACCGTTGCCAGTGTTATTGGGCGATATTTTTTTAACGCGCCGATACCGGGTGATTTTGAGTTGGTAGAAATGGCGTGCGCCGTCGCGGTATTTTCCTTCCTGCCTTATTGCCAACTTAAAAAGGGCAATGTGTTGGTGGATTTTTTTACCTACAATTCATCACCGCGTACCAAAGGTATATTAGATTCCATCAGTGCTATTATCTACAGCATGATTGCGATCTTGTTGACGTGGCGGTTGTGGGTTGGTGGTCTGGATTTTTTCCATACAAATGAACAAACGGTCATTTTGCAAATTCCCCGGGCCTACGTTTTTATTTTTATCATGCCGAGTATGGCGCTCCTGGTTGTTGTCACCCTCTACACCATTTGGCAGCATTTCTATGCCGCCAGCGAAGACCATGATCCCCTTGAAGGTGAAATCTAATGGAAGGCCTTGAATTTGGGTTCATAATGCTCGGCGTCTTACTGGTATTGATTGCCCTTCGGCTACCGATTGCGATCGCCATGATTACCGTAGGCATTGCCGGTTATATAACTTTGGCCGGCTTGACGCCGCTGTTGAATTACTTCAACAGCGCGGCCTATTGGCGGTTTTCCACTTATGACTTGTCTGTCGTGCCATTGTTCCTATTGATGGGGCAGTTCGCCACTCGCGCCGGGATGAGCAAAGCTCTTTTTGACGCAGCTAACGTATTTCTGGGTCATCGACCGGGCGGCGTCGCCATGGCAGCAATTGGCGGATGCGCTGGGTTTGGCTCGATTTGCGGGTCTTCGCTCGCGACTGCCGCAACCATGGGGCAAGTTGCACTACCCGAGCTTAGACGATTTAAATATTCAGGTGCCCTGGCGACAGGTGCGCTGGCGGCAGGCGGCACGCTCGGTATTTTAATCCCACCTTCTGTTATCTTGGTGATTTATGCCGTTCTGGTCGAAGCCAATATCGCCACCATGTTTCTGGCAGCTTTTATACCCGGCTTTATTGCCGCCCTCGGCTATATGATCGTCATTATGATTTATGTGCGAATTTCGCCGGAATCGGGTCCGTCCGGGGAGAAATCGTCGAGCGCCGTGCGATGGGCGGCGCTCAAAGAAATTTGGACCGTCATTTTGATTTTTGTCATCGTGATTGGTGGTATTTACACTGGCGTCTTTACGCCGACCGAAGGCGCCGCCTTTGGCGCTATTGGTACCGGCGCATTGGCATTCTTTCATGGTGGTATGCGAAAAGAAGGGTTTATCGATTGCGTTATGGGTGCCGGTCAAACGACGGCCATGATATTCTTGATTATTCTCGGCGCGGATGTCCTCAATGTATTTTTAGCCTTGACCCAGCTTCCTCAAGAACTGGCGGCAATGATCGGCGAGGCCGAACTATCTCCTTTGCTGGTGTTATCAATAATTCTATTCTTTTATCTACTCGGCGGCTGCGTCATGGATTCACTGTCGATGATATTGCTGACCATCCCAATTTTTTGGCCGATCCTGGCAGAAATGGACTTCGGCATGGACCCGGAAGATGTAAAAGTTTGGTTTGGCATTGTTGCTTTGATTGTTGTTGAAACCGGTTTGATAACACCGCCTGTTGGCATGAACGTTTTTGTTATTAACTCGATGGCAAAAGATATCCCGATTGCCCAAACCTTTAAAGGTGTTGCTCCCTTTATCGTTTCGGATGTCGTTCGGGTGGCCTTGCTTGTCGCCTTCCCAGGGTTAACACTCGTCTTGGTGCATTTGTTTGGCAATTAGATTTCTACCCTAGAACGGGTGTCTGGCGGAAGACACGAACGTTAGCCCTTGCGTTCGGGTTGAATGTCATCGGGCGGGTCAATGTTGTCCATGTAGGACTGCATCTGACCGCGCATAAATTTGTCGATTGGAACTGGACGTCCTTCTTTCATCCTCTTGTTCAATTGAAACAAGAGGATGAAAGAAGGACGTTGCCCCTCATGCCGTCCGTGAATTCATTGATGTCCGCTATTGGGGGTGAAGCGGACGTCTTTTTACTTTAAGGCGACATTGTAAGGAATGTAGAGACCGGTGTACGAAATCATTGTGATCGTGCCCCCGATTTGAACCTATTCGCCATCAAAACCATCGGTCAAAAGAGTCTGCTATTAGCCAATAGCGGACGTCAACACAGTGTCATCATCTGAGTTTAGTATGATTAGCGCTTATGAGGTGGCATCGTTTCCACGTTGCTCGCGGAACAAACCCAGTTTTTGATGAACACCCTTATCGGAGAAACTGTATAGGAAACTATCACTGTCGGCCTCATGTCGATGGGGATACCAAGCTGGAATTACGAAAATATCCTTGGGTCCCCACTCAAGTATTTGATCACCTACAATTGTCTGCCCCGAACCTTCTACGGCGTGATATACCCAAGCCGCAGTACTACGATAGAAATCACCTTTGAATCCCACTGGTAGAATCTGCATGAAGGCCGACAAGGTTGGTAATACAGGACCAGCATTGTCGGGGTTTATATATTCCATCTTCACACCGTGACAGGCATCGATGTTTCCGGCTGCGGAAAGGCGCATCAACACCTCTTTCGTTTCAGTGTAGGGATATCGAAAAATTGGCGAAAATGAAGCTCCTGATTGATGATCCATTGGCTGCATGTTGGCGCCATAACGCGCGGGGCTATCACCCTGGGGCGGGCCATCCGGAAATACCGTGTTGCCAGCCCACCTCTCGGCAAAAGCTGGTCCGAGAAACTTGATGAGAGGCACGTCGAGGCAGGTCATTGATATATGAACTTTGTCGCTCTCCACACCGTGCCCATGCCAGTGCCAAGAGGGGTTCAGGATTAAGTCGCCCGGCATCATGTCGCATTTTTCACCATTGACCGACGTATACGCGCCCTCACTCTCAATCACCATGCGCATGGCTGACGGCGAATGGCGATGTGGTACGGCGATTTCTCCGGGCAATATGCATTGGAGTCCGCTATAGAGCGCCTCAGTTATCCGCCGTGCGCCGCGCATCGTAGGATTTTCCAACATCAGCGTACGCCTTTCCGCATCATCTCCTGACACCAAATCACCCGCCTCAACTACAAAAGGCCGAATTTCATCAAATTTCCATATTGCAGGTGTGGCATCAGTCTGCGGTTGTTTGCCCGGCATCTCCTCCGTCGCTTCCCATAAGGGATAAAGGTTCGACGAATCGATGCGCCCATAGAACTCGGTTTTCTGATTATCCGATGGTGATTTAATAGCGATACTCATTACCGAATTTCTCCCCGAAAGTGAGTTAAATTTTTAAGATAAATTTAGTCTGCGGATTTAAACACAAAATTAGTTGAAATTTATAGTACCTTCAGTCGATCATTTAATAATTAACCAAGTCTATTGGACAAGGAAATCAGTTTGATGGCAATGGGCTTTGGGAAATTGGAATTATTGCCCATGTCTGCTTTGGGTCATTAGCGGACTCTTTTGCAATATGTCGGTTATGTCCGCTATCGGGGGCGAAGCGGACTCTATTTAGATAGGACTGAGATGTCTGCTATTAGCCAAAATTGGACACTCACTATTTATAGCGGAATCTGCAGCGGATAGCTTTCGTCCGTGTCCTCTACGTCATGTGACACTGAGAATGACCATTCCAACGACCGTTACGATCCGGGCACGGTCTGCCCATCGACGTTCACCAGCAAACCGTTCGGCTGAACGCCACACGCCCACTAATACTATGACGTTGTATGGGACAGAAAAAGAGTAACCAACAATGAACCCCAAAATCGGGTGATCATCCAATATTAAAAGAATAGAAATTCCACTGCATGTAATATTAACGATGAGACCGCCGAGAACAGCCCAGTCCCAAAATACATTTTCGAGGGTCAACTCGCCATACCAAAGACGTCGCAAGTTCTTCATAAAATCGAAATGCTACGATTGACGCTTTGGAGAAGTCCTTCACGTCTGAGTGTGGCAATTGGATTCCATCGAAATATTTGGTCTTTGGTCAGAGAAAGACTTTTTTCAGCATTCACATCTTTGTATAAATCATTCATCTCATGGCTATTCATCGGCAAACAGTTACTCACCTACTCTGTAACTAATTATTATTTTCGCCGTTATCCTCTAGTGCAAATCGCTTCATCATCGGAAGCTGGGTGATAATAAAAATTATGGTTAGGCCCGTTAATCCGAAAACCTTAAAATTAATCCATAATTCAGTGCTTTGGGTTCGCCAAACCACCTCATTTATTAGGGCTGAAAGAAAAAAGAACAGGGCAAATCGCACGGTAAGGACCCGCCACCCCTCGTCCGTCATGTGTAATCCCGACTTCAATAGAGATTTTAATATCAGACGGTTTATCTTCAAACCACCAATCAAAATCGCGGCGATAAACAATTGAATAATGGTTGGCTTCATTTTGATAAATGTCTCGTCTTGAAGCCAAAGTGTTAGACCTCCAAATATCCCGATGGTCCCGGCTGTGATCAGCGGCATCATTGGTATTCGGCGTTCAACAGCATATGAAAGAATGACCGCCAATATGCTAGCGGCCATAATTGAAGCCGTCGCGATAAACAAATCCGCTATATAAAATGCAATAATAAAGGCGGCTAACGGGCCATATTCTACAACAGGGCGCAGCCACCGAGGGGACGGTTCAATTTTCGACATACCACGTTTATGGAAGCACAGTATGAGAAGATCAAGCAACTTGGTGAAAAAAGACACAGGTGTGCGAGACACTTGTATATCCGCTTTCGGGGGAAAAGCGGACACTAAATTGACGCAGCCTGATGTCAGCTAACAGCAAGAAGCGAGTTTCAGAAGTAAACCAGTTGTGGATTTGCATCTATTCCCTAAGATGCTGGCTATCTAGAAGAGGGCGGCCACCCATAAAGTTGCGATAAGGATTTATATCTAATGATCAAAGAAGGTGATTTTGTAATCCGAACAGCCAACACAGTATGGAAATCAGAAGGTTTTTTATGACACCCATTGTCGTTCGGTCAGGTGATCGAGTTCATTAAATGCGACCAAGAAACACGACCAACTGCAACAGACCGACCTGCCGAATGGACGGAAATTGCGATCCGCCCTTTTGACAATCGGATGGCCCCCGATGGCGCATGGGTTCAATGGGTTGAAGAAGAGTGCATCGTGATAAGGCCGTGGGTGTATTGTTTACTTGGATTATTTTGGCCGTTGTTGAGGCTCGTTTACACGAAGCCTCTGCAGGGACAACACACAGAATATAAATTGTTTAGGTAAGGAGGCGGTCATGACTGACATCTTTTCTGGCCACCTACCCCCCCTCTCTCCGCGGTTATGAACAGGATGCATCGACCTTTGAATGGCTGGTTTGGCGGTGTGTTGAAGAAATTCGGAATCATTGCGGCGCTCTGTATTTTTGTCGTGGGGTGTAGCAGCCTTAAGTTCGCATATGGATTTGTGGAAATGATGGTTCGCGACCGGGCGGAAATCTATTTGGATATCCGCGAAAATGATGGCCTGGCACTCGAAGCGGAGATCAGTGAGTTGGTCGCATGGCATCGGATCGAGATGTTGCCGCAATACGCCATGTTCTTTGAAAGCCAAGCGCATTTGGCAGAAGGTTCGGGTCCAACCCGAACCCAAGTCGATGAGGCAGTCACAATGTTCCGCAGGTTGATTAAGGATACAAGCCAAGGTGCAGCGCCATATATAGCGCGCGTGTTAGTCAATCACACATCCAGATCTAAAGTGAATTACTTACAGG
>JABIHH010000052.1 GCA_018649725.1 Rhodospirillaceae bacterium | reverse complement strand
TCTCGTCCGCACCAATTTTTTAGAAAATTTTATGTGGCTTAGCTATCGGCTTTGAAACCTAACTTAGGTTTTAACCAGATTTTCACCAGTAGGCTCGTCGGTAATCTTTTTGCCCGCTTTCTTACGTGCTGCTTTTTGTGATTTTCCATCTTTGCGGGCCTGCATAAAATAAAGAATTGCGGCAATAATGGACAAAACCAACCCAGCCCATTCGGCATAGACAGTCCATGGCGGCGCCGTTGAAACAACGTCAACAACCAAGATAACTGCGAGAGCCAAAGACACAAATAGGCAGCCGACTACTTTATTCATATGTCACTTTCCTATCTTAGATAGGTCCTTAATATTTTAAATTCAGTGAGTATCCCAGTATGCACCTATACTTATAGGTCATTTCCTACCAAAAAGTTAATTTAAAACAGCTAACAACAAGTAAATTTTTTGTGGTTTGAGGCTGAGTTATAGACTGTTTAGGGTAATTCTTCGAAACTTGAGGAGTAATGATGGTGGCAGACAATAAAATCACCTTTCCGGGCGCGCTTGGCGAAAATTTGGCGGCGCGGTTGGATTTGCCGATTGGCACACCCCGGGCCTATGCTTTGTTTGCCCATTGTTTTACATGCTCAAAGGACATCTTTGCTGCTGCCCGAGTGAGTGCTGGATTGGCCGAGCGGGGGATTGCAGTATTACGCTTTGATTTTACCGGTCTTGGCCATAGTGACGGCGAATTCGCCAATACAAACTTCACCTCAAATGTTGGCGATTTAATCGCCGCCGCGAATTGGCTGACCGACACTCATGAGGCACCCAGCATTCTGGTCGGTCACAGCTTAGGCGGTGCTGCAGTTTTGGCTGCTGCGGGGGAAATCGCTGCGGTGCAGGCGGTCGCGACCATTGGCGCGCCGTATGACCCAGCCCATGTCTCGGATAATTTCTCTCATGCCGTTCAAGATATTTCGGAAAATGGTGAAGCTGAGGTTACGCTGGGCGGGCGTCCTTTTGTTATAAAAAAGCAATTCCTCGACGATATTGGCGGGCAAAATCAGCGCGACCGCATTGCCAATCTTGGTAAGGCCTTGCTGGTATTCCATGCGCCGGGAGATGTCCAAGTTGGAATTGAGAATGCCGCCGAGATTTATGGCGCTGCCAAACACCCCAAAAGCTTTGTCACCTTGGATGAGGCTGACCATTTATTGTCTAAAAAACAAGATGCTATCTATGTCGCAGAAGTGATCGCCGCGTGGGCCGGCCGTTATCTCGGGGAAGAAGAAGCCATTGAGGCTCCTAAATCGTTGCAAGGCGAAGTCGTTGTTCAGGAAACCGGCGAAGGGAAATTCGCTCAAATTGTCTCGGTCGGTGGCAGGCATATTCTCCGTGCCGACGAACCTCCGTCCTATGGCGGGACGGACACGGGCCCAACGCCGTATGATTTGCTGCTTTCCGGGCTCGGTGCGTGCACCACCATGACAATTCGTATGTATGCGGATCGCAAAAAGATACCGTTGAAGCGCGCCTCGGTAACACTGCGTCATGATAAAATCCATGCTGAAGATTGCGAAGGTTGTGAAACTCAGGACGGTAAAGTTGACCAAATTGAGCGAGAAATAATGCTGGATGGCGACCTCAGCGAAGAGCAGCGCCAGTCACTTCTGGTAATTGCTGAAAAATGTCCCGTTCACCGCACGCTGCATTCCGAGGTCAAAGTGGATAGTAAATTGAAAGCTGGATAAACTGGTTTATTCTAGCTCAAGAAAAAGAATAATCCTTGGGAACATTAAGCCAGTCTTTGGCAGCATCAATATCGCGGAACGGCTTTCTTTCGATGGTCGCACTTGTTAGATTTAACGTCGTGACCCATTGACGAACCAATCCATAATCCCGTCCATTGCCTAATACCCAAGCAATTTTACAGCGCCCTAGACCACTGGCAATATCTTTAAATTGAGAGTGGCTCTGGTGTTTAAAGTATTCAAAATTATAGATCTCTGGGAAAGATGTTGCCGATATATCGCGCAAAATATCCATGCCACGAGTGAAATGCGGATTGGCCTCCATTTCGATGAGCTGGTGTTGTTCCTCGTCGACTTCAAAGGTGCCGGTATGTTCAACATAGACGCAATTTATATCGGGATGAATAGAGTACTGGTAGGCCATAGCAATGATGTGGTTACTTTGAAGATGCATTCCAAATTCCTAAGTGCGTTTAGAAAAGAATGTTTGGAAATATTGCAGAAAAACCTAAAGTAACTCATGGAAGACGCTATGATTTGTGATGCATAACCAATGCATTAGTGGTGAATAAATTTGGGAGAGGCATGTGGCTGATAAACTTGATCAAGAGGCACTAGATTACCATCGTTATCCGACACCGGGTAAGGTTGCGGTGGTTACAACGAAACCTCTCGCCAACCAGCATGATTTGTCGCTGGCTTATTCGCCGGGAGTTGCCGCAGCTTCTATGCTGATCGTTGAAGACCCAGCCGAGGCGGCCAATATGACGTCGCGCGGTAACTTGGTCGCCGTGATTTCCAACGGCACGGCTGTTTTGGGGCTGGGTAATATCGGCGCGCTCGCCTCCAAGCCCGTCATGGAAGGTAAGGCGGGACTGTTTAAAAAATTTGCTGGCATCAATGTGTTTGATATCGAAATCGATGAAACTGACCCTGAGAAATTTGTCGATATCGTTGCTGCGTTGGAGCCGACTTTCGGCGGTGTGAATCTCGAAGATATCAAAGCACCGGAATGTTTTGTCATTGAAGCGGCTCTTAAAGAGCGCATGAACGTCCCGGTGATGCATGATGATCAGCATGGCACAGCGATCATTGTGAGTGCTGCCATTCTCAACGGACTCAAAGTCGTCGACAAAAAGATTGATGATATCAAACTCGTCTGCTCCGGTGCCGGTTCGGCGGCCTTGGCCTGCCTTGATTTGTTGGTCAAACTTGGCGTGAAAAAGAAAAACATCTTCGTCTCTGATATCGCTGGCGTGATCTATGAAGGCCGTGTCGAAGAGACCAATGAGTACAATGCGCGTTATGCCCAAAAAACCGACGCCCGCACCCTTGGTGATGTAATTGGCGGTGCTGATGTCTTCTTAGGCGTTTCCGCGCCCGGCGTTTTAAAGCCTGAGATGGTTAAAGAAATGGCGGCGCGTCCTCTCATTTTGGCGCTCGCTAATCCCGAGCCTGAAATTCGCCCTGAAGCCGTCAAAGAAGTGCGCGATGATGCGGTCATGGCGACCGGGCGTACCGATTATCCCAATCAGGTGAACAATGTTTTGTGCTTTCCGTTTCTGTTCAGGGGCGCCCTGGACGTTGGCGCGACGGCCATCAATGACGAGATGAAGTTGGCCTGCGTTCATGCGCTTTGTAAACTGGCGGAAGCTGAGTCGGATGAGACAGTCGTGAAGGCTTACGGTCTTCAGGAATTAAACTTTGGGCCGGAATATTTAATCCCGAAGCCGTTTGATCCAAGATTGTTGGTCGAGCTTGCGCCGGCAGTTGCCAAAGCTGCAATGGAGTCCGGTGTCGCGACGCGGCCAATTGAGGATTTTGACGCCTATCATCAAAAGCTCCATGAATTTGTCTTTAGATCCGGCTATGTGATGAGGCCGGTCTTCGAGCAGGCGCGCGAAAATCCCAAGCGCGTGGTTTATGCCGAAGGAGAATCTCAGCGCGTCCTTCGGGCCGTTCAAAATTGCGTCGATGAGGGTATTGTTAAGCCAATATTGATCGGCCGCCGCAACGTTGTTGCTTTGCGGATCGAACAACTCGGCTCGCGTCTCAAAATCGACGAAGATTTCGAGCTGGTTGATCCAGAGCGCGATGACCGCTACCGCGAATATTGGGAGCTCTATCATTCATTGATGAGCCGGGCAGGTACGTCGATGAACGAAGCCCGAACGATGGTGCGAACAAATAATACAGTAATCGCGGCCCTGATGGTTAAGCGCAAGGAGGCCGATGCTTTGATCTGCGGTGCGACCGGGCGCTACACCGAACACCTCCCTCATTTGTTTAAAATTATCGGCTTGAATTCCCATGTCAGCCGCGCTGCATCAATGAGCATGCTGATCATGTCTAAGGGAACATATTTCCTCGTTGACCCCTTTGTTAACCCTGGACCAAGCGCTGAGCAAATTGCTGATTTTACGGTCTTGGCCGCTCGAAACATTCGGCGTTTTGGCATTACGCCAAAAGCCGCTTTGCTGTCTCATTCCAATTTCGGTAGTTCAAATCGACCGACCGCGCGCAAAATGCGCGATGCTGTTGAGCTTATTCGCAAACTTGATCCCGAGCTTGAGGTCGATGGCGAAATGCATGCTGATGCTGCTCTGTCCCAGGAAATGCGCGACAAGCTTGTGACCGATTCTCCGCTTACAGGATCGGCCAATCTATTGGTAATGCCGTCTCTTGATGCGGCGAATATCTCCTATAACTTGGTGCGGATGCTGGCCGAAGGATTGGCCGTCGGGCCGATGCTGCTCGGCATGAACCAACCGGCGCATATTTTGGCCGAAGGTGTCACTGCGCGCGGCATCATCAACATGACCGCCGTAGCTGTCGTGGAGGCGCAAGGCGAGACCGACGGGGAGTTGCCCCTTTGACGGAAGAGACTGTTATCGGCGTCAATAACTCAGGCGCTGCCCATGAATTAACACCTGAATTTATTGCCGCGGTAAATCTCGCCCTAGATCAAAACGAGACGACCGAAGCGATCTCGCTCGCCCAGTCGCTCCACTATGCGGATCTCGCCGACCTTTTGGAGAACCTTGCTCATGTAAGGCGGGCTGAACTCGTTGAAGCTCTTAGAAGTGATTTTGATCCCAACGTGTTCGCTGAGCTGGATGATACGGTCCGTGAGCGCGTTATTGATCAGCTTGGTATCAGTCATATTGCTGAAGCTGTCGCCGGGCTCGATACGGATGATGCACTGGACGTCGTTGAAGAGCTAAATACCGATGAGCAACAAGAAGTTCTGGAAGCCTTACCGGCAGGTGAGCGCTCGCTCATCGAGCAGGGCTTGTCCTACCCCGAAGACAGTGCGGGCCGACTTATGCAACGCGAAGTCGTCGCCGTGCCGATGCATTGGACGGTCGGCCAAGCGATCGATTATATGCGCGATACCGAAAACCTGCCGACCGATTTTTTTGATTTGTTCCTCGTAGATCCGCTCCACAATCCGGTCGGTACTGTGCCGCTAAGCAGGGTGATGCGCACGGGCCGTGATGTTGAACTGACCGACGTAATGCGCAAGCACATCAAGATTGTGCCGGTCGAGATGGATCAGGAAGAAGTCGCCTTTCTGTTTCGCCAGCGTGATTTGATATCGGCACCGGTGGTTGACGGGGCGGGCCGACTGGTCGGTGTCATCACCGTCGATGATATTGTCGACGTTATCTATGAAGAACATGAAGAAGATATCATGCGTCTCGCCGGTGTAGGTGAGGAAGATGATCTCTACTCTGCTGTTATTGATACGATGAAGTCACGTTTTTCCTGGCTGCTCATTCATCTGGGGGCGGCGATGATTGCCGCTTATGTGATCAGCTTTTTTGCCGGGACCATTGAAGAAATGGTCGCGCTCGCCGTGCTGATGCCAATTGTCGCGACGATGGGAGGAACGGCATCGGTGCAAACGCTGACCGTGGCGGTGCGTGCGATCGCCATGAAAGAGCTGACAATGTCCAATGCCTACCGCACCATTGGCAAGGAAGTTGCGGTCGGTGTTTTGAACGGTATTTTATTTGCGATCCTGATCGGCGCGGTCGCCTGGGCCTGGTTCGGCAGTCCGGCCCTTGGCGGCGTGATTGGATTGGCCATCGTCATTAACCTCATCGTCGCCGGCTTTACCGGCAGCGCTTTGCCAATCTTGTTACAGCGCATGGGCTACGACCCCGCAGTCGCCTCAAGCGCCTTCCTCACCTCAATCACCGATGTTGTGGGCTTCTATGTGTTCTTAGGCTTGGCTGCCAGCCTCTTGCTTTAATTCTTCCAGATGTGGAGTTTGGTTTCGCGGCTGTCGTCAACGCTGACAATTTCGTTTGCCGGGTGGTCAGGAACGACGAACGAGTTGCTGATAAGCTGGGTTTCAGCTTTCATATCGGCTTTGGCTTTCTCAAATAACCGGGGCATCGGTTCGGGCGACAGAAATGCATAAGCGACGTCATAAGTGGACAAATCCTCTTTCCAGAAATCACCATATTTGAGCTCGAGATTACGGGTGCTGGTGAGGAGACGTCTAAGCCAAGCCAGGGCAAATGGAAGTGGTGCGGATTCTATGCCGACAAAAGTCATGTCGGGCCGTTTTCGCGCCATGTACAAAAGTGCACCGCCAATGCCGCAGCCGATATCGACAAAACGTCCACCTTTCTCTTCCGGCAATAGCTCGCTCAGCGCCGACCACGTTGTCCGATTGGTGAGGTATAGGGGCACCCGATTGCGCGCCGTGTTCCAGTAAACCAGCAGCAAGGCGACAAAGACGGCTAGAAATATCCACGGCGGCACCTGCCAGGCGGTCGCAATCAATGTCGCAGGCGGCAGAATAATCTGAACCGGCACCCACCATCGCGCCAAGCCCAAGCGGTGACCAATAAACGCGCTGACGACGCCTTGCACCAAGAGGGTTACGAGAGGATGAATGGTCTGGCCGGTCAGCGCTGTCGTCGATATTGCGCCGGCGAAGGCAATGATAAAACCTGAAATCTGCGACAAAAGAAGAAGGACCAGCGGGGTCCTAAGCCATGAGGGTGGGGCGGTATGATCTGGTTGGTTCAACTCGCTAATCCTAAAAACACCCTGACTTCTTCTCTCAGCAAAGCCCGAACAATGATGTAAATCCCTAATAATAGCAGGCCGATGAAGAAAACGCGGCGAAATTGTGGTTCCGGGATGCGTTTGCGAATTCTTTGACCAAGCCACATGCCGCCAAATGCTGGAACCAGAGCAGCAGCGGAAACCATCATGGTCTCTTTGGGCAGTAACTCATGCCCGCCTAGGGCAACGGCCAGCCCGAGGGTGGCCATGGTGAAGACGACGCCCATGGCTTGGATCAATACATCTCTCGGCAGACCAACCGCTTGCAGGTAAATCACGCCCGGCATGATGAACGAGCCGGTCAAGCCGGTGAGAAATCCACTAAACGCGCCGACAATTGGCGATAACCAGGTCTCATGTTTTCCGGGCGGCGGAATTTGTGGTGTGAACAGTGAGACGCCGGCATAAGAGCAGATGGAAAGACCAAGCAAACCGGATAATAAAGCCGCTTCTGATTTTGCCAGAATGCCGGCAGCAAACCACGTGCCGATGAACGCGGCGATGATCAGTGTGGCGAATTTCTTAGCGATAAATTTGAAATGCCCGCCAACCAAGCTTTGTAATATATTGGTGAAAAATGTTGGGATGAGCATGATCGCCATGGCATCTTTGAGACCCAGCGTTGCCGTCAAAAGTGCCAGTGAGACGGAAGGCAAGCCTAAGCCAATGATGCCCTTTACCGAGCCCGCCAGAATAAAGGTGACGGTAATAATGATTAGATTTTCGAAAGACCACATGAAATCTATAAAATTCCCTTTAACTTTGGTGCCATAGTGCCGAGCGAATAGTTGCCTGTCACTAGATAAGGTACGTGTTCTCTTGGTTTGCTTCGATAAATCCTAGGTCATGACGTCTTGTTGATTCTGGTGTATGGCTTTCCAATGACTGATGAAACGCAAAATAACTCAAAATACCGCCACCTCATTATTCGGCATTGGCAAGGCGAGGCGCGCCTGTGGCAGGCCTATTGGCTGATAGGTGTGGCTGGCGGTTGGGTGTTTTGGACGCTGGTTCTAAATCTAGTTCAATTTGACCTATTGCCGGACTTGGCTGCTGCTTTAATCTTGCTCGCCTATTCCCTTTATGCCGGTGTTGGCATCTGGCGCTCGGCGTTCAATGTGAATTGGCAGGGCTGGGGCTATATTGCGAGAGGTATTATTGTGATATCTGCCGCTGGTTTCATTTACGAATTAATCTGAAATTCTTAACTTTTGTTCTGGCACCTAACAAAATGATGGTTACAATCAGCTCAAAATTCATCGCAAATTGACCTTATGAAAAGAGATAAAAAATGTCCTTAGACCCTGTCGTAATTGTTGGTGCCGCGCGAACCCCGATGGGTGGTTTGGCGGGTGATTTTGATAGCGTGCCGGCGCCGGAGTTAGGCTCGGCAGCAATTGCGGAAGCCATCAAGCGTGCTGGCATCAAAGCCGAAGATATTGATGATGTCATTATGGGGGTTGTCTTGGCGGCTGGCCAAAAGCAGGCTCCTGCACGGCAAGCCGCGATCGGTGCCGGTATTCCCAAAGATAAGGGCGCCACGACAATCAATAAAATGTGCGGCTCCGGCATGAAAGCGACGATGTTCGCGCATGATAATATCTTGGCGGGCTCGCACGATGTGATGGTTGCCGGTGGTATGGAAAGCATGAGCAACGCGCCGTATCTTCTGCCAAATGCCAGAGGTGGCATGCGGATGGGACATGGTGAAGTTAAAGATCATATGTTCCTGGATGGCCTCGAAGATGCGTATGAGCCTGGCAAGCTGATGGGTGCGTATGCCGAAGCAACGGCGCAAAGCTATCAGTTTACCCGGGAAGCACAGGACGAGTTTGCCTTGAGATCCCTGGATCGAGCCCAAAAAGCCTCAGAAGACGGTACTTTTGCCAAGGAAATTGTCCCAGTAACGGTCAAAACCAGAAAAGGCGAAACGGTCGTTGATACGGATGAGCAGCCCGGCAACGCCATGCCGGAAAAAATCCCAACGCTTCGCCCAGCCTTTGCCAAAGATGGCTCGGTGACGGCAGCGAATTCCAGCTCGATCTCTGATGGGGCGGCAGCGCTCATTTTGATGCGCCAATCCGAAGCTGAAAAGCGCGGCCTCAAGCCGTTGGCCATCATTCATGCCCATGCGTCCCACGCCCAGGAGCCGGAATGGTTCACGACAGCGCCCATTGGCGCTATTAAAAAGGTGCTAGATAAGGTTGGTTGGGATAAGGATGAAGTTGACCTTTACGAGATCAATGAAGCTTTTGCCGTCGTTACCATGGCCGCGATGCAGGATTTGGGCTTATCGGCCGATAAAGTGAACGTTCATGGCGGTGCCTGCGCGCTCGGTCACCCTGTCGGAGCCTCAGGGGCACGGATAATTGTGACACTGATGAACGCTTTGGAGAAATATGATATGACCAAAGGCGTTGCCTCACTCTGCATTGGCGGCGGCGAGGGAACAGCGATCGCAATTGAGCGCGTTAAATAGATAATTTGGAGAAAATTGAATGCCTACCGTTCTTATAACCGGGGCCAATCGAGGGCTCGGGCTGGAATTTGCCCGGCAATATGCTGCCGATGACTGGAAAGTTTTGGCCACCTGTCGTGAGCCACAAAGTGCTGACGCGCTAAATGCGCTTTCTGGTAATATTCAGGTTTTACCCCTGGATGTCAGTGATTTTCTGGCGATTGAGACCGTTGCCAGAATTTTGAGTGTCGAAAAGATTGATCTCTTGCTGAATAACGCGGGTGTTATTGGTCCACACGAGTCGAACTTTGGCGAGACTAATTACGATGCCTGGGCGGAAGTGCTGCGCATTAATTCTCAAGCACCTCTAAAAATGGCGGAATGTTTCGTTGAACAAGTCGCGGGTTCGGACAGAAAGCAGATCGTATCGATCTCGAGCCGGTTGGGAAGCATCGCTGAAAATGATGACGGTGGACAATATACCTACCGGACATCGAAGGCGGCCCTAAACATGGTCAATAAATCTCTGTCGATCGATCTGGCTGATAAAGGCATCACAACGGTGGTTCTGCATCCTGGATGGGCCAAAACCGATATGGGTGGCCCTAATGCTGCCGTAGAGCCGGTTGATAGCGTCACCGGTATGCGTTCCGTCATCGACCAGTTGACGATTGCCGAAAGCGGCCAGTTTTTCAGTTTTGATGGCACGGATATCGACTGGTAAGGGAGAGAAAATACAATGTCTGATCCGATTGAGTTTCTTTTCGATTTTTCATCACCCTACGGCTATGTTGCGGCCCATCGTATTGAAGAAATTGGTCAAAAGCATGAGCGTGAGGTGATATGGAAGCCGTTTTTGTTGGGCGCGATTTTTCAGGTTAATGACCAGCGACCGCTTAAAGATCAGGCACTGAAGTGGGATTATTCAAGCCATGATCTTTCGCGCACCGCTCGTCATTATGGGGTTAAATGGACATTGCCGGAAATTTTCCCCATTCCAACTCAGGCAGCCGGGCGGGCGTTTTATTGGATCAATGATCAGGACCGGGGTTTAGCGAAGAAATTTGCCCTTGCCGCTTACCAAAAATACTTTGCCGATGGTGTCGATATTCGTCCAAAAGAAGTGATTGCTGAAGTTGCTACCGGTCTTGGCCTAGATGGAGCAGCCTGTTTGGCGGCGATGGAGGACGACGTCTATAAATTAAAACTCAAAGAGGTTACCGCTGAAGCCATTGAACGGAATGTTTGCGGCTCGCCATTTTTCTTTATTGGCGATGAGCCATTCTGGGGAAATGACCGCTTGGATATGATCGATGAATGGCTCGAAACGGGCGGCTGGTAAATTAATAATTAAGGTTATAAAAATGTCAGAAGATGTTGTTTTAAAAGAAATTAATGAAAATGGTATTGCGACTGTCACGCTCAACCGTCCGACTGTATTTAATGGCTACAATGAAGAATTATTGACCAGCTTGGCAACTCATTTAGCAGAAATTGAAGCCGATGCTTCAGTCCGCGCGGTGGTCATTCGAGGGGCTGGCAAACACTTCTCCGCTGGCGCTGATGTCAATTGGTTTAAAGAGCTGGCCGAGGCTAGTGATGCTGACAAAAAACATGCCGCAAATCTCAGTACAGGAGCGATGCGAAAGCTGTTTGAGTTGGAAATACCGACCATTGCATTGGTGCAAAATGCCTGTTTCGGCGGCGGTGTCGGCTATATCGCTGCGTGCGATATCGTTATCGCGTCGGAAGATGCGCGCTTTGCCATTACCGAAGTCCGGGTCGGTATTACGCCCGCGCCTATACTACCGCAAGTGATCAGCGCCATCGGTGTCAGGCAGGCGAGGCGATATACGTTGTCTGCTGAAACCTTCGATGTGCACGAGGCTAAGCAGATTGGATTGATCCATGAAATTTGCCCCGTTGGTGGGCTGGATGAGGCCTTGGCGCCCGTTATTGATGCGATTTTGCGGAGTGCGCCGCAAGCGGTTGGTGATACCAAAAAGCTGATCAATGACATCGCAAATTTACCACTTGATGATGAATTAGCGGATCGCTTGGCTTCTATGAGTGCCGGTGGGCGAGATACGCCGGAAGGCATCGAAGGTTTTTCTGCCTTTTTGGAAAAGCGCACACCCAACTGGTATAAAACTTAATAATACAATATTGCGCTCCAATTAATTGTATTAGTTTTACTTATCAATATCTCTATCCTTTTCCCTTGCATTTTTTTGCTTAAGTCCAGAGTATGGGAATAGAATTTATATTTCAGGACGATAGGATCTATATGTCTGAGGGATACAATTTCGGACAGTTAAATGCTCTGGTGGTTGATGATTATTTTCCAATGCATGAGATCATGCGGGGGATTCTCAAAGAATTTGGTGTTGCTCGCGTGGCCGAAGCGACCAGCGGCAAAGCAGCTATCACTGAACTCGAATTTTTCCATGCTGATATCATTTTTACCGATTATATGATGGACGACATGAACGGGCTGGAATTAATTCAGGAAATTCGTGCCGGAAATACCCCCGCTAATCGATTTGTCCCGATCGTCGTCGTTTCTGCTTATACCGAAGTGCGTGAGATTTTGGCCGCCCGCGATATTGGCGCGACTGAGTTCCTGGCCAAACCGATATCGGGAAAACTGGTTTATTATCGCCTACGCTCAATTGTCGAGCACCCGCGCGTATTTGTTGAGGCGGAAACCTTTTTTGGCCCCGATCGTCGGCGTCGGGAGTTGGAACTGATTGAGGAAAATCGACGCCTCGAAGAATATGAGTACAAGAAAGCCGAGCGGGAAAAAATTCGACCAACTTAAATTTTATGATCCGGAAATCCCGCGAATAGGGATTAGACTCTTTGTCGTCTGAGTGTTACCTGTTGAGGTGACGTAAATACCATAAATCCGGAAATTTTCTCCTATGACGGTTCATCTTCTGCGCATGGCCGTGCGCATCGAAAGCATTGCTAAACTTAAAGAAATTCAGGCGGAACGCCGGGCTTCGACCAAAGGAAAACGGCTCCATACATTTACCAGGAATGTGCCGCGTCGGATTGATGAGCTAACCGATGGCGGCTCGATCTATTGGGTCGTCAAACGCCTGATTCGCGTGCGTCAGGAGATACTTGGCATCACTCAAGAAACCAATGATGAAGGGCGCAAATATTGCGCGATTGAGCTGAGTCCTGAGCATGTTTTGCTGGAGCCAAGGCGTCAAAAGGCCTTTCAGGGCTGGCGATATTTAAAGCAGGAAGAAGCACCGCTTGACCTGCCTGCCGGCCGGGCGGCTGAAACCGAGACAGATATGCCACCCGAAATGATGGCGGAACTTAAAGAATTGGGCTTGTTATAGACGTTAGGGAGGGGGTTGAGTGAGCGAACAAACGACGCTGAATAAAAAACTAAAATTTAAGCCGATTGCTTCTGTTATCATCGTCTTGCTGGCGTTGAGCCTCTTCCTCCTGCCGCCACCTGAGGGCGTCTCTCAGACTGTTATGCGAGCAGGCGGATTAACGCTCTTCGCGATTGGCTTTTGGGCGACGGCGATTTGGCCAATTGGTCTGACCGCCATCGCGTTTTTCTTCATTGCCGCGTTGTTCGCCATCCAGCCGTTGCCAGTCATTTTTTCTGGCTTCACCTCACCAGCTCTCTGGTTGATATTTGGCGGGCTGGTCATCGGTGTTTCAGTCAATCATACACGGCTTGGCGAACGTTTGGCTCATTCGCTCGTCGCCCGATTTGGCGGCTCCTATTTGGCTGTGATTACCGGCATTGCTCTGGTCTGCATGATTTTAGGCTTTGTGATGCCGTCCAGTATGGGGCGGATTGTGTTGCTGGTGCCGATTATCATTGCGCTCGGTGAGAAACTGGGGTTTGAGCGCGGCGGTCGGGGGCAGACCGGCATGATCTTATCGACGGCCCTGATTACCTTCACCTCGGCCGGTACCATATTGCCGGCCTTGGTACCCGGTATGACGCTGGCGGGTTTGTCGGAAAGTCTTTACGGAATTCCGGTAACCTATGGCGGCTATTTGACACTTCATTTCCCGATATTAGGGATCGTAAAATGCATTTTCATTATTCTTGTCACGACGTGGCTTTTTAGCGAAAAACCCTACCGCGAACAAATGGCAAGCGAGCACCAGCCTTTTTCTAAAGAAGAGCGGTTGTTGACGATTATTTTGATCGCAGCTTTGGGGTTATGGGTGAGTGATTTTGCCCATGGCATTTCGGCCGCTTGGATCGCCCTCGGTGCGGCTATTCTTATTCTTATTCCGGGGTTCAATCTGGCGCCACCGGAAGCGTTAAGTGAAAAAATCGATTATGGTTCCATTTTTTATGTTGCGGCGGTGCTAGGCTTGAGTGTTGTACTGTCAAAATCTGGACTGGCGAGTATTGCCGGAGAGACGTTTCTCGCCCTATTTCCGTTCGAAAAAGGAGCAGAGGCGCTCAATTATGGTCTGCTATCCGCAGTTTCAACTTTCATACCGTTATTGGTAACAAATCCCGGCGTCCCGGCCGTTCTCAGCCCCTTGGCACAAGATTTTGCCACCAGCACAGGACTGCCGCTGGAAACCGTGCTGATGACACAGGTTATCGGCTTTACCAATATTGTCCTGCCTTATCAGGCTTCTCCTCTCATCATTGCCATGGCGATGGGTGGCGTACGCATGATAGACGGGGCAAAATTGACACTTTGGATGACCCTGATTGGTTTAGTAATTCTCATACCTGTCAATTATTTGTGGTGGCATCTAAACGGATTATTTGGCTAAAATTAGGATAAATCCGTCGTGAATGGGAAAAATCCGAAATTTCAAGCAATTATTTGTTTTCAAGCATTTACATTGGAGAAACAATTCCCACATATTATGCTTAGCATGATTTAAATGAATGCGGATTGTGCCAGTTTTCTGGCGAATTGGGCTTAGAGAAGAAATTTGAGTAGTAAAAGCTATAATTTAGAACGTCTAAATTTCTTGATCGTTGATGACAACAAGCATATGCGTGCTTTGGTCAAAACCATTTTGCATGCCCTGGGTGCTAAAAATTGTCACGAAGCAAGCGACGGCGCTGATGCGTTCAAGGAACTGCGCCATTACCCGGCAGATATTATTATTTGCGACTGGAATATGTCGCCACTCGATGGGTTGGATTTTGTGCGACTGGTTCGCACAGGTGGTGATAGTCCGAACCCATTTGTGCCGATCATCATGCTAACCGGTCATACGGAACTCGTGAAAGTCATTGAGGCCCGCGATTCAGGCGTTCATGAATTTCTGGCAAAGCCGATTTCGGCCAAATCGCTTTATGCGCGGATTCGGGCGATTATTGAGAAACCCAGAGAATTTATTAAGATAAAGAACTATTTCGGACCGGATCGTCGTCGAAATCAGGGCGGCTATAAGGGAAGCGAAAGGCGTGTTGCCAATCTTGAAGAGGCAGATGGCGAATTGTCTCAAGAAGAGGTCGAAGCTTTATTAGGTGGCTAATAAGAGATATAGACTTATATTGTCTTATGTCGAATAAGGCTATTTGTTGTCGGATAAATTTGAGTGAGTTTGACTAAATGAGTGATGAAAATGTTGGAAAACTGATCCAACCGCCGAATAAATTGAGCAACAAAGTGACCGTCGGTGGTCCAGGTGCCGTCGATGAGGCCGCGCTGGAGCGTGCCGAGCAGGTTATTGGCGATCTGTCGGAGAGCTACATCGACTGGGCGCGTGAGGATTTAACAAAAATTCAAACTGTATTTGAAGAGTTGAAATCGAGCGGCGGCGATTCTGAACCTCTCGATGGTGTCTTCCAAATTTCTCACGATATTAAGGGCCAGGGCGGCAGTTTTGACTATGAATTAATGACCATTATCGGCGACATGCTGTGCCGCTACATTGAAGGCCTTGAGGGTGCTGCCCCGAAGCAAGCAATTGAGGTCATTGAGCTTCATATCAATGCGCTGCAAGCTGTCATTAGCCAGCAGTTAAAAGGCAACGGCGGGGCAGTCGGTGATCAATTGCTTTCTGGTTTAGAATTGGTTGTGCAGAAACGTACCAAACCCAGCTGAATATCTCTCCCAGATTTAAAATGAAAGTTGGCTACGATGCCAGAGTATGAAATCGGAATTTATAATTCAGAGGTTCGCGAGTGCGTTGCCGAAGGTCGACGACATGCAAATTTGACCGATGATTGGGCGGAAATCCATTATTCCGATATCGAAGCCGCCGATCCCGCAGAAGCGCGCTCTAAAATCCAGCGCCGCTATCCGGAAGACCGGGGTTTTGTTATCGACTCCGTCGAAAAGAAAATTTTTTAAATAATCAAGATTTTACTAGGCTCAACACTTTATTAAGTTTTCCCGCCTTAAAATTCACCAAATGTTGCCGCATTTCCAAATTAGGTCATGTAGGTATTGTATTAACGGATAGGAAAGGTCCGCCAAATGCTACAACATGCGATGAATGGACGTAAGGCGTTTGAAGTTACTCTGTACAACAAAGATGTGAGAGCGGCGGTCAAAGACAATCAAAGCCACGTGATCTATGGCGACCATTGGGCAGACGCTCAAATCCAAGATGTCATGGCAAGTGATGAAGTGGAGGCTCTAAATTTGATTGATATGCGCTATCCACGTGAAGAAGGCTTTGTGGTTCAGAAATTATCTGAGTGTTAAAAGCTAACCGCCTTCGAAGAACTTGTAGCTATCCAAGCCATCCAGAACAACGCCATCAAATCCCTGGGCAACGATGCCATAGAGATAGGATTTGGTGTTGCCGGTTATAATCTTGCGCCAACCCGGCTGCCAATATTGAACATTATACTTATCCGGATTGCCGGGCGTCGGGCCTGAAAGAAAATTAGGGCTGCCTTCTCTCCAATTGTCTTTCCAGTAATACCGAAAACTCTCAGCCGCACCGATATTCATATAGGCAAACACGAGACGACGCGCGCCGAGCTTTTTAAATTTCATACCCTGGATCGCCGCCTTGACGAAGGGGCGGCGGCCTTTATGGAAGACGTCGGTAATGATGACGTCGAAATTTGTATTGCTGAGGGCGAGGACGAGGTCCTGCTGGCGATCAAACTGCGACGAATCAGTCAAATAAAGAAAGTTCTTAACCCCGCCAAGACCGACGATATTTTTTGGGTTTTCGCTGATCGGGCGCTGAGGAAATTTAGGGATGCTGTCAAAAATATAGTTCGAGCCGGCACCTTTTGCTGCAAAAGTGACAAACCCTTTGGCCTGATTAACTTTAATCGATTCCTGAACCGATTTGGCATTGGCGCCAAAATCCGTCACAAAAATTTTAAGGCCGCGCCGTTTTCCAAGATCTGCGAGCCGCACTAAATTCGCGCGAACTTTTTTATCGGTGACGGTTTCTGCTTTGCCTTCGACGGGGGGATGGAAATTGAGCCCTTGGATATTAACCCCATCTAGTGTTCGCATATAAGTCCCAGCCGGTGAGCGGCGCGACGTATCAATCGCGTCTATTTTCTCAAGGAGTTCTATGCCGCCTTGAGTGACAATCGAGAAGTTTCGATTAAATTTGCGGGCATATTTACTAATATCGCGCACCAAATCACGCATGGCTTGTGCCGGATCGACCGCTTCCTGAGCTTGGCTACCGGTTCCTTGAGAATTCTGGCCAGGACCGCCTAAATCAACGTCCTCACCCTGTTGACGGACAGTGCCTTGCGCAAGCAGTTCTGTCGCACCTCCCATAAGTAAGACGGCAACAAAAGCGGCGTTAAGAATTGCGTGTTTCATCACACTGAGCCCACTAAAAACCTGTAAATTATACTAATCTAGACATTTTAGCGCTTCGTCGGCAATTGCCAATGAAGCTGTTAATCCAGGAGACTCTATCCCAAAAAGATTAACCAGTCCTTGCACACCATGTTCTGCCGGACCATTAAAGACGAAATCCATTGGTGGATTTCCGGCCCCTTTGAGTTTTGGCCGAATGCCGGAATACCCGGGCTGCAAGGCATTGTCTTCCAAATCCGGCCAATAGCTTCGGACGGCGGCATAGAATTTATCGCCGCGCTGAGGGTCTACTTCATAGGCGATATCATCCACCCATTCGACATCTGGCCCGAATCGCGCCTGTCCGCCAAGGTCGAGAGTAAGATGAACACCGAGCCCAGCTTCTTCCGGTATGGGGTAAATTAAATGCGTGAAGGGGCTTTTGCCGGCCAGTGAGAAATAATTACCTTTGGCATAATGCGTCTCGGGAACATGTTCGGCGGGGAATCCAACCAGGCTGCCGGCAACATGTTGTGCATGCAGGCCGCCGCAATTTATTACCACTTGGCAATCAAGCGCCATCGGTGCCTCACCACCCACATTCAACCGAATGCCGTCTGGCTTTATCTCACCGTCCAAAACCGGCGCATTAAAGGCGATCATCGCACCATTGGCCTCGGCATCGCCTTGATACGCGAGCATCAGCGCGTGGCTGTCAATTAGTCCGGTCGATGGGGAGAGTAGGGAGGCGACGGCGTTTAAGGCGGGCTCCATTGCCAAGGTTGTCGCCTGATCCTGCCAGATCAAATCATTGACGTCGTTGTCTTGGGCTTTCTGATGCAGCGCCTTGAGTTTCTCGAGCTGTCCGTCATGGGTCGCAACGATTAATTTACCGCAGCGCTTAAACGGCACACCGTGGCTTTCGCAATAATCGTAGAGAGCGTGCTTGCCCTGAACGCAGAGTTTGGCTTTGAGGCTGCCGGTATCGTAATAAATCCCAGCGTGAATAACTTCGCTATTGCGCGAGCTGGTGCCCATGCCGATGGCATATTCGGATTCCAATATAATGACGTCACGGCCTTGCAGCGCCAAGGCCCGGGCAACCGCGAGACCAACGACACCCGCGCCAATAACCGCACAGTCTATTCTCTCAGCTGGGGTACTTTGATCAGCCATGGCATTTTCAATAGAGCAGATCGCAGCAGAAAAAAAGGTTTTTTAAGCTTCGTATTCCACATTATGTAACCTAGATGTGAACCGACGTGATTTGCGCCTCATCAACGGCGATGCCACCTTTACCCTATGATGAAAAAACTTGTGAGAAAATATTTTGGCGCTCGCCGGACGCTCGTACTGGGTCTCGTGGCGGGTATTGTGTTTTTGGTCGGCTCCGGCAGTGTTATGGCCAATCCTTCTTTTTGGAAATTTGAATGGCCTAGGACGGACTTCAAAAATAAGTCGGTTGAGTATGGCGAGATTATGTCGGGCGGTCCGCCAAAAGACGGTATTCCTCCGATCGACAATCCCAAATTTACCGATGTCAGCAAAGTCAAAGGTCTGGCACCGACGGTTCCTGTTATCAGTTTCACGCTGAACGGCGAGTCCAAAGCCTATCCCCTTGGCATCCTGATGCGCCACGAGATCGTCAATGACCGGGTTGGCGGTGTGCCTGTTGCCGTTACCTATTGCCCGCTTTGCAATGCAGCGATTGTGTTTGATGCGAGGCTCGACGGCAAAGTTCTGGATTTCGGCACGACCGGCAAATTGCGGAACTCCGATCTCGTCATGTATGACCGCCAAACCGAGAGCTGGTGGCAGCAATTCTTAGGCGAAGGCATTGTCGGCTCAATGACCGGCAAGAGGCTAAAGATGTTACCGTCTCGGATTGAGGCCTGGGGGCGATATAAAAAGGCGCATCCGAAAGGTAAGGTCTTACTGGCAGCCTTCCCGAGCATGGGCTTCGGCGGCAACCCTTATGGCGGCTATGACAGTTCTGCTCAGCCGTTTCTCTATCGCGGTCCCTTACCAAACGGCATCCCACCTTTGATGCGGGTTGTCGCGGTCGGTGATGAAGCCTGGAGTATTGCCTTGCTGCGCAAGCAAAAACGTATCGAGGTTAAGGATTTGGTTTTGACCTGGGAAGCGGGTCAAAACTCAGCCCTCGATACGCGCGATATCTCAAAAGGCAAAGATGTCGGCAATGTCATTGTCCAACGAAAAACTAAAAATGGATTGGTGGATGCTGTGCATGATGTCACTTTCGCCTTCACGTTCCATGCGTTTAAACCAAAAGGAAAACTCCATCACACGCGATAGAAGCTCTCCAAAGCAAGCGAGGTTGTTGTTTTCGAACCGAGGCAGGGTTAAACTCCTGCCTCGGTTTATTTTTTGAGTATGTAATGAGCGACGATAAGCTGCCGACCAAAACTTCCGATGCTGATGTGCAGGCTTTCTTAACGAAAGTGGCGGCAACGCCGGTGCGCAAATCATCACGGGAAAAGGGGCGGCTGATCTTCGCCATGGATGCGACGGCGAGCCGGGAGCCAAGCTGGGATCGCGCCTGTCATTTACAGGGTGAGATGTTCCACGAGACAACCACGCTTGGCGGCCTCGAAATTCAGCTCGCGTATTATCGCGGGTTTGGTGAGTTCCGGGCAAGTTCCTGGGCCAGTGCATCAGATGATCTATTGCGTCTGATGACGGCGGTACATTGTATGGCCGGCGAGACCCAAATTAAAAAAGTCCTGCGCCACGCCTTAAATGAAACCAAAAAACAATCCGTTGATGCGTTAATTTTTATTGGCGATTGTGTCGAAGAGGATGTCGATGCCCTGGGCGCATTGGCCGGAGAGCTCGGCTTACTGGGTGTGCCGGCTTTTGTCTTCCAAGAAGGCGAAGACCCAATCGCCGAGTACGCTTTTAAGCAAATCGCCAAATTGTCTAATGGCGCCTATTGTCGGTTGGATTCGACCAGCGCTCAAACCTTGCGGGAATTGTTGCGTGCTGTCGCGGTGTTTGTCGCTGGTGGCAGGTTGGCGCTCGCTGATATGGCGAAAAAAGAAGGCGGGGCCGTCCGGCAAATCTCAAACCAAGTTTCAAAACCCGGTTAGAATAGAGTAAAGTAAATCATGCCTTATTTTATTCTTGGTGTAGCACTTCTCATTGGCGCGTTATTGGTCGCCCGTTGGTATGTAAACGCACCCCCTTCGACTTTGGTAAAAGTGTTTAAATGGTCAGCGATTGTCCTGGCCGTCTCCATCGTGCTTTTTTTCCTGATCGCCGGGCCAAAGCTATGGGCGCTTTGGGCAGTGCCGGTGCTTTTGCCCTGGATCATGCGGGCCAGGGCTGTTGCCCGGACGGCAAAAAATTGGTCGCGCATGGCAAGCAGTGCTGGCGGCGGCCCTGCTGGGCAGGGATCTGAAATCGAAACTAAATTTTTGAAAATGTATCTCGATCATCAATCGGGTGAAATGAACGGTGAGGTGATCCAAGGTAGCTTTACCGGCAAGACGCTCCGTAGTTTATCACTGGATGAGTTGCTGAGCCTGTTGGTTGAGGCGCGCGCTGATGAGCAATCTGTCCAGGTCCTAACAGCTTATTTGGATCGTTATCACGGTGATGAGTGGCGAGAGAGAGCTGGCAGCCATGAAACTGGCAGCTCTGGAAATGGTTCTATGACGGCGGAGCAGGCTTATGAGATTTTGGGGCTGGAGCCTGGAGCCAGCGATGAAGAAATAAAGGAAGCTCATCATCGCCTGATGAATAAAAATCATCCTGATCACGGTGGCTCGACTTTCTTGGCAACCCAAATTAATCAGGCGAAAGACTTTTTGCTGGGCTCATAGTATGTGGATGAAAACTATTCTTAAGGTCGGAGGTTTGGTGGCTGGGGTGATTATGCTTGGTGGTCTGACACCGGTGCAGGCCGCTCCGTGTAAATTGCAGGATATCGTTAGCAATTATCAAACCGGTCTCCGCCATTTCACCGCCAAGAATTACAATCGGGCGCTGGTGCGTTGGGTGCCCTTAGCCGAAGCCGGTCTCGGTCCGGCCCAACGCCAAATTGCCAAGATGTATGCCGCCGGGATCGGGCTTGAAAAATTACCCGGCAAAGCGGCGCTGTGGGCGGAGCTGGCTTTTCGCAGTGGTGATATTGCCGCCCGGCGGCTCTCGAGTGATTTACGTGTCAAATTATCACCGGTGCAGCGCAGCGCTCTCCAGGCCGAATTGACCGCCTGGCAGGCACGCTCAGTCATTTGCGAAAAAGGGCGGGCGAAGGATAGTCCGCACACCACTAAATTGGCCTATCATGTATCAAAGGGTAAGCGTCTTACGCCCGAGAATGTCCAGCTCATCGACGAGCGGTTACCAGAGATCCTGGAGACGGCACTGAAACAAAATAGCGCCAATAAAATCTATTTGTCAGCAATCGATCAGTTCGATTTTTATAATGGCTCGCGCTACGACCGCTATGTCGGCTGGAAGCCCGCTCAGCGCGTTAAAAATAAAAACCTGAACGTGCTCAAAATTTCGGTGAGCAATTTCTCCGATCAAGCGCCGGACTATTTCGCCAAGGCGATTGTGCACATGGCCAAGCGGCGGGTCTATGACCAACTGCCGGATTCGAAATTCAGGGATCCCTTGATGCGGGTGATCGATGGTAAGAAAGTCTATGGCTCTGTTTATCCGGATATTCGCAACGGCAATTATTTTAAAGTGATGCGCCAGGCCTTCGCCATGGTTAAGCGCTTGCCCAAATCTCTCAGGCCCTATTTCGACATCATCGATGAAATTCACTATAACCCGGCGTCGAAACACTACATTCGCTCCGGCACGATCGATTCGAAAGGCGCGTTCTATATCAAGTCGCTAAGCTCAGAAGGGCATCGGATGATGTTTGTCCGGCGCAAAGTGCTATTTTCATCGCCGCTGTTTTTTCTCCAAACCTTTATCCATGAGGGCACCCATGCGGTGCAGGACCAAAAGGCTTTCAAGGGGTACCGCGAAGCGCAGAAGCTCAAAGCGGTCTTGGCCCGTTTGGAATCGACGGGCGAAGATCCGGCAAAATCAGCGTCGATCAGCCAGAAAATTGAGACCAACATGGATTATGCCAATCGATGGTATCGCGGCATCAAAACCAAGACGGGGCGAATCCAAGATATCGCTTTCGAATGTGAGGCGACCAGGAACGAAATTGTTGCGGTAAAGGCTATCGGCGGCTCGCCCGATATAATGAAGGGATCTGGCTATTTAAAGCTGTGTCCCGAAGCGCAACGGCAGGTTATTCAATGGCGCGACGAACTTATTATCAAAAATCGCCAAAAATAGCTGCAGTAACCCTGATTCTTTACACTATTTCAACGAGATACCCTTAGGTTCGACTTGCGGCGAGAGTTAGCTTGTGGCAATAAAGTCCCAAAATTATCGTATGATTGGGCATTTAACCGGTGCAATAGTAGGCCCGAGGTAAGACCAAGGTAATAATTGATGATCAAACCCGTTAGAAAAGCTGTATTTCCCGTTGCTGGCCAAGGAACACGTTTCCTGCCGGCGACCAAGGCGATGCCTAAGGAAATGCTGACGGTTGTTGATAAGCCCTTAATCCAATATGCGGTTGATGAAGCGCGCGAAGCCGGTATTGAAGAGTTTATTTTTGTTACCGGCCGAGCTAAATCTGCCATCGAAGATCATTTTGACCACAGCTACGAGCTTGAGCAATCGCTCGAAGATCGCGGCAAGGATGAAATTCTGGAAACCATCCGAGAAATTATCCCCGAAGCCGGGCAGGTGTCTTATACCCGCCAGCAAAAACCGCTCGGTCTCGGCCATGCGGTCTGGTGCGCGCGTTATCACATCCACGATGAGCCGTTTGCCGTGTTGCTGGCCGATGATTTAATCTTGGCCAAGCCTGGCTGCCTCAAACAGATGGTCGATACCTATCAGGAAATTGGCGGCAATCTGGTGGCGGTTGAAGATGTGCCCAAAGATCAAACAGATCGTTATGGCATTCTGGATGTTGTTGATGACGACGGTAAATTGGCCAGCGCGCAGGGCTTGGTGGAGAAGCCAAAGCCCGCAGATGCGCCATCGACGCTCTCGATCATCGGCCGCTATATTTTGCAGCCCGAGGTCTTTGAACAATTAGACCGCCAGGAAAAGGGCGCCGGTGGCGAAATTCAATTAACTGATGCCATGGCCCACACAATCGGTGATGTGCCGTTTCACGGGCTTCGGTTTGAAGGTGATCGCTACGACTGTGGAAGCCGGTTGGGCTTCATCGAAGCAAATTTGGCCTTTAGCCTCGACCGCGAAGATATGCAGGCAGGCGTGCAGGAAATGCTCAAGAAATATAGTTAGATTGTAGGAAATTATTTATGCGTATTGCGATGATCGGGACGGGCTATGTTGGTCTGGTATCCGGTGCCTGTTTTTCTGAATTTGGTGTTGATGTTGTTTGTGTCGACAAAGATACCAGCAAGATCGATCGCTTGAACAACGGTGAGATTCCGATTTATGAGCCGGAACTCGACAACCTTGTTGAAAAGAATGTCGCGGCAGGTAGGCTTTCCTTCACCACGGATTTAGCTGCTGCCGTCAAAGGGGCTGATGCGGTTTTTATCGCCGTCGGCACACCGAGCCGCCGGGGCGATGGTCATGCGGACCTTACTTACGTCTATGATGCAGCGCGCGAAGTGGCGGAAGTTATGGATGGCTATACGGTGATCGTGACCAAATCGACGGTGCCGGTAGGTACGGGTGATGAGGTTGAGAAGATCGTTGGCGAAATTCGGGGGGCTGATGAATTTGCCGTGGTCTCTAACCCAGAGTTTTTACGGGAAGGCTCGGCAATCAGTGATTTCATGCGGCCCGACCGGGTGGTGATTGGCGCGACGGGTGAAAAAGCCCAAGAAGTTATGCGCAATATTTACCGTCCGCTCTTCCTGATCGAAACACCGATCCTGTTTACCGCACGCCGAACAGCTGAGCTGATTAAATATGCCGCCAATACGTTCCTCGCGACCAAGATCACCTTCATCAATGAGATCGCTGATCTCTGTGAGCAGGTTGGCGCGGATGTCCAGGACGTCGCTAAAGGCATTGGCCTTGATGGACGCATTGGCAATAAGTTTCTCCATGCAGGTCCCGGCTATGGCGGCTCGTGCTTTCCAAAGGACACGCTGGCTTTGGTTCGCACCGCACAGGATTTCGGCAGCCCGATAAAGATTGTCGAGACCGTCGTTGAAGTAAATGAAACGCGCAAACGGCAGATGGCCGAGAAAATTGCCATGGCTTGTGGCGGTGATCTAAAAGGCAAAAAAGTCGCTGTGCTCGGTCTGACCTTTAAACCCAACACCGATGATATGCGAGATTCACCTAGCCTCGCCATTGTACCGGCTTTAATCGAAGGCGGCGCTGAGGTGCGGGCTTATGATCCGGAAGGCATGGCTGAGGCAAAGGAAATGCTCGATGGCGTGAATTGGTGCGATGGCGCTTATGAAGCGCTGGAAGGTGCGGATGTGGTGGCGATTGTCACCGAGTGGAATGAATTCCGTGCTCTCAATCTTGAACGAATGAAGGAATTGATGGCGAGCCCGGTGATGGTTGATCTCAGAAACATCTATAATCCAGCGGAAATGACAGCCTCTGGTTTCGACTATTACTGCATCGGGCGCGCAAACGGTGGGTGATACTCGGCAACTCGATCCGACAATTTTACGCGAATATGATATCCGCGGCATCATCGGTGACAGCTTCAACGCTGCCGAATACCGCTCCATTGGCCGGGCCTTCGGCTCTGTTGTGCGAGAACATTCCAATTCGGATAAAACGCCTGTTGTCGCTGTTGGTTATGATGGTCGTTTAAGCTCACCTGAGTTGTCCGATGCCCTTTGTGCCGGTCTTACGGCGTCCGGCGTCAATGTCATTAATGTCGGATGCGGCCCAACGCCGATGCTGTATTTCGCCACCCATGAGCTTGAGACCGATGGCGGCATGATGATCACCGGCTCTCATAATCCACCAGACTATAACGGCATTAAGATGGTGCTGGACGGCCATTCCTTTTTTGGCGATGACATTCAGGCCTTGGGCGCGTGCGTTGCTGAGGGGAACTTCACCGAAGGCGAGGGGGCTCTCAGGGAGCATTCGGTCTTTGCGCGCTACATTGAACGTATATTGGAAGACTTTGCGCCCGGCACGGAGTTGAGCGTTGCCTGGGACCCGGGTAATGGCGCGTCGGGAGAGGTTGTTGCGGAGCTCGTAAAAAGTCTTCCAGGCCAGCACTTCCTGATCAATGAAGAAATTGACGGCACTTTTCCGGCCCATCATCCTGATCCGACGGTTGAGAAGAACCTTGTTCAACTCAAGGAACTTGTGGCCGAAAAAGGCTGCGATCTCGGCGTTGGCTTTGACGGAGACGGTGATCGTATTGGCGTTGTCGATGCAGAGGGGCGCGTGTTGTGGGGTGACCAACTGATGATCGTTCTGGCCCGCGAAGTTCTGAAAGACAATCCAGGTGCGCCGATCATCACCGAGGTTAAAGCCAGCAAAGCCTTTTTTGACGAAGTCGCCAAAGCCGGCGGCACCCCTGTCATGTGGGCCGCTGGGCACTCCCTAATCAAATCCAAAATGGCCGAGATGCAGGCCCCGCTCGCCGGTGAGATGAGCGGCCATATTTTCTTTGCTGATAAGTATTTCGGCTACGACGATGCTATTTATACCACCGTGCGCTTGCTGAGTATTCTCGCCAATACCGACCAAAGCGTCGCCGACATGCAGAACGCTCTGCCGAAATTTATGAACACCCCGGAACTGCGCTTTGAGTGCTCGGAAGATCGTAAATTCAAAGTGATCGAAGAAGTCAAAGCTCGTCTCGCTGATGCCCCTGACATCAAAGTGCATGACATGGATGGCGTCCGCGTTGAAACCAAAGACGGCTGGTGGCTGCTCCGCGCGTCCAACACCCAAGCCGTATTAGTCGCTCGCTGCGAGTCATCCGATGAAGCCGGTCTCAGCCGCCTCAAAGATGCCGTCCGTGAACAGCTTATGGCCAGCGACATCGAACCGCCTGCAGATTTTAATTAGACCACAATCACCCCACATCCTCCCTCCACTGTCATTCCGGACTTAATCCGGAACCCAGTTTAAATCCGAATGGAATATGAATGTAGTATTCTGGATCCCGGCCAAAATAATCTGGGGCCGGAATGAGGATTCTACTGAAAGCGAAAATTACCCAAAGCGGACATTGGTAATTCTATCCAATCTAGGAAATCAAACACCAATAATAGACGTGATCAAGACTGATTGGCAGAACGTCTCTTTGCTTGATCAGGGTTAAAGACAGTCGATACGTTTGTCGAAATACTCGGCCTGTGCGTGGGCTTTGCCACGTGAACTTCATGGCTGAATTTAATGCCCCGCGATCGTAGTTTTTTTGGAATTTCCCTTGTTACCATCATCCCAATATTGATGGTCGCCTTGTGGGGCACAGCCTTCACTGGCACTAAACTGACCCTGGCTTACGGCGAGCCGTTTACTCTACTTTTCTGGCGATGTGCTGTGACTGCCGCCGCCATGCTGGCTGTCAGCCTGGCGGCCCGCGCCTCCTGGCCGAAGGATCCCAGGATCATCGCCTGGACCGCCTGCGTCGGTCTGTTCGTCCACGGCATCTTCCTGAGCGGCAGCTACTTTGCCGTGGATCGTGGAATTTCCACCGGTCTGGTTGCACTCATATCTGCACTCCAACCTCTTCTCACCGCTGTATTGGCTATTCCGATCCTTAACGAACGGATCAGCGTCCGCCAATTGATGGGTCTTGGAGTGGGTTTAGCAGGTGTCGCATTGGTGGTTGCCAACAAAGTTTCACTCGATGACGATCAGATGATTGGGGCTGCCATCGCTTTCCTCGCCCCCCTCGGCCTCACTCTTGGCTTTTTGATCCAAAAACGCTACGCGTTAGAGGTCGATCTTCGCACCGGCATGACCATCCAGTTCGCGGCTGCCACCGCCATCTTCGCTATTTTGGCCTCTGGATTTGAATCTATGGAAGTCAGATTGACACTAGAATTTCTTCTGGTTCAAGGCTGGTTATCCTTTGGCGTCTCCGCCGGCGCGATTGCCATCACCTATTTCATGATCCGCAATGACGCCATCGCCAAGGTCTCCAGCCTTTTCTACTTAGTCCCCCCGATTGTTTCAATCACCGGCTATTTCCTGTTCGGAGAAACCTTTGGCATACTTGCAATCGTCGGAATGGTCATCGCCCTCGCCGGGGTGATGATGGTCAAACGGTCATGACAAAATTTCAATAACTGTACGAAATTATTAGGCAGGTAATCTACTTGTCAGTTTGTGTTTGTTTTTCCCGAAAGCAGGCATTCTCATGGTCTGCCAAAAGAGTTCGCTTTTGATCCGTAGCGGACATCATACACGTATTACGAAATACGTAATTTTACGATATTGATTTTTTCAAAATCTTGCGCTTAATTATACTGATGTCCTTCTCCACATATATAGATCCTGACGCCAATTGTTTATTTGTACGCCACTATGGTTCGTTTGACTTAGGTGAGGTATTAGAATCCTTGGAGGAAAATTTAAGTAACCCCATCTTCCGTATAGATATGAACGTCTTGCGCGATTATCGTGATCAAACCTTCCCATCTGATTTAACCTTCAACTTACTCTCGGGAACATCCAAATCCATAATGGAGGATTACGACCGTAAGTTTGGCAAATGCAATGCGGCGATAGTAGTCGGTGATACCACGAGTTACGCTAAGGTTCATCAATATATCGTGTCTACAAGACTTATGGTAACTCAGATTGAACGAAGGTTGTTCCGAGATATTGAGGAGGCCAAACAGTGGCTCGGGATATCTGAGGATTATGTAATAAGTTATCCCGATTAACCAATATCTGCTTTTGGCCCAAAGCAGACGTTGGGTGGTAAAACCGCGCAAACGTAAAAGCGTCGTCTAATTTAATACCCGCTGTTGTGGAAAACTCACACTGACTATCGTGCCTTTATCCGGTTTGCTTTGAATATGAAGCTTGCCACCATGTGCCTCGATAAGCCCTTTGGTCAACGGCAGACCAAGACCAGTCCCTTCGCCACTTTGCATAAGGTCTCCGCGCTCAGCCTGACCAAACTTCTCCATTGCCTTGGCAATGTCTGTCGCATCCATGCCTATGCCGGTATCTCTAATAATAATGTCAACGCAGCCATCATCTGTTCTGTCGACCGCCAAAGATACCGTGCCGCCTAACCGCGTAAACTTAACGGCATTTGATAATAGATTAACAAGGATTTGCTTTATTCTTAGTTCATCACCTCGAATAACAGGCGCATCATGGTCGATTTCATTGATCAATTCGACACCATCATATTCTGCCCTTTTTTGGACCAACGGCATAACCGCATTTGAAAGTTTATCTAATTGAATGGTTGTGTCGTGCAATTCGAGTTTGCCTGCCTCGATTGCTGAAACGTCAAGTATATCGTTAATAAGTTCAAGCAAATGATTTCCCGAGGCATAAATTGTTTCAACGTATTCTTTCTGTTTCTCGTTTGCCAATGCACCGAATATTTCATGGTTAAGCGTTTCAGAGTAACCAATGATAGCGTTGAGCGGGGTTCGCAATTCGTGGCTCATATTGGCGAGAAAATCTGTTTTAACACGATTGGCTATTTCAGCATGTTCCTTGGCTTCCTGCATCTCAAATTCAGCGCGTTTCCGCTCCGATATATCTTCTTCCATACTTACGAAATGAGTTATCTCCCCGGCTTCGTTTTTGATTGCATTTATCGAAGCTGACACCCAAAAAGTTGCACCGTCCTTGCGTTTGTCTAGTACTTCACTGCGCCATTCACGACCAGCAAGAATGGTGGCCCACATTTCGGTGTAAGTTTCACGAGGAGTGACACCTGATTGGAGCAAACTAGGCTTTTTTCCAATAGCTTCTTGCGAATCATAGCCGCTTAACTCAGAGAATTTCGGATTGACGTATTCAATGGTGCCATCTTTATCCGTGATAATCACCATTGAAGGATTCTGCTCGACCGCCGAAGACAGCTTCCTGATCGTTTCATTAGCTCGGTTGCGTTCCGATATATTGCGAACCAGGGTGATGACATTCTTTTGATCGCCAAATTCACTGTAACTTGCTCGAACTTCAACCTCGAATGTAGAACCATCCTTGCGGCGGTGGGTGCGGTAATTTGTTGAATGCCCTTCCTTTCTCAATCGGTCTATGTGTTTTTCACGACCGGCGGAAAGATTTAGTGTTATGTCTCTGATGGAGAGTTTCAGAAGTTCGTTCTGGGTATATCCGGTTTCAACACACGCCTGATTGTTAGCACTTAGAATATTCCCTTCTACGTCTAACACATAAACTGCATCTGGAGCATGTTGGATGAAATGGTGAAATCGATTTTCACTTTCTTGCAATTGAACGGAGCGTAAGTTTACTAATTTTTCCAACTCCTGATGTGCTGTAACGAGTTCTTCCTCTGCGCCTTTGCGGAGATAAATTAGAATAGCCGTCACCCAGATGACAGATAGGGCCAATCCCCGATTAGTGAGCACTACCCAATATATGCCGCCACTAGGAGACATTAAATATCCAGCAATGGTTAGTACGGAGCCTATAACAGCCAAGATAAATACATGATGTCGACTCGGAAGCCAAATACCTATCAGAACCAACCCAACGTAAGGCACTCCTGCGGCAACACCAAGTGGAAGGAAAAAATCAAACGCGATTATGGCAATGGAAACGGCTAGGGCAGCAAGATATGGTAACATCCTGGCCCGTACTTGATCAGAAGGTATTAAATTCGCCCAAACTCGCAAAACTATAGCGCCTCGCCGAAAATTGCCAAGAATGTCGATTAATACCTATTTGGTTATGTATCATTATATTTCAATATATTTCTGTTGATTAGATAAAAAAATTTGTCCTCTGAGCCTAATTGGTCGGGCGACTCCCTACGTAACAGAACCACAATGTCAACTATTGGCCAATAGCGGACTCTTTATATTCTATGTGACATTCCCAAACGCCAGGTGCCGGCGGGCTTTCTCGGTGTCGTTTAAGAGGGCGTTGCGAACGGGATCTGAGTTGCGTAGATTTTCGTATTCTTGCATTGTCGTCTTTCGGCTACCCCACTGAATATCGAGTTCTGCAAGAGGTGCCTCTGTTTTGACGAGCGCTGGGCCTTGCTTTTTAAACAGCTCAAACAATGCCAGATAAGCTTTTATCTCTAGGTCATTAAAATTAGAGCCGGGGGCGATATCAAACGCCTCTGTGCCGACAATCGAGCCTTCATCGACTTTTTCTGTCATGGCATGTGACGTCACACCAAATCGGGATGCGCCGTCATAGATGGCGAAGTTTGCGGGGTAGACGCCGGGATAGGTGGGTGGTCCGGGGTGAAAGTTATAGGCTAGGCCGCTGAATGTGTTCAAAATCTCAGCCGGTACAATCAGTGACGTGCAATAGGCAATCAGGCGGCGGCTTTGGTGGTCTGAGATTTGGCAGCTTTGTTCAAGCTCTGGAAGCGAGAGGACAGGAGTAACTACGAGGTCCGGTCGATGGCTAAGCAGACTTTCGGTCAAGTGCGGCACTTCCGCGTCGCCTGTTAGTAATACAATTTCAGCCGACATCGTGGTTTCCTTCGGGCGAAAAATTGATGATTAACGTCCAATAAAATCTACCAAAAATTTCGCTTTCAGTCGTAAACCAGTTGAATTATTTTCTGAAATTAGCGCGACGCGACTTCGACGTTTGAGGGCAGGTTAAGCGCTAGGCATGGTTTTCTATGCTTTTTAAGTAGTCGGCAGGTGCGGTAGGCGTTGCGGCGGTTGAGGCCCAGGATGCGGGCACGATAGAGGACCCTGTTGCGGGATTTGCGGAGCGGCATGACTTTGACTTTGCCGCCGTTCAGGACGCTGGCATATTTATTTGAAATATCCGTGGCGATATTCAGTGCTGGCCGGTGAGTGTAAAAGGCGCCGACTTGAATGCCCCAAATGCGGTTTTTATTAGTGGTGCTAGATTCCTTGGAGCGTGCCGGTTTGGCTATTTTGGCCATCTGCATGGGGGCGGTGGTTTTACTAAAGGCGCGGGTCAATAGAGTCTTCATGTGACGATTGCGCGACCGTGACGTGTTGCCGCCAAATACCACACCGATAACCCGCTTACCACTGCGCTTCGCCGTTGTGATTAAATTAAAGCCCGATGCCCGGATATAGCCGGTCTTCATACCCTCGGCACCCGGAAAGGTTTTTAAGACTTTATTGTGGGTGCGGTAGGTACGGCCTTCAAAGGTGAAAGCCTGCCTAGAAAATAAATGATAATATTGTGGGAAGCGATTGATAATGGCGCGGGTGAGGGTTGCCATATCTTTAGCTGTCGACATTTGACCACGATGAGGCAGGCCTGAGGCATTGCGGAAAGTTGTGCGGGACATGCCGAGCTTGCGGGCTTTATCTGTCATTCTTAAAGCAAAGCGTTTCTCATTGCCGCCAACGGATTCAGCAACAACAGAAGCCACGTCATTGGCTGATTTTACAATCAGGGCCATCACGGCATCTTTAACTCTAATGGATTGGCCGGGCTTGAGGCCGAGGCGAGACGCCGGGCGGTTTGCCGCTTTCCGCGAAACAGCCAACCGGGTCGAAAAGTTAAGCCGCTTTTTCTCTACCGCCTCAAATAACAGATAGAGAGTCATGAGCTTGGTGAGGGACGCCGGATAGTTACGCGTGTTCTCATTGACGGCGTGAAAAACCTTGCCGGTTTTGGCATCAACGACATAGGCGGCATATTTGGCTTCGGCATTGCCCGCTAAAAAAGCGGTTAATCCAATAAGGAGACAAAGGATTTTACTGGCGAGCCTCAATGGATGCCTCGCATTTCACTTATCGAAATTCTGAATTTTAGGGCAATTTGCTGCATAAATACTCGGGGGCCTGCCATCGTTTTGTGGATTGCCGGAGTGTAGGGGGCATCATTCGTGAAGTCCAATGAATTGGACATCTCGCGTAAGCCAACTATATTAAGTGCAGACGAATATGGATTCATAAGCCAAAATCAAGGTGTTAGATCAAAAACAGGTATATTACTTTTAAGCAGTCGCGGTGAATAAATGATTAACGGTTGGGCCATGAAAATCAGGCGGTTACGAATTAAATCTCGAATCAGTAAGCTGGTTATTCTAGCCGCGCTGATGTTATCTGCCTGCGCCTATGAGGGCGGCGGAGATCAGCCGGTTATTCGAAAGTTTACGTGGTTTAGCTTTATCGCCGGAGATGATATCGCCCACCAATGTGGACGTGTGCCAGGGGAGCGCTACAGATTTGTCTATAATGGTGTCTATAACGAGCAGGTGCGAAGCTACGATATTAAACCGGCTGAGCAGGGACGCTATCAAATCAAGATCAATGTAACGGAAGAAGCCGATATTACGTCTTTCTCCCTAAATCTCGGTAATCCGGATATCTTCCAACCTTGGCGGCCAAAAGTCTCGGCCACGAATGTATCTGCATCAGATGTCGCCATTTTACGAAAAACGCTGAAAAATGCCGGTTTTTTTGATTCTCCGCCGCCTGACCAAAATTTACCCTCAATCGGCTTTTATTGGGTCGTTTCAGCCTGTCGAGATGGAAAATTTCACCAAAATGCGTATTTATGGCCAGATAAGAAATTCACCCAGGCGCAATTCGGCAAGCTCCTAAGTGCTTGGGATTTCACGGATATTCCAATTAATCCACCGCGCGAGACGTCAAATTTCAGTATTTATGGCACAAATGACACGGACGAATACCGAAATCATTTTGATCTTCGGTTTGGCAGTAACGGCTTATTGCGTCACACTACTATAAACTAAAGTTTATGAGGGATATTGGCTAATTTCGGGTATTTTTAAGCTAGAATGGACTTTTATATGAGCGCTGGAATACCAATATATAAATAACGGCAATGGGACGCTCGGCGTAGAGTTTGCGGTTGCAATTCAAGGTTTTGCTGCCTAGTTCAGAGAAGTTTTAAACATAATCAACTGTTAAGAAATTAAGTGCAAGAATGAAACGAGACGACGATAATAATGGCGGAAATGGTAGCGGAGACGATTTAGATCATGGCGTCGCCGTAAAGAGCCGGACGAAGACGAAAAAGCCTTCGATGTATAAGGTTCTTATGCTGAACGATGATTATACGCCAATGGAATTTGTCATTCAGGTGCTGGAGCAGTTTTTTGCTAAAAATCACGATGAGGCAACCAAGATTATGCTTCACGTTCATCAAAAAGGAGTAGGGGTCTGCGGCGTATTTACCTATGAGGTCGCAGAGACAAAAGTAAACCAAACCATGGATTTGGCGCAGCAGCACCAACATCCACTACAATGTACAATAGAGAAGGATTAGTTTGGATAACAAACTATGGTAAAAAAATATGCTGTCTCGTAATCTAGAACAAAGTCTCCACCGCGCCCTCGCTTTGGCAACCGAGCGCAATCATGAATATGCAACGCTTGAGCATCTCTTGCTCGCACTCACAGATGATCAGGATGGTATCTCAGTGCTCCGCGCCTGCGGTGTGGAAGTAGATAAATTACGTCAAGATTTGACCAGCTTTATCGATGATGATCTCAATGATTTGGTCACAGCAAAACTCTCAGAGCCTAAGCCGACAGCAGGTTTTCAACGGGTTGTGCAGCGCGCCGCCATTCATGTGCAGTCTTCGGGACGCGAAGAAGTCACCGGCGCAAATGTTTTGGTGGCAATTTTCTCTGAGCGCGAAGCCCACGCGGTGTATTTCCTCCAGATGCATGACATGACGCGCCTTGATGCCGTCAACTATATCTCGCATGGCATCGCCAAAGTCCCTGGATTTTCTGATACGCGGGAAGTCCATGGAGCTGAAGATGAATTGGCAGAAGAGAAGGATGTCAAAAAAGGTACCGAAGCGCTTGATGCCTATTGCGTTAATCTCAACCAAAAGGCGGCAGACGGCAAAATTGATCCGTTAATCGGCCGCGAAAAAGAGATTGAACGCACCATCCAAGTGCTCTGTCGCCGGACCAAAAACAATCCGCTTTACGTTGGCGACCCGGGCGTTGGTAAGACAGCAATTGCCGAAGGCCTAGCGCGCCGTATCGTCAATGGCGAGGTGCCGGAAGTTTTGCTGGATAACGTGATTTATTCGCTCGATATGGGCACCTTATTGGCCGGTACGCGTTACCGGGGTGACTTTGAAGAACGCATCAAAGCAGTGCTTAACGAGCTTGAAGAGATGCCGCATTCGGTCCTGTTTATCGATGAGATCCACACTGTGATTGGCGCAGGTGCGACCAGTGGTGGCTCGATGGATGCCTCTAATCTTTTGAAGCCAAGCCTACAAAACGGTGCACTGCGCTGCATCGGTTCAACGACTTATAAAGAATATCGCGGTCACTTTGAAAAGGACCGGGCGCTGGTGCGTCGCTTCCAAAAAATCGATGTCTATGAACCGTCGGTTGAAGACACTGTGAAAATATTGCGTGGTCTCAAGCCTTATTATGAAGAGCACCACAATGTACGCTATACGGCCGAAGCGCTGCGCCAGGCGGTTGAGTTGTCTGCACGCTATATCCATGATCGCAAATTGCCCGACAAAGCCATCGACGTTATCGATGAAGTTGGTGCCTCGCGTATGCTGTTGCCGGAAAACAAGCGTAAGAAAACCATCTCTGTTAGAGACGTCGAGAACGTCATTGCGACAATGGCGCGGATCCCACCAAAATCCGTCTCGCGCGACGCCAAGAAAGTTTTGGCGAATTTGGAGCGCGATTTGAAAACCATGGTGTTTGGTCAGGATAACGCAATTGAAGAGTTAGCCAGTGCGATCAAACTTGCGCGCGCAGGTTTGCGGGAACCTGAGAAGCCGATCGGCAATTATCTGTTCTCTGGACCAACCGGTGTTGGTAAAACCGAAGTTGCCCGCCAGTTATCGCGCTCAATGGGAATTGAGTTGGTGCGTTTCGATATGTCCGAATATATGGAACGCCACACAGTCTCACGTTTGATCGGTGCGCCTCCGGGCTATGTTGGTTTTGATCAAGGTGGTTTGCTAACCGATGCCATTGATCAGCAGCCACATGCCGTCTTGTTGTTGGATGAGATCGAAAAGGCGCATCCGGATCTGTTTAATATTTTGCTGCAGATCATGGATCACGGCAAACTCACCGACAATAATGGCAAAAGCGTCGATTTCCGCAATGTTGTCTTGATTATGACGACCAATGCCGGCGCCGCTGAAATGGCTAAAGCCTCAATCGGCTTTGAGCGCGGTGAGCGGGAAGGTGATGATGAGGAAGCAATTGAGAAAATGTTCTCACCTGAATTCCGTAATCGTCTTGATGCTGTTGTCTCCTTCGCCAGTCTGTCGCCCGAAGTTATGGGCAAAGTTGTCGATAAGTTCGTTATGGAACTTGAAGCTCAATTGAGCGACCGTGATGTGACGATCACACTAACCGATAAGTCTCGGGAATGGTTGGCCAAAAAAGGCTACGATAAACGTTTTGGTGCCCGGCCTTTGTCTCGGGTTATTCAGGAGTACATCAAAAAACCACTCTCCGAAGAATTGCTTTTTGGTGAGCTTGCCAAAGGGGGTACGGTTCAAGTGGACGTCAAAGATAAAAAGCTCGCTTTCGAATATCCCAAGCTTGCGCTGCCAAATAACACTGGCCGTAAGGGGAAAGGTAAAGGCCCTGATAAGGGACCCGATGAGGGCAAGGGCCCAGATAGCGGAGAAGGCAATTCCGGCGGTAAAAAGCCAGAACTCGTCGAGTAACTCTTTTAAGTTTTTCAACAAGCCCGCCAGAGGAATAGGCTTTCTGGGGGGTGCATCTCATGATATGATTGCGCTCACGACACCTTATTCGAATCTAGGCGCTTACGTTGTCGGTGCAGCCAATGTTCAGTGCAGCTTGGCGCCGACAACAATCGCTTGAATGGTTTCTTCGCCAAGAGCTTTGCGGGCTTCGAGACGGTGAACGCCGCGGGTTAGGACGTAGCGATCTTTGCCCTGGCGCACCATTATCGGCTGCTCCTCAGCTTCTTCCATGATTTCTTCGGCAACGGTCTCTACCTTATCTGGGTCGAGCTCTTTACGACGGTCTGCCGGCACATAGATGTCATCAATTTTAATGGCGATTGGTTTGAGCAAAATGTTTCTCGCTGATGGACATTGGATTAAGTCTTTACCAAAGCCGTTTTACCGCGAGGGTGCAAGCCTTTCATTTGGCTATTCAGCTGCCACCACCCAAAAACTCCTCCATGGCGTCGACGACGTCCTCGGCATAGAGGTCGAGGAAAAAATGCCCGGCATCATCAACAACGACGAGATGAATATTATCACGCGCGGCAGCGATGGGTTTGGTTCTTTGGGCAATATCTCGTACAACTTTATCTTGGCCGCCAGCGACGACCAGGACAGGTCGTTTGATCTTAGCTAGCTGGGTTGGTGTGTCATAGCGGGTGCTGGGCTGGTAATAGGATAAAAAACTCTCAGCCGTCACATCTGCGCCCGGGCAATACAGAATGCCGGTGCCTTTCATATAGTCTTTGCCCTTGCCGGCTTTCACCAAAGCGTGCGCCTCTTTTAAGACATCGGCGAGTGGGCGCTTATGAGATCTCTTAAATCCGTTTGCAACCCGTTGCTTGTTCCAGGTGGCGGGTGCCAGTAAGACCAGCCGCTTGACCAGCTGGTGATCCGAGGTGGCGCCAAACAAAGCTGCTTGGCCACCGCCGCGGGAATGGCCAAACAGGGTGACATCCTTGATGCCCTTCTTTTTTAACCAGCCCAGCCAATGGGTAAGCTCGGGGATCGCATCACCATAAAGATGGCGGTGGGGCACGTCGCATTTATACATGCCAGTGCGGTTGTTCAGGCCAAAGCTCAAATTGATCGCCAGAGAATTAAGGCCACGCTCTTTTAAAACACCTTGCAGATTCTTGATCGTTTCCATACCGAGATGGGCGAGGGTGCCATGGAGCACCAATATGGTTCTGTCGGTTGGTTTTCGGTTGTCGCCTAGGACAAATTCGCCGATGAGATTTAGGCCGTTAAACGGAAGTCTTATCGTCTCTGCCTGGGCGGGACTAAACCCGAGAATTAAGATGAGCGCCAATAGAGTTGTTGCGAGTGATTTTTTCAATAGGGGCCTCCGCAAGCTTCATTTAACATTAGTTTTTTGTATTATAGAAACTATTGAAGAAATGAAAACAGCTAAATGAGGCGAAAGGATTTATTCTTCGTCAGCATATTGCTCGCGGATAGTGAGAACATCGGGCAGGATCTCATTGAATAAGCGGACAAGCTCGGGGTCGAAATGTTTCCCGGATTCCTCATTGATCAAATCCACGGCACGTTCTACCGACCATGCCTCTTTGTAAGGGCGCTCGGAAGTTAGGGCATCAAATACATCGCAGATGGCAGCGATGCGACCCTCGATCGGGATGCCGTTACCTTTAATTCCATTTGGATAACCTGAGCCGTCATATTTTTCGTGATGGGTGAACGCGATCATTCCAGCCATTCGCATAAGCGGAGAATCAAAATCGCCCATAATGTCTGCACCAATCTCAGCATGGGTTTTCATAATCTCCCATTCTTCGGGATCGAGTTTGCCCGGTTTAAGAAGAATGCCATCGGGGATACCAATCTTGCCGACGTCATGCATTGGGCTCGCTTGTAGTATGCGCTCCGCATGCTCTTCGCCGAGCCCGGCAGCAAGGGCAAGGCGTTGACAGCTTTTACTCATGCGGATGACATGCATGCCGGTTTCATTGTCGCGGTATTCGCCGGCTCGACCGAGCCTACGAATAATTTCCAACCGTGTTTCTTCGAGCTCTTTATTGCGTTCTTGAAGCTCGAGCGTACGCTCCTGAACCTTGGCTTCTAAAATTTCATTTTGCTGTCTGCGTTCATTATAGAGAGTTCTAACTTCAAGCATATTGGCGATGCGATTGAGTACTTCAGTCTTATCAAAGGGTTTGGTGACAAAGTCTTTGGCTCCCGCCTCCAGGGCTTTGAGCTTAGTTTCCATATCTTTTTGTGCTGTCAGAACCAGGACGGGAAGATAGTCATCTTTGACCTGGCTCGACAGCTTTCCCATAACCTGATAGCCGTCCAAATGAGGCATGCGGATATCGAGCAAAATAATGTCAAAATTATTGTCCTGGTGGAGCTGCTCTACGTCTCGCGAGTCAGTTGTACTGGTCACATTTTTATAGCCGGCATAGGTCAACATCATTTCCAGGAGTTGAACATTTTCTATCTTATCATCTACGATCAATATTTTGGCATCGTGATTTTGATCAATCGTTTCCGGCATTTGCATTCTTTCTTATATAATTGCCGATCGTCTCGGCGACTTCCTGAACATTGATGGGTTTTGTGAGGTATTTGACAAACCCAGCCTCCATTCCTCTTTCTATGTCTCGTGTCGTTGCCGCAGCGCTCAACGCAACAGTTGGTATGTCTCTGGTGCTTTCAAAGCCTCGCAGTCTATCAAGAACTTCGATGCCACTGATGCCTGACAGGTTAATATCCAAAATAATCATGTCTGGATTTTCTGCTCTCGCTAATTCTATTCCCAGTTCGCCAGTGTGAGCAGAAATCATTTCAAGGCCTTCGATACGCGAGACGATAACTTCCATCAGTTGAAGGTTGGCCGGATTGTCTTCGACATAAAGTACGGTGCCACCAATTTTAGGGAGGGCGTTTTCCTCAGGAAGCTCCAATACGGTGCTCGGTTCGATGCCAACCACATCCGCAGTAGGGAGACCGATCCAGAAGTTTGACCCTTTTCCAACATCACTCTCCAGCCCTATTATACCACCCATCAAGCCCATTAAATCTTTGCAGACAACAAGGCCGATGCCGGTCCCTTCAATTTCGGAATTCTCCGCGCCGAGACGACTGAAAGGTTTAAACAGTTCCTGCTGTTGCTCATCTGAAATACCGTCGCCGGTATCCCTTACGTTGAGGCGTAACATCGAATTCGGCATTTCCTCAAAGTCGATGATCATCGAACCATTCTCGTTATTATATTTAACCGCATTGGACATCAAATTAAGGAGCACTTGCTTAAAACGCGTGTAATCAGCCCTAATCTTTGGGAGGTCACCCGCGTCATCGGGAATTGAAATATCAATCCCGCGTTTCTCAGCCATTGCACTGGTTAAAGAACGACATTCCTTCAAAACGTCTATTGGCGAAATAGCCTCTAATGATAGGTCAACTTTTCCAGCTTCGATGCGCGCCAGATCGAGGATGTCGTTAATGAGGTCTAGGAGATGTTGACCGCCGGTTAAAATATGGTCGACGCATTTTTTTTGTGCCTCGGTCAAAGGTTCGTTTGGATTAAAGTCGAGCATCTGGCCAAAACCCAGGATAGCATTCATCGGTGTGCGGAGTTCATGGCTCATTGAGGAAAGAAATTCCGACTTCGCTTGGTTGGCATCATCGGCTACCTGCTTTGATTGCTTGAGCTCGGTAATGTCGATCCTAACGCCAAGTTTCATGCCGTTCGGTAAGGTTTTGTCATAGACCCTGATCCAACGCTCACCGGCGAGCTCTTGTTCATAAACTTCTTGATCCCGGTCCCTCTGCGCAAGGCGTTCTGCAATCCATTCTTCTTCGCGGCCAATGGCTTGAGGATATTCTCCGCGCTCGGCACTACCTCTGATGATATCTTCAAATTTGGCACCCGGAATAATAAGATCATAGGTGTTGGGATAAATTCTGCGGTATTGCTGATTGCAAAGTACCAAGCGGTCATCTTCGTCATACAGAACGAAGCCGTCAGAAATGTTTTCAATGGCCGTGCTCAGCATTTCTTCAGCATTTTTCCGTTCCGTAATATCCGTTCGAATAGCAACGTATTGGAAAGGATTACCTTGTTCGTCTAAAAAAGGAACGATGGTCGCATCAACCCAATAAGAGCCTCCATCCTTTGCAAAATTCTTAATGGTTCCCTGCCACACATTTCCCATGGCAATGGTCTTCCATAGGTCCGCGTAGAATTCGGGTGGGTGCTCATCAGACTTAAGCATTCGGTGATTATTGCCCAGCAATTCCTCCCTCGAATAGCCGCTGATATCGCAGAACTTGTCGTTCATGTAGGTGATATTGCCTTCGACATCGGCGATACTGACAATCGCATGTTGATCAAGGGTGTCTTTCTGGAAGTCTAATTCCCGAACTTTTTCAGCCAATTCGTCTTCGATTTTTTTTCGATCGGTGATGTTGGTAAGGAAAGCGAAAGATCCAATTGCTTCTTCATTGGCTCCCCAAATCGTCGTCGCATTGACCTGGGTATATATTCTGTCACCTTGTTTATTCTGGTAAATAGCTTCGGTATTTCTTTGGTTTGTCGTTGCGGCTCTCGACATGCTTGCCTTTTGACGTTCAACATCCTCAGGGGCAAAATACTCGATCATCTTTTGTCCGAGAAGCTCGTTTTCTGGATATCCCAACATGGCGCAGAAGGCTTGATTAACTTCGCGTAATTCTCCGTCTAGACCAATCCGGCAATAACCTTCCGACGTTGAGTTGATGCTTTCGCGGTATTTTTCCTCGCTTGAAGCGATTTGTTTGCGCGATCGCGACGATGCGACTGTAAAAATAATCAAAACGCCAATAGATAGGAGTGTGAACACAGCAATGGCAAAACGAATTTCATTAAAAGAAGCAAATGCCTCTTCAACATCGACTTCTGTGGTAATTCCAAAGCCAAGGTTCTTGTCCCAAAGCCAAGCGCCAACGACGGGTACACCGCGATAATCATTGTAACCGCTCAAATCGAAACTTGTTTCGCCCCTGGTCGCGCTTTTGGCCATTTGGGTGAGAGGATGCCTGATCCTCGGGAGTGGCGATTTAAGTCCCATCACCATATTGACACCCGGATCACGAATCTCAACATTCAGGTCTGAGTGTCGGTTTTGCTTAATTAAACCAATTTTATGCAAATGGTCATTGAAGCGGCTTTCGCTGATCATAAGACCCTTGCTATCAAAGGCGTAGGATTCACCACTGTTACCAATTCTACCGCTTTCAAAAATTGGCGAAAAGCTGTTATCGGGATCAAGACGAAACGCCAATATGGCGACAATAATTCCATTTTCATTTTTCACCGGCGTGGCGACGAACATGGTGGCCAAACCTTCGATCATATCGCCAAACACATCCTTGAGAGGGACGTCAGAAGGTCGTGGTAGACTAATCAATGTCTCGCCGGCCCATATCCGGTCTAAAAAATTACCTTGTCCACTAAGCAAATTTACCACACCAATATTGGCGTCACGACTTGAGGCGAGATTTATGTTGTTTTTCCCGATGACAAAAAAGCCACGGTAGTTATGCGAGACAAATACCGGCTTCATCCAATTGCGCAATTTAATTTGAGCAGGACTGGTGATCAAAGTTGCTGGATCAAATGGTAATTTCGTCAAAGCCAAAACTGCTTCTGAGGCCTGTTTATGAGTAATCCAAACCCTGGCTGCTTTTTTGTGTTCTTCCAATTGATTGCGAATATTCAAATGGACCGAATTCAACACAGAATGTAAGGATTTTTTAAGATCATTCCTTGCATCACCGTCAATGTGAGTCAAAACGCCCCATGAGGAGACAAGAATAATAATCATCAGCGCGCTGACAAACAGGAGTTCACGTTTCCTGATTGAATAGGATTTTGCGATATTTCCAGTTTGAGGTGCACCCATCGTGCGTTCATTCCAACCGAGCCACAGAACGATTGCCGTTATCCATATTGCTGATAATGTGAGAGTTCTATTGGTTAAGACGACCCAAGCAGTAGCGCCCACCGGTGAAAAAAAGAAGGCAAATATTGTCAATATTGAACTGGTTGTCGCGAGGAATAAAAGTGCTGAGCGGTCTCGATACCACCAGCCAATAAGCACTAGAGCGACATAGGGAATTCCGCCGGCAATTCCAAGCGGTGCCGTTAGATCGAAAGCGAAAGTTGCAATGGCTATTAAAACGGATAGAACGATAACCTTGGGCGATGTTTGGGCGGTTGGATTTCCGCTTCGCCGATCAACGCCATCCCAGATAGGCGATTTTCTAAAATCGGAATTCACTGTTATTAAATCTCACCGTAAAAAAATAATTGTATTTGCAGACTTCCAGACGCTTAATTTTATAGGTGCGTAATTAAAAGCTGCATTAGTGTAATTAGTGAGATGGTGTTTATTTCAATATATTTCAACCTAAAAAGAAGAAAATCTTGGACTAATTTTAAGGCCGTTAGGGGTCGATTTACGTCCTAAATAACGACCCAGTCTTCCACAACATTACAGCCGGTTTGGCGGAACATTTTAGCTACCGGGCAATATTTCCCGAGGTCTTCACTTACTTTGGCGATTTGCTTGGCTGAAGCGTCGGATTTAACGTTTATGGTCAGGCGAATCTCGGAGAAGGGGAGACCGACTTCTTCTTTCATCTGGGCGCCCAGAAAATGGAAATCATAGGAGGCATCAATGCTGACGATTTCCAACTCAACATTGTTTTTCTCTGCACATCGGTTGCCGATGACATTCGTGCAGGCGATGAGGGAGCCGATAAAAGTCTCGGTCGGCGTAAAGCCTAGATTTGTGCCGCCTCTGGCAATCGGCTCATCCGTGACAAGCTCGACATCGCGTGTCGCTAAATCCGTCCGAGCATGTGATGGACAGGTCGCACCCATGGTGACGGTATTCATTGTTTTGGGTTTCGGTCCATTCATTGATCGTTCCTCCTGGTAATTCCTAAACTTAACTTTTTCCATAAAAAAAAGGCCCCTGATTTGCACCAGGAGCCTCTTTGAAGTTTTTTGGCTTTACTCGCCAGCTTGTTACGCAGGTTGGCTTTCTTTCTGCTCGCCACTCTCAGCTTGTTCAGTCGCTTCGTATTCCTGCAGGCCGGTTGAGCCTTGCGAGAAGAGGCCGGGCTTTTTATTAAAGCCGCCATTATCCTTGTAGAATTTATCAACCCGCTGATGGCGGATTGCCATGCCTGGGCTTGCTTTCATGAAATCAAACAATGAGACAAATCCACCGGTCCACATGGTGCGGATGGTGGTATAAAGTCCACGCGCCGCTTTCAGTTTTTTCACATCCGCATTTTCATAAGTGTGAAAATTTTCACGGTCGGCGAGGGCAGAGCGAAGATCATCAGCTGTCGCCCAGTTGCAGCGATAATGGATCGTGCCATCTGGACGGATGACATAAAGAATATTTGGCATCATGCCGTATTGCCGGTGGAACTCGCCTTCGACGCCATCAACCAATACTTGGCGATGCTCATTGTAGCGCGGCTTAACCAGCTTGGCCGCGGCCAGTTTCTCTTCCCAATTCTTGTGGGCGTGCAGACGTTCTCCGGGATGTGCTTCACGCACATAGATCAGTAAAAATTTCACATCTGGATAGTCTTGTTCCATATTTTTCATATCAGGAATATTCTTAGTGTACATCGAGCAGGTCGACGAGCCGGTTTCAAGCACGACCCATTGTCCCTTGAAGTCTGAAAATTTGACCTGATTCCCCGTTTCAAGGTCATAGAGTTCGCAATCGATAAATTGCTCACCGGCCGACGGTCCGCCAAAGACGTCCCAATCATATTCTTTCACCGTAAAATGCTCATTGTTGTAAACCATTGGAGGTTTCGCTGGTGCGTTCATAATGTTTACTCCTAAATTTATTTATTGCCCCATTTCGGCATATGCGTGCCGAATTTGGAAATTATATATTTTTTCCAAAATTACTTAATCTCGGATTGGAAACTACAGAAAATAAAGGTTTTTTACAATAATAAAGCTGATCAACTTTAGTTGAGATTCAATTCTACATATATCCTGAATCCAGGGATACTCTTGAAGTCTCAAATAATAAGAATTTCCTATTGGTGTACGTGTTTTTAATTTTCTCAAATCCCTTTCCTGCATTGACATACACGATCAAGGTGCCCTATTTTGGCCACAACTCGATATAATAATTTTCCTCTTGGAATAAAAAGCGAGTTATTTATTTTTTTAACCAATTACAGGAAGGCAAAAAAATGCTTACCAAACAATTCAAGATTGCCACTGGGGCAGTCGTTGCAGGTGCGATGGTTCTGGGTCTCGGCACCGCGACACCAGCTAAGTCAGCTGAAATGATTAATCTGACCGCGATTGATGGCTATTCGCCAAAATCAATGTGGGTTAAGGAATTTATTGAATTTTTAATTCCAGAAATTGATAAAGGTTTGGCTAAAACGGGTAATTATAAAGTCAAATGGAACCAAGCTTGGGGTGGCCAAATCGTGAAGCCTCGCGGCGTCATGGGTGCCATGCAAAAAGGTCTCGGCGACATTGGTGTTGTGACCACCGTTTTCCATAGTGATAAAGTGCCGCTTCAAATGATTGCTTATGCAACTCCATTCGTGACTTCTGACCCAGTTTTGATCGCACGTACCGTTGATAAATTAGTGGGTAAATACCCTCAATACCGGGCAGCGTTTAAAAAGTTTAATCAGCATTATCTGACGAATGCTGCGGTTCTTGATACTTACAATATTTTTAGTAAAAAAGAGATCAAAGGCATTTCGGACATGAAGGGTATTAAAACTGGCTCTGCTGGTTTGAATCTTTTGTGGCTTAAGAATACCGGTGCTGTCGGTGTTGCAGGTAGTTTGGTTAAATACCATAACTGGCTGAGCCGTGGTGTTGTTGGTGCTATTATGCTTTGGACTGAATCAGTTGTTAACCGTAAGATGTACGAAGTTGCTCCTTACATGTTGAAAGCAAATCTTGGTTCAGCAAACTCTAAAGCAATCACCATGAATATTAATTCTTGGAACAAACTCCCCGGAGAAGCCAAGAAAGTTATCACCACTGCAGCGAATGCATATCGTGAGCACGTAACAAGAGCTGCTAAAGCTGTTGCTAAAGCCAAAGAAGCACAATTTGTCGCTAAAGGCGGTAAGATCAATGTTTTGGCTCAAGCTCAGCGTGTTAAATGGGCTAATGAAATGCCCGATGTCGCTAGTGCTTGGGCTGGTCGCCTTGAGAAAAAAGGTATTCCAGGTAAGGCAATTTTGAAAACCTATATGGATGCAATGCGGGCTGCTAATCAGCCGATTGTACGTCATTGGGACAAATAATAGGCGCTGGTCGTCTATTTAGCGGATAAAAAGTATGTCCGATACACAAATCAAGGCGTCGCCGAAAGGCGGCGCCTTTAGTGCAATCCTCGACAAAACCCTAACGGTGATGAATACCATCGGTTCGTTCTGGATTTTTGTCCTCATGATTATGATCGATACCGATGCGTTCGCGCGGACGTTTTTCAATCATCCATTTCACGGAGTTATTGAACTCGTAGAGCTGTCAATTGTCGGCATCGTTTTTATGCAACTCGGCGATGCGACCCGGCAGGGGCGTCTCACGCGTTCGGATGGTTTTTTCAATTTGGTGAAAAGGCGCAATCCCGTGGTGGGACGCTATATGGGAGCCACATTTGATTTCCTCGGCGCGATCTTTTTTGGCATCGTGCTCTGGGGGGCTGTCCCCGATCTATATGATGCCTGGGTAAATGATTACTTTGTTGGTGAGCAGGGGCTGTTTACCGCACCTGAATGGCCCATCAAGGTGGTTATTATGCTTGGCTGCATTGTAACGTTTCTTCACTTCATTCGCATGGGCTATCAGTATTTATTGCCAAGCTCAGACATGCCGAATGAACAACTTAATCCCGCAGATTAGAGTGTAATTTATATGACTGGCATTGAAATTGGCATCGCCTCCGTTGCCTTAATTATCGTCCTCATTTATTTGGGTATGTATATTCCCGTTGCGCTCGGACTTATCTCATTTGTGGGTGTTTTTCTTATTCGTGACAACATGGACATGGCGGTTGCGCTTCTATCTGAGGCCATTGCCGACTCGATAACCGAGTTTGTTTTTGCCTCGGTGCCTCTCTTTGCCCTTATGGGGCTTATTGTAAGTAAGGCAGGGATTGGTAAAGACGTCTATGAAGTCGCAAACTTTCTATTCTATCGTATTAGAGGTGGCCTCGGTATCGCGACAGTTTTCGCGAATGCTGTTTTTGCCTCGGTGACGGGCTCTTCGATAGCCTCAGCCTCGGTGTTTACCCGTGTTGCTGTCCCCGAAATGCAGCGTTTTGGCTTTAAAGCACGCTTTACCGTCGGTGTTGTTGCCGGCAGTTCTGTTCTTGGTATGCTTATTCCACCAAGTGCGATGCTGATCATTTATGCGATCGTGACGGAGCAATCCATCGGTCAAATGTTTGTTGCTGGTATTATTCCTGGAATTCTGCTTTCCGTCGCTTATGGCATCCTCATTCTTGCGATGGCCTACATTGTTCCAAATTGGGTCGGTGGTATGGATGCCAAAGATGTTGCCGGTGAAGATTGGGCTAAAATGACGATGTGGGATTTGGTCGTAAAGATGTTCCCGATTGTCCTTTTAATCACTTTGGTGCTGGGCGGTATTTATGGCGGTATCGTCACACCGGTTGAAGCGGGCGCGCTGGGTTCGCTCTCGGCACTTGTAATTGCCGTTGCAAAACGGGCGATCAACTGGGCCGATTTATGGGAAGTCCTGGTGGAAACTGGCCATATCACTGCTGCTATTTTGTTCCTGATTATTTCAGCAACGATGTACAATCGCATGTTAGGTGTGGCCGCTCTGCCGACCCAATTTGGCGAATGGCTCGGTGGGATGGAATTCACCCTAATGCAGGTTATGACGGTTTATGTCATTCTTTTGTTACTTCTTGGGACCATATTGGATACGGGCTCGATCATTTTGATTGTTGTTCCGCTGTTCCTAACGGCGCTTGATGCCTATAACGTCGATCTTGTCTGGTTCGGTATTGTGACCGTTGTGGGCGCTGAAATCGGTCTGCTGACCCCGCCACTCGGGATATCGTGTTTTGTAATTAAGAGTACAATCAATGATCCGAATATCTCGCTGTTCGACATCTTCTCGGGTGCTTTCCCGTTTGCGGTAACGATGCTGCTGACTTTGATTATTTTGATCAATTATCCAGCGCTGAGTACCTATCTACTGCAATTCGGACTCATGTGACGATGCTCTGAAGCAAATACAGAAAAGGCGCTCCCTCCAATGAGGCAGCGCCTTTTTTTATTTCTTAACGCCAGCGTCTGTTGGTCGGCGCTTATGCACCGCAGCCAAGCGTACGGAGTACGCGCCCCGCGATTGAGGGGGCATTCTATGCCGCGATGGGGGCAATCCAGCCAACCATGAGGCCATAGCAGATGTGCACTTTGAGGCTGGTAAGCCAGGCCAGTGGGTGGATGCCGGAGAGCATGAAGCCTTCGCGCAGGTAAAACGGCACGTAAAACACGCCTGATACAAACCACAGCACGATTCCCCAAACGGCACCTTTAAGCACGGCTTCGGATATTGGCAGAATGTCGGCTAAAAAGGCGACCGGAATAAATTGATGTGCGAAAGAAGCGTAAAATAGGGCAAAGAAGATACCGTTCAGCATAATGACACCCACGCCCGGCCAATAGGGCGTATTAGGTGCATCGACGCCGGCACCTGGCGCAACGCCCTTATCGAATGTGCGCGCAAACGTGACATTTGCCATCGCTCGGCTAAAGTCGAGACGCGGTAGGCCGATACTATCTGCCCAGTTCGCCAGTGAGAGAAGAGCGTAAGTCCCCATGATTCCGGCAAAAGCCGACATTGCGAAAAATTCTATATCCATTTTAAAGTGCCTCCAATTTCCCCAAAAGTAGTTGCCAATGTTAGTTGTCTGTCTGAATAGCTTAAGTCTCGACGGAAAGCTACACGTGAAGAGCTAACGAATTGCTAATCGTTGTCGGTATTGCGATAGGGCGAATATTCCATCAGGCCAGTGATCTCGTAATCAACGTCTCTGCGCTCTTGTTCGACGAATCGTTCGACCGCTTCCCGAAAGTTAGGATCTTCGATCCAATGAACAGAATAGACTTCGCGCGGCAGATACCCACGTTGAATTTTGTGTGGGCCTTGCGCCCCGGCTTCGACCCAGTGCAGCTTGTTTTCGATCGCAAAATCGATGGCTTGGTAATAACATGCCTCAAAATGGAGAAATTTGAAGTCTTCGGTGCAGCCCCAATTGCGCCCAAATATCGTGTCGTCGCCAATCAAGTTAAGGGCGCCAGCAACCCGTTTGCCCTCATGCTCAGCGATCACCAACATGGCTAAATCCGACATGGTTTCACCCAAGATAGAGAAGAATTCACGGGTGAGGTAGGAGCGCCCCCATTTGCGGTCGATCGTATCCATATAATAGTGATAAAACGCGTCCCAATGATCTTCGGTCAGTTCATCGCCGGTGAGGCGGTGAAGCTCAATACCTTGCTCTTGAACCTGACGACGTTCCTTTTTGATGGCTTTTCTCTTTCTGGATGTGAGTTCACCTAAAAAGTCATCAAAAGACTCGTAACCTTTGTTTTCCCAATGGAATTGCTTGCTGGTACGCTTCATAAATCCGGCCGCACCAAGGCGATCCCACTGATCTTTAGGTGGGAAGGTTATGTGCAGCGAGGAGACGTCATGTTGGCGGGCAAGCTGGATAACGCCGGCTGTCAGTACATCGTAATAGCGATCCGATGCGCCTTCGCGGACCAACATGCGAGGGCCGGTCGCCGGTGTAAACGGTACGGCTGATTGCAGTTTTGGATAGTAGCTGCCACCGGCCCGCTCATAGGCATCTGCCCAGCCCCAGTCGAAGATATATTCACCGTAGGAATGGTTTTTCAAATAGATCGGCATACAGGCGGCGGCTTGGCCGTTTTCATCTGAGACATAGAGATGTTGCGGCAACCAGCCGGTTTTATCGGTGACCGAGCCACTTTCTTCCAAAGCATTGAGAAAGGCGTGGCGGACAAACGGATTTCCGGTGCCGGCGCAGGCATCCCAATCCTCAGCGGGGATATCGCTGATCTTGGTTAAGACTTTTACAGAAATTTCTTCGCGGCCATCGGGCATGGATTATTGATAAAACTGATTGGAGTTGAGAGCAAGTCGCAAGATGGTGTGTTAGCCCCGTATTTCGATCTGTTCGCCGTCGGGGCCTTTGAAAACAACCCGGCGCCAGCCCGCTTCGCGGGCATCGGTTGGATGGGGACGCTGGGCAATTTCGACACCATTTGCCTCTAACTCAGCAACCGCACCGTTAAAATCGTCTGTTTCCAGGCACCAATGGAAGCCATTCATCGGCTCGGCGCGGCCAACCAATTCCAGAACCGTATCGCCCATTTTAAGATAAGCGATTTGAATGCCGGTTGGGGTTTCCTGCTCATAGTAATTTTCAAAGCCGAAATGATCTTCGTAGAATTTGACTGAGGCCGCAAGATCCCTGACATGAAGCGCGATATGATCGATGCGCTTATAGGCTACCATCAGGCGATCTCAAAGACCGCATCAACTTCTACGGCTGAGCCTAACGGTAGGGCGATGCAGCCGACAGCGGCCCGTGCATGTTTGCCCTTGTCCTGAAACACCTCGACCATCAGATCAGACGTGCCGTTAATGACCAGGGCTTGGTCGGTGAAGTCGGGCGTGCCGTTGACAAAGCCGCCGAGTTTAATGACTTGCGTGACCCGGTCGAGGTCGCCGCCACAGGCTGCTTTCAATTGCGCGATGAGGTTCATGCCACACAACCGCGCCGCTTTTTGACCGTCTTCGATTGAGACATCCTCACCGAGCTTGCCGGAATATTGAATTTCACCTTTTGCAATGGGCACCTGACCCGAGACAAAAACCAGATTTCCGGTAACGGTGTAAGGAACGTAATTCGCAACCGGAGCGGCAGCTTCTGGTAGTTCAATGCCAAGTTCAGCAAGACGTGCGTCAATTGTGCCGGCCATGTTCTTCCTCTGATTAATGTATGGTTAGATCAGGCCAAAGAGTAACACGCAGGCGTACCATGTAAATGCCTAGCACCTATTTCCCATCGGCGCGTCGGATCATTGCCTTTACCCAAGGGATAAAACCGACGCCACTCTCCGGGCCATTTTCGATCACATACTGAAATCCGGCTTTATAAAAAGGTGCCTCAATGTAGCCCGGCAAGCGAAAGCGTTCTCTGCCATCATTTTTAAGGAACATTGTGATCGGCGTATTGGCGACACCGAGTGATCGAGAGAATTCTTTTTCGGTGGTCGTTTCACCGTTTGCCAGATTTACTTCTCGATCTCCCCAGATGTCGATCTGCATGAAAACGAAATGCTTGGTCATATAATTGGTGACATCCGGTAGGGCAAAGTTCTCGTTGTGCAGTCTTTGGCAAAAATGACAGCCGCGCTGCTCGAAGAGAATAACCAGCCCTTTGTTGGCCGCTTTTGCCTCGGCTAAACTTTCCTTGATCGAAAATTGACTTTGCACCTTGATCCAAGGCTGGTGATGTAGGCCGTTTGGCTTCAGAGTGGCTGCATTTACGCCTGCGCCTAAGTCACTAAACAGCAGGAATGCAGCGGTAATTAGCCAAATCAATCTGTTGGATTTATTAAGTTTTTCCAATATTTCAATTATCCCTCAGCTTGAATGGATCGATTTATTGGACTTTGAGCATCACCTGCTTTTTATAGGTTTCTTTGTTGTCGTCAGTCCAGGTGAAGACCAGCGGACCACTTTCCTCAGCGACCAAGAAAAACGCCATATAGGGATTGGCGGACAGGCCCGGCTGCCAAACAGCGTCCAAGACTTCCTTGCCGTTATAAGTAACGACAAAACGATTTAGGATATTTCGTGGAATTTTTTTCGCGGTTTTCTTGTTAACCCTTTGGCCGCTTTCCATTTTGTGAAAAACCAAAGTTTTAACTTCGAAGACATCGCCTTTCTTGACGCTGCGCGGGACCCGAACACGGGGTTTGATGTTGATTTTTGCCATTTTCCTACCTCCTTAGCCGCCGCAGCCGCCGATGGTGATTTTGATCTTGCGCCGAGCAATAAATGTCTCGCCATTGCTCATCTCAGCAACGGCGACGATGTGCTGGGTCTTAGCCAAGCGAATTCTGACAGATATCTGGGCTTTACCGTTGTGCGGGCCGAGATTAAAGCTGCCAATATCGGGCAAAGGATTGCCGTCGGCAAAAAGGTGAACCGATTTGACATAATCGGCCTCGCTCATGGGGCTTTCGACATGAACCGTCATTGGTACGGTGCTGCCATTTTCAGCGATGTCGAGTAAGTTAATTTTGATCCGGCTTTGTTTGGGTGCTTTGCTGCCAATCAGTTTCTTGATAGCGGCCAAAGTGCTTTCAGGTGTAGCCGAGGCCTCGAAGGGAACCAGGGTAAGGACCGCGAGCCCGGCACCCGCCATTTTTAAGACATCGCGGCGTGGTAGATTTTGTGTCGAACTCGAGAGATCGGCGGAGTGGGGGCCGTGCATGTTCATTCTCCATATTAGATGGCCGAAATCATGACCAAAATATTAGCCAGCCGGTAAATTCGCTAGCTCAGCGCAACCATAAGCCGTCGACTTCACGCAGGCCGCAAAGTCGACGGTATGACTGTATTGTAGAAATGCTCTAAGGCTTAATGTAGGTGTAGCCTTTTGCCTGCAGGTGAGCCAATTCGGCAACGCCTGATGGCACGATGTCTTCTTTGAAGACTTCATAAAGAGAATCCACTGGAATCTTGCGACCCTTCAGCGTGTTGGCGCAAACTTGGAAAGAAATATTTTGAGTTTTCAGATTAGCAACGGCTGATTGCAACTTTCCAGTTTTCTTAGCGGATTGCAAAAGTCCAATTCCGTTTCCATGAACGACAACTTTAATGTCTAGTTTATCAGCTCCAACGGCATTGATGTGGTTCTGAATGTTTTTCATGGCGCCGGCATATTTTTTATCTTTGGGGCCGCCCGGATAGTTGATGTGATAGACAACTTTTTGCTTAGAGTAACGCTCTCCCGCATCGACGGAGGGGGCTTGTCCAACGGATAAGAATAGTGCCAGTGCTGGTAGAAGTAGAAATTTTGTAAAACGCATTTTAGTCTCCATTTTCAATAGTTTACAGAAGTTAAAGCCAACCTTGCGACATCGAGGCTTGGTGCCATCTTTTGTCGAGAATATGAGAATACTATAATTTACTAAAGTTTGAAATAAGAAATTAATAATTATTTGCAGAAAAAGTCGCCCTGCGCCCGCCCTTATTGCAGAAGAAGATCAAATTGAAAAAATGATCCAAATCATCCGAAAATCGCTGGCGCGCTGGATGACGTGAATATAATAGGGAGCGTCTGCTTTCGAGCGCAAAGGAGATGCAATTTAGCAACCTCGTATCGGTCCGCTTTTAGCCAGAAGCGAACACGGCAGCCTTAATGCCTGGTTAATAGCGCTCTGCAGATTCTGAGATTAACCACTCCCTGAAGCCGGCAATATTCGGCTGCTCAAGATTTGATTGAGGCATGACAATATGCCAACCAAGCTTCTGAGGTATCTTATCTCCAAATGGTACCACCAACATTTTGCGGCGAAGGTCATCAGCAATAAACGTGCGTGGGGAAAGTAAGACTCCTTGCCCGGTCATCGCCGCATTGACGGCGACGAAGTGGTCATTAAAAAACAGTCCCCGGGTATGGTCGACGCCTTCGACACCGGCAGTGGCAAGCCAATCTCCCCAATCAGTATTTATGTCCCCAACAACAGGCTTAAAGTGAATCAACGTGTGATGCACGAGATCTTCCGGTGTGTTCAATGGATGGTCGCCGTCTAACAAGTTCGGATGACACAGAGGAACAATGGTTTCCGGTAAGAGGATTTCACTAAATAGGCCGGGGTATTGACCATCTCCAATACGGATTGCGAGATCAATTTGATCACGCTCAAAGTCGACCAATTGCCCGCTGGTGGAAACCCTAATATCGACGTCTGGATTTGCGGCCCGCCAGTGGTCTAGTCGTGGCACGAGCCACCGCGCTGCAAATGCACCGGCTGTACTTATCGATATGTGATTTGAGAATGACCGATCTTTGGCCCGCCCGACAGCCTCATCTAGTCCAGTGAGTGCGTCAGAGACGCCCGAATGAAGGCGGTATCCAACCTTGGTAAGTTTGATACTTCGTCCAGTTCGTTCGAAAAGTTGCACGCCTAATCGATTTTCAATTTTTTTGATCTGCTGGCTCACGGCAGCAGGCGTGACGTTGAGTTCCGCTGCAGCCTCGGCAAAATTACTTAGCCTTGCAGCCGCTTCAAACACTCTAATTCCGTTGATTGAAATCGATTGAAGGTTCTTAAACATTAGTTAGAAATACTAATGAATTTCGTTAGAATCAATCATTTGTTTCCCAAGTTTGTTTGTCTTATCTTAAACTTCACATAAATAATTCTTAATCTTTAACAGCGAGGCGGCGTCATGGCTCCTAATGAAATAAAACCATCTGTTCATCCTGAGCTGGAGGCGCAAATGGCGCTTTACGAGAAGCCTCGCATCATCACGACTCTCGGCCATATTTATACAGCTCATTGTTATACCGGCTCCAACTGCACTTTAATTGAAGGCGAGGATGGTGCAGTGCTTGTCGATACCTTGACCGGTGAATTGCCCGGCGATGAAGTTGCCGCGGCATTTAAAGAAATTACGGATAAGCCAATCAAAGCCGTGATCGTGACGCACTTTCACTTAGACCATGTCAGCGGAATTTTTAGCTTCGTTTCAGAAGACGACATTAAGAGCGGCGCGGTCGAAGTCATCGGACAAAAAGAGCTAACTCCAAATCTATTGCGTGACGGTGGCATCCTGGCCCCGATCCGAGTTCGCCGTGGACCTTTCCAGTTCGGTGGTCATCTCGATCATGGCGTAACCGGTGGTTACGGGAGTATGGTCGGGGCGCCTCCGAGACGGGGCAAAGCGGGCTTCGTTGATCCAACGCGCACCTTTGAAGGTATTTTGGAAATTGAGATCGCCGGTATCAAGCTACAAATAATTCATGTGCCGAGCGAGACAGACGACCAAAGCGTTGTTTGGTTGCCCGAGGAAAAAGTCCTAATCTCCGCTGATGCAGTGCAAGGAATGACCTTTCCCAACATCTATGCGTTGCGTGGAACTCAATTTCGCAATCCTATGCAATGGGCGAAGGGGCTTGATACTCTCCGCAATCTCAAAGCTGAAATTCTAATTCCGCACCACGGTCCGACTGTCGAAGGCGCCGATGCGGTGGAGGACGTCCTAACCTCGTACCGAGACGCCATTCAGTATCTCCACGACCAATCAGTGCGATGGATCAATCGAGGCTACACGTGGGATGAGCTTGCCGACAAAGTCACGATGCCCAAGCAACTCGCGGGCCATCCATGGCTTGGAGAATTTTACGGCAGCTACAAACATTCGGTTCGCAGCGTTTATACGGGTTATATTGGGTGGTTCCAGGGTGATGCCGTTGAACTCGACCCACTTCCATGGCGAGAGCGAGCAGAACGTTATGTGACGGCAATGGGTGGGCGCGACTCGGTTCTTGACCAAGCTCGCGAAGCAATTGAACAAGAAGATTACAGATGGGCGGCGGACATCTCGACATGGGCGGTCCGCGCGAACATTGATGACATGGAAGCCCGTGGTCTCAAGGCGCAAGCGCTTAGGGGGTGGGCCTATCAGCAGAAAAATAGCACCTGGCGGAACTGGGGCTTGTGTCAAGCCTTAGAGCTGGAGGATAAGCTTGGAGAACAACGCGGTGGACATAAGATCCAGCCTGGTCAAGCTCGTAACTACCCAACCGGCGGCCTGTTGGAACTGATGACCGTCCGTTTGATCGCAGAGAAGACGCTGGATACCCATGTCACCATGGGATTTGTCTCAACTGATACCGGCGAAAGCTGTGGTCTTGAAATCCGTCGCGGTGTTTGTCAATTCCATGATGTTTTGCCTGAGTCCTGTGATGCCACCTTAAGCTTTCCGCGGAACTTTCTAAGTACTTGGGCGGGGGGCACTGTATCGTTTTGCGACGGAATTGATTCTGGAGACGTTCTACTCAGCGGCGAACGGGATCTCGTTGCTGCTTTCTTCGACAAATTCGAACCTCCGGAAGGATCCGGTCCATTCGGTTTGTCTGTTCGTTAGAAATTTTCTATTCAAGCCCGCCACTCCGACGGCACTTATGGGCCAGAAACAAATTTTTTCATAAATTCTGCTTGATGCCTGCTCTTAGCTAAAAGCGGCAATAAAGTTTAACAGAATTTATTCGAGATATTCTACTCGGCCTGATGACCTTTGGCTGCTCGCGGAATATTTCACTGTCCAGCGACAGGGCGTGCCGAAATGTGTTGCAGTTTTTTGGCAGCTTCGTCAGCTATTTTTTCGATCCTGCGTCTAATCCAATTGTGCGCCGGGTCGTTATTGCTCCGTTCATGCCAGACCAAATAGAGGGACACTTTTTCACTTTTGAAAGGAAGAGGCGCCATCGATAGCTCTTTCAACGGACCTATGTGCATAGCACTTATTTCGGTCGAAATTAAGTTACTCCCTTTGATAAACGAAGGAATTGCGTTGAAGTTAGAGACGGTAATTGTCGGTTCGCGAATTTCAGATTTATCAATTCCGCGAAGCGCTTCGTTGGTGTCATTGCCACCTAAAAATCGGACCGAGATGTGTTCCGCGTTAATGTATTCTCCCCATGAGGTCGGCGCATCCCTCATGTTGGCGTCATAAAAACACATCATGTCGCTAGAAAACAGTCTACGTTGAAATACATCCGGTGCATCTGGAGGGAAGGGCGTCAAAATAATTTGGCACCGTGCGTCTCTTAGCAAGGAGATGCTAGGTATACCGGAGGGAATAAATTCTAGACTGAGGCGAATATCTTCCAAACGTGCTTCACGCCAAAGTTTCGGAAAAAAAAGTTCCCGTTGAAGATCATTGGCGGCAACAACGAAGTGCATTTCTTCGGTTTTTGAATTGAACGGTCGTTGGTCCGTAAGTTTCATTAGGCCATCCAACACTTGCTGGATCGGCTCTTTCAATGAGATGGCTGTTTGCGTTGGAGTCAAACCCTGTCCCGATCGAACAAAAAGAGGATCATCGAGCGTTTGTCTTAGTTTAGTTAGAGCGTGACTTACGGCGGGCTGAGTTACATTCAGCCGGACAGCGGCTTTCGAGACAGAGGTCTCCTCCAAAATTATGAGGAAGGTCCTTAGAATATCACCATCTAATTTATATATATTAGATTTATTCATAATATATATAATAAATCATAAATAGATTTTATGTCTAGATTCAAATAGCTTATTCGCAGCTGAAAAGGTGAAAACTTAGCAAAACAGGAGAGAATTATGGGACGTTTAGAAGGAAAAGTTGCTGTTGTGACCGGAGCAGCGCAAGGTATCGGTGAAGTTTATGCCAAGGCGATGGCCAAAGAGGGCGCAAAAGTTGTTGTCTCGGATATTGCCGATCCCACGCGTGTTGTGGACGAGATAAACGCCGATGGCGGTAGTGCCGTTGCGATAGAAGCCGATGTGACAAGCGATGAGTCTTGGGCAGCTCTCGTTGAGAAAACCGAAGCTGAGTTTGGCCCTATTGAAATTTTGGTAAATAATGCCGCGTTGTTTGCCGAACTTATGATTACGCCAATAATGAAGATGAGTAATGAAGAATGGGACCGCGTCATGTTAGTAAACGCGCGTGGTTCTTTTCAAGGGATCAAAGCCACTGTTCCAAGCATGCTGAAAAATGGTCGCGGCAAGATCATCAACATCAGCTCTGGCACCTTCTACTACGGCGGACCCGGTTTTGCGAACTATGTCAGCTCTAAAGGAGCGATCCTCGGTCTTACGCGATCAGCGGCGCGGGAACTCGGTGACAAAAATATATTTGTTAATTGCATTGTTCCGGGCTTCACTGAAAGTGAAGGTGTTCAAAATCATCCGCAACTTGATATTGCCCGTGCCCCGACGCTACAAAGCCGTATGCTAAAACGTGATATGATGCCTGAAGATTTGATTGGCGCCCTGCTGTTTTATGCGACTGAGGATAGCGATTTCCTGACGGGCCAATCAATGAATGTCGATGGCGGAAAATATTGCCAGTAAAATATTACGAGTAACCAGCTAGTGTGAGGAAAATACGATGCTCGAACTCTACCATCACGGCTCGTCAGTCTGTGCGGCAAAAGTGCGTATGTATATGCATGAAAAAGATTTGGATTGGGACGGTCACTATATTGATATTCTCAAAGGCGATCAGTTCGATCCGGAATATTTGAAACTCAACCCGAAGGCCGTAGTACCGACGCTGATCCATGATGGTGAGGTTATCTGTGATTCAACAGTGATCTGTGAATACATCGAGGACGTATTTTCTGACCACCCCTTGCGGCCAACTGATGCTTTGGAGCACGCCCGCGTTCTCTATTGGACAAAGGCGGTTGATGAGGAACTGCATCCCGCTTGCGGATTTGTAACTTTCCTTTGTTCCCATCGGCACATCGTTTTGCGCTTGGGCGAGGAAGGCGTGCAGAAATTTTTGGACTCGACTCCGGCTCTTTCTGTCACGGCTAATTGGCATGAAACAAAAAAATCCATTGTGAAAAGTGGATTTGAGGTGACAGGTGCCGCCGAAAAAGTGAAACTTTACGATCTATATCTCCATAAGATGGAAGACGTGCTGGTTGATCGTAAATGGCTTGCCGGAGAGAATTTTACTTTTGCCGACATCGCGTTAACGCCTTATGTCAACCGACTGGATATGATGGCGTTATCAGGAATGTGGGAAAAAGGACGATTGCCGAGGGTCACAGACTGGTTCTCACGTATTAAATCCCGCCCGAGCTTCAAACCCAGCTTCCTCGATTGGTGCCCGGAAGATCTCACAAATGATCTTAGGAACTTTGGCACTCAAAGTTGGCCGGAAGTTGCCCAGATACTAGATATAAAACATTAACCAGAACCGAAATAAAAATGCCGCACTGACATGAAATCAAAGCTGAAAATAAATCGGATTTAGGTAAATTCAACCAATGTCTGCTTTTGGGATCATAGTGGTCATTGTTGGGACAGCAAACGATGTGCTTCGCCGTCGAGTTATCTCAAAATACATTAAAAAAAACGGGGTGCTCGGTAATATAATGAGCCCTGACGATCTGTCATTGCGACAGAAAAACCACCAGGACTTTTGAGCACCCCAACTACACAGGTTCACCAGGGATGAACTTGGGGTCAATAAAATCAATGACTTAGACATGCTATTTCACCACTTTTTTAGCTTCACCACTATTTGTTCTTGTTACATTCACGAGTAAATTCCGTACTTCGGTTGGTTAGATCAACGGTTTCAACCCTCCATAGGTCCCTCTGACAGAAAATTTGGTGCATCTGACTTGGAATCTAATTGAGGCTAGGAGTTTCACCACTTTTTTTACAACTTATTGATATATAAGAATTTATTTCAGATGAGAAAAAGTGGTGAAGTATTTGAAATTAAACGAAAACGAGGTATCTACGGAGGAACTTGGAAACAATAGAATCAATGGCTTAGGGGGAGAATTTCACCACTTTTAAAGATTCACCACTTTTAAGATCACTACCGCATCGACTGATGTTGTGCAAAGTAGAAGGTTTGTTTTCTTATAATACCTCGTTGACAATAACGATAAATTCAGGCATAGTTACAAGAATATACCCCTTTAATATACGAGACGATAATGGCGGTCAGTTTTACCTATAATACTCGACTAAATGATTCAGAATTGTTTATTGATGCACCAAACAACGATGCGCACCAAAGAGCCTTTGCGCAACATTCTCCAGATGCGAAATATGATCAGGTATTAGCTGAGTGGCGACTTCCTTGGAATGGTGAACCAGTTGATCAGTATATAATTGCCTTGACGAGCTTAATTGAATCTAACCCGATTGAGCCTGAATTTCATCGTATAACCGAAGATAAGGGAATTAAATATGGATACGCCCAATCCACTGTTGGGGAAGGTGCAGAAATTCAGATTGATGCGTTGAGGGCCAATAACATTTCCGACACGCGAATTTTCTACGATAAATTAGAAGGCCGCAATCCTGCCACACCAAAGTTATCTGAATGTCTCGACTTAATTCGTTCGGGAGATGTCTTGTACGTATGGAATTTGAATCGGCTTGCCCGCTCTTTAAAGCAGTTAAGTGAGGCGCTTCAAGCAATACAAGATGGTGGTGCGCATCTTGTTTCATTGGACGAGAAAATCGATTCGCGAGAAGCTGAATTCAAAAACTTTGTCACCCACATTACTTACGCTTCTAATTTCGAGAAAGAAGCAAATAAAATTAGAACTAGCGCAGGTATAAAAGAAGCTGCTGCAAAAGGCCGAATTGGTGGAAGGAAATTTAGTCTTTCTCGCCAACAGCTTGAAATGATGGTTCAGGCTATATTGAACGGAGTTGATATGGATAGTATTGCCGACATGGTAAAATTAACTCCTTCTTCGGTTTATCGAAATTTACCAGGTGGCCCAACCGCAATAAAAGAAATTTATGAGAGTGAAGGGGATGAGGGCGTCCAGAATTATTTGGATAGATTGATGGAGTCGCGAAAAATGGGAATAACTCCGGATATACGAAATGAAATAATTCAATTATCTAAAAATGGGATGACGGTTCCCGAGATTGTTAAACGAACTAGTTTTAACCGCGAAACTATCAGGGCAATCATTAAAGAAGGTGACAATTAGTCTTGAATCATTTGAGACACATTGATCGATTTACCGATTATGAAAATAGACAATAATTTAAGTGCAAATCGAAACGGTTCTGAAACTGAGGATCAGTATGAGGACACTTTTGCGATGGAAGCTCAAAAAATTGGCAAGCTCGGATTGCTTTTTGGGTCACCACAAAACGCCGCTCTTTATATTGCCAGCATCGTATTAGTTCTTGTCGTACTCATGTTAGGGGCCGCAATGCTTTTGGACAATAGTATACGTCTTGATTTAGCGTCCTCCATTGCTGGAATAGGCCTCGCTTCACTCGGATATATCGGTGGGTTACTTAGCAAGTGATCCCTGGCGAAACAGAATGGTGCTACGCTGGCAGTAACTATAATTTCAAGTTTTCCCAAGCCCAAAAAAAACGGGGTGCCTGTTCTAAAGAACTGAACGATCAGAACTGTTAAGCACCCCAACTACACAGGTTCACCAGGGAGGAATCGAAAAAGAAAAAGGTTGCTGAAAAACCACTGGTAAAAAAAAGTGGGGTGCAATCGGCGTAGTAGTTGGCTGGCAGGCCCGCACCGTTTGCGCCCCCAAGTCACCAGGGAGGAACCGTTACCCAAAGTTTTCACCACTTTTTTTGCATCGTATTGATTGCTATTGATTTTTTTTGACCAATAAAAGTGGTGAAGTCCTTGAAAACATACAAAAAGTACGTATCCAGGGAGGAACTCTGGTCTTTCCTCTTTGGATTTCTGCCGGGTTTTCCCTTTGAAATCCGCCGGGTAGATTGACTGCGATGCAGAAAAACCAGCGGGTGTGTGTAGCAGCCACTGATCAATCCGAACCCCACGTCTACCAGGGAGGAAAGCGATGTTTCTCTCGTTGGTTAACTGTTTCATGAGCCCTCTCGCTCAAATTCTGTTTAATTCCTGTACTGCTTGTGTGTTTACTCCAATAAAAATTAAGTGGTCGTCGCGAAAGGCTCCTTAAGAGCAGCCACTCGTTGCGCCACAGGTGTTACATTTCAGGCAAGTGCCATTTCTAACGAGGGTGAAGTTGCCGCAATCACCGCAGGCGTCTCCCTCATATCCCTTCATCCGAGCTTCTCGGACTTGATCTGTTTGCGTGTGGGCAGATCTTGTCAAAGTCGCTTCGACTGAGACCGCTTCAACACTCAAAGTTTCCAGTTCAGCCAGGGCCAAATCACCGACGGCATCTACCGCCGTCGTAATCGGCTCTGGCTTTGTTGGTGTGCTAGCGCCGCCATTCCCGCCGCCATTTGCCGTGACGGTGCTGGATCGAATAAAGCCTTGGCTGGTTAGGCGCTCCATCACCTCTTGCGTGGCGGAACTGATGATATCTTCGTCGCCTTCACCCCGGCCAACGCTGTCCGGCATGAGATCTTCCGGCTGCACATGAGCGAGATCGTTGCGGCCTAAGTAAGAGACCGCGAGCTCGCGGAACAGATAGTCGAGGATAGAGGTCGACATTTTGATCGAATCATTACCTTCAACCATGCCCGATGGTTCAAACCGTGTGAAGGTGAAGGCTTCAACGAATTCTTCCATCGGCACGCCATACTGCAGGGCGATTGAAACCGCGATGGCGAAGTTGTTCATCAGGCTTCTGAAGGCCGCGCCTTCTTTGTGCATATCAATGAAGATCTCGCCAACCCGGCCATCTTCATATTCGCCGGTACGGAGATAAACTTTGTGGCCGCCAACCGTTGCTTTCTGGGTGTAGCCCTTACGGCGATGGGGTAGGCGGAGGCGTTTGGCCATATAGCGTTCAACCACATGCTCGGCGATCTTCTCAGCCTTAACAGCCGTCGGCTGGCTGGTGATTTCTTCTGCAAAATCCTCTTCCAACTCGTCATCATCGAGAATTTGTGAGTTCAATGGTTGCGAGAGCTTAGAGCCGTCGCGATAAAGCGCATTGGCTTTCAAACCAAGCTTCCAAGACAACATGTAAGCGTCTTTGCAGTCTTCGATGGTTGCTGTGTTGGCCATATTAATGGTTTTGGAAATACTGCCGGAAATAAACGGCTGCGAGGCAGCCAGCATGCGAATGTGGCTTTCGACTGAGAGATAGCGTTTGCCATCACGGCCACACGGATTGGCGCAATCAAAGACGGGCAAATGCTCATCTTGCAGGCCAGGTGCGCCTTCCAAAGTCATCGCGCCGCAAACATGGTTGTTGGCAATCGCGACATCTTTGCCGGAAAAGCCAAGCTCAGCCAGCATGTCGAAATTCATGTCGTCCAGCTGTTCTTCGGTAAAGCCGAGTGCAGATGTGCAAAACTCGGTGCCGAGCGTCCATTTATTGAAGACGAATTTAATATCAAATGCATCACCTAAGGCAGCTTCGAGAGCCGTAATCGCCTCATCGGTGAAGCCTTTTTCACGCAGCACATCGTGACCGATGGCAGGAGAGCCGTCGAGCGTGCCATGACCCACCGCATATTGGATGATTGCTTCAATTTGCGCCTCGTCATAGCCGAGTTTTTGCAGGGCGACCGGAACAGTGTGGTTGATGATCTTGAAATATCCGCCGCCGGCGAGTTTTTTGAACTTCACCAGGGCAAAATCAGGCTCAATACCGGTGGTATCGCAATCCATAACCAAGCCGATCGTGCCGGTTGGGGCAACGACGGAGACTTGCGCATTGCGGTAGCCGTGCTTTTCGCCGAGATCGAGGGCTTCATCCCAAGATTTCCGGGCCATTTCGATGAGGCCCTGTGCCTCTTCATGTTTACTGTCTTTGAGCGGTACGGGTAAAACGGCAAGATCTTCATACTTTTTCGCTTCACCATGAGCCGCTCGGCGGTGATTACGGATGACGCGTAGCATCGGCTCTGCATTAGCCTCGTAGCCTGGGAACGTGCCCAAAAGTGATGCCATTTCAGCCGATGTCTTATAGGAAACGCCGGTCATCAGCGCGGTAATCGCAGCGCATATGGCCCGGCCGTCATTGCTGTCATAAGGAATGCCCATCGACATTAAAAGTCCGCCGATATTGGCAAAACCGAGGCCCAAAGTCCGATATTCGTATGAAAGTTGAGCTATCTCAGGTGACGGGAATTGCGCCATCAGGACCGCAATTTCCAGATTAACCGTCCAGAGGCGGGTCGCATAAGCGAAGGCTTCGCCGTTAAACACGCCGTCTTCATCTTGGAACGCCTTCAAATTAAGCGAGGCAAGATTACACGCTGTGTTGTCGAGGAACATATATTCAGAGCAGGGATTAGAGCCGTAAATCCGGTCTGTATTCGGACACGTATGCCAATCATTGATTGTAGTGTCATATTGCAGCCCTGGATCAGCGCAAGACCAGGCGGCTTCGCCGATCTGTTCCCAAAGATCACGGGCATTGATTGTCTTGGCAATTTCACCGTCTTTACGCTGGATTAAATTCCAATCCGCGCCTTCTTCGACCGAACGTAAAAACTCATCCGTTACCCGAACGGTATTGTTGGAATTTTGCCCGGCAACCGTCAAATAAGCTTCAGAATCCCAATCGGTGTCATAGGTTTGGAACTCCATCGTCGTGAAGCCTTGTTTGGCATAATCGATCGTTCGCTGGATGTAATTTTCCGGTAAAAGTGCTTTACGTGCCGCTATAACAGATTTCTTTAACGCCTTGTTTTTACGAGGATTAAAGCGATCTGCGTTGTCGTTATCTAAGTCGTTTTCATGACACGCCGCCATCACGCTATTGAGGTTAATCTCGGCGGCTTTTGAGCCGGCAACGAGGGCTGCAACCTTTTGTTCTTCTTTAACTTTCCAATTGATGAAGCTTTCGATATCTGGGTGATCGGCGTCCAAAATAACCATCTTTGCGGCACGCCTCGTGGTGCCACCGGACTTAATCGCACCGGCTGCGCGGTCGCCAATCTTAAGGAAGCTCATCACGCCGGAGGATTTACCGCCGCCAGACAAAGGCTCGTTTTCACCCCTTAAATTAGAAAAGTTGGTGCCGGTGCCGGAGCCGTATTTAAACAATCGTGCTTCACGAACCCAGAGATCCATGATGCCGCCTTCATTGACGAGATCGTCATTGATGCTTTGAATGAAACAGGCATGCGGTTGTGGGTGCTCGTAAGAAGACTCGGAGCGGGTTAACTCACCTGATTGGAAATCAACATAGTGATGACCCTGCGATGGCCCATCAATACCATAGGCCCAATGCAATCCGGTGTTAAACCATTGCGGCGAATTCGGTGCGCACATCTGTTTGCACAACATATGTGTCATTTCTTCGTAATAAGCGAGGGCATCTTCTTCGCTATCGAAATAACCACCTTTCCAGCCCCAGTAAGTCCAGGTACCGGCGAGACGATGGAAAACTTCCTGGGCGGTGTTTTCGCCCCGGTAATGTTCCTCTTCGGGTAATTTCGCTAATTTCTTCTCATCCGGGACGCTGCGCCATAGCCAGGACGGCACATCATTTTCTTCAACTTTCTTAGAAGCTGCCGGGATACCCGCTTTTCTGAAGTATTTCTGCGCTAAGACATCGCAAGCCACCTGCGACCAATCGGCCGGAACCTCAATGGCATCGTGTGAAAATACGACAGAGCCATCCGGATTACGGATTTCGCTTGCGGTTGTGCGGAATTCAATTCCTGCATAAGGGCCAGATTTTTTGGTCGTAAAATAACGTTGTATTTGCATGCGTCCCCCGACGTCTTCCCCGGCATACCTGACTAAAGAACTTTTGCCTTCTCCCCAAGGATGTCAGGCGGTGCGTTCTGTTATAGTCTCCCAGGCCGGTACTAAAATTGTAATTCCCGCAGCCACTACATTTAGTGTGGCGTTGGCCTCCGAAGCAGAAAATGTAGACCTGCTTGATTTTCGACGCAAGTGAAAACCGCAAGATATAGTGTTTTGGGTGAAAATAATCACAATATAATGGATTGCTTTATGAAAAGTTGTTTTATTTCAATAGCTTAAAATTGCATGTTTAAAGTGCAATTTCCCTGTGGATAACTTTATGCTTTTAAAACAAATAGTTAGCTAAAGTTATTCACAAGCGATCAGAATTCTTATTTTTTGTGTGGATAGAAGTACTTAGCACAAATGACGCGAATCTAGAGAATCAAGTCCTGCAATTCGGAAATTACATCATCTAGCGGGTCAGACCAGTTTCCTGGGGTTTTTTGTCTAAATAGACGGGCTGTTGGATACCATGGATTGTCCCGGGGATTTTCTTGATTCTCTTCCAGCCAGCGCCAATCGGCGCAAGTGGCGAGCAAAATCCAGACTTTTTTCCCCATAGCACCGGCCAAATGGGCCAGCGCGGTATCGATTGTGATGACCAAATCCAGCTCAGATATCAACGTGGCAGTATCTTTAAAGCTCTGGATCTGTGGGTTCAGGTCAACAATCGCCCCTGATGGATTGATTTTAGCCAGTTCAACACTATTTGGACCGGTTTGAAGACTATAAAACTCGATATCAGGCAGATTTAACAGGGATTTGAAGCTCTCAACCGGACAAGAACGGTTGCGATGGGGGTCAAATTCATGCCGAGGCATACCAGCCCAGTTGATACCGACTTTCAACGCTCTCGAATCGGCGTCCTTTGGCGACTTCCCAGATGGCAAATAGGCATCTTTAGGTATATTGGTGTCATTTATGCCTAAGAGGCGCGGCAGGCTCAATAACGGCAGGTGAGCGTCAAAGTCGGGAATTTCCCCATCAATGTCGATCACCTGATCGACGCCTTCAAGTCCTGAAAAGAGATCAATCAATGCGGCGTGGCAGGCAAAAATGAGGGTGCCAACACCCTTACTGATCTTATTGATTTGGCCCACGAATCGGGCAAATTGGATAACATCACCGAATCCTTGCTCAGCATGGACTAGTAGCGTTTGACCCGATAGGGGGGCTCCCGTCCAAACCGCTTTATCCGTAATTTCACGATAAAGTCGCTTGGTTTGACGGTTACTTTCATTCAGCCAGCGCCATTCATATTCAACCCAGGCTTCGTTATAGTCTTCCTCAAATAACAGTGCCTGAGCGAGATTCTCATGGGCCTCGGCAAATTCCGGCGCCAGGTCGATCGCTGCTCTGAAATGGTCAATCGCCGCGCCGCATTTTCCCTCAACATGGGCAGCAACGCCGAGACTGTTATAGGCCAGGGATAGGGAAATGTCGGTCATTTCCTGATCATCCTGGATCAACCTCTGCAACAATTTCGTTGCTTGATCCGGCCTGCCGCCCAGTAAGTAGCTATTGGCCAGATTGAGGCGAACGGCAGTTGTGGTCGGTGCCAGGGCAATAGCACGCTCCAGAATTTCAATCGATTCGGGGATGCGGCCTTTAACTTCGAGCAATCGCCCAAGATTGCTCAAAGCAGCGACATAATTGGGCCGGAGTTCAGCAGAAATTTTATAGGCAACAATCGCCGCATCTCTTTGGCCGACCTGCTCCAGCGATACACCGAGTGAAAATTGCACGGTTGGGTGGTCAGGTGCGAGGGTGGCTGCCAGTTGGGCGGATTTTAAGGCCTCGGCGGCTTTGCCGGTATGGCGCAAAGCGACAGCCAAATTGTGGTGCGCTTCCAAAAAATCAGCCCGCTCGGTGAGTGACGCCCGGTAGTGCTCAATCGCCCCCGGCCAATCGCCGTCGCGCTCGCAAGCCTGAGCTTGGCTAAATAAGAGTTCGAGTAATTGTGCTTTATTGTCGGACATTCAAATGTCTTTACCGATAAGCTCCTGCCTACGCAATGGCGTCATCAAATTGGGCATTTTAGTTGACTTAACGCTTCGTTGGCCTCATTTAAGGAGTATAGTGTAACCGCTTTGAATAACAGTAGCGGCTTAGACCTTAAGGAAAGATCAAAAAACATGAGTTTGGGTACCTGGATTTATACGATGTTAAATGGCGATCTCGTTGGAACGGACGAGTTCGGCAATAATTATTATCGTGGCAAAGGTAAGAAATTGCATGGTCGCGAGCGCCGCTGGGTGGTTTATCAAGGCAGACCTGAAGCGTCAAAGGTGCCGGCTGAATGGCATGCCTGGCTCCACCACACGGTTCAGGAGCCGCTGACTGAAGAAGCGGCCAAGTCGCGTCCTTGGCAACAACCGCATATTCCAAATTTAACGGGCACTGCCAATGCGTATCGGCCCTCCGGGCACGAATTCAAAGGTGGTCAGCGCGATGCTGCAACCGGTGATTACGAGGCTTGGTCACCAAAGTAATCGTCAACTTCGAGTGATTTAAATGAAAGAAGAAGTTCGCCATATCTTCATCGGCCTAACCACATTGGTTGTGCTCATGCTGGTTGCGGGGCTGTCTTTTTCCAGCAGCAATATGGACGCACCTAGAGGCGTTTTCGTCAAAGCTGTGTTTAATCAGATCGATGGGCTTTCCGTTGGCGATGACGTACGCATGGGAGGCGTGGTGGTCGGCAAGGTCTCGACCCTCGATTTAGGTGATCATTACACCGCCGTTGTCATGATGCGCATTGATAATCCGATTAAGGTGCCGAACGATACCTCTGCGGCCATTCATACCGACGGCTTATTTGGCCGAAAATACATTACGCTCGAACCGGGCGGCGACGAAGAATATCTCGGTACTGGTGATGAGATAACCATGACGCAGGATTCTGTCGTTGTGCAAGATCTGCTCGAATTGATAATTGGTGAAGCAAAAGCAAAGCGCGCCAAGAAGTAAACTAAGAAATAAGGGAGACACTATATTATGGGTAAAAATCTCGCAGAGACAGTCATGGGTGGCTTGGTTTTAGCGGTTGCCCTGGTCTTCCTTTATTTCTTTGTCAATACGGCCCAAGTAACCGCTGTCCAAGGCTATAACGTCTCGGCCACATTTGCTAAAATTGGTGGCCTTCAAAAAGGCAGCGACGTGCGCATCAGTGGCATCAATGTCGGCACGGTCATCGATAGTGGGCTTAATCCTGAAACCTATGATGCCGTGGTGAAATTATCGATCGAGCCGACGGTTAAACTACCAAAAGACACGGTCGCAATGATTGCCAGCGAAGGCATGATCGGCGGTAAATATGTCCGGCTTCGTCCAGGGAATGCTAAAACCTTTATTAAGCCAGATGGTGCGATTGGTAAGACAGAAGATTTCAAATCACTTGAAGATCAGGTCGGGGAAATTATTTTCTTGGCAACAAGTGGTGACAAAAAGAAGTAGCAAGCGTTCTGCTTTTGAAGTGAACTCACCAACATGAAGAATCAATTTATCTTTACTGGGTTAGGTCTAAGCCTTTGGGTGTTAGCCGTGATGCTGAGCTCGGCTGCCAATGCTGTTCAATACAATATGGCCGTGTTGCAGGGCTTGGATAAAGTGACGGCCCGGGTATCTACTTTTATTGCACCGATTGGCCGAACCGTGAAATTTGGCACGCTCGAAATTATTGCCCGGACCTGCGATAAACGCCCGCCCGAAGAAACGCCTGAAAGTGCAGCTTTTATTGATGTCTGGGAAGTGCGCCCAGGTGAGCCGGCTGCGAGCATATATCGGGGCTGGATGTTTGCCTCCAGCCCGGCATTAGCGGCGATGGAACATCCGGTCTATGATGTCTGGGTGCTCGATTGCAAAAATGCCGGTGATACCTCGATCCAGAAATAGAGCTGACGAAAGGCTTGTCTCGGCTTATTTCTCAAATAATCGCTCAATATGGGTCTGGTGGGTAGCAGCATTGCCCTGTCCATTGAAAGTCGCTTCCACCAAGAGGGCGTTATCGAGTTGGCGGTGATAGTCATCGCGGGGAATTTCGATGGCGCCCAGGCTGGTTAGATGTTCGGTAACAAATTGCGTGTCGAGCAACGTAAACCCATCTTCGACCAAGCGGGCGATGAGATGGACCAAGGCAATTTTACTGGCATCAGATTTTCGGGAAAACATGCTCTCACCGAAAAAAGCGCCTTTAAGTGATATGCCGTATAAGCCCCCGACCAACTCATCGTCCTGCCAGCATTCCACCGTATGGGCATGGCCCATCTGGAACAGTCGCGTATAGAGGCGGATGATCTCGCCATTAATCCAAGTCTCGTGCCGGTCATCACTTGAATCGGCGCAGGCCCGAATGACAGAGTTGAAATCGAAATCGTAGCGGATATCAAATTTATTTTGCCGCACGCGTTTTTTAAGGCTGCGCGAGACATAGAGTCCATCCAATGGAAAGATGCCACGCATTTCCGGATCGACCCAGAACAGATCCGTATCGTCCCGGCTTTCCGCCATCGGAAAAATGCCAGCCGCATAGGCCCGCAATATAATTTCGGGGGTTAGCTTGATCTGTTCTGGTGACATGCCGTCAGAACTGGTCATCGAACTCTTTCCATCTACTAAACCCCACACAGTATGGGGTATTAAATAAATAGGCGTTTTTGGAAGAAAACCAACAATATATACGGCGAATTTTGAGTTTTTAACCGATTAGGTCTGCGGCCGCGTCTAACGCCAATTCGTAGCCTTTGCTGCCAAACCCACAAATAACGCCGGTTGCAGCTTCAGAAACGAAGGAGGCATGGCGATATTCTTCGCGCTGAAAAATATTGGAGATATGAACTTCGATAACCGGTAATCCAGAAGCACGCAGCGCATCTAAGATGGCAATTGAGGTGTGGGTGTAAGCCCCAGCGTTCAGGATAATCAGCGCATGGTCCGCATTGGCTTTTTGAATCCAGTCGACAAGTTCGCCTTCACTGTTGCTTTGGCGAAAATCAATTTCCAGTCCCAAATCGCCAGCGCGGGTCTGGCAAAGCTTTTCTATATCGCCGAGCGTTTGCTTTCCGTAAACCTCTGGTTCGCGGGTACCCAGCATATTCAAATTGGGGCCGTTCATTATCAAAACTGACTGCGTCATTATCCACTTCCTGTAAGACGCCCGGTTTCTAACACGGACAACTTTAAATTCAACCCTAAATTAAAGCGATGAAGGAACCCTTAATCTCCATATTTAACTGGTCATATAATTGCAAAGCGGGTTGAAAGGTCGGGAAGGGCGGCACATACTGCGGTTCATTATTTTGTAAAGAATGACGGAAGATCTATGAACGTAACAATTAACGGTGAAGGTCGCACCATCGACGGTGCCGCTACGGTAGAACAACTCTTGGGAAATCTTGGGCTGGATGGTCGCAAGGTGGCGGTTGAGCGCAATTTGGAAATCGTGCCCAAATCCCAATATGGCGAAGTCGCCGTAACTGATGGCGATAAATTTGAGATTGTCCATTTCATTGGCGGCGGTGCACCTGAAGGAACGAGTGCGGTTAGTGCCGACGATACCTTTGAGGTAGCTGGGCAGGTCTTTAAATCACGCCTTCTGGTTGGCACTGGCAAATATAAGGATTTCGAAGAAACCGCGGCTGCGATCGAGGCATCGGGCGCAGAGATTGTTACCGTTGCCGTGCGCCGGGTGAACGTCACCGATCCGAACCAGCCGATGCTGGTCGATTATGTTGATCCCAAGAAATATACCTATCTGCCAAATACCGCTGGCTGCTTTACCGCCGATGATGCGGTTCGAACTTTGCGTTTGGCGAGAGAGGCTGGGGGCTGGGATCTGGTGAAACTCGAAGTTTTGGGCGATGAGAAAACGCTGTACCCGAAAATGATCGAGACGCTTGAAGCGGCAGAAATTCTGCTCAAAGAAGATTTTAAAGTTATGGTTTATTGCAGCGATGATCCGATCATCGCAAAGCGCCTCGAAGACATGGGCTGTCACGCGATCATGCCACTGGCGGCACCGATTGGCTCTGGGCTGGGTGTGCAAAATCCGGTCACCATTCGCCTGATCAAGGAACAGTCCTCCGTGCCTGTTCTGGTTGATGCCGGTGTCGGCACGGCATCTGATGCGGCGATTGCAATGGAGCTTGGCTGTGATGGTGTGTTGATGAACACGGCAATTGCCGGTGCTACAGATCCGATTAAAATGGCCCGTGCGATGAAAGCCGGCGTTGAAGCGGGTCGCTTGGCTTATCTTGCTGGCCGGATGCCGCGCAAGATGTATGCCGATCCATCTTCGCCGCTTTCTGGTCTTATATAGCCGCGTGGTTTGAGAGGTGGCATGACCTCGCCCAAAAAACAAATCAAAGCACTTTTTGCTGAGGCTCAAACCCATCATCAGGCAAGGCGTCTCTCTGAAGCCGAAGAACTCTACATCAAAATTCTGCGCTTGGAGCCTACTCACGCCGATGCTCTCCACCTGTTAGGGACCACCTTGGCACAGAGTGGACGACCCGAGCAGGCCGTCGAATTTTTACGCCGGGCCATTGAACTCAAACCTAGAAATGCGCCCTATCATGTTAATCTCGGTGTGATTCTCCAAGATCTCGGAAAATATGATCAAGCTAAAGCAGCCTATCAGCACGCCATTGATGCCGATGGCTCTTTCACCGAGGGGTATTACAATCTTGCTAAGCTTTACAAGCAGATGGAATTGCCTGATGCCGCACTCTTGATCTACGAAAAATTGCTGTCGATTGATCCCAAACGACAGGACGCGCTCGTCAATATGGGTAATATTTTTTTCGACAACGGTCAATTGGAGCAGGCCATTAAATGCTTCCAGACCGCCATCGGAATTGAGCCAGACGGAGAACGAAAAAACAATCGGGCGCTGATTAATCTTGCCAATACCTATCGCCGCCAAGGTGAGGACGAGAAAGCGATCGATGCCTATGAACAGGTGCTCGGCAATCGCTTCCATGATGGCATTCGCATCAAGCAGGCGACAACCTTGCCGGTGGTCTATCGCGACGCGGCTCACATTGACGACGTGCGACATAGATTGAGTGATGGATTAGCTCGACTTTTAAAAGATGATCTGGCGCTGGTTGATCCGGCGCTGGAGATTTCGACCACGAATTTTTTCCTGGCCTATCAAGCTAAATCAGACCGGGAGCTACAAGAGAAGACGGCGGAAGTAATCCTGAAGGCTTGCCCTGCTTTGGGCTTTGTAGCGCCACATTGTGAAGCCCCAAAAGTGCCGACCGGTAAAATCAAGATCGGCTTTTTATCAGCTTATTTCCGCCGCCATTCGATTGGCCGAATGATGCAGGGGTTGATTGCTGAAATTTCCAAAGATGATTTTGAAGTCGTGGTGATTACGCCTCGCGGACAGCGCGATCCAATCGCTCGCGATATCCAAGGCAATGCCGCCACCGTTGTCTTTTTGCCGGATGATACTTTTGAAGCCCAGCAAATTGTCGCAGCAGAGGAGTTGGATATTTTATTCTATGCTGATCTAGGTATGGATGTCAGAACTTACTTTCTGGCCTTTGCCCGCTTGGCTCCGCATCAATGCGTGACATGGGGGCATCCCGATACGACCGGCATTCCCAATATCGATGGCTTTATTTCGAGCGAGTTGATTGAGCCTGAGGGGGCAGGGGGTCATTACAGTGAGGCACTACATTGCTTAAAAGGCCTGCCGACGCGGTACTATCCAATTGAATTGCCTACCGACATGAAATCCCGCGGCGATTTTGGTTTATCCCAGGATTGTACTCTTTATCTCTGTCCGCAAAGTGCGATTAAGCATCACCCGGATGTGGATTTTATCTTCGGCGAAATATTGCGGGGGGATGAGGCAGCTGAGATTGCTATTGTCGAAGGGGCGGTTGGCGAGTGGACAGTGCAAGTGCGGGATCGGTGGCGAGATACGATACCCGATGTTGAAGCGCGTATTAAAGTCGTGCCGCGCCAATCTCCGGAAGATTTCATCGCGCTGCAAAATGCCGCTGATGTTATTTTAGATACGCCGCATTTTAGCGGTGGCAACACGTCATTCGAAGCCTTCGCGCTGGGCAAACCGGTCGTAACCCATGACGCAGAATTTATGCGTGGGCGAGTGACAGCTGGTATGTACCGGATGATGGGGGGCGAGGAGATGATTGCAGGTAGCCTCGAAGACTATGTCCGTATTGCATTGAAACTAGGCCAGAACGAAGCCCATCGCGGACAAATGTCAGAGCGCATAAGGGAAGCGAATTCTGTGCTCTTCAGTGACACCAAAGTGGTTTTGGAATTCGAAGAATATTTTAAATTATCGGTACCTAAAGGGTAGCGATGATTTTACTAAGACTTCTAATCATTTTTTAAGTTTGTTTCATATATGGGCTTGTTCTTCCTTTATTTTATTGCCAAAGTGTAAAAAAAATAAATCAACGCTAGCGCATTGGGGAATATAGATGAGCGAAGAAAGTCTACGTTCAGAAGCGGACGTAACCGGGGAAGAACACTGGACCAATAAAGGTGACATAAAACTTTTCCTGTGGGAGAAATATGTCGATAGTCCCGCTGATAAAAAAGGTACTATCGTATTTGTCCACGGCTCCTCAATGGCCTCTCAGCCAACATTTGATCTGCATGTTGAAGGCCGACCTTATTCGTCGGTGATGAATTGGTTTGCACTCCAGGGGTTTGATACTTGGTGTGTTGATATGGAGGGTTATGGCCGCTCCGACAAAGATCGAGATGATCATTTTCTAATTTCGAATAGTGCTGATGATTTAAAAGCCGCCTGTGATTATATCATCCAAACCAGAGGCATCGATAAAGTAGATCTCTACGGTATTTCATCTGGTGCACTTCGAGCTGCACTGTTTGCCCAACGGAATCCAGACATGGTTAATCGTCTTGCCATGGATGCTATGGTTTGGACCGGTGAGGGCAGCCCAACGCTGGAAAATCGCCGGAAAAAATTACCTGAGTTTAAAGCCAATCGGCGCCGTCCGATCGATCTGGATTTTGTCCGCTCAATCTTTAGCCGGGATCATCCTGGCTGCGCTGAAGATAAAGTGGTTGAGGCCTTTGCCGAGGCGATCTGTGCCTTGGATAGCTCGATCCCGAACGGCACCTATATAGACATGTGTGAGAACTTGCCGGTCGTAGATCCTATCAAAATAACCATGCCAAGTTTGATCATGCGAGGTCAGTGGGATGGTATTGCGGGGATGGAGGATTTGTTGAAATTCTTTAATTTGCTGCCAAACCCCGACAAGCAATTCAAGGTTATGTCTGGCATTTCACATGCGAGTTTCCAGCAGATAAATTACCTGATGGCTTATCAAATTTTGCACACATTTTTGACACAACCTGAGCCTATTTATAAAGGCTAGTGGTGCTCACGGATTTGTGCACTGGTAAAAAATTAAAACGACGTCTAAGATCGTTTCACAAAATTAGATAAAACTAACTCACGTTCCAAGGGAGGAATTAACTATGGACTTCGATGATAAAATTGACCTCGGCATGAGCCGCCGGGATATTCTTAAAGGCTCTATGGCTGTTGCGGGTGCAGTTGCGGCTTCTACCATGCCGTTTAGTAAAGCATTTGCGGCTGGTTATCCTGATCACAATCTTAAATCTTATATACCAACCCGTGAAGGCGGCGGCGCTGACCGTTTACACCGCGCTATTACCGGCGTCTGGAAAAATCACCTTGGCGCTGCTTTTGAGCCGTCATTTTTCCCAGGTGCAGCGGGCCGTGTTGGCTATGAAAAATATATGGGTCTTGCAAAAGACGATATGTATGAATTGCTGTTCGGTAACATGGGACCAGAAGTTCTTAACTGGGTCGTAAAAAAGCCAACTTTTGATCTCAATACTTTCCAGTATTTTGCTCAAGTTGATAGCGATCCCGGTATTATTTTTGTCAGCCGCCGCTCTAAGTTCAAGACCATCGACGATCTAATTGCCGAAGGTAAGAAACGCACTCTAAACGTTGGTGTTAGCCGTTTGGCTCATCCGGCAACTTTGGGCGCGCTGGCGCTTGGCAGACATACGGGTGCAAAGTTCAATCCGATCCCGCTTTCTGGTGGTAAAAATACCCGCGCGGGTGTTGCGACCGGAGAGATGGATTGCGGCGCTTTACCATCAGGCGGTATTGTTAACCGCAAAAAAGGCTTCAAAGTCTTGCTGATGTTCTCGCATAAAAATCCACTACCAGGCCGGTCTGAAAATGCACCGACCATGAACGATCACTTCAAAACTAGTATGCCTTCACTGATTGCTGGTTCACGTGCCTTTGGCGTCAAGAAATCAGCCATCGCAAAGCATCCTGAGCGTTTTGCGAAGATCGAAAAAACTTTGAAAGAAGTTTTCAAGGATCCGGCGTTTAAGAAAGCCTATGCAAAAACGAAATCTCCATGGGAGTTCGTTGGCTACCGGGATGCTGCACAAGCTGCTGAGTATACGAAAAATATCGCTAAAATCGGTGCGGAGTTTAAAGATCTCCTAACCGGTAAAAAGACTTAATCTAGCGAGTAATCTACTAGGATTGGGCGGCGTGCTTTTAGAAGTAACGCCGCCCATTTCCAATTTCTAACAGCATGAATTAGCAGAATAAAAATTAAGGGGGAGTTTGCTTGATGGCTGAGAATGCCGAAGCTCAAGGCTCTGAGAAAGTTTCGATTGGCAGTGAACTCATCATCCCAGTCGCCGCATTTTTCTTCACGATCTATTATTTTATCACCATCTGGAATGCGCCATGGACGGCACAAGTCGCGGCTTTCATCGTCGGCTCAATCCTCCTCTTTTTGGTCGTATTGATTGTTATAAAATCCGTTCGCTCCTTGAGTTCAGGCGAGGGTGAATTGAATTTCAATAATTTGGTTAATCCGAAATCCTTCATCCCCAAACGCCTCGGTCTCTTAGCATTGACCATTGGTTATATTTTTATAGTGCCAAGCCTTGGTTTTACGATCACGACTTTCCTCTTCCTCAGCATGGCTATGCTAGTGCTAAGCGATTTCCGCAAGAAGCGACTTATCTTTGCGCTTGCGGCAACTTTATCGCTCGGTGGCTATTTGTTATTCATTGTTGCTTTCAAAACGAGATTTCCCGCCGGACCCTTTGAAACATTTATGAAGGGGTTTTTCTAAAATGGAACTCGATTATGATCTAGCATTCTATGTCGAAATGTTCGCTCGGACCTTTAGCTTTTGGTGGGTTATTTTACCGGCAATATTCTTAGGTCTGATTGTTGGTGCGATCCCGGGCTTTAGTGCTGCAAACACGATCATTATTTTGCTGCCGCTGACATTAGCCATGGATCCGGAAACAGGTCTAACCTTTATGGTAGCGCTCTATGCGTCATCACGCATGGGCGCAGGTATTCCAGCGATCCTGGTAAATATTCCAGGCACCGCAGGGGCCGCGGCAACGCCGCTGGATGGCTATCCGATGACCAAACAAGGACGCGGCCAGCAGGCGCTCGCCATGTCGTTTGTCGCGTCTATTGCCGGAGGTTTGCTGACCACAGTCGTGGCTTTGATTTCATTACCGTGGCTGGCACAAATTGCGTTTTATCTCCATTCGGTCGAGATGATTGTGATCATGTTCTTTGGCATATCTTTGATTGCGACAATTGCGGCAAAAGATACGTTAAAGGGTTTGATTGCCGGTTTTTTCGGTTTGATGATTGGTTTTATCGGTACCGATGTTGTCTATGAGACGCCGCGCGGCACCTTCGGCTTTTTGGAGCTTTACGACAAAGTGCCATTGATCCCGGCCTTGGTTGGTTTGTTCGCGATCTCGGAAGCCTTTGCGATAATTGAGAACCAATCGATCCTGACCGAGCGCGGTAAAGCGGCCATGGGCAAGCCTGGCTGGGCGGCGACGTTCGAAGGCGCGCGCATTGCTGCGTCCAAATGGTGGCACATTACCTGGAACAGCATCATCGGCTTGGTGATCGGCGTCGTACCGGGAGCAGGGGCGGCGATTGCGTCTTTTGTTGCCTATCAGCAATCCAAAACCTACTCCAAAACGCCCGAGCTTTATGGCACCGGACACGTCGAGGGATTGATCGCGCCAGAATCAGCTAACAATGGTGTGACATCGGGTACCTTGGTGCCGTTGTTGGTCATTGGTATTCCCGGCGGCGCGACAGCAGCTATCATGTTGGTTGTGCTGCAGTTCCATGGCGTCACGGTCGGACCGGATCTCTTTTTAACCAGCCCCGAGCTTGCCTTTGGACCGTTCACCGCCATGGCTGTCACTTACGCAATTATGGTATTTTCGGTGCTGCCATTGGCGCGCTATATGTCGAATATCACGGTCGTCTCCACCATCTACATGGCGCCGATCATCATTTCGTTTACGCTCGTTGGCTCCTTCGTGCCGCGCGCTTATCTGTTTGATATGAACTTGGCGCTGGTATTTGGCGTGATTGGCTATGTTGCTCGAAAAACCGGCTATCACGTTGCCGCCATTTTGATCGGTGTGATTTTAGGGCCGCTGATGGAGACCTATTTCCTCCGCGCCATGAAGATGTCGCAGGGCGATATCATGGTGATTTTCTCATCTTCCATCGGTAATACGCTTTGGGTTCTGTTGGTCATCTCGATGGCATTGCCTTACTTCATGGATTATCGTCGAAATAAGGCTGCTTTGAATGACCCCTACGGATAAAGATATTGCTGAAAACGTAACGCGTATTTCTCATCTCGATTTGCCCGGCGCGGGGCAGGTCGAGGTCGTTGGTAACCACGCTTATATCGGCCATATGGATCCGCCGCACGGGACGACGATCCTCGACATATCGGATTTAAAAAACCCGAAAATCGTCTCGCAAATCATGCTCAAGGGAGAGGCATCCCATACCCACAAGGCACGGGTGGTGGGCGACATCATGTATACCAATGTCGAGCAGTTTAACCGCCACTACATGCGCCGCGGCGATGGCATTCCGGCAATCCGTGTAAGTTTGACCGCCGCTGGCAAAGAGCCAACGGATGCGAATGTCGCAGCTGAGATGAATATCCGCGAGTCTGAGGTTGCGGTTTTGGATGCCGCCAGTAAGCAGGGCTATCACGACGGCGGCTTTAAGGTCTATGACATTAAAGACAAAGCCGCGCCTAAACTTCTCAAGCATGTCCGCACCGGCGGCTTCGGCACCCACCGTTTTGATGTCGATGAGAACTACGCCTATATCTCGACCGAGATGCCCGGCTATCAGGGCAATATTCTGGTGATCTATGATTGCGCGGATCCGAGTGATCCGAAAGAGGTGTCGCATTGGTGGATGCCCGGCCAGAAAATTTCAGCGGGCGAGAAGCCTTACTGGAACGCGGATCATCGCCGTCTCCATCACGGGCTCCGCTTTGGCGATCGCATTTGGGCAGCGGCGTGGCATGGCGGCTACTGGCTGATCGATGTGTCTGACATTACCAATCCCAAAACCATCTGCACCTATGATACCAATCCACCTTTCATTGAGCCGGCACACACGTTGATGCCGCTCGATCAAGACGTGGCTGGTATGAAAATCGCCGTCGGGGTGGATGAGCAGCACGGCCAGGTTACGGGGCAACCGCCCGCCGGCCTCTGGGTGTTTGATGTGACGGATGAGACCCAGCTTAAACCGATCTCAATATTTGTTTTAAGCGAGCTCGACAGCCCGTATGCTCGCAAAGGCGGGCGTTTCGGTGCGCATCAATTTCATGAGAAACCCATCGGCACGCTCATTTTCGCCACCTGGTTCAATGGCGGCCTCCGCGTCATCGATGTCGCTGATCCTTACACTCCCCAAGAGGTCGGCCACTTCATGCCAGCACCGGTTGACGGTAACGCCTCGCCGCAAAGCAACGACGTCTTCGTCACCGACAACGGCACCATCTTCCTCGTCGACCGCTTCAACGGGTTAGATATTCTTGAATGGCAGGGCTAAATGATTAATTTAACGACAGTCGTTAAATAGGCGGAAAAACCGTTTTATATCAATCCAGTAGCTTTGCAAATGGCCTGACCTTCGTCTGAGGCGATGAATTCAAGCAGGTCTTTGGCGGCTTGATTGTCAGCGGAAGCGCTTAGCAAAGAGGCGTTATAGGTTGAGATTTTTTCGACTTCCTTGGGCAGCGTGCCGAGGAGTTTGACATCCAGGCCTTTATTGATCTGAACTTGAATCTCGGTTGCTTGCCCGAAGCCGATCTCATTGGTGAGGGAACTCGCGTGTAGGTGTTCCATTACGGCTGAGCCGGTCTTGGTTCGAGTGACCTTGTCCGCGACGGCGTCGGTAATGCCCATTTGCTCGATCATGGTGTGGATGTATTGACCGCTCGATGCCTCATTGTAGACGATGGACTCGGCGCCGAGGAGGGCTTGTTTGAGGGTATCGGCTGAGCTGAGGTCGGGCTCGGTGGCACCGCTCTTGATCGTCACCGCTGCTTTGACGGAGCCTAAGACAGGGCCGCTCTCGGCAAGAGTATGCCCGGCTTCGGCAAAGGCTTGAGAGGTTGCGACGGGTGCCACCACGATGTCTGCTTCACAGTCGCCAGAGCCGACAATTTCCTTCAACATCGGGGCTGTGGCGAACTCGTACCAAATTGGAATACCGGTCTTTTCGCTGAATGCATCGGCGCAACCGGCGACTGCAGATTTTGGTGCACCAGCGCTTAATATTTTAATCTCGTCACTCGCCATTTCTCAATTTCCCCATATTTCTCAGGCTTGCAGTTTGGCGCTAACAGCGTAATCTGTCACTCAATAAAATACAAAAACGGGGAGATAAACATGCCAGATTCACAATTGGAGTATCGCGGCGGCGACATAGCTCACAACATTACCAAGCTTGGCTCGCTCGATCTTATTGGCGGCGGCCAAGTCGTCGTCCAGGGCGATTATGCCTATGTCGGTCATATGAAGCCGCGTGATGGCACGACCATTATTAATGTCGCTGACCCGAAAAACCCAAAGATTGTCTGGCAGAGCAAGTTGGGTGACGATAAGTCACATACTCATAAAGTGCGGGTGGCCGGTGATATCATGATCACCAATGTTGAGCAAAATAACCGCCATGTTTTACGCGCCGGCTCGCGTATCCCTGAAACCCGCGTAATGCTCGAAGCCGAAGGTAAAGATGCGTCAGATGCCGGCGTTGCCGCAGCGCTAGGCGTTAAAATTGATGTGCTTCCCGAAATGATCGCGGCCCAGGAAGAGGGCTTCTATACCGATGGCGGCTTCAAAACCTGGGATATTTCTGATCCAACCAATCCCAAAGAGCTTGCCCATGTGAAGACTCATGGTTTTGGCACCCATCGTTTCGATATGGACGAAAACTACGCTTATATCTCGACCGAGATGGAAGGCTATATCGGCAACATCTTAGTGATCTATGATCTAGCAGATCCTACCAATCCAACCGAAGTGTCGCGCTGGCATATGCCGGGTCAGCATCTGGCGGGCGGCGAGACACCGACTTGGACGCGTTATAGCCATCGCCTGCATCATGCTTTGCGGGTTGGTGATGAGATGTGGGCGGCTGTCTGGCAAGCGGGCTTTCGAGTGATCGATGTCTCCGATATCACCAAGCCGACGACAATGGCAGAGCACACTTATCATCCGATGGTGCGGGAACCCACGCATACGATTTTGCCGGTCCCTCAGTTGATCAATGACCGCCGCATAGCTGTTGTCGTTGATGAGGAGCACACTCGCGTTCCTGGCAATGGTCAGGCACCGGCCAATCTTTGGACCTTCGATGTGACGGATTTTAACAACATTCAAGGGCTTGGCTCTTACCATGTTTCCGAGATGGATTGCCCATGGTCGCGGACGCCCGGCGCTCGCTTTGGCGCTCATCAGTTCACCGATCACCTTGAAAGCAGTGTGGTCTGTGCGACTTGGTTTGCCGGCGGTTTGCGCATTGTCGATGTCGCCAATCCATCTCGCCCGGAAGAGGTTGGCTATTTCATGCCGGAGCCTCGCGCCGGCTTCGCAGCACCGCAAAGTAATGATTGTGAAGTTGACGAACGGGGTTTGATTTATCTGTTCGACCGTGACAAAGGTTTCGATATCTTGGAATTCACCGGTTGAATTAGGAACGATTTATGGACGCCGAAAAAGCGGAGCGGAAAAAAGAGCGCAAAGTCGTTCATCTAATTTCCGCAGCCCACTTCTTTTCACATTTTTATCTGTTGGCTCTGCCACCGCTTTTTCTGGCGATGAAAGAAGATCTGCATCTCACCTTTACAGAGCTCGGTGTGATCGTCTCTGTCTATGCGGTTGGCTCTTTTTCCGGTCAATATCCGATGGGGGTTCTGGCGGATAAATACGGCCCTAGATGGATATTGATCCTGGGCATGTTGACGGTCTCATCGGTATTTGTGCTGATGGGATTGATCCCGATTTATTGGGTGATGGTTGGCCTAGCGTTGATTGCAGGGTGGGGGGATAGTGTTTTTCATCCAGCCGATTTCGTGGTTTTAACCGCTTCAGTTGCGCCCAAAAGATCGGGGCGCGCTTATGCGACCCATGCTTTTGCAGGCTTCGCCGGCTTTGCCGCAGCCCCGGTTGTTGTTGATTCGCTTCGGGTAGCGTCAAGTTGGCAGAACGCGCTGGTCATTGCCGGCGTTTTGGGTCTGATTATGACGCTGATATTGCTGTTCAATAAAGATTTGTTGATCGGCGAAGATGAAGCGCCGCATGCCGAGGCAAAAAACCAGCAAGCTTCTCAGTCCATGGGCGTGATGGAATTCATTAAATTTCCGCCTATTCTAATCTTGTTTTTTTTCTATATTGCCGTCGCCTTGGCAGGCAATGGTGTCCAGCAGTTTTCACCCTCGGCTTTGCCGGACATGTATGGCATCGAATTGTCGACCGCGAACCATGTGCTCTTTATTTATATGGCCGCTATCTCAGCCGGTGTTTTGGTGGGCGGATATATTGCCGATAAAGTCCAGCGCTTGGAGTTGGTGGCTAGTGTCGGCTACCTCGCGGGCATTATTATGACCGTCATCGTGGCGTTAAATTTCTTGCCGTTTTTATGGGCTGCAGTGGCTTTAATTATAGCCGGCTTCATGACCGGCATTGTGATGCCGTCCCGCGATGTCTTGGTGCGGGCCGTGACGCCAAAAGGCAATGCAGGGAAAGCTTTTGGCTTCGTAAACTCGGGCTTTGGCTTTGGCGGTATGGTTGGGCCAATCATCTTTGGCCGAATTATGGACTCAGGTGAAATCACCGGCATCTATTATGGTGCGGCTGTTTTCATGTTCTTCGCAATTGTCACAGCACTGGCAGCCGGGCGTTATGCCCGGACCAGTACTGCGGCTCAACCGGCGGAATAACTACCAGTCGTTTCTAAGTTCGCGTAATTTCAGAAAGACGGTTTTCTCATCCAGCTCTTCCGGGAGATCTGAAAAGCTGTCTCGCAGTTGAGCGATGACGCTGTCACTGCCGAGCCGGAAGAAGGTGTTCACTTCCTTTTCCAACCCGAGATTCGTCACCATCGGCTGGTGCGGATCATAATTCTCCAATGTATCGAGCAGGCTTTTCGCTTTTTCATTGTCAGGCTCACGGTCGAGCGTGAATTGGAGATTGTTGACCAGATAGTCATGGCCAGGATAGATCAAGGTGTGGTCCGGCAGACCGGCAAGCTGGCCGCTAAAAGTTGAATAAAGCGCGTCCGGATGGCCGCCGCCTTTGCAATTACCAGCCCCGGCATTGAACATCGTATCACCGGCAAAGAGCGCCGGGACATCAGTTTGCGACAGCAGGCAGATATGGCTCATGGTATGGCCAGGGGTGTCGAGTGCTTCGAGGTCGACTGATTTACCGACTTTAACGACATCTCCAGCCTTGAGCCCGATATCCATGCCCGGAATTTGATCGCTCGCCTCGGCATGAGCGATGACTTTTGCCCCGGTCGCATCAACAACCGCCTGATTGCCATCGATATGGTCGTGGTGGTGGTGGGTGTTAAGAATCTGGGTAATTTCCCACCCGCGATTTTTAGCCGCTGCCAGACATTTCTCAGAATCGAGCGGATCAATCGCCATGGCTTCACCAGTTTCCGGACAAGCTATGAGATAGTTAAAATTACGATAGTTGTTTTCGGTCCAGATTTGTTCGACGAGCACAATGGCCTCCCCAGAGATTTAGGTGATGAGATAGGTGATAATAATTTGGGATAGTTTACATTTAATTTTCAGGCACGTCATTTTCTATATTGTTCCCGCCCGATGGCATCGCTATCGTGGCGCATGTCTATGAAAATCACAAAAATAACTTTTGCCGAAGGGGCCAGGGAGTTGGGTAAGCGGGACAAAGACTTTGCCCGGCTGGTCAAAGATATTGGTCTGCCCGGTCTGCGCTCGAGATCATCCGGTTATAGCACCATACTCAAAGTCATTTGCGGCCAGCAGGTTTCTACCTCTGCGGCGCGTGCAATTGGTGGGCGTCTGGATGCCATTGAAAACCCGATGCGGCCTGAAACGGTTCTAAGGCTAGGGCCGGAGAAATTGCGTGCGGTGGGCTTGAGCGGTCAGAAGATGAATTATGCGCTTGGTATCGCTGAAGCAATTCAGAGCGGGGAGTTTAGTTTCAGACGGGTTGCCCGGATGGAAGATGAGGCTGCCATTGAGGAAATGATTAAGCTGAAAGGAATTGGGCGCTGGTCGGCAGAAGTCTATCTCTTATTTGCCCTGCGCCGGCCGGATCTCTGGCCGGTTGATGATTTGGGCGTGGTCAAAGGCCTGATGCATCTGAAAGGCCTGAAAGAACGGCCTCCACGTGACGCACTGATTGAAATGGCAGAGGCCTGGCGACCCTGGCGAAGCGTTGCGGCCAGGCTGCTGTGGCATCACATCAATTCAGTTGAGAAGAGAAAGTAATTTAGGCTGGCTTGATCTGCGCGAGTGTCGCAAAGAAGAATTTTAAAAATTCGGCATCACTGATACGGGACGGCTTTTGGAGTTTTGTACCGTCAAATTTCTTGCGTTCTACGGTAGTCAGGTTCTGATATTCACGATGAAAATTAGACCCATATTGCGGTTCTAATTCTCCTGCCCATTTGGTGTATTGCAGGCTTTTGAGTTTATCGAGCTTGCTGCAACTATTCCTGAGAAATCGGCGCTCCATTGTGTGGACGGCAACAAAATGATGAGTTTGGATCGCCCTTTCGGTCAGTCTGTTTAATGTCGTGCAATCTATATTGCGGTGAGCGGAGTGATTGATAAATAGAATATATTTCATCGCACCGGCGACATTTCCAAGCTCAGCACTGTTTAAATAAGCTTTGCTTGCTTGAGCCAGATTCCTCACGCGGAAGGTTGGGTTTTCGTTCATTGAGCCAACGAGATAGGCCTCCCACATGCCACCATTTTCTGCACGTTTTATGAATTCAGCCTCGGCAGTTTTAAAATTTCCGTTTAAATATGCGATGTAACCCGCTTCCTGATGGCGAATGAACAAGGCACCGACTAGCAAGATTAGCAATCCTGCTGCAATGAGTATTTTTGGATAACGCATAGACGGAGAGTATAAAATCGGGCAGAAAGATGCAAAGGTTTCATCAATGTCGAGTTGGATATGAGCACAATAGAAATCGAGTTGTTTAGCGACACCAAAACTAAACCAAGCCAGGCCATGCTTGATGCGATGATGCAGGCTGAATGCGGTGATGAGCAGGCGGGTGAAGATCCGACCACGCTGGCACTGCAAGAGCGTGTTGCCGATTTGCTCGGTAAAGAGGCTGCTCTGTTCGTGCCGTCCGGCACAATGTGCAACCAAATCGCGATGGCGGTGCAATGTCAGCCGGGCGATGAAATCATTGCCGACAAGACGGCGCATATCATTAATTTTGAAGCAGGCGGTCCGGCGGTAATTGCCCGCGCCATGATTAAGCCTCTGGATGGTATACGTGGCCAGTATACGCTTGAGCAGGCTAGGGAAGCTTTGCGGGCCGGCTTTCGTCATGCACCAAGCTCAAAGATGATCGCCGTCGAGCAGACGGCCAATTTGGGCGGTGGTAGTATTTGGCCGTTGGCAGTATTGCAATCGCTCAAGGAATTGGCCGCCGAGCACAATCTTGTCAGCCATATGGACGGCGCGCGTCTGCTCAATGCGGTTGTTGCAAGCGGTGTCTCTGCCAAAGATTACGCGGCAACCGTCGATACGGTGTGGATTGATCTTTCGAAAGGGCTCGGCTGTCCAATCGGCGGCGTGATTGCGGGCACCAAAGACTTTATCGAGCAGGCCTGGCCGTGGAAGCAGCGCCTCGGCGGCTCGATGCGGCAATCAGGTGTTTTGGCAGCCGCCGGGCTGTATGCGTTGGATCATAATGTCGACCGACTGGCCATCGATCACGCCAATGCCCGCACTCTAGCGACCCGGCTGGCACAAATTCCAGGCGTAAAAATTGACCCGCTGACAGTCGAGACCAATATTTTAATCATCGACGTTGGTGAGGCGGCTTTATCTGCGCCTGAAATTTCAGAGCGTTTGCTGGCTGGGGGTGTTCGCATGGGTGCGATGAACCCAACGAGCATGCGGGCAGTGACGCATCTGGATGTTGATGAGGCAGGAGTGAGCCGCGCCGCTGATCTGTTTGCCGAGATTTGTTCTTAAGCGATGATGATTTCAAGTTTTGCATGAGCGGCCCGCAGAGCGGCCTCAACGTCTTCAGGCTTATCCGCTTTAGCAAAAATAAACCCTAAATACTTATTACCCTCTGGCAGTGGCACGACTTTTTGACCGGTCGCGATGCTAATGGTGAGGTCGGTGATGCCGGTGACGGCTTGTGCATCCAGCGTACCGTCGACGCGTTCCAAAATGCCGGCTTTGGGAATCGGGATCATCATAACGCCGGAAGCTTTTTCTTCGCGGTCCGGTACGACCGGCTCCCCCATCGCATGGCGCAAAATAATATCTTCGAGGGTTAAGTCGTCACCGAATTGCAAACTCCTAGAACATAGCCCGCCAATTGAGCGCGCGGCCATCTCAATGATCCAAGGACCGGCTTCATTGCTACCCCGGGCATCGGGTTTAACGCGAAGTTCGACATGGAGAGGGCCTTCATGCAGACCAATGGCATTAGCGGCTTGTTCTGCCATGTTTCGAATAGAGTCTTGAAGTTCCAAAGATTTCCGTGACGGCGTCACATAGATGGTTTCCTCGAAATAGGGGCCTTCCAAAGGATCGGGTTTGTCGAATAGAGCCAACATGGTTAGCTTGCCTTCGACCATTAATCCTTCGAGAGCGACTTCTTCGCCATCGATATAGTCTTCGATTAAAATTTCCGCAGCCTGTTTGTGCGGGACTTTTTCACCAATGTCAGTGACCAGGGTCTTGATACGCTCGAAAGCGGCGATAAACTCTGCCGGATCGTTGGCGCGGATGACGCCTTGGCTGGCCGACAAATTGAGCGGCTTGAGTACGCAAGGATAGTCTGTTTGTTGAGCCATTGGCGTTGGACCGTCTTCTAGTGCAATGCGCCGAAAATTGGGCGAGGCAAGATCAGCGTGCGACAAAATCTCCCGCAACAGCAATTTATTGCCAGTGGCCTGCACGGCAGCCGGATCATTATGGCGAAAGCCAAGCTGCTCTGAAGCCTTGGCCGCTATGACGCTGGTAACATCATCGACCGCGACGACGGCTCTGAGGGGATGGTTGTTGTGAAATACTTCAATCTCGGCAACCGCTTGATCGGGGTTCGAAAAATCAATGGTGACGCTGCCACCGTCCGAAAGCGCTTCTAAAACCTGGCGTTCATTGGAGCCGATCGTCACATCGACTCCCAGCCGGTGTGCCGCCGTGACAAAGTCACTCACCCGGTACGATGTCGATGGAATGAGAAGCAGCAAGCGCGGCATGTGTCCATTACTCATATGTATAAAAAGTACACCTAGTGTATTTTTTACAATGTTAACGATTTAAAGGCGAGAGAGTTGTTCTTGTGAGGGTTCAGCGCAACAGAACCAGGGTTCGCTCATGGCGGGGATGGTGAGCAATGGGAGGGGTTGGAGGTCGGGCAGGGTTGGCGTGTCGATGCCGCAGGCCTGCTGGGTCGCTTTATAGAGCGCCTTGAAGGTCTCAATTCGTGACTGATTGTCGCGCGCGCCAATTTCGACAATTTCCTGGATTTGAGAGCAGAATTCTTCAACGCTTTCATCTGTATTCTGCCAGCGATGGCTAAGCGCTTCTTGATCATAACCTAGAAGGTGTGGCTCAATTTCCGGCAGATCCAGTAAATAAGAGCCGTTGGGGATCAGCAGGCGAATGGCAAGCTGGATCGGCGCGACGTTTTCCACTAAACCCAATTCGGCAATGGTGTCGAGCAAATGGCGGAAGCCTTGCTTGGTGGTCCAAGGCGTGAAGGGAACAAACGTTGGGGCCAAGGTCAGGCCAATTTCCTGAGCAAGCTTCGCAGCGCGTTTAAAGTCATCATGGGTGTGCCCTTTGTCGAGTAGGCGCAGGACATCCTCTTCGACAGACTCAACGGCTGTGGTGATAAACAGGCAGCCGGTTTCTTTCAACATTGGTAACAGATCGGCATGCTTGAGCAGGTGCTCAACCTTGATGGTTGCATCATAGGTGATTTCTGGAAACTCTTCATGCAGGGCTGTGACAATATCCATGGCATGACGCGGGCCATTGAGAAAATCGGGATCGCCAAAGCTGATATGTTCAGCCGCCGGGCCGCTTTTTGGATTAATTTGCTGGCGAATATCAGCCAGCACAACATCCGCCGGAATAATGCGAAAGCGCCCCTGATAGACTGGCACGATGGGGCAATGACGGCATTTATGTTTGCAGCCTCGACTGGCTTCGGTATAGCCGACGATTTTGGTCGAGCCATCGCCGACATTTAAGTGGGCATAGCAATCCAAACTCGGCAGGTCGTCGCGTAAGGGGCGGTCAAAATCGAGATTGGCGGTTGAGGTGAGGTCGGACCCAGCGCTAGGATTGCTTTCGGCCAGATCTAGATAAATCTCAACCAAGCCGTCCTCGAACTCGCCGCCGATAAAACTGTCGCCGCCAATTGATTTTAGATAGTCGGCATTAAGCGGCGCATAGAGACCATAAAAAGCGATATGAGCCTTTGGATTTAGCGCTTTCAAGCGTGGCAGGAGGGCGACCGACAACCGGGTCGCGGTATGCATTTGCAGATAGAGACCGATTAGGTCGGCCCCTTTGACGGCGTCTTCATTGAGACTATCAACGGCGAGATCATTGCACGTGACTGCAGCGCCAGCAGATTTTAGCTTTGCCGCTGGTGAGGCAAGGCTAAAGGGCTGGTGGCCAAGATCATAGGTTGAAAGAAGGAGAACCTGCATAAGCTTTACTTCGCAGGTGCGTCCCCTTTACCAGGTGCGTAATAAGGGTTCGAGCCACCCGCGTGATCGGTGACGTCCAATACAGCTATAATATGCGGCGCGACATTTTTAATCTCGACTTCGACGCCTTGCTTCAACGTGACATCGGCCATGCCGCAGCCCTGGCAGCCGCCTTCGAGGCGCACATAGACATTGTTGTCTTTAACATCGATCAGCGAAATATGCCCGCCATGACTGGCGATTGATGGATTGATACGCTCATCCAAGACTTGTAGGATGGCGCGCCCTTCATCGGTTTCCAAGCCCGGTTTGGGGATGGCATCGCGGTAATCTTTAACGGCGCGCACTTCGGGGATGTAGTGACCGAAGATGTTCGTCATGCCGCCGGCCAAAGCCGAGGTTGGGCCAACGAACTCAACATAGATGATGCCTTCGAGATAGCCCTTATAGAGAACCGAGCCGCCCATTTGTTCGGCGGCTGGGGCAACGCGGCTTTCCATCAGTTCTTTAATTTGCTCAACCGCTTCGCGGTCTTCTTCGCGCTCAACAAAGAGGGCGGCGAGCTCGGCTTCTAAATCGTCATCACTTGTCTCAGTAACGCCTAAAATCACTAAATCACCTGCGGTATAATGATCCATGATCGCTCCCAAGATCATCGGCTTCATGAGCTGCCAGTCAAAGCCTTCTTCCTTGGTCACGGTGACAAATTCGGTGTAGAGCATGACGCCATCAACGCCGTCAATTTCGAAAAGGCGTACCGCCAAAGGTGAGCGTTCAGCGGCTTCCTCATCGAGGAACTCAGCAGAGCCTGCAGTCAGGACAACTTCACCTGGGAAAAACTTCATACGCGATGGATCCGGCATCGCCTCAGTTTGGATAAACATATTTAATCTCCGAAAAATCTTCGCCCGTCAGGGGCGGTGTTTCATTTAAAGTTAATTTAGTTTGCCAAGTCACAGATTGCCAGCCCAATCTCGCTAAATATTGGTCTTAGGCCTTACGGTCTGTAGGGTTTATGGATGGTAGCGACAGATCCCAAGCTTGGTTAGCCAGGCCAAAGTCAGCACCAGATTATTGCTATCAAGCTTGGGTAGAAGATCAATTAGGACTTTAATCGGTACCGGTGCGCCGGGCTCCAGATGGCCGAGTAAAAAAGGCATGTCTTCAAGTTCGATCAAAGAATGCGGATAAACGAAGCCGACTTTGAGCGAGATAAGCTTCATCGCTTCGGTCCAATTCTTGATCACCAGTTCAATCTCGCCCGATTCCGAGAAATGCTCGGACGGGAAGTCGGCAAACATATCGAAAGGGTCGGGGTAAGAGGGGTGAAACGGCATTTCTTTTGCGCGAGGGGCGCTTTCCGCCGCCGTCGCACGCCGCTCTGCCAGTTCCGCCCACAATTCCTCATAAGCCATTATAATCCGAGGCCAGGCAAAGACAGCATTGGCGCGGTCTTTACCAGCTTCGCCCATTTTCTGGCGCAAAGAAGGGGTTTCGATTAAATGCTTAAAGGCTTTGACCAATTCGTCTAGATCGATCGAAATCGATTGCTGGGTCGCGCTTAAATGGTCGCCATAATTACTTTGGCTGGAAAAATATTTATAGGCGATATCTTCACCGAGCCCTTTGCGCGGCGCCAAGGTTGGAATGGTATACCCGTCAACGCCGTCTCGCACCGTATCGCGGTAGCCGTCCCAATCGGAGACCACGACCGGAAGACCGGAAGCCATAGCTTCGATCGGTGTCAGGCCAAAACTTTCTTGAATATTATCTGCGAGCGAGCAAAAAATATCCGCCCCTGCCCAAAATCCATCCGGGAAATCTGTATCGCCATGCTGAATAAAAGAGACCTTGGCTAAATTACAAACACTGGCCGCGGCTTCCTTGAATGCTTGTTCGTTAAGCTCATCGTTGAAGTAGCCGCAGAAAACCAAATGCACCGGTGTTTTGCTTTCGACCGCTGCGCGCTCGACGCCTAGCAAAAGGGGTAGTGGGTTGGCTTTAGCGATGAAGTTGAGCCTGCCGGAATATAATATCACGATCTCATCGTTCTCAATTTTCAGGCGTTCACGTTGTTCGCTGCGCTTTGGCTCGCCGGTGATGGCGTTAAAATGCCGCGTATCAACGCCCAACGGGATGACCGGGAATTGCATCGGACATTTGAAATCGCTGCCGGTCCGTTGCTTGAGATAATCCTGCCAATGCTCAACCACCGTCATAACAGCGGACTTGATTGAATTGGAGGGGCAAATCAGTGCGTCCCAACTTTGCGTTGGCGCGGTCAGATATTGGCCGAAGGTCTCCATCGCGCTGTCGGTTGAGCTTGCATGGACTAGGCCGCTGATGGAATAGCGCTGCTGGCCAAACTGGCGGCGAGCCCAGACGTGCTTGATAAAGCCCGGGTCATAGCGAAAGAGATGACCGGACTGCTCTAAGCTGTCGGCATCGTTTTGATTAACCCCATGACAGCGCTCGGGATCTATTCTTTCGTCCTGAGCGTAAGCTTTGAATTGGCCAAGCGCCGTATCATTGGGACAGACACAAGGAAATTTCTCCTGCGTGCTACAGCGAAAAAAAGCGCGAACAAATTCACGCGTTGCAACATCAATGCCGAGCGGACGACTATCGTCGCTACCCAATCCATCGAAATTTATTGCGGTTGCCATCTGGGCCTAACTGGATTTTTAAGAAAAAGCTTTAAAGGTGATAAGCGTGTAAGTGTCTTTGACGTTGGGCAGTGTTTGAATTTTCTCATTGATAAAGTGCCCAATATCATCGCTGTCATCGAGATAACATTTGATCAGCAAATCAAATTGCCCAGACGTCGAATGGATCTCTGAAATCTTATCAACCGTCTCAATCGCCTGCTCAGCGACGCTATACACATGGCCGAGTTCACATTTAACCTGGACAAATACAGTCTGCATCATTCTCTCCCCGGGATTTTTCGCCGGCTAATAAATACCTATAGGATTGTTATCATACAGAAAATTCGTTGGAAAGGAATTCAGGCTATTTTGGTGTCGATGGAATACTCGCCGAATGCAGAGATATGGGGATATATACTTGTTACGTGCCCCCGGACTGAATTTATTTTGATATTCACTTTCTAAACGTGTTGCTTAACGGTCTTCGCTAAATCAGCAGCGTACTCTTTGTAGTGTTTGTGATGCTTTTTTAACACAGAGGCTCCCGCAGTTTTTTTTATAAATTCCTCCACTATTGGGAGCTGTTTGGCGGCAAAATCACTAATATCAACATCGGGTAGATGAGGAATAAGAGAAAGAAAACTAACGATGACCTGACCACCGCCTTTCTTTTTTGACGTCCGATTTAACTCTCTCATTAACTCTGGGGCGCTAGCAAGAAGCCAATCAGCATAACGCCTAAGCATATCGGTTTGCTGGAGAAGCTCTTCGTATTCTAGTTTAAAGTCCTGGCGGTCAACTATTTTTTTGTCTCGATAAACAACAGGAGCTTCTTCGGAAATTTCACATTCCCAGCCTTCGCGCGGTATAAGTAATTCTGCTTGCACTGATTCCTCACGGTAGGGGGAAAACGGCATCGTTCGACATCGAGATGGTTTTTTGTCCTGGATGTTGCATCTATTATCTTCGGCAAGTTCCGGGCAAGGAAGCGATGGAGGGATATAGGCTGTAGGCGTTATACGCAGGCCAATTTCTTTGCGTTTTGAAAGGTTAACCAATGAACCTAGCTTTGTTGTATGTTCAAAATACTTATTATCAGCACCAACGGGAGTCCAGGTGATGGCTAACGGAAAACGGTCCGCAAAAGTTAACGCGTCTTTGATTGTCAATGGTACTTGACCATAACAACACTTTCCACAAATTGTACAATCAAAATGATATTCCATTTTTAAAAACCGACGTTACGATCGCATGCTATCCACAACACTTTTTGTACTTTTTTCCTGAACCACATGGGCATGGCTCATTTCGACCAACTTTTTCCATAATACGGGGGTTTGATCGAGGGTTCATTTTGCCATCAACATAAACCCATTTACCATTTTCTTTTCTGAAACTGGCCAATTCATGATGTGTGTAATTTTCACCATCTCGTAGAAAATTCGAGATAAATTCTACTGTGCCAACCTGGTCTTCAACACCTCCCTCCACGACTTCACGTATTTCTAGACCGAGCCATTCTGAATCATTTATCACTCCTTGCGCAGCAGAACGATTGTACTGTTTACGAATTTCTAATGCATGAGTGTTTTCAATATGATCGAGATTTTTGAGCGTGAAGGCAGTATATCTTGAGCGCATCAAGGCTTCGGCTGTTTGCGCAGGCGTTCCGGCAATAATGGGTCCGCAGCATTCATCCATTGATCTTTGAGAGCCACAAGGACAATCAGTCATAAGTATATTTCCTCTTCGTTTAACCGCCAAACACCCTCCTGAAAATGACTACGAAACCAATGATAAAAAACATTAATACCCAGTAGATCAGCAGTCGAGCAGTCGGGGATGCAATACTTAATTTAATTACAATTCCGTGGTCGTTGCAAGTTACGGGGACACGTGACAACTACCTCGTCATTCTGACGAAGTTAGAATCCAGACTATCCTCTGCAATTGGCACGGCGAGGACGACTATGAAATTGAACCGGACACCAATGGGCTCGACCCGGGTATCCAACTTGGGGGTGTTTCAGATTATTTGACGGGGCGTAGGAGGAAGGCGGGCATGTGTTCGCCCCAGCCGTCGGCAGCTAGATCTTCGGCGGCTTCTTTGACGGGAGTTGCTTTTTTGGGTTCTTTTCTGACGTCTTTCTTAACGTCTTTTTTCTCGTCATTCTTGGAAGCACGGCTGCGAGAGGGTTTTTTGGCCTCGGCTTTCTCTTCAGCTTTTTCTGCCGATTTTTCTTCGGGCTTTTCTGGGCTTTTTTCTTTTGGAGCCCGTTCTTTAGCGGGTTCTTCAGAAGCGGTTTGGCCGTCGAGGGTGATGCGGGGGATCGGTTTCCCGATCAACTTTTCAATCGCATCGATGTATTTTTTATCTTCTTTCCAGGCGATCGAGAAAGCGCGGCCTTGTTTGCCGGCGCGACCGGTGCGGCCAATGCGGTGGACGTAATCTTCGGCATGCATCGGCACGTCAAAGTTAAAGACGTGGCTGAGGTCATCGATGTCGAGACCGCGGGCAGCAACGTCACTACAGATCAGATAGTCATACTCGTCGGCTTTAAATTTTTCCATGGTGGCCATACGCGCGGATTGCACCATGTCGCCGTGTAGCGTCGCCGAATTGAAGCCATGCCTGAGGAAAGATTTGTTGACGATGTCGACGTCTTTTTTGCGATTGCAAAAAACCAAAGCGTTTTTAACTTTTTCTTTTTTGATAAGTTGGCGCAGTGCATCGCGTTTTTTCTTTTGCAGGCCACTGAGATCACGTTTGGTCCGGTGATCAACCATCAACAGGCCTTGAGTGATCGTCTCGCCAGGTGTGGCGGGGCGGGCGACCGTGATTTCTTTTGGGTTCATCAGAAAGGCATCGGCCAGTCGTTTGATCTCGGGCGGCATGGTCGCTGAGAAAAATAATGTTTGGCGAATTTTCGGAATAACCGAGACGATCTTTTCGACATCCGGGATAAAGCCCATATCGAGCATCCGGTCAGCTTCATCGATCACCAGAATTTTAACATCGCTCAACAGCAAGCCACCGCGATCAAACAGATCAAGCAGGCGGCCCGGTGTCGCGATTAAGACGTCAACACCGCGGTCTAGCAATTTACTTTGCTCGGCCATAGAGGAGCCGCCAATAATCAGGGCTTTGGAGAGTTTGTTGTATTTGCCATAAGTGTCGAAGTTTTCGGCTACCTGGGCGGCAAGCTCACGGGTTGGCTCTAAGATCAGCGTGCGCGGCATCCGCGCGCGACCGCGGCCATTGGCCAGGATATCGATCATCGGCAGGGTAAAGGAGGCCGTCTTACCGGTTCCGGTTTGCGCACAGCCGAGAATATCGCGGCCCATAAGAACAGTTGGTATGGCTTTTTCCTGGATGGGTGTCGGTTCGGTATAACCGGCATCAGACACAGCCTTCAGAACCTCTTCACTGAGACCTAGCTCGTCGAAGCTCATATGCTGTATTCCAGTTTAAATTTGTATTTGAACAGGTGACTATCACTCATAAACATTAAGATGGGGGGCGAGATAGGCGAAAATAAGGCAAATGTCAATGCAGGGAGCGCTTATATAATATTTCATTTTGTTTAGGACTTATGATCCGAGGCCCGAACAGGCATGTACCTATTACATTTTTTGGAACAGATTGAGTGGTTATGAGTGGTTTAATTATTCCCTATCAAGGTGTCTTTCCCGATATTGCTGAAGATGCCTTTGTCGCGCCGAATGCGACGATCATCGGCAAGGTGAAGATCGGGGCAGGATCGAGCATTTGGTTTAATACGGTTTTGCGGGGTGATGTTGAGGCGATCACTGTCGGCGAACGAACCAGCCTACAAGATGGTACCATTGTCCATGTCACCGGCGGCAAATACGAAACTCATATCGGTAGTGATGTGCTGATCGGCCATAAAGTTCTCATCCATGGCGCAACGTTGGAAGACGGCTGTTTTATCGGCATGTCAGCGACGGTGATGGACAACGTGGTTGTTGAGACGGGTGCCATGGTCGCTGCGGGCGCGCTGGTGACGCCAGGTCAGCGCGTTAAAAAAGGCGAGCTTTGGGCTGGCGTTCCGGCAAAAATGATGCGCGCCATGAAGCCTGAAGAAGTTGAGCTGCTGCCTTACGGTGTCGGTCTGTATGTTAATTTAGGCAAGGAATATCAGGAATATCTCGAAAAATAATGTCTGCTAATTGGCCAAAGAGGTATATACTTTGTTGGTCGTAGAGGGAAAAATACTTTTCAAATAAACTAAGAGCGCGTTTGTAACCTGTTAACTAAATTGCGCCATGGTGCAAACTGAGTCGTAAAATAATAGGGGACCCATCACGAGGGGGTTGAGGATATGAGGGATTTTAAAAGTCCAATCAAAGAGTTTTCGTCACGTAATTTATTAGCAACGGTTGCCTTAACGGCACTGTTGGCCGGTTGTTCATCGGTGCCGGATGCGATTAATCCGGTTGAGTGGTACAAAGGCGCGCGTGATGCGATCACGGGTGACGATGAAAAAAAGCAAGATACCAAGGATAAGCCGACGAGCGAAAAGGCGATTCCGGGAGAAAAAGACAGTTTTCCAAAACTTTCTTCCGTACCGGCAAAGCCAAAGAGCACTGTTGAGCAAGAGCGTAAACGCATTGCCGACGGGTTGGTTGCAGACCGTGAAGAATCTCGGAAATATTCGAATGAAGTTATTCGCCGTCAGGGCGATTCCGCGAGTTCTTTGCCCGCACCGCCACCGGTCGCTAAAGTTCAGCCAACACCGGCGCCTATTGTAAAAGCTACACCGATGCCAAAGCCTGAACCAAAAGCCATGCTCAAGCCGGCTCCCAAGCCGGTCGTGATGGCGCCAAAACCTGCACCGGTAATGCAGTCGGTTGCTTCGGTTAATACCGGGCAATCAGTGTCGCCGAAATTGCGCGTCGCGCCACCATCGCCGATGCTTAAAATCCCTGCGGTCAATCCAAATTCACCAAAAATGGGAACTATTCCAGGCTTGGCGGCAGCTTTAGGTCAAAATGAGACGGTGATTGTTTCCGGCAGTGGCGTCCAAACCATGAATACCCAAGGCCAGGTTAGACAAATGCGCTCGCGCCGGTCGGCTGGAAAAGTCAATGTCGCTGGGGTCAACTCGCTTAATCAATTAAATGTTAATGACCTGCAAGGTTCTTACCAAGTCGCAACGATCCTGTTTTCTAACGGCTCGGCCAAAGTAGGTGCCCGTGACCGCCGGGTGCTGCGTCAAGTAATTGCCCAGCACAAACAAGTCGGTGGCACGCTTCGCATTGTCGGTCACGCCAGTCGTCGGACCAAGACGAATGATCCCATCCGTCATAAAATGGCCAACTTTCAGGTCTCTACGGCAAGGGCTGAACGGGTTGCCAAGGAATTGGTGAAAATGGGAGTGAAAGCAAATAAATTGTTTGTTGGCTCCGTTTCTGATAATGAACCGCGTTATTACGAATATATGCCTTCGGGTGAAGCGGGAAATCGTCGGACCGAGATTTATATCGACTTCTAGCCTCCCGGGCGTTAAACCATCGTTTGAACGAATTCGTTAGGCCTGCTCTTGTTATGAGGGCGGGCCCGGATGGATTTGTGACGAGTTTATATGGTCAATTGTGACTTAACATTTAATAGGATCGGCAGTGCGAGCAATGGAACAGGAATTCCATAGAATTAAACGGTTACCTCCATACGTTTTCAATGAAGTAAACGAAATGAAGGCCCGTGCTCGAGCGGCAGGCGAAGATATCATCGACTTTGGCATGGGTAATCCGGATCAACCGACGCCGCGCCATATTGTCGAAAAAATGATCGAGACGGTCAACGATCCTCGCACCCATCGCTACTCAGCTTCCAGAGGAATTCCAGGTTTACGCAAAGCTTTTGCGGCCTATTACGGTGAGCGCTTTAATGTTGAGATCGACCCCAATTCAGAAGCCATCGTGACGCTTGGCTCTAAAGAAGGCTTGGCGAACTTAGCTTCGGCGATCACCAGCCCGGGCGATGTGATCTTGGTGCCGAACCCCAGCTATCCGATCCACCAGTTCGGCTTCATCATTGCAGGCGCTGCGGTTCGGAACGTGCCGGTGAACCCGGATCAGGATTATCTCAAAGCTTTAGAGATTGCGGTTATCCATTCGGTGCCGAAACCGACAGCTGTGGTTTTGAATTATCCCAATAATCCGACGGCAATTACGACGGATCTGGATTTTTACGGCCAGGTTGTCGATTTCTGCAAGCATCACGGCATTTATATTCTTTCCGATCTGGCTTATTCGGAAGTTTATTTCGACGATAACCCACCGCCTTCAATCCTGGAGATTCCTGGTGCACGGGATATTGCTGTCGAATTTACCTCGATGAGTAAAACCTATTCGATGCCGGGTTGGCGCATCGGCTTTGCGGCTGGCAACAAGACCATGATTGCGGCTCTAGCGCGCATTAAATCCTATCTGGATTATGGTGCTTTTACGCCAATCCAGGTTGCTGCAGCAGCTGCGCTCAATGGTCCGCAAGATTGCGTTGATGAAATGCGGCAAATGTACCGGGAACGCCGGGACGTTTTGATTGAAAGCTTCAGTGCGGCTGGCTGGGATATTCCAAGCCCACCGGCAACCATGTTTGCCTGGGCTCCGATCCCGGATGCGTTCAAACATTTGGGTTCTGTCGAGTTCTCTAAAATGCTTCTCAGAGAAGCTGAAATTGCAGTTTCGCCGGGTGTTGCCTTTGGTGAGCATGGCGATGGTCATGTGCGGGTATCTTTGGTGGAAAATCGCCATCGCATCCGTCAGGCGGCGCGTAATTTAAAGACCTTCCTCGGTTCTTATGATAAAGTACTGGAAGAATCAGAAAAGAAACGAGCAGCAGCGTCTTGAGTAACTCACCTCTAAGAATTGGGATAGCCGGGCTCGGCACGGTTGGTGCCGGAACGATCAAGCTGCTCGAGCAACAAGCCTCCTTAATTGCCATGAGATGTGGCCGTGAAATCACGGTGACAGCCGTTTCTGCGCGTGATCGCTCTAAAGACCGCGGCGTCGATCTGGCAGGCTTTAACTGGCACGATGATCCGGTGGCGCTCGCCTCAGATGACAGCGTTGATGTTGTTGCTGAACTAATCGGCGGAGAAGATGGGCCGGCGAAAGATTTGGTTGAGGCTGCAATTGCCAATGGCAAGCATGTGGTGACAGCCAATAAAGCCCTGATTGCGCACCATGGCACTGCTCTGGCGAAATCTGCTGAGGCGGCAAATGTTGCCGTCGCTTTTGAAGCCGCTGTCGCGGGCGGTATTCCAATTGTCAAAGCATTGCGTGAAGGCCTCGCTGCAAATACGATTTCGCGCGTTTTTGGTATTTTGAACGGCACCTGCAATTACATTTTAAGTGAAATGCGGGAGACCGGTAAAGAATTTGACGTTGTGCTAAAGGAAGCTCAGGAGCTTGGCTATGCCGAAGCGGATCCGGCTTTTGATGTTGACGGCGTTGATGCTGCCCACAAATTAGCGATCCTGACCAGCCTGGCCTTTGGCTGTGAGCTGAACTTTGATGCCGTGCATATTGAAGGCATCCGTCATATCTCGCCGCTTGATATCGAATTTGCCGAAGATCTCGGCTATCGCATTAAATTACTGGGTATTGCGCGCCAGACTGATAAGGGTATAGAGCAACGTGTTCATCCTTGCATGGTGCCGCTTGATGCACCAATAGCGCATATCGAAGACGTCTTTAACGCGGTCGTTGCTGATGGCGATTTTGTCGACACGACGATGTATGAGGGCCGGGGCGCGGGCGAGGGGCCAACGGCCTCTGCTGTCGTTGCCGATATTATCGATATAGCGCGCGGGCGAATGCCAAACACCTTTGCTATTCCGGCTGACAATCTCGCAAAGATGCAAGAGGCACCGATTTCATCCCATGTTGGATCGTACTATGTGCGCTTTATGGTAGCTGATAAGCCGGGCGTTTTTGCGACGATTGCCGGTGCTTTACATGAACATAATGTCTCAATGGAGGCCGTGTTACAGCGGGGCCGCTCCGAGAATGAGGCCGTGCCCGTTGTACTGACAACTCATGAGGCGGATGAGGCTTCGATGGTTGCAACGTTAGATGCGATCGCAAAAAATGACGCGGTGGTGGAACCTCCCCGGCTAATTAGGATAGAGTCGTTTTAAAAGGCGCTTTAAGAATAAAATTTAAAAAAAGGTAAGAAAGATTATGGGCGAATATACTGCAAAAATGGATCGAAATATTGCGCTGGAAGCTGTCCGCGTAACCGAAGCCGCTGCTCTGGCAGCCTCCAAATTGATGGGGCGGGGCGATGAGAAGGCAGCTGATCAGGCAGCCGTTGACGCCATGCGCACCGCACTCAACAGCATGCATATGCAAGGCACCGTACGCATTGGTGAGGGCGAGCGCGATGAAGCGCCAATGCTTTATATCGGTGAAGAAGTCGGCAGTGGTTCAGGTCCAAAAATTGATATTGCGCTTGATCCTCTGGAAGGTACGACCATCACGGCCAAAGGCGGCAACAATGCTTTGGCGGTTATCGCCATGGCGGAAGAGGGTGGCTTTTTGAATGCACCGGATACCTATATGGATAAGATCGCTGTTGGGCATGGTTTGCCCGAAGGTGTGGTCGATCTTGATGAAAGCGTTGAGAAAAATTTAAATAATCTCGCCAAGGCCAAAGATGTTGATATTGGTGATTTGGTTGCCTGCGTGCTGGATCGCCCGCGCCATGAAGAAATTATCGCGAAAACCCGTGAAGCTGGCGCGCGTATCATGCTGATCGGCGACGGTGACGTCAGCGGTGTGATCGCAACCTCCACCGAAGAAGCTGGTGTTGATATTTATATGGGCACAGGCGGCGCGCCAGAAGGTGTTTTGGCAGCAGCTGCACTTCGCTGTATTGGCGGCCAGATGCAAGGTCGTCTGGTGTTCCGCAATGATGATGAGCGGGGACGGGCGCAACGTCTCGGTATTACTGATTTCGACCAGAAGTATGGCTTGATGGAGCTTGCCGGCGGTGAGACCATGTTTGCGGCCACCGGTGTGACCATGGGCACGATGCTTAAGGGTGTCAGGCGCTTCAAAGGCGGCGCGACGACCCATTCGCTGATCATGCGCTCTAAATCTGGCACGGTTCGTTATATCGAATCTGAGCATCACTTTGACCGCAAGCCGGGCTTTGCGCCCGCCACCAGTTAATTTAAAGCAGGTAAAATTGCACCGGATATAATAGGGATGTAAAATGGGGACCGCTTCCGATAAGCTTTTTTTTGACGTTGAGCGGTCTTTTAGTGGAAAACGGTGGCTGGAGCGGTCAAGTGATTCCCGCCAAGCCCTCGCTCTTTCGCAGCAATTTCAACTCCCTGAGATTATTGGACGTTTTTTGAACGCCCGTGGCATTGCCGCTGAGCAGGTCGATACCTTTCTTGATCCCAAGCTCAGCTCATCTCTGCCAGACCCCGGTCATTTGCTGGATATGGCTGTCGGCGTCGAACGCCTTGTTCAGGCCATCAAGGGTAAAGAAAAAATCGCCATTTTCGGTGATTATGACGTCGATGGCGCAACATCGTCGGCACTCTTAGCGCGCTATTTCAAGGCGATCGAAGCTGACCACCAGATTTATATCCCGGACCGCATCAGCGAAGGCTATGGACCAAACATTCCAGCACTTGAAAAACTAAAAAAGGATGGTGCGAAAGTCATCATCACGGTCGATTGCGGCACGACAGCATATGAGCCTTTGGCTTTTGCGAAAGAACAGGATCTTGATGTCATTGTGGTCGATCATCACGTTGCCGAAGCAGGCTTGCCGGAAGCGGTCGCGGTCATCAATCCGAACCGGCTGGATGAGATCAGCGAGCATGGCCAATTGGCGGCAGTGGGCGTCTCTTTCTTGTTGGCCGTGGCATTAAACCGAGGCCTTAGGGAAGTCAAATTTTTTGAAGGAAATGCTTCAATAAAAGAACCTAACCTTATGAATTGGCTGGATATTGTGGCGCTTGGTACGGTTGCTGATATGGTCCAGCTCACCGGCGTTAACCGTGCCCTCGTGGTGCAGGGATTGAAGGTGATGGCGAAGCGTCAGAACGCTGGATTATCCGCTTTGGCGGATGTCTCGCGCATGGATGAAGCGCCGTCGACTTATCATCTTGGCTTCCTTATGGGGCCCCGGGTAAACGCTGGCGGGCGGGTTGGCGAAAGTTATTTAGGGGCGCAATTATTGGCCACTGACAGCACCGAAAAAGCTTTCAATATTGCCCAAAAGCTCGATGCCTATAACCTCGAGCGCCGCGAGATCGAAGATATGGTTTTGCAAGAGGCACTGGCTCTGGCTGAAACGAAAGCAGAAGAAGCGGGCTCGGTCGTCTTCATCGCTGGTCAGGGCTGGCATCCGGGCGTAATCGGCATTGTCGCCAGCAGATTAAAAGAGCGCTATGGCCTGCCGTCCTGTGTGGTGACAGTGCAAGATGGCAAGGCGACCGGCTCCGGGCGCTCAATTACCGGCGTTGATCTTGGCGCTTGCGTTATCGCAGCCCGCCAAGCCGGAATTCTCACCAATGGTGGCGGTCACGCCATGGCAGCTGGTTTTTCGCTGGAGGAGGGGCAACTCGGTGCTTTTGAAAGCTTTCTCGCAGAGCGGATCGGCAAGCAGATTGAGGAAGAAGGCATTGTGCCGACGCTGAATGTCGATGGTAGTGTCACGCTCGAAGGTGCAACCATGGATCTTGTTGAAGTTTTGCAGAAATTGGCACCTTTTGGTAATGGTAATGCCGAGCCTAGGCTCGCTTTCAATAGTATTCGCATCGCTAAGGTTGATGTCGTCGGGGTTAATCATGTGCGCTGTTTTTTAAGTGGCATCGACAGTAAAAAGCAGCTCGCGGCAATCGCGTTTCGCTGTCTTGATACCGAATTGGGCCAAGCGCTGCTAAACCATAACGGTATGCCGCTTCATATCGTTGGCCGTCTCAGGGAGAATATCTGGCAAGGCCGCTCATCGGTGCAGCTCTTGATCGATGACGCAGCGCCGGTTGGCTAGCTGAAAATGCGCCAATCTCCTTTCTATATCGTTGGTATTATGTGTCTGGCCGAGGTTTTAACGCTCCTTGGCGTTTTTACATTTCCCTCTCTCATGCCGGAATTCATCGAAACCTGGCAGCTTTCCAACACCGAAGCTGGGTGGATTGCCGGGATTTTACTCGGCGGCTATGCTCTGAGCGTGCCGGTATTGGTCAGCCTGACCGACCGTATTGATGCGCGTTGGGTTTATCTCGGCGGAGCACTTCTGACGGCGGCCGCGCTGTTTGGCTTTGCCACGTTCGCCAGTGGTTTCTGGTCGGCCCTGCTGTTGCGTATGTTGGCGGGCGTTGGCTTAGCCGCAACCTTTATGCCGGGTCTCCGCGTTTTGGTTGATCGCTATGGCGGTGAAAAGCAGGCCCGGGCGCTCGCTTTTTATACCTCGAGTTTTAGCCTAGGTACGGCGATTTCGTTTTATTACTCGGGTGAAGTCGGCAACGCTTTGGGCTGGTCAGAGGCGCATATGATTGCAGGCTTTTGTGCCGGGGCGGCAGCTTTGTTGGTATTTGTGACGATGCGGCCGATCACCCCAGCTAAACCCGATATTGAGACCAAGTTACTGGATTTTCGGCCGGTGCTGCGCAACCGGGAGGCCATGGGCTATGTGCTCGCTTATTGCGCCCATAGTTGGGAGCTGTTCGCCATGCGCTCTTGGATGGTGGCCTTTTTGGCGTATAGCCTGACTTTACAGCCCGGCAGCACAGCCGGGTTTATGGCGCCGACAGTGGTCGTAACCCTGAGCGCCTTTTTTGCCATGGTGACCAGTATCGGCGGCAGTGAACTCGCCGACCGTTTTGGCCGCCGCCGCATGGTGGTGATTTATCTCATATCTGCGGGCCTTTTGGCCTTGGTTTTAGGCTTTTTGGCCGCGCTGCCCTATTGGATTATTGTGCTCTTGGTTATTCTCTATGCCGGGCTGGTTCAACTAGATTCGGCAGCTTTGACCGCCGGAGCCGTGATGGCGGCTGAAAAAGGCCGGCGGGGGGCGACATTGGGTCTTCATGCCCTGATCGGCTTTGGCGGCGGTGCAATTGGCCCGCTGGTGGTCGGCATGGTGCTCGATCTTTCCGGCGCAGGCCTGAACGTGACGTCATGGGGCCTCGCTTTCGCCTCAATGGGCATCGTCGCACTTCTCGGTCCGCTGGCTCTATGGAAGCTCCGGGGCCAATCCAGCACCTGAATTCGGCGCAAAACCCCCAAAAACCTATGATTAAAAAAATTTACATATTGACGTAAATAGGGACTTGATTTCAGGCGGTGAGGCGTATAAACCCTCGTCTCCAGCCGATGGTTACCGACCCCTTCGTCTAGCCAGGTCTAGGACGCCAGATTTTCATTCTGGTAACACGGGTTCGAATCCCGTAGGGGTCACCATCGCTCGGAAAAAACCGCAGAAAACAGCCAAAAAAAATAATCAGAGGGAGATTTGGTCCCGGCTTTGGTCCCGACTTGGCTCGATCTAAAAAAAATCGCATTTTTACATTTTTTTTATCGTGATGGTGACCCATTAGGTCTCCGAACCCGTGGTTGCTAAATTGGTCCCGGTTTTGGTCCCGACTTGGTTGAGATATAGTGGAATGAAGTGGAATGTTAAGTAGTCGATCGTTAGGGTGGTAAAAGTAGTGGGGATTAAGCTGGAAGCTAAATTATGATATGTTTTTGGCTTGGAGTAGCGACTTAAACTTGAGCAGATCTAATTGTTCTTCAGTTATTTAACCAACGACATCATGTAATCGATTGCGTCAACAACATCCGAATTTGAGCAAGTTTCACATCCGCCTTTTCTTTTATGGTCGTCGGTACCGTTAAGGACAATTTCTCTCATTTTTGTTATGGAATCACGTTCAATGAATTTCTGCCACTTGTCCTTTTCTTTAACGTTTGGAGCGCCAGATACCCAGCCTTTGAAGCCACCTGTATGACATTCGCTACAGACATCAGCAAAGGTCTTATCTTCAGCTAGAACTGAGGTCGTTGAGAGTGCGGCTATAAGCACAAAAACCACAATCGCATTTTTCAAAACTTTCTTATGTATTTCCATTGTTAATTTTCTCTATTTTTTGATGAATTTTCGTAATAACTTGATCGCATGCGCAATAGTGACTATTGCGACGGTCTGGATGGCTCAATCTTGGTTAAGTTTTAGTTGACGGTGGTGAAACCAGGGCTGAAATGTAACTGTCGTTCATGCCGTGTCGATTTCCAAAGAACCTGCTCGATCGATAATACGGTTGAGCATATTGAACAATAATTCTTTCTCCTGCGTGCCAAACTCGGCCAGTATTAATTCATTCGTCTCGCTATAAAAGCTGATTAAAGGTTCCAGTTTTTTTGATTTAGGCGTTAGGAATACCCGTTGAACGCGGCGGTCAGTACTATCCATTTCCCGCTTTACTAAACCTTTCTTTTCCATACGGCCTAATGTTTTGGATAATGCGGCCGGTGTTACTTCGCTATATTCCGCCAAGCCATTATTGGTCATGCCATCCTGACGCCAAAGAGCCGTTAAGGTTATCCATTGAGTTAGCGTCAGATCATGGCTAGCGATACGAGCCTCCGCCTGATCGGCTACGGCTCGATTAGCAATATACAAAAGGCGACCCAATGACGGGAGGGGATCAGGTATGATTTCATTTGACATTCATTTAGTTAAGCAGTTAATATTTAACTAGTCAACAAAATTGTTTAAATATGATTTAATAAGATTTTGGTGTGGATAAATTTTCGGAGGGCCTTCAAATGTCTATGAAACTATTTAAGTTTTTTCATGTTGTCGGGTTGGTAATGTATGTCGGCGGCATTCTGGCCCATATTGTTATTATAGCCGTGGCGGGACACGACTTGCAGGGGTTGTACCAAGGGCGGATATTTATGGAATACGTCGCCTATATTCTGATTGGGCCCGGGTTAGCCATTGCTTTAATTGCCGGTGGCTTAATGTTCTGGAGTTATCCTAAAAGGCCGAAATGGCTTTGGGTCAAGGTCGTGTTATCAGCTTATCTTGCCGTAATGGCGACCTTCTTCCTCATTCCGATGAATCCAGAATTAACCGAACTGGCCAAAGCCAGTCTGGAAGCCGGTGCAATTTCTGACTCCTTTAGAGCCACCTTGCTGAAAGAAGAGATAATCGGCGCCGCCAATACGATACCCATTTTGATTATCATCATATTTGGGATTTTCAAACCTAGCTTAACGAAGAAAGCGCCGTCAGCTTAGGCCAATCAAGGTAAGAACCTAAATTCATCGCTTGGGTATTAATGCCTGCTATGCTGCCCTCACGATCTCGGTCAAGCGCACGCCGTGAGGTACCAACTTTGGCCAAATTCCCGAAAGTGTCTGGGATCTCGTCGGGGGCGTTTTTCGGGTGGCACTAAATATCGTGTCCTCCGACTCATGTCCGGGGTGACGGGGTGGGTGCCTCGAATTATACTCTTTGAGATATAAATTCAGGGAAGGAGGTCGGTATGTCGGCAATGCAGCATGAAGTTAGATTGATAGGTCCGAAGGGTGGGAATGTTTATCAGGCGGGAGTGAATGAGCTTAATATTATGGTTCGGGCTCAGGATTCCGGCGGTGCGTTTGAGTTGATTGAGGAGGTTTGTAAGCCGGGCTTTGTCTCAAGGCTGCATCGTCACAATGATCGCTCCCAGACGTTTTATATTGTTGAGGGTGATGCGAAAGTTATTGTAGGGGGTGAGAATTTTGAGGCCGTACAAGGCTCTTGCGTCCATGTGCCTCCAGGGGTACCGCATCAAATTGAGTCTGAAGGGGGCATGAAGATGCTCATGGTTTATACGCCGGGCGGAATGGAGAAACTTTTCTCCGCCGTCCAGGATTTGACGCCTGAGCAAGCCCAGGACCCAGAATTTACGGCTGCCCTGACCGCCTCTCATGACACAATTATGATGGATGATGAAAGTAAGGGAACGGTTTTAGGGTAATTTATTGCGGCAAGCCACGGACGCAAAGGTCGCGATGGCTGAGCTAGGAAACCGCTGGATCACTCGTCTGTTCATCCGCTTGACCACCCGACGATTTTGAGTAGTTGCGGTCGACATAGTTGCAGAGGTGTTCGTGGAAAGTTGTGACGTCAAATTGGGCAGGCGCTTCGGCACTGACGCAGCTGGGCAGGGGCTCTGAGCGGACGTCCCAATTAGGATTAAAGAAAAAAGCTGAGATATAGCGCTCTTCTTTGGGGGCCAGGACACGGTGCGGTGTCGCGATGAAACGGCCATTGGTCCATTTCTGCATAAAGTCGCCACTGTTGACGATCATGGCACCCTCAACATAATCGCCGGTCATCCACTCGCCGGTTTGAGTTTTAACTTCCAGGCCCGGCACCTTTGAAACCGGCAGCAGCGTAATGAAACCATGATCGGTATGCGGCGAGATGCCGAACTGGTTGTCTTTGGCGGGGGCCGCTGGGTAATGCACATTGCGGGTTAGCCAGGTCGGATCGGTGAACAACTCATCAAAATAGTCTGGCGCTAAATCCAAAGCCCGGGCATAAAGCGGCAAGAGGGCGCGACCAAGATTTTCCATCGCGTTGTAATACTCCAGCATGGTGGATTTAAAATCAGGCAGCAGATCTTGCGGTGGCCATTTGTTGGGGCCGGTGAAACGTCTGCCGGCTTGGATCGACGGGTGGTCAGCTTTGCGTTCCCGAACAATTCGATAATTTTCGTTTAAATCATATTGATCATTATCGCCGGCATCGGTCGTCACATAGATGGTTGAGTTTATGGGTACGTAGCCGGTGGTATCTTCGTCGACCTTCAGTTTGAGCTTATCGGCCATCGGTAGTGAATGGAGGCCCCGAACCTGCTCAATAGCTCTTTGAATAAGTTCTGCCGAGAGCCCATGGTTAACGATGTAGTAAAAGCCAATTTCTTCCTGGATCCAGCGCAATTGGCTTGCCACTTCAATCGCTGTACTTTCATCGCCGCTCAAAAATGCGCCAATGTCTAAAATTGGAATGTGATCGGCTGATTGAATTGCCATTGTACCGTCCGCGAGATAATTCCGAATAAAGAACCCAAAAAAATTGCCGTTAAGGCGCTGCAATACAAGGTCAAACTAGTCGTTTGCTTTAGATGTCGTCAACTTTTAGGAGTCGTGTCGCAGGCCTTAGTTTAGATGATTGTCTATACCTAAAATCTCGCTGGCCGTCGCCTTGATGGTCCTTGGCGCGCAGTCTATTTGTTCGATTTCAGCTAACAGAGGACGGTCGTGGCGAAGGATGGATTTGTCATAGGCCGGATCATAATGACATTCCAAGAGGTCTTCTGCCAGGTTCTGCCAGTTTTTGTCTTCTATTAATCCCTGCCAGATGGCCGTGCGTTCATGGCCGTGGCGATGGGTCATGCCGGTGACGAGTTTTTGCAAATCCGATAAATCTTCGGTCAGTTGTTTATAGCCTGAGAGCAAGTATGTCGCCCGTGCTGTTCTGGAGGTGGCGATTGAAATCATTGGCGCGGTAATAATCTTTTGCCAAAGAACGGGCGGCAATTGAATATCGCCGACGCGGGAGCTTTCTGACTCAACATAAATCGGCTGGCCAGGGTCAAAGTTTTGGATGGCTGCGAGAAGGTTCGACTCGAACATGCGTTGGCTGGGTTGCGGGCGATCAACCATCCGGCCAAGCAAAGAGCCGCGATGCTGGGCGAGTTCTTCGAGATCAAGCATCTGGGCACCTTGATCGGCAAGGCCAGCCAGGATATCGGTTTTACCCGAGCCCGTGCGACCGGCGATGACGATGAAAGACAGCTGTGCGGGCAGCTCTTCAAGTCCTTGCAGCACGTCCCGACGATAGCTTTTATAGCCGCCTTTCAACGTATAGGTCTGCCAGCCGATCTCACTGCAAATCTGGGCAAAAGCCTTCGACCTTTGGCCGCCCCGCCAACAATGGATCAGCGGAGTAAAATTCGGTGGCATGTCATGCAGTTTGGTTTCGAGATGGTCAGCAATGTTGCGGGCAACCAGAGCCGAGCCTTTTTTACGGGCAAGGAAGGCAGAGCGTTGTTTATAGACGGTACCAATTTCGGCACGCTCAGCATCAGACATGACCGGCATGCTGACCGCGCCCGGGATATGATCGTCGGCAAATTCGCTTGGCGAGCGCACATCGATGACCATGTCGTACTCAGCCGACTGCCATTTCTTTGTCTCGGTTATCGGTGCGCCCATTATCGGCCATTTCCTATTTTATGGAAGCTTGGGGTATTCAATGACATATTCGTCGGGAATCTCGAGGAATTTACGCGCGTTTGCCATGTCGCGAAAAGGTTTTCTATCTGCGACCATGTTGTTCAGTCTTGTAACGACGCAAAACTGATGAATGGTTATAAAGTCTTCCTTGTCCTTCAGCACCCAGGCAACTTTACGCCGTGACCCCAATAATTGGTCATTGTTTTTGATCCAGCGGTCGTAGCCGGTCTTGAACCGATCAAGGCCGTAATTGGCGGGAAGTTTGGTTTGTGAGAAATCTCGCAACAGATTCATTCCTTGAGAGAAATTCGGATCATTGCCGAGTGCTTTAACTTGCTCCAAAACCTCTTCGGCATCCACATCGCCATAATGTTGGATGAATACACAATTCAATTCATGCTCAATTTTAATTCGATGTGGCAAAATAGAACCCTACAACATTAATCGCGTGAAAATGGGAAGGGCCGGTCAATTGCTAGGTTCACAACATTGCCATTCTCTTCCGAATTCTTATAGTTGGTACCTTGAACTATAAACCAAAGGGCAACAAGTATGATCGATATCATAACGGAATTGAAGTCACAATTTGACAGCGCAACGGTGCTCACCGACGATCAAGATATGGCGAAATACATCACTGATTGGCCGGGTACGATGACTGGCCGGGCGCTAGCTGTCGTTCGGCCGACAAATACTACGGACGTCGCAGCTGTAATGAAATTGGCCTTTGAAACCGCGACGCCGGTCGTGCCGCAAAGTGGTAATACCAGCGTTGCCGGTGGCTCTGTCCCCGATGATAGCGGCACGGCTATCGTCCTATCATTGGAACGCATGAACAAGATTAGAGATGTTAGCCCATCGGCGATGACCATGACCGTGGAAGCCGGCTGTGTGTTGGAGACTCTTCATCAAACGGTTGAAGCGCAGGATCTTTTTTTCCCACTTAATTTTGGCGCCAAGGGAAGCTGCATGATCGGCGGCAATTTGGCGACCAATGCCGGCGGTCAAAATGTCGTGCGCTACGGCAATACCCGCGAGCTCTGTCTCGGCATTGAAGCGGTGATGCCGGATGGTCGGATCGTTAATCTGTTGTCGGGCTTACGCAAAGACAATACCGGCTATGATCTACGCGATTTATTTATCGGCTCAGAGGGCACGCTTGGCATTATTACGGTGGCGACCATGAAGCTGTTTCATTTGCCCAAAGCACGGGCGACGACTTTCGCGGTGGTGCCGGATATCAGCCGTGGCCTGGAATTGCTCAACCGCGCGCAAGCAGAAACCGGCGGTGCGGTCGAAGCCTTTGAGTTGATCCCACGCGTCTTCCTGGAGATGGTGCAAAAATATGGGCCGCAACATACCATTCCATTTAAGGAAATTCCTGAATTGTGCGTATTGATTGAGATCGCTGCAACATCCGATGCGGAGTCTATTGCGAGCGAAGGAGGGGCCACGCCGGTTTCAGAAAAGCTGGAAAAAATACTTGAGGCCGGATTTGAGGACGGTAGTGTGCTGGATGCCGTAATCGCTTCCTCTGAGGCTCAACGGCGCGAAATGTGGGATATGAGGGAAGGGGCTTTGGAAATTGTGACGGCTGCCGGTGCCCGTATTGGCTTTGATATATCTCTGCCGCTTGATCAAGTTCATGCCTTTGTCGATGAAATGACACGCCAGTCAGAGGCTATCTTGCCCGGCCTTCGGATGTGCCATATGGGACATTTGGGTGATGGTAATCTTCATTATTCAATCTATCCGCCAGAAGGTCAGGCGGATGAAATGATGGCAAAGGCGGATGAAATTAAAGCCGCCGTCTATGCTGCTATTGGTGATTTTGGTGGCTCGTTTAGCGCAGAGCATGGCATCGGCACAAGCAAGCTCTATGCTATGACGAACTATAAGGACCCGGTGGCTTTGGCCGTCATGCTGCAAATCAAGGCGACACTTGATCCGAAGGGCATTATGAATCCAGGAAAGCTATTGCCCCAATAAATACCAGAGTAACTTCTTGATAAGTATCTGATCTAGATCAAGGCGCGGATTTTAAGACGCTATAGATTAATCTTAACATTTTTGGTTGGAGGTTGATTGATGAATTGGAAAAATGAGTACAGCGTCGGCGTTGCAAAATTCGATGACGATCACGTCATTATTCTCAACTTGATCGATACCTATTTAACCCAATCAGATTCTGGTCTGGACCTCAAAACCGTGCGTTTCATCATTGATCAACTCGGCGATTATTCACAATCTCATTTCAAAGCCGAAGAAGAGTATATGACAGAGATCGGTTTCCCTCGCATGGAGGATCATCGTCGACGCCATCATGAAATGCTCGACCAGCTGACCTATATTCGCGACCAGTGCGAAAAAGGTGAAGTGAGTGTTGTCGAAGTTACGGCCAAATTTCTGCACGATTGGTGGAATAATCATATCCTGATCGAGGACATGGCCTATAAGCGTTTCGCGGATAGCGGTCAGGCTTAAGCTTCGCTACGATTTACACGTTAAATTTGGTTATAAATTAACCTCTATGGTCTTTAAAATTGGCTGAGAATAGCCATATGATAAGGCTATAGTTTTAATTGGTGAAACCGTGCCACAAATTATCATCTCCTTGATCGAGAATTTTGCCCTGTTGCTGGTGCTTGCGTTCCTCATCGGCAGGCTACCATTACGCTTGATTGGCAACGGCAAAATTAGCGAACAGGTGTTTCTTGGTATCTTATTTGGTGCAGCCACTTTAATTTCCATGATGGTGCCCATTCAATTTGCCGAAGGGATATTTTACGATAGTCGTGCCATTTTAATCGCCCTGTCCGGTCCTTTCGGAGGGTATTTGGCTCCCCTTGTTGCCGGTGTGATTGCGGGAGCCTATCGAGTACATATTGGCGGCGCGGGAACTCTTGCTGGAATTACCGCGTTAATACTGCCCGTTATTTTGGGCCTTATTTTGGTCAAGTTCCCCCTCGGTGACGATCGTAAGCTTCGTTTCAGTAAATTGGCTTTGTGCGGCATTGTTATGGGCGTCCTAATTTCTCCGACAGCGCTCTTATTGCCCGATGTAAAGCTGGGCCTGCAACTCTTACAAACGTCAGTTTTGACGATGCCGTTTATTCTGATGCTGTTATATCCCCTCGCCGATGCCATTTTAAATACTCAAGTTTGGCATAATAAGATTGAGGAAACTCTGCGGCAAAGTGAAGAGGCGTTACGAGAGGCCCAAAGAACCGGACGGTTCGGTAGTTGGGAGCGGGATTTTAAAAACAACAAAGTAACCTGGTCTGATGAGATCTATCGGTTAATGGAGCGGGACCCGGCACTCGGTCCCCTCAGAGAAAAAGACGTTCATACATATTTACAGTTTGAAAGTCGTGAGCGGTTTGTCTCAAATATGACGCAAGCTCTTAAGCATGGCCGCGGTTCTGAAGATGATTATTCCCTCACCCTACCGAGTGGTCGCCATGTCCATCATTTTGTCTCACTTCGTCCGGTTAAAAATGAATTTGACGAGGTTATAAAAATTATTGGAACGGTACAGGATATTACGGATCGGAAAAATGCTGAAGAGCAACTAAGGCTCACCGAGGCTCAGCGTCGCGCTCTCTTTAAATCTATTCCGGTCCCCATCAATTGTTGGCGCCAAGTGGGGGATGATTTTGAATTATTTGATTATAACGAAGCCGCACTGATTGCGACCGATGGTAAAATCGCCGAAGTATTAGGTGTTAAGCATTCGGTCTTTAACAGTGCCCGCCCTGATATTTTGGAAGAGATGAAAAGATGCATCGCTCTGAAGGAAACATTTGCCAAGGAAAATACGCACAGCTTTTATACCAGCGGTAAAATCCAGGAACAGATTCTTACCTTTGCGTACTGCCCGCCAAACGTGGCCATGGTTATGACCGAGGATATTACGGATCTGAAAAGAAATTCACGCGAGTTGGAGTTAAGCGAGCGACGGTTCCGGGATTTTGCCAGCACGGCTGCTGATGATTTGTGGGAGACTGATATTGACCACCGTTTTATCTATTTTTCTTCCTCCTTCGCCAATGATTTTCCGCCCATGCTCGGGAAAACGCGGTGGGAATCAGAAGAAATCGATCAGCATAATTTAATCTGGGCAGCTCATCGGTCTGAGCTTGATGCCCGTCATCCATTTCGCGATTTTCGCTATTCTCGATCCGACGAAACAGGACGCCGACGATATTTACGCGTAAATGGTAATCCGATATTCGATGAAAATGGTGATTTTAGGGGATATCGAGGCACGACGTTTGATGAAACCGATGAAGTTGAAGCCCGTGAAGCCGTGCGCGGTGTGCAGGAAATCTTCGGTGAAGCGATGGAGAATGTTTCCGAGGGAATTGTTCTGTGGGATTCATCGGATCGATTGGTTATGCGAAATTCCCGTTATCTTGAGATGTTTCCAGATATGGCAAAATTTGCGGAGCCAAATATTTCTCGAACGAAATATATCGAAAAGCGCCGAGAGCTCGGATATAGCTTGTATAACCCGAAGGATTCAGAAAATGGGCCTGATGAACAAGAAAATCCGGATCAAAGTCAAAATACCATCGTTGAAATCTTTGTTAAGGACGGTCGTTTATATCAAGCGCGCCGGGAAGCCTTAGCCAATGGAAGAAGAATTGTATTTCATACGGATGTCACGGATGAAAAACATCGTGAAGACCAACTCCATCAAGCTCTTAAAATGGAAGCCGTCGGACAATTGACCGGCGGCATTGCGCATGATTTTAACAATATTTTGTCGGCGGTACTGGGAAATTTGGAACTCGTCCTACAAAAATGGTCAAGCGATGAGAAATTGACCAGCCGTATCAATCGGGCAAAGATATCCGTATTAAGAGGGGCTGAGCTCACCCGTCGATTGCTTGCTTTCTCCCGTAAACAAAACTTGAATCCCAAGCCGGCTTATCTCAACGATTTGGTTAGGGAGATGCAGGATTTGCTCGAACGCACATTGGGTGAACACGTAACGATAAAACACACCACCGAAGCCGATTTATGGCCCGTCCAGGTGGATATCAATCTGATGGAAAATGCTATCCTTAACCTATCGATTAATGCCCGTGACGCGATGCCGGTTGGAGGGACTTTGACCCTAGACTGCAAAAACATTTCCGCTGGCAAGCTGGCAAAGCTCGAATTGACCGAAAAAGCGCTTGGCGACTGTGTCTGTGTCGAGATTTCCGATACGGGAAATGGCATATCTCCGGAGCATCTCGAGCGTGTGTTTGAGCCGTTTTTTACGACCAAAGATGTTGGCCGCGGCAGTGGCCTTGGCTTAAGTATGGTCTATGGTTTCGTCTCTCAATCGGGCGGTGCTATTGAAATCGAAAGTGCCTTGGAGAGAGGAACAAAAGTTTCGCTTTATCTGCCTCGTTTCGAAGGGGAGGTGAAACGTGTTTCTGAGGCGGAGAACACGCGGGAATTGATGTTGGGGCAGGGTGAAAAAATTCTGGTTGTTGAAGATGATCCGGACGTACGCGACATGACCTTGAGTTTGTTGGCGCGCCTGGGTTATAAGCCTTACGATTGCGGTGATGGAAGACAGCTTTATGATATGGCATCGGAAGACATTCAGAGCTTTGACATGCTGTTGAGTGACGTTGTTTTGCCAAACGGAATTTCCGGTCCAATGGTTGCCAAACACACCCGTGAAATCGCCCCTGAAATTAATGTGCTTTTGATGACCGGTTATGCCGATCAAAGTGCGTTGTTAGATGAAGATGATAAAATTCAGTTTCCGATTATCAACAAACCGTTTCGCGCGGATGAGCTATCACGCACGCTCATTGAAATCCTTGGCTAATCAATAAGCGTTCATTTGCCACAATTCCTCTGGACACAGCATCAATCTGAACTAAATATGTCTAGAGGGAGCTAGAATGGGCGTTTTAGAAACTTTGACATTGGCGCTAGGCGCATCTTGGGCAAGTGGCCTCAATTTGTACGCTACTGCGGCCTTGCTTGGCCTGCTTGATTTGTTAGGCGTCATTACTCTCCCCGATAATCTGCAAGTTTTGTCCAGCCCCTGGGTATTGGGTGTCGCGATTTTCATGTATGCGGTTGAATTCCTTGCCGATAAATTTCCTGGTATCGATTCAATGTGGGATGCGATACAGACATTTATTAGAATTCCTGCCGGCGCGCTCATGGCAGCTGGGGCCGTTGGCGGGCTTGATACGGGTATGGGTTCTGAAGTTCAAACCGGCTTAGCCTTGTTGTTGGGCGGCTCGATCGCGGCGGGTGCTCATCTCACCAAAGCCGGTGCGCGCGCGATGATAAATACCTCGCCCGAACCTGCCAGCAATTGGGCGGCTTCTATTTTTGAGGATGTGTTGGTTTTCTTAGGCCTTTCAATTGCGATTTTTAAGCCCGTGGTTTTTATTTTCGGATTTGGCATTTTTGTTATTTTTGCAATTTGGCTTTTGCCCAAAATTTGGCGAGGCATTCGTCGCGTGTTCTCAAATGCGAAACATCCGGTAGAGACGGTTCGCGGAGGAAAAGAACAGGCGATTACGCTTAGTCTTGGAAATTCACCTTCTGACAACTGATGATTTTTATTCATTTTTTATAAAGAAGTTTCTTCTAGATTAGCTCAAGGCTATCCATAGGAGATCGCAGAATGCGTTATTCAGTTAGATACGAATGTGCGAATAAAAACTGGGTTGTAACCGACAGCGCCAATGCCGAGCAGGTCATGGGTGTTCATCCCTCAAAAACGAGTGCCTACCGGCAAGCTTATGCAGAACAAGAACGGTGGCGGAAATTTGATCCGGTCGCCAAGCACCTTGCCCGAATTAGAAAAGTAATGCCGCAAACACTTGTTGTCGGGTAAAGCAAAGGGGCCATCACCAGACGGCCCCCTATATTTTGTTTCTTTTTAATTTTTTACTGCATCGGTGAAAAAGATGCAGGCAGCAATATTTTATTTTCCTGTGAAAAGAAGCCGGGACCACCGCCTTTGGGTGGCCAAATGCCTTTTTCGGCTGCTTCGCCCCGAACATCACTGCGCTGTTTTAAGTCCTGATAGGGCCAAAGATGGACAATCTTGAGCGCTGTTCCAATATCGACACTAAAAACGGCACCCAACGGTGACATTTTGGTGCGCTCTTCAAGTTTGGTCTGCCAGCGTTCCTGAGTTGCCGGGATCGAGCCGGGTTTGCAGATATAGCTCCGCATTTCATAAAAAGGTCCGTGATTGCCGGGTGTTAATTCCGGCGAGAAAGACCAGGGCATCATGATCTCGACATGCTGGTGTTGAATAAACTCAGCGATATTTGGCGGCCAGACGCCAGATTTTACGGCTTCGGCGCGAATTTCCTGGCGCTGGTTAACATCTTCATAGGGCCAGATATGGATAATTTGGTTGAGCGGGCCAATTTCGGTGTAGAAAAAGGCAGCTAATTCTGAGAACTCTTTGCGCTTTTCGTAAGCTTCCTCGAAACGCTTCATCACTTCCGGCACAGAGCCCGGCTGAAGGTCATAGGTTCGAAATTCGTAAATCATTGATGTCCCCTAAATTTTGAGTGTTGCCTATTAAATTCTTATCTTCATCAATAGCGGGCGGTGTACAATTTGAAAAGGCCGGATCTTTAATAATTTTGTTCACAGTTACGCTTTTTATTTCCCGATGACGGAGTTACCCTAGACAAGCTGGTGAGACAGTGTAAAAACTATGCTGTTCTAAGAAGTGTATCGAATAGGGACGGGTATTTAGATCGTGCAGTCAGTATTTCAAGGGTTTCTCAAAACGGCAGGTTTCGCTGCCATTGCTCTATTGTCTTCTGCCGGAGCAGGTTCCGCTGGAACGGCAGGCGGCGTCTATGATATGTCGCGCTTTTTAAATCAACCGCATCCCTTTGCTAAGATGCAGACGGCACCGCGGCCAGATTTAGGCGACCGTACGGTTCGCTCACCCGCCAACCCACAATCGGATCAGTCCGCACCGGCGAGACGTATGCCAGCAAAACCCATTCATTTCGATAGTGCCGACCGTTCTGGTAGTCAAAACATTATTTCAGAGGTACGCATTGGCGCGCTTATTCATGACGAAGGGCCATTTAGCCATCGCAAAGAAACGGGTTATGACGCTAACTTAGAAATATTATTTACCTCGCCGGAAATCCTAAAAAAAATCTGGGCACCGCGCCCTCATATCGGTGCCTCGTACAACTCGGCTGGCGATACCAATCAGGCTTATCTGGGGCTGACTTGGGAGTGGATGTTCTTTGGTAATTATTTTGCCAATTTCTCACTCGGTGGTGGCTATCACGACGGCTACAAGGTGACCGACAAGCTTGATCGGAAATCGCTGGGCTGTAGCATTCTGTTTCGCGAGTCGCTCGATATCGGTTATCGGTTTGGCGGCGTGCATTCGATCATGGCGCATCTTGATCACATCTCAAATGCCAAGCTTTGCTCAACAAATGAAGGCTTGGAATCAGTCGGTATCCGCTACGGCTATCACTTCTAGTTTCCGATACTTCTTTCCAGTTTTGGGTAAACGAATCCCAGTGTGATGCCGCGCGCGGCCATAAAGATGGTAAGCGCCAGCCATAAGCCGTGATAACCGAATTCAGCTTTAAAAACAAAGAGTGCTGCGACAAAGATCGCGAGCGAGATCATCATGCCATTGCGCATGTCAGCCGAGCGCGTCGCACCAATGAATATGCCATCAAGCATATAGGGCCAGACGGCAATCATTGGAAGCACGATAAGCCAGATGACAACCTCCTTGGCAGCCAGGCGAACGCTCTCAATATCAGTGAGCAAATCGATGATCAGGGGACCTGTGATCCAATAGACCAAAGCGTAAGCTCCGGATATACCAACAGCCCAGATTGTGCTGGTTCTAACAGCAATCTTAAACATCCGGCGATCTTTGGCCCCCAAGGCCTGACCGACCAAAGCCTCTGCGGCCTGGGCAAAGCCATCAAGCCCGAAAGACAAAAAATGCAGAAACTGCAACAACACAGCATTTGCCGCCAAAGTGGCGTCACCAAATTTCGCCGCTTCAGCGGTAAAAAAGGCGAAGGCAAAAATGAGACAAAACGTCCGGATAAATATATCAAGATTGATCGCTATCATGCGTTTGAGTTTCGCCGTATCGATGAGTTTAACCGGTTCCTGAGTGCCACCAATCCTGCTCACCTCTCTCCGGTAAAGAATTATCCCCAGTAGAGCGGCGCTCACTTCCGCGATCACGGTTGCTGCCGCAACACCCTCGACACCCCAGCCAAATCCCAGCACGAAAATCAAATCCAGCAGAATATTGACCAAATTCATCCAGACCTGGAGGATGAAAGTGAGGCGGGTGTTATGGATGCCAATGAACCAGCCAATAAGGCAATAATTTATGAGTACCGCAGGGGCACTCCAGATGCGAATTTGAAAATATGCGTGGGCGAGTTCTTCAACGGTGGCGCTGGCTTCAAAGAGATGCAGCGACAGCGTGATGATCGGATATTGTAAGGCCCATAGCAGCAGGCCGATGATCAGGCCGAGGATTGCGGCGCGCTGAAAGTTTGCTCTAACTTCTGCTGGCTGATTGGCGCCAAAAGCCTGAGCGGTTAACCCGGTCGTGCCCATGCGGAGAAATCCAAATCCCCAGTAGATAAATTGCATAATGGTCGCGCCAATGGCGACGGCACCAAGATAATGGGCATGGGGCAGGTGTCCCATCACGGCAGTATCGACGGCGCCCAGTAGTGGCACCGAAAGATTGGCCAAAATGATCGGGGCTGCCAGTTTTAAAACTTGGGTATGGCGCTCCCTAGGGCTTGTATTAGCTGAAAAAAGTCGATTACTTTGCACGAGAGAATTCCTTAACAAAGGAATACGTTACTTATGAACGGGGAAATGTCGAGCTTTGCTTCGGCTTGAACAAACTTAATGCCAAAAAAAACCATCGACTCAAAGATGAAATACGAAAAGCAAAAGGTGACCATCCGAGGGAAGACGATGGCCTTTGTCGATACCGGCGGGCCCGGCGATGTGCGTGATCCGATTTTGTTTTTTCATGGCAATATTACGTCCTCTTACATGTGGCGCAACATTATCCCGCATGTCGAAGATCAGGCGCGGTGTATTGCGGTCGATAATATTGGCCAAGGCGATTCAGAGAAGCTGCCCGATAGCGGGGAGGGCTCATATCGCTTGGCCGAGCACCAGGACTATATCGATGGTTTCATATCAGCGCTGGGCATTGAAAAAAATGTCACCCTGATGATGCATGACTGGGGTATGCAAACCGGACTCACCTGGGCGAGAAACCACCCCGAAGCCATAAAAGCAATTGCTTACACCCAAGGTGTAATGGGGAATTTTCAATGGTCGAATTGGACACCTGAAGTCGCCGATCTGATGCGCAAATTTCGCTCGGGCGAGGGCGATGATTTGGTTCTGCAAGACAACTTTTTTGTTGAAAAGATTCTCCCCGCCATGGTGATCCGAGATTTGCCCAAAGTCGTCTGGGATGAATATCGCCGGCCTTATAAAAATCCCGGTGAAGATCGCAGGCCGACATTAACCTGGCCGAGAGAAATTCCGGTTGAGGGTGAGCCGGCAGATGTATTGGAAGTGATCGATGCTAATAATGCCTGGATGGCGGCGAGTGATCTGCCGAAGCTGTTCATTCATTGTGAGCCCGAGACCGTTCTAAAAGGCGCAATCCTGGACCATGCCCGAACCTTCCCAAACCAGAAGGAAGTTACCGTCGAAGGCCTGCATTATGTCCACGAAGACAGCCCCCATGAAATCGGTGAAGCTTTAGCCGAGTGGTATCGCGCTATTTAACGAGCCCATAGTGATGCAGGTGAGTGTGCGCTTCCGCTATGCCTTTCGTGAGGTGGGCCTCAAAGCCGACTTCTTTGGCACCAGCGACATTATCGGGGTGATCATCAAAAAACAGAATTGCGCTTGCTGGACAGTCCAATTGCCGAGCGACGGTTTGATAAATTTCCGGATCGGGTTTTAGATGCCCCATTTCATAAGATAGAAAACGCAGCTCGAACATCTTTTGAATAGTCTCAGATGATTTTTGGCTGTCCCAATGGTATTCGCTGGTATTGCTCAGGCAGCCAACCCGAATATCCGAGTGGATAGAGGACACGATCTCTTCACTGCCAGGAAAGACATCCTGAGGATAGGCGAGGAAATCAGCAAGAAAATCGTCTGGATGGGCCTCAAGTTCGAAATGCGTGACAATACCATTGGCAAAATCATGTCGATCGCATTTCCCGGTTTCATAAGAATGAACCGATGGGCAGGCGATCCATTTGGCCAAAGCACTCGCATCATCAACCTCGTCCAATACCCGGGCTAAATATCCAGGATCCTGAAACTGAACAACAACGCCGCCGAGATCAAACAAGACGACTTCTATGGAGTTTGTAGTCATAGCGCTGTGGTATCAGATTCGCGGTTGGTAGGGAAGTTCTATGGTGTGCCGCGAAGGGCGGTCACGCGGCAGGTGCAGGCTTGGATGGCTTTTATCTCTAATCTATAGGGCATACCGCAATGCATGCAGTGTTTGCGGCGTTCGGTACTGCGCCGATCCGTGCCCCGGCGATCGTTGTCCCGGCGTTCATCGGCAAGCCGTTCACTCGTGGTACGACGATCCTTCCCGTTTCTACGTTCGAGGGCATCGCGTCTGTTCTGATTAAATCTGCGTTCTAGTTTATTCATGGCTTTCTCTCATGAAATGGTCATTCTCTATCACTTGTTTGCATTATGCCGGATTGAAATGCATAAAGCAGTGCTCCAGGTCACACATGACTATTTTTATTTATTTTTGAAGTTATGCCTCATGTTTAACAAGATGACTCCCAAGCAAGCGATGCTCGGCGGCGCCCTGACGGCCCTTATTATGGGTGGTTTTATCGTGATTTCGCGGTTTGGGGTGCGTGACTTATTTAGCGGCGCGGATCTCACATTTTTTCGCTATCTTTCTGGTCTTTTATTATTGCCAATCGTTTTGAAGCTTGATTTTAGAACGCTAGGTGGTCTCGGTTGGGCGAGAGCGATCTTTTTAACAATTTGCGCCGGTTGGACATTCAATCTGGCTTTGATGACGGGTTTTAACTATGCCCCAGCGGCCCACGGCGCGGTGTTCGGCCCCGGTACTATGCCAATGTTTACAGCCATTTTAAGTTGGATCGTTTTAGGCGAGCGTCCAAGCTTTTACCGTGCGAGCGGTCTCATCGCTCTCTTGGTTGGATTGATAATGTTGGGCTGGGGCGGTTTCTTGGAGAGTTCGCCAGGGGCCTGGAAAGGAGATTTATTCTTTCTAGGTGGGGCCTTGTTGTGGGCGTGCTTTACCGTTGCCGTGCGCAAGTGGGGTGTCGACCCTGTGCAGGCCGTGGCTGTCGTTGCTGTGCTGAGCATCATCAGCTTTACACCGATCTACTTCACCTTCTTTGAGAATGTTTTCATGAGTGCGAGCGTGGCACAACTGTCGCTGCAGATATTCTATCAAGGCTTTCTGGTCGGTATTGTCGCCGTCTTATTTTTCGCCGGTGGCATTCAAATATTGGGCCCAACCAAGATCGCGCTTTTCATTTCGCTGGTGCCGGTCATTGGCACGCTGATGGGTATCCCCATTTTAGGTGAGTTGCCCGGCACGATCGAAAGCCTCGGTATTGTGATTGTGGTGTTGGGCGTTCTGGCGGCGATGGGAATCAGGCCGCGGATGTTGTTTCAAAAAAAACTGACAGCTTAAAGATTGTCAAAATAATCCGCCATTTTTTTGAGCTCACCCGCATCCGGGAGGCGGCCCTCGCCGGCGATGAGATTATCCGCCATGTGGTCTGGGTTGCTGGTCGCCGGAATGGCGCAGGTCGCGGCATCATGACCAAAGATATATTTCAAAAAGAACTGCGCCCAACTAGAGCAGCCGAACTCAGCCGCCCATTCTGGAACAGCTTGACGTTTAATGCGGTTGAATAGTCCATCCTGCTCGAAGGGTCGGTTGATGAGCGTTGCGACTTCCAAGTCTGCACAGAGATCAAAAAAATAATCCTCGGCATCGCGTCTGGCGATGGAATAAGGGAACTGGCAGAACGCGATTTCCGGATTTTCTTTGAGCACGCGGCCAAGTTCGCCTAAGGCGCTTTCGGTGTAGTGGGTGATGCCGATATATTTCACCTTCCCCTCAGCTTGCCATTCTCGCAAAGTTGCTAGATGAGTATCGGTATCGACAAGGTTGTGAACTTGCATAAGCTCAATCTCGGTGCAGCGCATTTTGCGTAGCGAGTCCTCCATCTCATCGATGCCGCGCTGGCGGCCATCGGTCCAAACTTTGGTGGCGAGAAAGGCTTTGCCATGGCCGTCGATGCTGGCCAGCACATCGCCGGTGACGGCTTCCGCTTTGCCATACATGGGCGACGAATCAATCAAGGTACCACCGGCTTCAAAGAACAGTCTCACGACATCTTGCAAAGCCTTTTTCTTAAACGGATTGAGCGAGGTGTTAAACGCCCGGTAGGTGCCAAGGCCGATGACTGGTAACGCTTCACCAGTGGAGGGGATTGGTTTGGTTAGCATTGGATTTTACCAGTCATATTCCTCACCCCTAAAGTTTAGATACTTGCCTGACGTTTCGGCTGTTGCATCATCAATGAGTTTGCGCATGCCCGCAATCGATACATCAAGCGGTATGGGTGCCTCTGGACCATTGCGTTCAGTCTGAACCCAACCTGGATGCAGGGCCAGAACTTTCACGTCTTGCTCAGCGAGATCGAGTGCCATACTGGCGATAACGGCATTAAGGGCCGCCTTGCTCGAGCGATAATCATAGCGGCCACCCGTCGAGTTACGACCAATGCTGCCGATGACGCTGGAAATGCAAGCGACAGTTCTCATATTTGATTGTAAGATATTGCTAATCAATGCCTCGGTCATGCGGAGCGGGGCGAGGGTGTTGACGCGCAGCATATCCTCCCAGGCTTCATAATCGGTATTACCAAACTTTTTCATCCGATTGCCATTTATGCCAGCATTATTGATTAGCACGTCAATCGGTTGATCCTTAATCGTTTCAGAAAATGATGCGACAGCGGCGGCATCGGTCACGTCAAGGAGATGGATCGAAACTTCGCCGGAAACTTCGCCAAGCCTATCGTCTGAGCCTGGATTGCGGGCGACGGCGATAACTTTCCAACCCTCGGCGGCGTATTGCTTGACGAATTCCAGGCCGATTCCCCGGCTGGTGCCCGTGATCAGAACGGTTGGCATGAGGCCTCCTAATCAGTTTTTTCTAACTCTGCTGTAATCTTAGCCGTTGGCCGGACCATGACCAGCCAAATAACAAATCCGATGAGCGCGCTCACCATAACGGGTGTTTGCACACCATAGGTTTCAGCTACTGTTCCAATGAGGATGGCACCGAGCGCTGGGCCACCTGTCACCAGAACACCATTGAGGCTCATCACGCGGCCCCGAACTTTGGCATCAACCGAGTTTTGGATGAGGCTCAGGGAACCAATATTTGCGGCAACAATGGAAATCCCAACAAAAAATAATGCGGCCATGGCGAAGTAAAAATGGTCAATCTGACTGAAGGCGGTGACGGAGCAGACACCACCAAAAGTGCTTATCAATAATATACGGGTAAGGCCCTGGGTGCGCCCTCGCTGGGCCAGCCAGAGACCACCAATCATTGCCCCCAGTCCGGCTGAGGCCTGCAATATGGCAAAGCCATCAACGGCGCGGTTAAACACTTCTGTCGCGAAGGCTGGCATCATTTCCATATAGGGCTGTAGAAAAAGCGTAACGACGGCGGTTAGGATCATCACATTGCGAATACCTTCGTGATTGTAGGCATAGCGAAAGCCTTCACTGAGTTCGCTAAGCAGGGCTTTGCGGTCTTTCTTTTGATTTCCTTCATCACAGATGTCGAGCAAATTGTAGAGTAGCGCAACGCCAATGGCGATGGCCGAATAGGCAAATAGGGCAATAGAGACCCCGCCTGCGGCCAAGACCCCACCAGCAATCGCCGGGCCGATGAAATTACCGCTGTGATAACTGGCCGCATTGACTGCGATGACAGCTGAAATATCCTTTTTGCCGACCAGAGAATGGACCATGGCGTTGCGGGCCGGGACCGTAAAAGCACGGGTTCCGCCACCGAGGAAGGTGAGGAACAATAATACTTCAGGGGTGATTCGATCGGTAAAAACCATGATCGCTAAGATGAGCGTAACCAAGCCGCCCATAGCTGAGGCGATTTGTAGTTGTTTGCGATGCCCATAACGATCAGCAGTCGCGCCTGAAAGCGGGCCTAAAAACAGCATCGGCACCATCGAGGCGGCCCCCATATAGCCCAACCAGAGCTCTGAATTAGTGAGTTCCCAGGTGAGCCAGGCAATAGAAACGCGATTTACCCAGACACCGATGATGAAGCTGAAATGGCCATACCAGAAAATCCTGAAATTTCGGCTCGAAAAGGCCCTCGCAATGCCCCCGTCTTTGAGTTTATTTTTATTATTCATTAAAAAATCATAACGCATAAACCGCCTTTAGCACGCACTTTCTAATTGGAAATTAATTCTTCTTCTCGCTCCGATATTTGACTATGATCAAGGCATAAGGGGGTGCGAAAGCACATTGTAGAAAAATAATAATAGATAAATGGGGAATTTATATGTCGATTTTTGAAGCTCCGCTAAATGAGCATACGCCGCCATGGCCGTATAAGGTTGATTACGACAAGGTCAACGAACTCACGGCAGATGTTCTCATCATCGGCGGTGGCACCGCTGGCTGCCATGCCGCCATTAGTGCGCGCAAAAAAGGTGCCGATGTCCTCGTCATTGATAAAGCCAATGTGCTGACCAGTGGCAGTGGGGGGTCGGGTGTTGATCACTGGCACAATGCCTGCACCAACCCCGTGAGTGGAATCACACCCGAAGATCAGGTAGATACTTTTCAAGAGTGCCGCAAAGGCATCGCCACCAGTGAATATGGTAGCCGCGCATCACATTATATTACAGCGATGGAAAGCTGGGAGGCGCTGCAAGATGTCGAAGAATGGGGCATCGATATTCGTGACGTAAATGATGATTTCGTCGGCGCTGATTTCCGTGATGAAGAAACCAAACTGATGTTTGCCTATGATTACGATTCCAAAACCGTTGTCCGCGTGCAGGGTGCCTATATTAAAAAAGCCATGCATGACGAAATGGATCGTCTTGGGGTGAAAATCAAAAACCGAATTATGATCACAAGCATGCTGACCGAAGGCGGTAAAATTGGCGGCCGGGTTATTGGTGCGGCCGGATTCCATTTAAGGACAGGCGAGTTCTATGTCATTAAAGCCAAGGCGACCATCGTCTGCACAGGAACAACAACAAGACTGTGGGTGTTCTCGACGGAACTTGTTGGTGCAAACTCAATTCACGATGATCCCAACGGTGTTGGTGATGGCAACGCGATAGCCTATAACGCCGGTGCTGAATTTGGTCAAATGGAAGCCGGTGGACGAACTGTCGGTGGTTTCAGGTATTTTGGTTATGGCACAGGTAATGCCCATAATACGTGGTTTGCCTGTACGATCCTTGATGCCAATGGCAAAGAGGTTCCGTGGGTTGACCGCGATGGCAATGAGATTAAAGATGTGGCCGGTCGATACAAGACGGCGCCCGGCCAAAAAATGTTCTATCATGGCCCGCCGCCGCACCCCTATGAGACCCAGGGTCCAACGCTCACCCATGATCTGGCCGAACGCATCGAAAGCGGCGAATTCGTACTGCCGTTTTATGCAGATTTGCCCGGCATGCCCGAGTTGGAACGCAAAGCGATCTTTGGCTTGATGGTTGGTAATGAAGGCAAGACCCGCCATGGCGTTTATGAGCCGTACACCAATGCGGGTTACGATCCCAACAAACACATGATGCAAGCCAATGTATTGCCGCCGGAAGAGGCCGGTGTTCATAAACCTTGGTGGAACGGGCAAGGCCCACCCCAGTGGCGGGAAACTGCTTTTGGCGGCGGTGGTGGTTTGGCCTATGACTGGGATTGCCGCTCGAGCCTCGAAGGGCTCTACGTTGCAGGCAATCAAATGCTCGGCGGCGGCAATCATTCGCAATCGGCCTCGACAGGTCGCTATGCCGGCAGAAGGTCGGCGGATTATGCCTTGGGCGTTGATCACGTTGACGTCAAAAAATCTCAGCTTAACGATGAGCGAGAGCGTGTTTATGCACCCGTGAAACGTAAAGCTGGTATTGGTTGGAAAGAATTCCAAGCTGGGCTTTGCCGGGTCATGCAAGATTATTGCTCGACCTATAAGGCTGAGGAGACTTTGAAAATTGGTCTCGAATGGCTGGAGAGCATTAAGGAAAGTGAAGGCCAAGAAGTCTTTGCCCGAAATCCGCACGAACTTGCCCGCATCATGGAGGCGTTTTCCAGACTGACCGTTGGACAGATGATCATGGAAGCGTCACGCGCCCGCAAAGCCAGTTCTAAGGCCTGCGATTTTGAGCGCATTGACTTTCCCGAAGTTGACCCGCCAGAGTGGGATAAATATGTCATCATTAAACGCGGTGTGAATGGGGAGGTTGAGATCAGCGATAAGCCGTACGATTACTGGCTCAAGGAACCCTACGCCTCAAACTATCGGGAAAATTATGACAGCCATAACGGACTTGATGAAAATACCACGCGACCAAAATTGGAGGCCGCAGAATGACTGAATATAATCAAGCCTATATGGTCTCAAATCCCTTAGCGCCTTGTGAGGTGGTTGAGATAAATCCTGACAATTGTACCGGCTGTCGACTTTGTATTGAGGTTTGCCGCACCGATGTATTGGTTCCCCATCCGGAAGCGCGAGAGGTGCCAATCGTACTTTTCCCGGATGAATGTTGGTTCTGCGGAGACTGCGTTGCCTATTGCCCCGAACCCGACACCATCAAAATGCATGTTCCGATAACCGAGAAAGTTGGCTGGAAAGACAAAGAATCAGGTGAGCGATTTAGGCTCGGCATGAAAAACCCACCACCACCATACACCGTGCCGCCGATTGGCTGGAAGAACATCAAGGAAAAATAGGGTAACAAAGTAAACTGTCACCGATTCTGGCCGTCGAAAGACTGGATCCTGAACACGTTCAGGATGATGGTGGTCTTTGTGCATAGACCCCGCCGTCATTCTGACGTAGTCAGAATCCAGCCGGTGTTTGAAACAAGCTCAGGCTGTTGGTGTTTCTCATTTTTCTTGTCGTTGCGACCTTTATCATTTGTTTATGGACTCATCTATATTATGAAGAAGGAACATTGGTAAGAGGATAGTCTCTGTGGGGTTGTGGCTTAATCGTATAAAGCGCGGCTTTAAGCGTTCGCCGGAGGAATTGAAACACCGGCTGGTTCAGGAAGCAAAGAGTTTGCTGGATCGCTATCGGGTATCGCCGACTTACGGCGTTGACGATGGCCGCTTTGTCCGCTGGTTTGGCACCGAGACGGTCGAGGATCTTTGGCTGCAATTGTCAGCTCAGCCCTACCCATGCATCACGAAAAGTGTTGCGCCGAGCGAGTTGGATGCGGTTATTCCAAATGAGATGGCTAGAATTTTATCCGCAGCCGAGCAGGCTTTGAGTCTCGAGGTTGATTTACTTGGCTCGGGTCCGGAAACGCTAAGCCGTCCGATTTTGTGGGATACTGATTTCAAGGTCGAAGAGGATTGGCCAATGAAGTTCTTCCGCGATATCGATATCTTAAACCCGGAGCGGGGTAGTGACGTCAAAGTGCCGTGGGAGTTGTCGCGCCTACAATGGTTAATCCCGATCGGCCAGGCTTATATGCTGACCGGCGATGAAAAATACGCTGACTTTTCCCGTGAGGTCCTTAGCGATTGGATCGAGGCCAACCCCTACGGCAGGGGTGTGAATTGGGCGGTCGCCATGGAAGCGGCAATGCGAATCTATTCCTGGACGTGGCTGTTTCATGTTTTTAAAAACTCCGATGCCTGGGACGGCTATGATTTTCGCAGCGCGTTCTTACGGACGCTTTTCGAACATGGTATTTTTTGTGAACGCTATATTGAAGACTATGGAATCAATGGCAATCACTGCACAGCAGATGCCGGCGCCTTGGTTTTCGTTGGGCTGTTTTTTGGCGTCAGCAAAAGGGCGATCCACTGGCAAGAATTTGGCTGGCACAAGCTAAACCAGGAACTGCCGCGTCAAGTGCCGGCAGATGGTGCTGATTTTGAAGGCTCTGTCGCCTATCACCGTTTTGTGGCGGAGATGTTTTTTTGGCCGGCGCGTTATCGACAAGTTTGTGGACAAGACGTTTCGAACAGCTATCAACAGCATTTGTTGAGCATGGCGGATTATACCGAAGCCTATACGAGGCCAGACGGCTTGGTGCCGCTTTCGGGTGACGCCGATGATGGCCGGGTGCTACCTTTTGGGGGCCAGTCGCTCAACGATCACTCTTATCTCCCAGATTTAATGCGCGCCGGGGGAGAGATCTTTGCAAGTGTCGCAGCGCGGGGAGAGATTTTTTGGACTTACGGCGCTGAAAATAGTTCGGAGAAAAATAAAACCACTCCAACGTCACGATGTTTTACGGATGTCGGCAGCTACATCATGGCCAGCGAGCAGGACCACGTGTTTATTGATTGTGGGCCGGTTGGCTATGCTGATCGAGGCGGCCATGGCCATAATGATTGCCTCTCCTTTGAAGCTTATTTGGACGGTGTCTCCCTGATTACCGATAGCGGCACTTATGTCTATACGGCTTCCTATGAAGAACGAAATGCATTTCGCTCGACCGCAGCGCACAACACGCCGGTGATCAATGGGGAAGAACAAAATCGGTTTGTGTCAGATGCTGAGCTCTTCCAATTGCAAAATGATGCAATCCCAGAAATCCGCGAATGGATTTCCAGCGATGTTGAAGATATTTTTGTCGGCGCACATTCCGGCTATCAGCGCCTCGCCCAGCCGGTCACGCCAGTTCGAAAAATCGTCTTGGAGAAAGCTTTGCACCGGCTCGTCGTCAGTGATCAGTTTGAAGGCGAGGGGGCCCACGCGGTTGTCATCCCGTTTCATTTTGCGCCGGGTTGCGAAATTGTTGAGGTTACCCAAAATCTTTGGTCTCTGAAAACTTCTGAGAGGGAATTTCATCTTTGCACTGGAAATTCTGGCGCTTGGCTCTGGCGGGTTAGCAGCGGTTGGATATCACCCAGCTATGGCAAAAAAATTGAGCGCTCGGTTTTGGAGTTCTACAGCGAGGGGCAACTCGAGAAATTGACGATCGGCATCTATCCGACCGAACACGCGCCGGACGATCCAACAGCCTGGATAAACAGCTTTTCTTAAAAAGAGTTAGTCTTGCTCAACAGTTGTGGCGAGCACATAGCCGGTGCCGCGAACAGTCTTGATGAGTTCTGGCTTTTTGGGATCCTGCTCAATTTTACTCCGCAGCCGACCAACCAGTACATCGATCGAGCGGTCATAAGGCTCCCAACTGCGGTTTTGCAGTAAATCGAGGAGGCGATCACGGTCGAGGACGCGATTAGGGTTATCTGTCAGCGCAGTCAGGAGATTGAACTCCATGGTCGTTAGCGCCACTTCGCTGCCACTGGGTGAGGTTAGACGGCGGGCTACTTTGTCAAAACTCCAACCGGAAAATCGTGTCATGCCGTTGCCCGTATCATCAGCTTGCGATCCACTATTTTCTGAGATGCGTCTGAGTACGGTTTTTACCCGGGCCAGTAATTCTCTGGAACTGAAAGGCTTGGCCACATAGTCATCGGCACCCATTTCCAGACCAACGATGCGGTCAACTTCTTCATCCTTGCCGGTCAAAATAATCACGGCAACATGAGAATTTTCGCGTAGATAACGGGTGAGGGTAAGACCGTCTTCGCCCGGCATAACGAGATCAAGTATGACAAGGTCAACCTGATTGTTGTCCATGACTGTGCGCATGCCATCACCATTATTAGCGGTGAAAACCCGGTAGCCATGTGTCTCTAAATAATCTTGTAAAAAATTACAGATTTCTTCTTCGTCATCGACGACTAATATTGCTTCCTTATTTTCCATCAACCCCTCGTAAAAGATGGATTAAAATAAAACTACCAAATCTTCCTATTCCCAAAAAAGATAATTTGCTAATTCCCACTCCCTAACTCAGGCATAGCAAAAAAAGATCAAAACAACAAACAGCCTTGATGTTACCAAACATAACAATTTAGCACATCGTTGCTGTATTTCAGCAAAAATAATATGTTAAGTGTTTGAAAACCATAATTTTGGGATATGATTTAGTCCGATTATCTACAGCAATAAGCGTAATTTAGCGTATCAAAGGCACTATGACGGAAATTGAGTTAACAAATATAGAAGATGGCGTCTTCCTATTCGATCAATCGGGAAAAATGAAGTATTGCAGTGAATTCACTGAAACCGTACTTCCTGGATTGCAGGCGAGTTTGGATGCCAACGCCTATCTGGAGGATGTCTATACGGCGATTACCAATCTCGGGTTTAGCGTACTATCGCACGCCGAAGAGGACGATTGGATTACCGAAGGCTGGGCTGTTTTTAAAACAGTACCGGGCAATATCGAGTTTGTTTCTGAGGACGGTCTGGTGCTTCGCTGGTCGACTAGGCGCTACGGTGAAGATGAAATATTTGCTATTTTATCTGATAATACCTGGCATTCCAGGCGCAGTCTTCATCATGCCCAACTCTCCAAAATGTCCAGTATTTCAGCGATGTCAGGCCAGATTGGACATGATCTGAACAATTTCCTGACCATTATTCAAGGCAATCTAGAATTGCTCGAGACATTTGTGGAAGGGGATGAAAAGCTTTCAAAGTGGGTTGCTGCCGCAAGTTCTGCGACAGATCGTGGCTCTAATATGGCTAAGAATATGCTGTATTTGGGCCGCCGTCGACCAGCCCGCCGCCGGAATGTCGCGACCGCTGATGCGATTTTAGAAACAATTGAAAAATTGCAGGTGCAGAACGATTTTTCAATTCAAATCGATATCCTTATTCCATCCGACCTACATGATATCAAAGTCGATGAGAGCCATTTCAAAATTGTTTTGGAGCATCTTTTTCAAAATGCGATGGAAGCCTGTGGCGGCACCGGGAATATTTCGATTAGAGCAGAAAATTTTGTCCTGGAATCTCTGGAAACCCTGGAAACCAAGACGGATGGATCCGATCATGATAGCGAGGAAGAAGCTTATATCCGTTTAACTGTTAGCGACACCGGAGCCGGTATGCCGGCTCAAGTCTCCGAACGCGCCTTTGAGCCTTATTTCACGACCAAGAACGACCAGAAAGGTGCTGGGCTTGGTTTGAGTATAGCCTATGGCTTTGCCCGACAATCCGGCGGCAGTTTGTTGCTGGCGAGTAAGAACGGACAGGGTACGTCGGTCGTATTGGAGATACCCATCGGGTCTGGCAGTTTGTCGCTTCCGCCAATTCCGACAGATAGTAAAGAAGGCACGTTATCGGGAAGCGAGCGCATAATGGTTGTCGAAGATGATACGGCGGTTAGAACCATTGCCGTCGAAATGCTGGCATCTGTTGGCTATGACATCGTCCAGGCAACAGATGCCGCCAATGCGTTGGAGCAAATTGAATCTGGTTGTTCAGTTGATTTGGTATTCAGCGATGTAATTATGCCGGGCGGCATCGATGGCATCCATATGGCACGGATTATTCGAGATCGTTACCCACATTTCAAAATACTGTTGGCTTCAGGTTATGTTGATTCGGAACGGCTATTCGGGATAAATGAATTTACTTTTTTAGGTAAGCCCTATGATCAAAAGGTATTGACCCAATCCGTGCGCCAATTGCTCGATGAATGACATAATTTTCTGAAAATATTCCCCATTTCTGCTAATTGCCTGCAATATTTTGAAATATACGGACGCTATTATTGGCGCGTTTTGTGTAGTATTCCCTTATGTATGATAAGAAAGTGAAAACTTACTCATCTGTGCACCAGAAACCTCAAGTTGTTTAGGATTTGACGTTTTTTACAATTAGATACACTTGTTTACTCATAGATTCTTGAGTTCGTGATCAAAGCTAGGCAATGTTTTAAAAGTGAATTGCTGAACTTAATTAGATCAAGGAGTTTGAAATGGGTAGTCAAGATAAATGGTTTTATTGTCTGCGTGCGATGGAAAATATTCGTGAATTATCTGATGCGAGCGGAAGTGATACGAATCCACTCGTGGATTTGAAACCGGAAGATCGACTGGAATTCATCAACGATCTCGTCCAAGGCACAATTGACCTTGTCGATTTTTATGATGATGGTGTAACTGCCTAAAACAGTATCGCTATGTCGTCTTCCCTAGGGCGGGAATATGGCGAAATTATTGATTGTCGATGACGAACCCGATATTCGGGAAAATCTTTCTGAATGTTTTGAACTCGAAAATTTCGAGACAATCAAAGCCGTAAATGGGCTCAACGCCCTGGAAATATTAGAAACGCAATCCGTTGATGCCGTGATTATTGATCTCTTTATGCCTGAGAAAAATGGTCTGGAAACCATTGCAGAATTGCGGCGACGCTGGCCGAAATTAAAAATAATTGCGATGTCCGGCGGTGGGCCCGCCCGACTTACGGGCTCAAATCTGGAAAATGACTTACTCCATGTTGCAATCGATTACGGAGCCGACATGTCGCTCCAGAAGCCTTTTAGCCTTTTGGAGGCAGTATCGGCGATAAAGCGCTTACTCGCATCGCCTAAACTCTCAATTCAATAGTCTGTAATAGCGCCCGGGAAATTGTACCGTGCGCGAGCTGGCTCGGTAGGCTCTATCTCATTTGCTTCACAAAAAGCGATCAATTGCTCTTCATTGCCCAGCAGAAAATCTAATACACCACCCAAAAATTCCGGTTCGCCAATCATGTCCTTAAATTCATCGGGAGACACCCCAGAGGTTGCGAGGAAGCCTTGTTGCAATTCTTCATCTGCCAGAATGAAATGGATGGCCTTGAGGGCGAGAGTCTCGGCTTGGTCTTTGTCATAGCTCGGCGTGTTCATATTAATTGGTTCTACCTGTCGGTGTGTTTAAGGGTCATCCCAGATCTGTTCGCGCATTCTTTCACCAATATCACATCCTTTCTGATAGACAAAACCGCTCGCTGATGGCGGTTCGCCGTTAGAAGTGGCAATCTTTAGCAATTGGACTTTTGGCGGCGCTGCTTCAGCTATTTCAAATATCAACTTGCGCCGGATCGCCCGAGCGAAATCAGGAAAGTCTCTGGCGACAATTAAAAAAGCGCCGGCACCACCGATAACGCAGCCGCGATAATACTTGTCGAGGTCTGGCAGATGAAACCGGGACCCAAAGCCGCCATTGTCGTTGATTATCGGCAATCCATTAATCGTGATTCCTTGTCTCATAACTTCGTTGCGAACATCTTCGACCAAGCGACCGTGATTGTTAGGACCATCACCGGCAACGTCGATGGTGAGACGAGTGCCGGTAAAATTATTTTTCCTAATCATTTCTGCCGCCATTTTAAGTGCATCACTGATCGACGTGCGCCGACCAAAGGTGAGGGGCTCATTCGTCAACGCATCAGCAAATTTGTCAGCCGAAGCTTTGTCTTTAACAATCTGCCAATCGACAACAATCTCGTTGAAGTCGCGGCTTGAGTAATCGATATAAGCGATGGCTATTTTCTTGTGATAGCCACTTCTAATGGCGGCTAAGACATAAGGGGAGCGCAGTGCAGCAGCGACACCTTCGCGCTGCAAGCGGGCTTCGTCTTCGTCTATGCTGCGTGATACATCCGTTGCAATGACGAGTTCTAGATCGACCTTGATGGGTTCGGCTATTACCCAATTCGATGTCACTAGCAATGAAATAAGGGCAAGTATGTAGCGCAACTGAACCTCCCGGCTCTTTTAAGCTTTAACCTTAAACATTTTCGCCGCGTTCAAACCCATAATTCTATCCTTGCTCTTCCTAGAAAGAGTCTTGGATTTTTTTACAAAGCCGATCGGGTCTTCTTCAATTTCACCACGCGGGTAATCAGTTCCCATCATGACTTGTTTGTCGCCGGCTTTTTTGACCAAAAGAGCCAACACATCACGATCAAAAACAACAGTGTCGTAAAAAAAGCGGGACAGATAATCGCTTGGCCGGTGGCTGATGTTCGTTCTTGTTTCAGCGCGCGACTCATAGGCTTTGTCAGTGCGACCTGCATAATAAGGCAGATAGCCGCCGCCATGGGCAACGATAATCTTGAGCTTGGGAAAGTCGTCCATGATGCCTTCGTAGATCAAGGATGTCATCGCCAAGGTTTCCTCCAATGGCTGGCCGACAGAATTCCACAGGAAGTATTCATGCAATCGCTCGTCATGGGTAAACCCACGTGGATGAATATAGACCGGCATGTTCATTGCTTCTGCTTTGGCCCAAAATTTCCGAAACTTTTTAATCCCGAGATCTTTAGCCCGGATATGTGACGGAATGGTCACGCCCTTGAGGCCAATATTTGCTAGGTAGTCCATTTCTTTGACGCTGCGGGTGACATCTTGCAGTGGAACGGTACCAATGCCGATATAACGCTCGGGATAAGAAGCGACAAAATCAGCGATACTTTCATTGCATTGTCGCGCGATCCCTTGGCCGGTCTCACCATCTGCCCAATAGCTCGGTGTCGGCAAATTCATGGTGATCACTTGCATGTCGACGCCCATCTTATCCATATGTTTGAGCCGCGCCTTTGGTTTACTGAGCGTTGCGGCTGGAAATACCGATTGTTGCGCATGTCCTTTCATGGAGGATTTCGGCACCCAATGTTGTTTGCCGGGCTCCTTGCCTTTGATTTTTACGTTTTTCACCAGTGCCAACACTTCGGGTAAGGCGACATGGGTGTGAATATCGATTTTAGGGTAGGTGTTAATTTTGGCCATCTTAGTCCCTGTTACTATTTAGGACAGCTTAAGCGAGATCGAAGGCTCCTGCCAACAGCTCATATGAGCGACGGCGGGCGGCTGGGGCATGGCAGATTGTTAGAATAACCAATTCATCGACACCAAAGTCGTTGGCGAGGTCGGTGAGTATTTTTCGGCATTGCTCGGGATCGCCATAGATGCTTTGCGAACGATTGTGCTCGATAATACGGAGGTCTTGCTCGTTGTAGTCATAAGCTTCAGCCTCTTCGACCGAGGGGTAGGCACCGCGTTCCCCTTTGGCGCGGCGCAACAGAACCAGATCTCGACTTTTTGCCAAGCGGCGGGCTTCGTCTTCGGTTTCGGCGCAGGTGAGAAAAACAGCCAAACTGCCTCGTGGTTCAGGGTTGAATTCTGAAGGCATAAATTTATCCCGATATTCCTGCAACACTTCTTCGCCGCCTTCGGGGGCGATGAAATGGGCAAAGGTAAAAGCGAGGCCGAATTGAGACGCATAATGCGCGCTTTGATCGCTTGACCCCAGCAACCAAACCTCCGGCGGATTCTCCGGCTGAGGAGATACAGTGATGCGTTTGAACATTTCGGTTGGGGGTTCAGAGTTTCCCAAAAATGACAGCATGTCGGCGATCCGGGTCGGGAAGTATTCGATGCCGATCTCGGAGCCGTAGGCCAGCGCGAGGGCTGTCAACTGATCGCTGCCCGGCGCACGCCCAATGCCGAGATCAATACGTCCGGGAAAAAGCGATTCCAACAAGCTGAATGTCTCGGCGACTTTAAGGGGGCTGTAATGGCTAAGCATGACGCCACCGGAACCAACCCGAATGCGCTCGGTTGCCGCGGCAATCCGGGTCACCATGATCTCAGGGGCCGGGCCGGCATAAGAGCTTGTCGCATGATGTTCGGCGACCCAATAGCGATGATAACCCGCTTTTTCACAAGCTTGTGCGAGTTCCACGGTTTCTTGAAGGGCTTCACTGGCTGTACCACCTTCCCGAACAGGAGATTGATCAAGGGCGGCCAGTTTCAATTTGGGTTTATCAATCACGGGCTAAATTATAGCGATCAATTTCGTCCAATCCAGCGATCTTTACAGGCATGAATTTGCCCCTTATCGTCTCAGCCATGAGACATACAACAGTTGGAACAATTGAGTATGATCGCGCTAAGGCATATCCAGGCGTTACGATCATCACACCGCTTCACGGCAATGCAACTTATTTGATTGGCATGAAGGGGGAGGTGCTCCACCAGTGGAAACACCCGAGCAAGCCCGGTAATTATGCCTATATGTTGCCCACCGGAAATCTCCTATGGTCCGGGGAAGTCGAAGACGGCCCCAGTCCCGGCGGTGGCAAGGGCGGGCTTTTGCGCGAACTTGAATGGGACGGCACCATCGTCTGGGAGTATCGAGATAACGGCCAGCACCACGATTTCCGCCGTCTAAAAAACGGTAATACGATCTACATTGGTTGGGAGAATATGCCAAAGGAGGCGCAAGCGAGGATGCTCGGGGCGGAAGCCGGAAGCGAAGATAACAATGGTGATACCTGGAGCGACTATCTCCGAGAAGTCACGCCATCAGGTGAAACGGTTTGGGAATGGCATGCCCATGAAGATTTGGATATCGAGGATTTCCCGCTTCATATTATGAGCACGCGTAAAGAGTTTCTTCACTGTAATGCCTGCACCGAGTTGCCCAACGGCGATATCATGCTGAGCTTTCGCAAAAACAGCATGATCATTGTCATTGATAAAAAGACCAAAAAAGTCGTTAAGAGATGGCAGGATAATGAATGGGGTCAGCAGCACGATTGCGAGCTTTTGGAAAATGGCAATGTGTTGTTTTTCGCCAATGGTATTCAAGTGCCGCGTGGTATTTATCATTCACGCGTGATTGAATTTGATTGGGAGAGCGGTGACGAAATGTGGTCCTATACCGGCTCGCCGCCCTGGACTTTCTTTAGTCCCAATATCAGTGGTGCTCAACGCCAGCCAAATGGCAATACGCTAATTTGCGAGGGACTGAACGGCCGCGTATTTGAAGTGACGTCTGAGGGTGAAATTGTATGGGAATTTGTCAGCCCATGGTTTGCCGAAACGCAGCGCGGTCCGAACAATAGTGTCTTCAGAGCTTATCGCTATGACGTTGAGTCGCCTGAACTGGCCGGACGGGTGAAACTGATCTCGTAATTTAGGCGAACAACTCTTCATCTTCCTCATCTTCTGGGAAGAGTTCTGTCAAATAGCCATAGTCGTTGCGCTTACCGCGCCTGGAAATCAGCTTTTGCTGCGCTGGAATTGGAAAATCCGTTATTTCGATGAGTTTTTTCTTAATAAGAACATCGACAACGTCCTCAACAACCCGGGCTAAAGACAGATCGGCCGTTATCCAGCTTTCTTGAGCGCCTTCTTGAGGATCGCCACCAAACAGAAAGGTAATGACTTCGCCAGAGGTCGGATCAACGACCTCTGGCTTATCACCGGTCGGGGTGAGGGTAATTGCCTCAATTGCACCCGTCTCGTCTCTTTTCACAAACGCCATGCATCTATCCTTAATTAATGGGGCTTTTATGTCATATGCTATCTATCAGCGGCATTTTCCATGAATATCTTCAAAATGTGATATATTTTTTGGTGGAAATTTGGCCAAACGGTGCCTAAGCGGGTATCGATTACTGTAATTAGCTTTCGCCAGATCGAACGTTATTAAATTTTAAACGATTTCGACGGTATATTTAGCGCTGAATATCCTCACCAAGGTCTGTTTTTTGGCCTGTAACGAATGGAGTAGGGGAGATGAAAAAAGGGCTTATAGTGGCACTTGTTTTGTTTCTGGCAGCATGTTCCGGAAACAATCGCCTAACCACCGGCCAAACGATTGGCGTTATCGGCGGCGGTATTATTGGAACTTATATTGGCAGCCAGTTTGGTGGCGGCGCCGGCAATTTATTATTTATGGCCGCAGGTGCAACACTTGGCGGTATGGCTGGTTTTGCTTATGGGGACAGCCTAATCCCATCAGATCGCGCGAAATTTAAAGATTCGGCTAAGGTCGCGATGGATAATGTTAGCGATGGTCAGGTCTATTCCTGGACTAATCCCGATACGGGTGTCGCTGGAACAATCAAGCCAACGCGAAGTTACTACGTTGATAAAGGCCAGCTTTGCCGCGATTTTGACGCGTCGATCGCAGTTGATCGGCAGGTGGGAAGAACCCACGGGCGGGCTTGTAAAATCAGTGCTGATGCTTGGTTCGTCGATAGTCGCATCTAGTTTTCAAATTCTGAGAGCGCTATAATGGCGGCATGAAAAACATGATGTCCTTTGTCTTTGTCGTCGTGGCCATTTATATCGGGTCGAGCGTTTTTCTATATCTCTTTCAGCGTAGCCTTATGTACCATCCGTCATCGGCTCATCTTGATCCGGCGGCCTTTGGTGTTGCTGAAATGGAGATCGTAAAAGTTGAGACGGCGGATGGTCTCTCTTTGACTGCTTGGTATCGAGCGCCGCAAAATGACGACGCGCCAACCTTACTTTATTTGCATGGCAATGCCGGCCATATCGGGTATCGCGCCGGTAAAGTGAGGCCTTATCTCGAGGCGGGCTACGGTGTATTACTGTTGAGCTATCGAGGATACGGTACGAATCACGGCTATCCGACGGAACAGAATCTTTATAAAGATGGCCAGGCTGCGCTCGCCTTCCTAGCTGATAAGCAGATACCAATTTTTAAAACTATTATTTATGGTGAATCACTCGGCGCGGGTGTGGCGGTGGAAATTGCGCAGAATAAGGCTATTTTTGGCCTTGTGCTTGAGGCGCCATTCTCCTCCATGGTTGATGCTGCGAGCCACCACTTTAAATTTTTTCCAGCTGCGCTTATTGTTCGTGATAAATACGATTCTCTAAGCAAAATCAGTAACATAAAGGCTCCAGTTCTAATCCTGCACGGCCTCAAAGACCGGACGGTCCCAGCTCATCTTGGGCGTAAACTGTATGACGCTGCGCCAAGTCCAAAAGAGTTTTATGAATTTCCCGAAGCCGGACATAACAATCTCTATGAATATGGAGCGCCAGAACGGGTTATTGCGTTTTTGGAAGTAAATTCCTAGAATTCTTCTGAGTTATTGACATTTGGCCAATTTTCCCTATATTTGCAGGGCATAATAATAAAACTAGGTGCGTGAAAAATGGCGTTAACGCCACGTATAGCGGGTACGAATTTGATCCCGTCCGGCGGCGGCAGGTTTGCTGCTACCGGCGCTGTGGCTAATGTCGATCCCGCTCAACTGACCGAATTAAATCAGATCAATGCGCTGATTTATGAGGGGCAGTCAGAATTCCAATATGATCAATTTGATGCGCGTAAGCAGCAATCGCAAACCCAGCGAGAGCGACGGCAATATGATGGCGCGCGTTCGTTTGATCGTTTCGGCCGTCCGGTAGAACAGGTTCCGGCGCGCCGTATCAACAATGCGATGCTGGAAAATTCCAGTGAGAGTTTTGCCAAAGCTTTTAATTCTATCGATGCGCAATCTGCGCCTTTGAGCGGAGAGCCGCCGCGTTATCAGCCAAATACATCATTGGAAAAGATAATCAATTCTTATGAGACGACGGCGCAGGTAATTTATGATGAAGTTCCGCCGAAGGGTGAGAACTTAAGTTTGACCCTGTAGTCTCGTTTGAAATTTACGGTTTATGAGCCCGGCTGTTGCTGGGTTTTTTTATGTCCTAAGTGGAGCGGTTCCTGAATTCAGCCAGCCGTTCCGGCGTATCGACATCGAACAGCACACCATCTTGATCCACCGGTACTTCGATAACTTGATCCGCGTGTTCTTCTAATAAATGTCGCGCGCCAATATCGCCGGTGACGGCTAATATTTCGGCGATAAATTGTTTGCCCCAGAGAACCGGATTACCGCGCTTGCGGCCGTGGACCGGCACGCAGATCGAGCGACCTTCAATCGGGTCAAACGCCGTTATGAGTTGATCAATGTGACGGGCTTCGAGCAGGGGCATATCGCCCAAACAGACAATGACACCATCTATATCATCTGGCAGCGCATTCAAGCCTGCTTTAAGAGAGGTGCTCAGGCCATCTGCGTAATCCGAATTATGGACAAAGCCGGTTGCTAAATTCTGAAGTGCAGCCGTAACGTCTTTTGCTTCATGACCGGTGACGACAAGGATACCTTCGGCCTTTGATTTCTGGATTTGCTTTGCCACCCGAGCAACCATGGCCGTGCCGTCGATATCAGTGAGGAGTTTGTTTTCTTCTCCCATACGGCGGGATGACCCGGCGGCCAAGAGGAGGCCTGCTATTTTGGGCTCTCGGGCCGGAGCGGTGCCGGTGCCATCTTGGCGCAATTGACCGCGTTCGCTAATCTCTTTCAACAGCCCGCCCGCACCCATCAGCATAATGTCCTCTCGCTTGACCGAAACATCGGCGAGCAAACGCCACAACACCCAATCGAAGCCATTGAGTTTGGGTGAGCGTGCACAGCCTGGCATACCCACCACCGGTGTATCGCCAAGCCCGCCAATGAAGAGTAAATTTCCAGGATCAACCGGCATACCGAAATGATCAACCCGGCCACCCGCCTGAACAACGCCAGCCGGCAGGACATCTTCACGGTCAACCACCGCAGAGGCGCCAAAAATGAGAATGATATCGCAGTTTTTGCTTTGCAGTTCGTTGATCGCTGTGACGACGTCATGTTCGGTATGACCACAACGAATTTCTTCAGCGATGTTACTGCCAAACTCAATCGCTCTATTGGCGGCTGTCTCGTGAGTTTTATCGAGAATACTTTCCTTCATACCGGGAAGGCGGGTCAGGATCAGTCCAATGGATTTGGGTTTGAAGGCGGCGATCGACACCAAAGCTTGACCGGATATCGCGGCGATGACTTGATCTAAGATGGATTTGGAAATGGCGAAGGGAATGATCTTGATGGTCGCGACGAGTTGCCCCTCGGACGTGAGATCATAGGCAGGAAGCGTGGCGATCGTAACCGTCTCATCGATAAGGTTGATTTCATTGAGCCTGTTGGTATCAAAGAGCAGGAGGCCGCGCGCCTTGGCTATAAGATTGCAACGCCCGGTAAAGGCGTCGCCGGCTTTGACGTTCTCACCGGCCAGAGCAGCCGTGATCAAAGCTGCTGCCTCATTCTCGGGAATGTCGTCGGCCTCGAGCCTAGCGACGGTAATTTCCGGGATACCCTCTTCATTAAACAACGCAATGTCGTCGGCGGATAAAGTGTGACCCTTTTTCAAGACGCGTCCGGTAAGGCGCGCGCTATGGGCGAGAATCGTCCCCTCGGCCTCCGCAACGGGGACCGGACCGAATTTCATTAGCTATCCAACTTGCCGTGCTTGGCGGCTACCATTTCGGCCAGAATTGTTACGGCAATCTCGGCTGGCGATGTCGCACCGAGATCAAGTCCCACCGGCGCATGAATACGGGCGAAATCATCATCGCCAAACCCTGCTTCGCCTAATCTTTCGAGCCGCGCCGCATGGGTACGGCGACTGCCGAGGCTGCCGATATAAAAGGCATCCGATTTGAGCGCGACTTCCAAAGCCGGGTCATCCAACTTGGGATCATGGGTGAGGGTGACAACGGCTGTCCGCGTGTCAGGTTTGAATGCGTTCAGCGCATCATCGGGCCATTCATCGCTCATCTTAACATCGGGAAAGCGGGCCTCGGTTGCCCAAGCTCCCCGTGGATCGATGACGGTAACATCAAAGCCCGCAATTTGCGCCATCGGCACCAGAGCTTGTGAGATGTGGACTGCGCCGATGATGGCGCACCTCAAAGGTGGATTAAAAACCTGCACAAATAGATTGTCATCGCCTTCGGTGAATAATTTTGAGCGATCGTCACGCAAAGCGGATCTCGCATTGTCGAGCATTTCAGCGCTCAACTTAAGATCGCCGCTGTCTTCATTTTGGGTAACATAACTGCGCTTGTCGGTATCGAGATCAGTTACCGTTGCAACCGGGCGCTCATTTGCCAGACGATTGAGCTCAGCTGGATCATCGGCGTGCTCGACCAAGACTTTGACATTGCCACCGCACGCCAAGCCAACTTCCCAGGCTTGTTCATCGGAGACACCAAAATCCAAAATTCTGTTATTGCCGTCTGCCATAACCTCGAGGGCTTCGCCAATGACAGAGCCTTCGATACAGCCGCCCGAGACCGAGCCGACAAAAGCACCGGCATCATCAACGGCGAGTTGGCTGCCGACCGGGCGGGGCGAAGAGCCCCAGGTGCCAATGACAGTCGCGAGCGCAACTTTCTTGCCTTCACCCAACCAGCTTACAGCTTGTTCCAATACACCATTGGTATTGCCAGGGGTATTTTCAGGGGACTTACCTGCATCAGCCATTGAGGCACCTCAATTGGTCAGTTTGTTATTCGCCCATAGCCCGGCGCGTCATGACGTTAATCAGGTGTGCGCGATATTCGGCAGAGGCGTGAATGTCCGTATTGAGCCCATCATCCGAGACTTTGATATCGCGGATCGCATCGGGATCAAAGCCACCACTCAACGCGTCTTCGAATTCTGTAACGCGGAAAGCGCAGGGACCGGCCCCGGTGATGGCTACTCGTACGCCATCAGATGATTTAGCGACAAAAGAGCCGACAATCGGAAAGCGTGAAGCGGGGTTTGGAAAATGCTTGTAGCCGGACTCTTCGGGAATTGGGAAAGAGACGGCGAGGATTAATTCGCCCTCATCTAAAGCGGTATCGAACATGCCGGTAAAAAAGTCATCGGCAGAAATTTCACGGGCATTGGTTTTTATCGTTGCATTGAGCGCCAGCACAGCTGATGGATAGCTAGCGGCCGGATCATTATTAGCGAGGCTGCCGCCGATGGTGCCGCGGTTACGGACCATCTGATCGCCGATGGTGCCAGCCAGGGCTGCCAAAGCAGGAATTTTGTTATTCACAAGGTCTGACGTATTCACATCGTGATGGGTTGTCATGGCTTTAATGACAATAGCGCCACCTTCTTCAGAGATGCCGCGCATGTCATCAAGGTCGCCCAAATCTACAACATCGGAGGGCTGATCGAGGCGTTGTTTAAGCACAGGCACCAATGTCATGCCGCCCGCTAGGAAGCGGGCATCTTCGGCGGCACCATATTTAGCCGTTGCGTCTTCTACAGAGGTCGCACGTTGATATTCAAAATCGTACATAATCCGTCCCCTTACGCTTTCATTTCTTTGGCCGCAGCGCCAATGGCTTCGACAATGTTGTGATAGCCGGTGCAACGGCAGATATTGCCTTCAAGCGCTTCACGAATTTCGGTCTCGCTCGGCTCAGGATTATCATTCACAATGCCAATGGCACTCATTACCATGCCCGGTGTGCAAAAGCCGCACTGCAAAGCGTGGTGCTGGCGGAAGGCTTCCTGCATCGGGTGCAGCGTATCACCGTCAGCGAGGCCTTCAATTGTTTGAACATCTGCGCCGTCTGCATGGGCGGCTAACAGCGAGCAGGATTTAACGGCCCGGCCATTTACATGCACGGTACATGCTCCGCATTGCGACGTATCACAGCCGACATGAGTTCCGGTTAATCCTAAATGGTCGCGGATGAACTGGACCAGCAACGTGCGTCCTTCGACTTCTCCCGAAACTTCTTTTCCATTTACCGTCATTTTGATCGAAGGCATGAATTTTCCTCGCTAAATACCAATTTTTATTTTGCTGTTTTTACCAGCTATTACATAGGCATAGCACCTGAAAAGACGGCTCTCAATGCCCGTTATGCAATTTGGCTGAATTTCTTGTATTGTTTCCTTGAACCTTTTTTAACTCAAGCATTATATTAGAGATGATAAAGATTATATATCAGCCTAAAATTGGGCTTTGTTAGGAAATAGGAATACCATGCCGGCCGCTGTAGATTCAGTCTTTGATATAGCTTTTTGGTTTTCAGACCGGGCACTCAACGATAATGAGTACCTGCAACCTGTGAAACTGCAATATTTGCTTTATTTATCACAATCTTATTTTGCCGTTGCTTATAACGGCAAGAAGCTTGTACCGGCGATTTTTATTGCTGAGGAAATTGGACCGATCGAGCCCTCCGTCCATCGGGCCTGGACCAGAGGCCGCCCGACCTTCGATGGCGATCTCACCCTTGAAGCCGATGTTCAAACTTTTGTCGATAGTGTGTGGCGGCGCTTTGGTCATCATTCTGCGGAATATCTATCGAAGATGTGCCGCCGAACGCCAGCTTATCAGGCGGCACGTAAACGCGGTCACCGGGCTGAAATCGTGCTGGAGCATATGATAGATGATTTCAACCGAGCGCATGATACGCCGGATGTGAAAAGCGTCGTGAAACCAAAAGTCGTGCGCTCTCACACCGGCAGGGCTGTTGCCGTTAAGGCCTGGGATCCACGTCAATTAGGCTCTAAAAAATAGCTTTAAACGTTGGTGTAGAACGCCACCACTAAGATCATCAACATGACAACAATGACCGCGACCGACGCGCCAACCGCACTGGTGCGGGCAAAAAGCCCGTCCGGGCCATGACTGCTGAAAGCCAGACTGATGATACGATCGACCAGACCTTTGAGTCCGGCAAAGACATCGCGGCGCATCTCTACAATTCCACGCGTTAAAAAGCCAACCAGCCAAACACCAAATTTGCGGTAGAACCAATCCCAATCGAGGCTGATGGTGAGAGTTCGCTTCATGAGAGGCAAGGCCAGGAAGAACGACAGCCCGGCAAATAGCAGGAGCTGCAACTGATTGACCACATGTGGCACCGTGTAGGGCACATAATTGGTTGAGAACGGCAAAATGTCGTAAAGCGGTCCGGGGGCAACGCCTAAGCCGATGCAGAGAATGGCAAAGAAGATCATTGCGGCCTGCATGTTCCAAGGTGGATCTTTAGGTCGGAGCCCCGAATCTTTTTGGAAAAAGACAAACCAGGGGAACTTGATACCGGCATGGAGGAACACACCGGCGGAAGCGGCGGCCAGACACATCCAGACAAAGAAGAGATTCTCATCACCCGCTGCCTGGGCGATCATCGATTTTGAAATAAAGCCCGAGGTAAGCGGGAAGGACGAAATTGCCAGCGCACCAATAATGCCGCAAATACACGTAATCGGCATGCTTTGGAAAAGACCGCCAAGATCGGTACATTTTCGTTTGCCGCCCGTCATAAACATCACCGAGCCGGCTGACATCAAAAGCAGGGCTTTATAGATGATATGGGTGAAGGCGTGAGCCGCCGCTCCATTAAGCGCCATCTCGGTGCCGATGCCAATACCGGTGATCATAAAGCCAACCTGATTGATGATCGAATAAGATAAAATGCGCCGCATGTCGTTTTCAAGCAACGCATAAATAATGCCGTAGAAAATCATAAAGACACCGATATAGATCAGAATCTCAATGCCTGGAAAGCCGCGCAAGAGGACATAGACGGCTGTCTTGGTAGTAAAGGCAGACAAGAAAACCGTACCACTAAACGAGCCTTCCGGATAAGCGTCCGGCAACCAAGCCGTTAAAGGCGGTGCCCCCGCATTGATCAGGAAGCCAGCCAAAATCAGCCACGTGCCAATGCTATTTGGTGTCATAGCCTGGAAAGTGATCGAGCCGCTATCGGCGACATGGGCTATAACGCCGATCATTAATATGACGCCACCCAGCAGGTGGATCATCAGATAGCGCATGGCAGCTTTATAGGATTCTGGCGTTCGGGCGGCCCAGATCACCATGGTGGAGCCAAGCGCCATGATCTCCCAGAAAATAAAGACCGTAATCAGATCACCGGCAAAAGCGACACCAATGGCGCTGCCGGCATAGACGAAGGCGGCGGCGAGCTCGGCCACTTGTTCTTGTTTGAGGGCAAACAGACCGCCGGCAAAAGCCATGATCGCAAAGACGGTGGCAAAGATACGGCTCAGCGCATCACCTTTAACGACAGCTAATTCATATTCAAGGAACGGCAGGGCCAGCTGAATGCCATCACCAATCTGCCAGACACTCCACAACACATAGAGGGGCAGTAACAAAATGATCGCATAGCGGATCTGCGTGCTGGCGAAGGGCAGGACGAGACCGCCGAGGACAAGGATCACGCCAGGAGGGAAGGCATCAATCATCATAATAGGTGTCCTTCCGCTTCAAGAAAATCGCAAGGAACTTTGAAAACACAATCATCGCCAAGCAGGTCAGCAAGCCATACCAGGAATAAAATCCGAAACTACCATCAATGCCAAAAGCGGCATGCGGATGAATGGCAAAATCAGCCAACACGAGGATGGCCAAAAGGACAAAGCCGCCGCGCCAAAGCAGTTTGATGGTGCTCGGGCGAACCAGCCAGTGTAAATCTTTTGGTAGTTCTGTTTCGTCGTTCATATTCTGATCCATCTCCTATTTTCCGACCACTTGGGTTGCCAATTCAAGCGGCAAGCCGGAGAAGAAAAATAATAACACCGTAGCGATGGCCGTTGCTGTCAATGCGATCACCATCGGCAAAGGTGCCTCGCCATGATTTGCATGTGGATCGTCTTTGTCATCAGCCTCTTTGAAAAAGGCATTGTAGATAACCGGAATGAAATAGCCGGTATTTAACAGCGTACTTAAGACGATCACACCGATGGCAAAATAATGCTCGACCGATAGCGCGCCCATTAAAATGTACCACTTGCTTAAGAAACCTGCTGTCGGCGGCACGCCAATCATTGAGAGCGCGGCGATGGCAAAAGCGCCCATCGTCCAGGGCATCTTGCGCCCGATGCCGTTGAGCTGGCTAACTTCGGTTTTGTGGGCTGCGGTATAGATTGAGCCCGCAGCAAAAAACAGCGTGATCTTACCGACCGCATGAGCCGCAATATGCAGCACGGCACCCATGATGGAAAGCGGCGCTAAAATGGCGGCTGCCATCACCACGTAGGACAGCTGACTAATTGTTGAATAGGCGAGCCGACGTTTTAAATTGTCTTGGCGAAGCGCTACAATGGAGGCTGCTAAGATGGTAAAGCCTGCGACATAAACCAGCCAGTTCGTGGTGAGTTGTTCGGCTAAAAACTCGTAGCCAAATATATAGACAATGACTTTAACAACGGTGAAAACACCGGCTTTCACAACAGCCACGGCATGCAAGAGCGCACTGACCGGCGTCGGCGCAACCATGGCGGCGGGAAGCCAGCGATGGATCGGCATCAAGGCCGCTTTACCAATGCCATACATATAGAGGAAGAGCAGAACACTGATGGCGGCGCCTGAGACATGGCCATCCAAAATTCCACCGGCTTTGAAATCCAAAGTGCCGGTGGCGTGCCAGGTCCAGATTATGGCCAGCAATTGCAGGCCAATCGACGTGCCAAGCAAAATACCGAGATAGGTTCGGCCGGACTTCATCGCTTCAGGCTTGCCGGAATGGGTTACCAGCGGGAAAGTGCAGAGCGTCAGGATTTCATAACAAATAAAGAGTGTCAGCATATTGCCGGCAAAGGAGACGCCAACAGCGCTTGCCAGTGCAATGGCAAAGAAGAAATAAAACCGCGTCTGATTGCCTTCATTATTGCCGCGCATATAGCCAATCGAATAGATCGAATTAATGATCCAAAGACCTGAGGCGATGAGGCCAAAGAGCATACCCAGCGGCTCAACGGTAAAGGTTACGGTGAGGCCTGGCAGAAACTCAAATAGGGTAACGCTTGGGCGTTCACCACTCAAAACAATATGGGTGAGGGAGCCAACAATTAAGAACATAATAACGGCAGTGACGAGCGTAACGGTTTCGCGCAAATTAGCGATCTTGCCGGTCAGTAAAATGCCGATCGAGCCGATAAGCGGCACAGCAATGGCCCAAAGGATCGCGTTTTCTGGACTCATGGCGCGCCTCCGATTAGTGCTTTAGCGGCGCCCATGGCGGTTGAAACCGTGAGGTTGGAGTTTGTGCCAAAGAATATGTTTGCACCGACCAATACCCATAATGGGATAAGCATGCTGAGCGGAACATCAGAGACGGTGTCGGCGCTTTCGGGCCGGGGTTTAAAATAGGCCACCTCAATCACTTTCCAGAAATAGATAACAGCGAGGAGGGAGCTAAAGAGGATTAACGCTGCAACCGGCCACCAACCTTTTTCCAAGGCGCCCAGTATCAAATACCATTTGCTGATAAAGCCGACGGTTAAAGGTACGCCGACAAGACTGAAGCCGCCCACCACAAAAGCTGCCATAGTATATGGCATCTCTTTGCCTAGCCCTGCCATGTCGTCGATCTTTACCGATTTAATGCGATAGAAAACTGCAGCAAGGGCCAGAAAAAGGGCTCCCTTGATCATCGCGTGATTGAAAAGATGTAATATAGTCGCGGTCAGACCGGTCGCTGTCACCATACTAATGCCAATGACCATATAGCCGACTTGGGCGACACTGGAATATGCCAACAGACGTTTGGCGTTGTTTTGATAGATCGCTACGCCCGACATCGTCACAATGGCAATGAGGCCCAAGACCAACAGGAATTCATCGATCGGCAAAGCGGCAAAAATGTCGGTCCCGAATATGGTGAAATAAACCCGCAGTAACATATAGACTGCGACTTTGGTTGCTGTGGCGGCCAGGAAGGCGGTCACTACAGAGGGCGCATAGGCATAAGCGTTTGGCAACCAGACATGAAGCGGGAAGAGACCTAGCTTGAGGCCAATGCCGACGGTTACAAATCCGAGGGCCACCAAAATGGTTCTGGTCTCGGCCACTTCGGGCAAGCGCTCAGCCAAATCTGCAATATTGAGCGTGCCGGTCATCTGGTACATCAATCCAACACCGATGATGTAGAAGGTTGCACCGACCGTTCCCAAAATCAAATAGCGCAGCGCTGCGGTCAGCGCGTTCCGCTCCGAGCCTAGACTGATCAACACATATGATGACAGCGAGGAAATCTCCAAGAAGACGAACAGATTGAACGCATCGCCAGTAATCGTGATGCCAAGCAAGCCGGCAAAAGTCAGCAGGTACATTGTGTAGAACAGGTAAACGCGATCTTTCGGTATTTCGAGGTTCACACTTTTCGGAGCGAAAATCATCGTGATTGAGCCAATGCTGGTCACGATGAGCATGATGAAAGCTGACAATTTGTCGACTTTATATTCGATCCCCCAAGGCGCCGGCCAAGAACCAAGCAAGTAAGAAATCGGCCCATGGGTGAGGACCTGCTCCAACAGCATGATGGAGATGCCCAGCGATACCCAGGAAAACACCAGGGCTATAAACCAGGCGGCGGCACTTTTGCGCAAAATGACACAGAATGGGGCCGCGATCAGCGGCAGCACGACCTGCAGGGCAGGGAGGTGAGCGGAAAGTGTTGCAGACATTAAGTGTCAGTCCTTTCCAGCTCAATGATGTCATCTTCTTCGATGGTGCCATAGGCATCACGAATGCGCACAATCAGGGCGAGGCCCAGTGCGGTGGTTGCGACACCAACCACGATGGCTGTGAGGATAAGCACATGGGGCAGCGGGTTTGAATAACTTTTGATTGTCTCATCTAAGATCGGAGCCGCGCCACCATCAATTTTGCTCATCGAAATATAAAGTGTAAAAACCGAGACTTGGAAGACGTTCAGCCCAACGATCTTTTTGACCAAATTACCGTGCGAGATAACAATGTAGAAGCCCGCCATCATAAGGATGATCACGATCCAATAGTTAAATAATCCTGGGATTTCAACGGAGAGATCCATCATTAGAAATCCTGTCCGGAAAAGACAAAGAAGATGGTGACCATAGTGGCGGCAACCGTCGTGCCGACACCGAATTCGACCAGGAAAATTCCCAAATGTTGACCGCCGGTCGCGGTTGCAGCAAGGACATTATAATCGAGGTAATTACCGCCGAAATATATACCGGCAAAACCAACGCCGGCATAAAGGATCACACCGAGTGCCAATAGAATACGGGTTGCTGTTGCGGGTAGCACTTTACGCGCATTTTCAATGCCATAAATCAGTCCATAGAGGATGAATGCTGCGGCAAAAATAACACCTGCCTGAAAGCCGCCTCCTGGTCCAAAGTCACCATGGAACTGCACATAAAGCGCAAAGAGCAGGATGTAGGGGATCATAAATTTGGAAACAACGCGCAGGACGGAATGATTGTTCATACTTCTTCCTCCCGGTCCTCAGGTGTTACTGACTTGCGCATACCTGGACGCCAACGATTGTGACCGCGGCCAAGCAAAACCAGCACACCAATTGCGGCGGTAAAGATAACTACGGTCTCGCCCAATGTATCGTAGCCGCGATAGCTAGCCAGAATTGAGGTGACAATATTAGGGATGCCGATTTCGGTGCCGGACTGTTCAATAAAGCGGGGGATCAAATGGAGATTGGCAGGTGCATCGGCAGCACCATAAAGCGGCATATCCAAGGTGCCGTAAATCAGGGCGGCACCGGTAACGACAACGATGAGAATGGGCAGGACCGCACTGTGCGCGGGCTTTTTCTCATATTCACTGGTAATGGAAAGCGTCGCCAGCATCAAAAGCGTTGATATACCCGCGCCGACCGAAGCCTCGGTGAAGGCGACGTCGACAGCCGTCAAAAGCACGTAGAGCAAGGCGGCCAGCAGGCTGAAAATGCCGGACAGGATGACGACGGCAAATAAATTCCTAAGGCGAATGATTGCGTAGGCCGTTAGTGCCATCAGTAGCAAAATAGAAATGTCGAGAAAATCTTCTATGGGTTTTCTCCTTTTCCGGCAGCGTCTTGCTCTACCGGAGACGGTGTCTCACGCTGATCTTCATCGACTTGCGGTTTTAGGCCACCCGCGAGCGCTGCTTTGGCCAGGGCGTGGGTCGTTGTTGGTGAGGCGAAAAACATGAAAAGCAAAATCAAAAACAGCTTAACCGTCACAATCGTCAAACCGGCCTGTAACATCATGCCGAGCGCTAAAGCACCAAGCGCGAGTGTATCGCCAATTCCTGCGGCATGCATGCGCGTGTAAACATCCGGCAGGCGCAAAATACCAACTGCACTGATGATCGAGAAAGCGCCGCCTAAAAGGATCAGTATCCAGCTTAAAATATCTATGATCATGCTCTACAAATCCCCCAAACTATCTTCCTCATGAGGATGTCCCAAATGAGCAAAGCGGAAGAATTTCATAATGGCGATCGTCGCGATGAAATTAATCAGGGCATAAACCAGGGCAATATCGAGAAATTCGGGGCGGTCGGTTAGAAATCCCATAACCGCAATCAACAGAAGCGCTTTCGTGCCGAACAGATTAACCGCCATTATACGATCATAGATCGTTGGTCCTAGGATGGCGCGGATAAGGGTGAGCGTCATCGCAACAATGATGGCTGCAGAGGCGGCGATAAACATCAGCTATCCCCTTCCATCTGACAAACCCGCTTATCCATGCGGCCTGACATCACTTCTTCGGCGGCGCCTCGGGTTAGAGAATGGACATCAACACTGCCGTCATTCACGGCGACCGTGATCGTGCCGGGGGTCAGGGTGATGGAATTGGCGTATGTTACGACACCAACTTCAGTTTTTTGGCTGGCCTCTGAGCGAAACATAACCGGGCTTATGTCGAGCTTGGGTTTGATGATGATGAGGGCGACATCGATATTGGCTTTGACAATCTCCCAAATCAGCCAGGGCCAATAGGTAAGGGCTTTGGGGCCCAAGTGAATAGGGAAGCCCTCATGGTCGATCACTTCCATGCGGTGCGCAATCCAGGCGACGAGTAGGCACGACACGGCGCCTAATGTCATTAGGAGGGGCTCATAAATCCCTGAGAGCAATAGCCACAGCACATAGAGCGCTATCGCCAGTCCAAGCTTCCGCAACACCTAAAACCCCACATATTCACGGCCGCCGGTTAGGCCGTACCTGTTTAATTAAATTTCCTCCCGGCGGCACAAAATTTAGCGGGGTTTAGTCCAAGCTTCAAGGCAGTTCAATGGCATAATCGGAAATTGGGCGAGTATTCTTTATCAACCCTTGCTTTTTAAGGAACTTAGAAAACCGATGGTAGCGTGCCCGATCAAACGCGGCGGGCCGAAGTGCGAATCGCGGCATGGTATCACGCCACGCTCTCTTGTTCAGTTCATCGTTCAGATTTTTATGCGCGCCGATAAAGGCTGCCCAGCTTTCTTGCGGGTGATTGACCAGATATTGCACGGCTTGCTCAATCGCATCGACAAATCTGCGGTAGCGTTTATCACGTGTCTTAGATTTATGGGCAACGATGATCAACTCATCATAAGGGGGTACACCTTCTTCTTCTGGATAGAAGGCACGTCCGGGCTTATTGATGATATCCATCTGGTTGAGCTCAAAATTCCGAAACGCACCGATGACGGCATCAACCTTGCCAGCCACAATGGAAGGTGAGAGTGAGAAGTTCACATTAATAAGGGTCACGTCTTTAAGGTTAAGCCCATATTTATTGAGCATGGCCGAAAGCACGGCGTCTTCAAAACCGCCAACAGAAAATCCGACTTTTTTACCCTTGAGATCTTTAATCGATTTGATAGGCCCGTTTTTTAAGACAACCAGGGAATTGAGCGGCGTGCTGACCAAGGTGGCAATTCTAATAAGTGGCAGGCCTTGTTCCACTTGAACATGGAGTTGCGGCTGATAGGAGACAGCAAGTTCTGCTTTGCCGGCAGCAACGAGTTTCGGTGGTGCGCTCGGATCCGATGGCGCAATTAAAGTGACGTCCAGCCCAGCTGCTTTAAAGAAGCCTTTTTCCTTGGCAATGATCAACGGCGCATGATCTGGGTTCACAAACCAATCGAGCAGGACGGTGAGTTTATCGGCTGCGAGCGTTGGTGAATTGAACGCCACAAGAGCGAGGAACGAGAGTAGGGGAAGTCGGTATAGCATTTGGTTTCCTTAGAGTTCGGTTGTGGTGGTTTCGGAAGACCAGAAGAGCAGACGTTTCAAGCCTGCATCGACGGCGTAATAAAGGGCGACAGCAATAACCGCCAAGATAAAGAGGGCGGCAAACATCACATCGATTTGCATCCGGCCATTGGCATGCAGCATGAGAAAGCCAAGACCTTCGCTGGAACCAACCCATTCGCCGACAATCGCACCAATCGGCGCAACAGCGGTGGCCACTCTTAAGCCGGAAGCAAAAGCGGGCAGGGCTGCTGGAATTCGAATGTGCCGCAAAACAGACCAGCGCGTCGCATTCATGGTTTTTGCAAGATCAAGATGACCGGGTTCGGTGCGGCGCAGGCCGTCAAAGAAAGCGGCTGTCACGGGGAAGTATATAATAAGTGTCGCCATGGCGACCTTTGAGACCATGCCATAGCCAAGCCAGAGCACCAGGATCGGAGCCAATGCAAATACCGGGATGGCCTGGCTGACAACGAGTATCGGCATAAGCCAGCGCCGGGCCGGTTGATAATAGCTCAACGTCAGCGCGCTCAAGGATCCAAGAAGAGTACCAAGTGCCAAGCCGAATACTATTTCCAGCAAGGTGATCCAAGCATGACTAAATAATATATCTCCCCGCTCCGCTAAGGCTTGAAAAACCAAATGGGGGGCTGGAAGGATATAAGGCGGCACACCGCTTGCTATGACAATGAGGTGCCAGATAAGGAGCAGGCCGAGAAATATAATCAGGGGGCGGGCGATGCTCATGCGGCCCCCTTTTGGTCAGCGGCGGAAAGGCGTTCCAGCAAATCAGCTTGCCCGTTCAGAACGTCCGGGTCGTGTAAATCACGCGGACGCTGGCCGTGCGGCATAAAGGCATCGTCGATGTGAACCGGCCTGCCTGATAAGACATGAATGCGATCGCCGAGCCGCAAGGCTTCAAGGGGATCATGAGTGACCAGCAGGACGGTCCGACCGGTCAGAAGATTTGCTGCCAAATCCTGCATACGTACCCGCGAAATCGCATCCAAGCTGGAGAACGGCTCATCCATCAAGACAAGGGGACGGTCCTCCATTAGTGTGCGGGCGAGGGCCGCGCGTTGGCGCATGCCGCCGGATAATGAGCTAGGAAGGGATTCGGCATTGGCGGTGAGGCCGACTTGGTCCAGCAGGTCGAGCGCTTTTGCTTTGTCAGGTGCTTCGCCGCGCAATTTAGCTCCCAGCAATATGTTTTCCAGGACGCTCAGCCAGGGCATGAGTAAATCTTGCTGCGCCATATAGGCCGTTCTGCCTTCAATTGGATTATTATCAGAGCAATGGAGCGAGATGTTTTCGGCGCCTGGGATAAGGCCGGCGATTAGGCGAAGCAAGGTGGTCTTGCCAACACCGCTCGGGCCCAACAAACATGTCCACGCGCCGGCGGGTAGCTCCAGCTCAACGCCTTCAAACAAGGTAAAGTCGTCAAACGCCAGACGCTCGGCCTGCAAGGAAAGCGAAATTGGAGAATTGTTTGCTGTTAGATCGTTCGTCATTACTCACTTGTCCCTACGCCGGTTCTAGCCGGATCAGGTTCTGGGGTCGTCTCTCAATTGAGACCTCTCAGCCAATTAGTGGCTCCCCCCAGCGGTATGGGTTGAAGGCACGACTATAACGCGATCTAGCGTTGGCACAACAGTCTTGTCGTCGTAGACTGACGATATGAATTACCAAACACAAAAAATCTCGCGCCGCTGGTTTTTGGCGGCTTTGGCGGTTGCTGTTTCGTCACTCGGCTTTGATGTGCAGGCGCAAGGCTTAGCAACGTTTAAGAAGTCCAAACTGGCAATTAAAAATGCCAAAGGCCTCCATAACTTTGAAGTCGAGTTGGCTCTCAGCAATCAACAACAATCTCAAGGCTTGATGTATCGCCGTTCCATGGCTGCCGATGCGGGGATGCTGTTCAACTACCGCATTCCGCAACGCATTCGCATGTGGATGAGAAACACCTTCATACCGCTCGATATGATCTTCATTGGCGCGGATGGCAAAATCATCAACATCGCCGAGCGCACCATCCCGCACTCCGAAGCTGTCATCTCGTCAAAAGGCCGCGCTTTAGCCGTGCTCGAAGTCAACGGCGGCACAGCTTCGAGGCTTGGCCTAAAACCTGGCGACCTCGTCCTGCATGAAATTTTCAAATAGTTTCTAGCGCTTGTAAGCCAGTGCCAGACCGTCATCTAGGGGTAGGATGGAGAAAGTGATGCGCTCATCGCTGTGGAGTTTTTTAACCAAATCCCGAAGCGCGACGGTTGATTTTACGGTGTCGTCCTGATCCAGAACGCGGCCATCCCAGAACATGTTGTCGAGCGCGATGAGGCCGCCTTTGCGGACGAGCTTGAGGGCGTGTTCATAATAAGTGTCGTAGTCTTTTTTGTTGGCATCGATGAAAACGAGATCAAATTTTTCGGCTTGGCCTTCTGCGACCAGGGCTTTAACGGTTTCAGGCGCCGGGCCAATGCGGAGCGTGATTTTGTGAGCGACGCCGGCTTCTTTCCAATAGCGTTCCGCAATGTCGGTATAGTCTACGATCATGTCGCAGGTGGTCAGCTTGCCGTCTTCGGGTAAGGCCATGGCCATCGCTAAAGCTGAGTGGCCGGTGAAAGTACCGAGCTCCAGGATATTTTTAGCGCCCATTAATTGAACGAGAAGGCCCAAAAACTGCGCTTGCTCCGGCGCGACTTCCCAACCTGATTCAGGGAGCTTGTCCGTCGCTTCGCGCAAGCGACGTTGAATATCGGTTTCCCGCAGGGAATTCTCTCGCAAGTAAGCAAGAAGGTCGAGGCTTGGTGAGCGCATACTTGAAGACATAAAGAGCTGTTTTTCCAATTTGTGCTTTTAAGGCCGGTTTGGCTGTTTATGATACTTATATTGATTTTCACAAAATAAAAAGAAGAGAACACAAGGGGTAATTATATGAGCGACGAGACAAAAGCCAATTCCAATGAAACCATGTGGGGCAGTGATGTTATTGCCACAGCGCTTCGCGAGACGGGTATTCCTTATGCCTGCCTGAACCCAGGTGCAAGCTATCGCGGGCTGCACGACAGCATGGTGAATTTCCTTGGCAATGAAAATCCGAAGATGTTGCTCAATCTGCATGAAGAGCATGCCATTGCGATTGCCCAGGGCTACACCAAGGCCTGCAACGAGCCGCTGATCTGTATCGTCCACAGCAATGTCGGCCTCATGCACGCGACGATGGGCATCTTTAATGCCTGGTGTGATCGCGTGCCGATGGTAATCATTGGGGCGACCGGTCCAGTGGATGCATCGCTCCGCCGTCCGCATATCGATTGGATTCATACCGCTTCTGATCAGGGTGGACTGATCAGAGACTATGTAAAATGGGATGACCAACCGGGCTCTCCCGAAGCGACGGTTGAAGCGATTCGCAAAGGCCGCCAGATCGCCTGCACACCGCCCTATGGCCCGGTCTATATTTGCCTCGATGCGGCTGTGCAAGAAATGCAATTGGATGAATGGCCTGAGTTTAATGATGTTGGGCGCTATCAGTCTCCACCGCCGCCCGGCGTGTCGGCTGGTGTTGTTGAAGAAGTGGCTGAGCTGCTCCTAAGCGCAAACAATCCGCTCATTTTAGCCGGCCGGATGGAGCGCACGGAAGATGCCTGGAACAAGCGGGTTCGCCTCGCCGAAGCGACTGGCGCAAAAGCAGTTAATAACTCCTGGCAAGAAGTTGGCTTTCCGACCAATCACCCCTTGAGTGTGCCAAATATCGCAGGCTTCTTTGTCGGCGGCCCGGTGCGCGATGCCCATGAAGCAGCCGAAGTGGTCTTAAGCCTCGACTGGTTTGATCTTGGCGGCACGATGAATCACGCCTGGAATGGCGGCGAAGTGAAGCCGAAAGTCATTAATTGCTCAATAGATTACCACCTACATGGCGGCTGGAGCAAAGATCATGGCCAAAATGGACCGATCGATATTCATGTGCCGACAACGCCAGAAGCCTTCATTGATGAGTTGCTACCGATTGTCGAGAAAGCCGGCAAAGGGCAGACTTATCAAGTGATCGAACCGGTGCCTGTTGAGCCGCAAGAGCAGGGGCCGATCGGCATCCGCGATATGGCGCAAGCGGTGCGCTCTGTTATGCAAGACGATGACATCTCACTGATCAGTCACACAATTGGTTGGCCCAACGATGAAGCCTACTACAACCATCCCTGGGCCTATCTCGGCAATGCCGGCGGCGGCGGACTTGGTGCCGGTACAGGCAATGCAATCGGCGCCGCTTTGGCTTTGCGTGATAAGAAATCCAAATACCTGCCCATGGCGATTTTGGGTGATGGCGATTTCTTGATGGGGGCAACCGCACTTTGGGCCGCCGCGCATGAACGCATCCCTGTCCTGATCGTTGTTGCCAATAACAACTCCTACTTCAATGATGAGATGCACCAAGAAGCCGTCGCTAAAAAACGCGGGCGCCCGCCTGAGAATCGCTGGATCGGCCAACGCCTGGATGATCCTGAAGTCGATATCTGTGCCCTGGCCGAAGCCCAAGGTCTCAGCGCCGAAGGCCCGGTCGACAACCGCGAAGATCTGATCCCGGCGCTTAAAGCCTCGATCGAGAAAGTCCGGGCAGGGGCGTCGCTCGTGCTGGAGGTCAAAGTAACACCCGAATACGCCACCAGCCCCGTGCATGAGCGTAAAGGTGGCGGGGAGTAATTCACAGTTCGTCATCCCGGGCTTGACCCGGGATCTAGAGTTTTCTGGATTCTGACTGGCGTCAGAATGACGGCTTTTTTCTAATCCCGCATACGCTCCGAGCTATTTATCGTAGCGTGCAAATTCCGGGCATAGGCGCGGGCGGATTTGGTAGAGAGTTCTTCGGCTTCGGTTGAGAACTCTTTAACGGCTTTGATGGCGGGCCGTGGAATGCGGGCAAGTTTGCCGATCGCGGCTTCGACCGTGGCATCCAGCTCATCATGCGGCACAACCTGGCTCGCCAATCCATAAGTCAGCGCGGTATCGGCATCGATCACATCACAGGTGTAAGTCATATACATCAAGGCTTTGCGGCCAACGCGGCCCATCAGGGCAGACATTGCCATGGTCGGCATGATGTTGTGTGAGGTTTCGGGCAGTGAGAATTTAGCCCGGTCGCTGCAGATGGTGATATCGGTCAACGCCGCCAGCGCCGCACCGAAACCATGGGCCTCGCCTTGGACAACCCCCAGGATCGGCACCTCTGAATTGCGGTAGGCGTCATAAAGATCAAATACGACGTCGAACTTGCCTCGCATCTCGAGGGCTTCTGGCAGAGCGCCCGGCTTTTCGCCGATCATGGCACGGCCCTGACAAAAGTCATCGCCGACACTTTTGAAAATGATGAAATGAGAATTTTGACCAGCCTCGTTGAACATATCTGTCAATTGAACTGCCATCTCATCACTTACCCGATTGCCGTTGTCAGGGCTATTGATGGTGATGGTGGTGATGTCGTTCTCGCGGTCCATAAGTAATAGATCGGACATTGTGGTCTCCCCATAAAATACTGTTGTTAGCTTTAGGTGAATCTAAATAGGGGTCGGGGGGATTTGGCAAGACTTATGTTAAATCAGGTTGCTTGTTACATTGCTTGTTTCCGGGAAATCAAAGTCTTAGAATACGTTCAACAAAAAGAAAAATAGAAGGGGAAGATGAATATAATTGGGGTAGAAGCGGTCATCTATGGTGTGACCGATCTCGAAAAATGTACGCGCTACTTCACTGATTGGGGCCTTATTCCTGTCAGCAGTGATGAGACGGGCGCGGTGTTTGAGACTTTAGAAAAAACAACAGTTCAACTTCGCAATGCCGATAACCCCTCCTTGCCACCGGTCCATTGTGATATGCCTTTCTTTGAGGGCTCCTGCGGACGTGAAGTGATTTGGGGGGCGGACAACGCGGAAACACTGGCGGCGATTGGGAATGAGCTTGGTAAAGACCGAGAAATCATCGAAGCCGAAGACGGCTCTCTTCATACGCGTGATGATGCTAAAAACTCTCTAGGCTTTTGTGTTACCAAACGAACTGTTGCCAAAGAAACCCATCCCACCATTAATGCACCTGGCAACTCAATGCGGATAAACCAACCTGCCTATGGAGCAACGCCATCGCTCGCGAGCCCGGTACGGATCGGTCATGTGGTCCATTCGGTTCAAGGTGATGTTGTCGAGAAGGCGAAATTTTATCTCGATCGACTAGGCTTTAAATTATCGGACCGGATCGGCAAGGGTGGATGTTTTATGCGCGCCGGTGGCTCGCATGATCATCACAATTTGCTCCTGCAACAGCTTGGCGGCGGCTACGGTATGCAACATTCAGCCTATGAGTTCAGAGATTTCGACCAAGTTATGCAGCGCGGCCTCTATATGGAGGAGCAGGGCTGGCAAACCCATATTGGCCCGACCCGCCATACATTGGGATCAAATTATTCCTGGTATATGTGGACGCCAGCTGGTGGTCTATGTGAACTTATTAGCGATATGGATGTGCTGGACGATAGCTGGGAGCCGCGTCATGTTGATCCGGCAAAGGCCGGCCCACCGCATTCCTGGTATGCTCGACCAGAACAAAAGGGGCTAAAATTTGGAATCCCACACGATTAAGGAAAAATTATGCTGACACTATATCATTTTTGGAGTTCAACTTGCTCACGCAAAGTTCGAATAACGCTAGCGGAAAAAGGCATCGAGTGGGTAAGCCATCACATCGATATCGTCAACAAACTCGAAAACCTGGATCCGGATTATGTAAGGCTAAATCCGAAAGGCGTGGTGCCGACGTTGGATCATGATGGCAAGGTGATTATCGAATCCAATATTATTATCGAATATTTGGATGACACCTTTCCAGAAATACCGTTGAAGCCTGAAGACACTTATGAACGCGCGAAAATGCGCTTGTGGATGGATGTGGCTGAATTTCAAATCCACAAAAATATAAATGTCATTTCTTATAACAAACGACATGTGCCGCGTGTGAACAAGCTTTTCACTAAGGAAGAACAACGCGATCTTTTGAAAAATTTTCCGGATGCTGATAAACGAGCGGCAATGCTAGAGCGATTGGAAAATGGCGTCTCAGAAGATCAAGAGGCATTTGCCGAGCAACGTCTTTGCGAGGCCATGGATAAAATCGAAGAAACGCTGGGTGAGTCTGTCTGGCTTGCCGGAGATCAATTTAGTCTCGCCGATATTGCCGTCGCCCCCTTTATCGAGCGGTTTGAAGCAAATGGACTGGATACTCTCGTTGATTGGTCAAAGCGGCCAAAAGCAGGCGATTGGTGGCAGCGTGTCCAAGCACGTCCTTCCTACCAAACCGCCTATGCTTTTGAAAACCCCAACGCCTAAAAGGATTTATTTATGGCTGAAGAACAAGTGCCAAGCCCAGTTGCCGGGTTCTTACAAAAAGAGTTCTATGTGATTTTCACCAAACCTGCTGCACCGATGGAAGAGATGCGCAAGCTTATGCCGGCTCATCTTGAACGCCAGTTAGAGCTTGAGGAAAAGGGCATCTTATTTGCGGCGGGACCCTTGTTTGATGCGGTCGCCGATCCGGCCAAGCGGCCAGGCACGGGCATGATCGTCATTCGGGCAAGCTCGCAGGAAGAAGCCGAGGAGATCGCTGCCGAAGATCCGCTGCATAAAGCCGGGCTCCGAACTTTCGAGGTGAAGACCTGGAAAGTAAATGAAGGTAGCTATTCGGTCACGGTGAAATATTCTGATCAAAGCATGGAGATTGCGTAATGTCAGAAGAACAAAATGATAAGCCAGAGCAGGAAGCACAAAAGCTGACACGCAATTATCTCGGCAAAGAGCTTTATGTTATTTTCACCGTGCCAAATGCGACACGGGAAGAAATGATGCCGGTCATGCCGGATCATCTGGCGCGCCAGGTTGAGTTGGAAGCGAAAGGTATTCTCTTTGCCGCCGGTCCAATGTTTGAAGAAGGCGGCCAAGCGCCGGTTCGGGGGATGGTAGTCATCCGGGCAAATTCATTTGAAGAAGCCAAAGAGATCGCCGATGCTGACCCGTTCCACCAAGCGGGCCTCAGAACCTATACGCTGGATCGCTGGGTGGTGAATGAAGGCAGCTACACGGTCAATGTCAAATATTCGGATCAAAGTATGACACTTGACTAACGTTCAATGGCGTCGCATGTCTAACTGATCGTGCTGCAAGAATTAACCCATCTCATATTTACCCAGGAAAATTTATTTGTCCTGTTGATTGTCATTGCTGGCGGGATTATCCGCGGTTATACGGGGTTTGGCTCTGGGCTCGTCATGGTGCCGCTCTTCTCATTAATGTGGTCACCGGTCGATGCGGTGGCGACAACTTGCGGTCTCGGCTTATTCGCCGCTGTCCAACTCACAATTTCAACTGTAAAATATACCAAATGGCGTGAAATCAGCCCGATGATCGTTGCGCTGCTTTGCGTCACGCCGATCGGGACATTTTTCCTCGTTGCGTTAGATCCAGCCATCGTCAAAAAGGTGATCGCTGGTTTGGTTCTGTTTGTGACCCTGATCAGCTTGCGGGGGTGGCAATACAGTGGACCGAGGGGCATGTTTCCGAGCTTTGTCGCTGGCAGCATTGGTGCCTTTATCAATGGCCTAGCCGCTGTCGGCGGACCGGCTGTCGTGCTGTACTTCCTATCTTTGCCGGATGAGGTGAGAGTGCAACGCTCGAACATCACGACGATTGCCAGTCTAATGGGTGTCGCCGTTTTTAGCTTTACGTTTTTGTCGGGGCATGTGGGACCAGACGTTTGGTGGTATATACTGCTTTTTGCCGGACCCTATATGATAACCGTTTGGGGCGGCATACAATTGTTCAAACTGTTGCCGGGTGCGGCGTTTCGACTAATCGTTCTTTGGGTTTTGGTCGCTATCAGCGGTGCAATCCTATTGGCTTAGGCGGTCTACTTCGTTAGACTCTCTTTTAAACAGTTCTAATTTTTTGGGGTAATTCGATATGGGTATGCTCGTAGACGGTCAATGGACCGATGATGATGGAAAAAGCCGGGGCTCGGGCGGCAAGTTCGATCATCTGCCGACCAGTTTCAGAAGTGTAATTTCAGCGGATGGTTTATCTGGTTTTGAGGCCGAGTCGGGGCGCTATTACATCTATGGATCAAAGACGTGTCCGTGGGCGCACCGGGCGATAATTTTTCGTCACCTCAAAGGCCTTGTTGATCACGTTGGCTTGTTCAAAGTTGTTGGTGGCGACAAAGGCTATGCGGTTGACCCTGAGGGCAATCACGTTGTGCCGGGCACGGTTAAAAAAATCAAATATCTTCATGAGGTCTATCAACTGGCCGATCAGAATTATACCGGCCGGGTAACCGTGCCGACTTTGTGGGATTCCAAGAATTGCACAATCGTGAATAATGAATCTTCTGAAATCATTATGATGTTGAATTCTGAGTTCGATGCATTTGGCAATGGCGCTTATGATTATTTTCCTACTGAGCTGATGGACAACATCGAAGAAATCAATGATCTCGTTTATCACAATGTGAATAATGGCGTTTATAAAGCGGGCTTTTCGACCTCTCAGGAAGCTTACGAAGAAGCTTATGATGGTTTGTTCATGGCGTTTGATAAAATGGAAGAGATTTTATCGAAGCAGCGCTATCTTGCAGGCGACCGGATGACCGGTGCCGATTGGCGGGCGTTCCCGACTTTGTTCCGCTTCGACACGGTCTATCACTACGCGTTTAAGTGCAACAAGAAGCACCTTTATCAATATCCCAATCTGTGGAACTACACCCGCGAGCTTTATCAGCAGCCGGGCATCGCCGATTGGTGCTGGCTCGAAGCCGCTAAACTCAACTATTGGACGGGCCCCCGCGTCAATGCGACCGGTACAATCCCAAAAGGTCCCGAAGGCATCGACTTCAACGAGCCCCATGACCGTGCACGGTTCGAAAAGGCGGCTTAACCTTTGCCTTTAAGAATTGGACCTATCTCGCTTTAATCCGTGATTTGAGCTAGCTGAACCCGGGCGGCTTCGGCACGACGATAAGATCGCCGGTTTTGTAAAGTGGCTCACATTCGTCAACGCTCTGTTTGACGATCGCCGCTTTCATGCCGAGATCTAATTTCAACCAGTGTTCTTTATGCTCGGCTGAGATGTTTGCTTCGTCGAGAGACTTAAATAACATTTCGTGGCGGAGCATGAAAATTTCTTCGGTAATAAAGATATGCTGATGGGCACGCATCGGGGCTCGACCGGCATACATTGGCGGGCGGCCAAAAAGATCGGACATGAATTCCGTTTGTTGCTCTATCAAATGCCACCGCTCGAAATTGACAAAAAAGCCTTTGAGCCAGGGGTGGCTCAGGAGTTTATCATAGAGAAGATTGTGCACCTTATCGACGGTTGGCACGCCGCCTAATTCATCAAGAAAAGTCATGTCCTCGGTTCTTTACGTAGTTCTTTGAGTTCGTACGGATCGGTATATATATCTGTCATCTGAGCACCCGCGGTCAAGGCTCGCTCCTGGGCGCTGTGGACCATCGGCGG
>JABIHH010000023.1 GCA_018649725.1 Rhodospirillaceae bacterium | reverse complement strand
GAGCAACAAAGGAGGAAGTGATGATTATTACTCGAAATCCCGAAACAGTAGCCCGACCAGGCGGGCTTTATAGCCACTCGGTTGAAGTGCCACCAAATGCTCGATGGCTTTACCTCGCCGGTCAGGTCGGTATCAGACTAGATGGAACCATGCCGGAAACCTTCGAGGAGCAGGATGAACAAATGTGGCAAAACACTCTTTTGATTTTAGAGGATGCCGGCTTTGGGGTAGGGGACATTGTTAAAATAAATGTTTACTCGACCGATCCTAGTGGTCGTTCATTTCACGGCAAGCATAGGGCTCGATATCTAAATGATGACCATATACCGGCATCCACTTGGGTTGTTATCAGCGAATTGGCTAATCCGAAAATTCTGATTGAAATGGAGGTAATTGCGGCAAAAACCAGCTAACCGCCTGATCGTAGCTGGAGTGACCCATCAATTACTCGTTCGTATTGAAGGTTTCGTGATCAACGACACCCGCACTGTTGGCACTAATAATGAATATTTGGCTGGGTGTGGTATCGGTTGAATAAACAAAAGTCAGCCATGTCATTCAAGTCTTTAGCTCACTGTACTATAAAATAAATTAACGCTGGAATACTTGTAAACCGCACACGGTCCTTGTCATAAACTGCATGAGATCTGAAATAACCGAATTTATGGATATTGATCTTAGCCCCCACGCGCGTACCGCACTTGCCAATTGGCTGCATTTTTGTGCGGCATTAAAGAGACAAGTTCGCATTAGTCTGACAGCTCCTTCAAAATCGCTAATTTCTAATATTCAGAACTATTAAATTTAGTTCACCAGCAGGAGTACCTTGGCTGGTAGGTGCAAACACACTTGGGATGTTGATATTTTTGTATACATTATATAAATTATATTATACAAGAAATCCCTTGGAAATAGTATTCTTGGCAATGGCAGTAGAATACCAACGTGGAATTGCCTTCTCATTCGGAGAAGCTTCCATCACTTTTTTCATTGGAGAGTACAATTATGGCCCCCTTGAAGTTCTCAATTATTCTGTTTGGCCTCAGGCTACTGATTTGGGTGCAGGCATTGCGTTATCAAGCTTTTCGCGATCGGCTGAAAGAGAAAAACTTTACCGCTCAAATGAAGACCAAAGACAATTCTGTCGGGCGTTGGTTCACCTTCAAAGATGGCCGGGTTTCTTCCGGCAGCGGCGTTAAGGCTGATGCCGATATCGTGCTGACCTTTAAAACCTCTGAAATTGCCGCCCGGCTTCTGATGCCGCCCGTTGATCAGCTTGAGCAAATCAATGCGATGAAAGATTTCCTTCTGAACCTCGAAGGTCCCGACGAGTTCACCTCGTGGTTTACTCAGACGATTATGCAAACCCAAACAGTCGGCTGGAAATATGGTGTCGACATGGGCGGCGGTGTCACGCGCTTTTGTAATATGACAAATGGCGGGCCGGTCTTTTTATATGTCAAAGACAATAAGCTCATTCGGATAACACCAATCGATTTTGATGACAGTGATCCCGAGACCTGGACGATAAAAGCGCGCGGCAAAACTTTTACCCCGCCCCGCAAGACGACGCTGGCGCCGCATGGCATGAACTGGAAAAGCATGCTCAATTCGCCAGACCGCTTGCTCTATCCTATGAAGCGCGTCGACTTTGACCCGAACGGAGAACGCAATCCGCAAAACCGCGGCAGCTCCGGCTATGAGCGCATCTCTTGGGATGAAGCATTGGACATCGTCGCTGGTGAAATTAAGCGTATCAAAAAAGAACATGGTCCCGGCGCCATCGCCAACTCTCACGGCTCGCACCATACCTGGGGCAATGTCGGCTACTATCTCAGCGCCGACTTTAAATTCATTAACGCTGTCGGCATGACCCGTGTGCTGCACAATCCTGACAGTTGGGAAGGCTGGTATTGGGGCGCTGCTCACCATTGGGGCGGCTCGCTCCGGGTTGGTCAGACCGAGACCTACGGCACCGTCGAAGATCTGCTTAAAGAAGCCGAGATGGTTGTCTTTTGGGCGAGTAATCCCGAAGGCACCAGCGGCGCTTATGGCTCCCTCGAAGGCACGGTCCGGCGTAAATGGTTGAAAGAACTCGACATCGACCTCATCCACATCGATCCTTATTACAACGATACCGCACAATTCCTGGGCGGCAAATGGCTGGCCCCTAAGCCCACTTCGTCGCCGGCTCTTGCCATGGCGATTGCCAATGTCTGGATGAATGAAGACCTCTACGACAAAGACTTCGTTGAAAACCGCACAACCGGTTTCGACAAATGGAAAGCCTACATCATGGGTGACGAAGACGGCATTGCCAAAACGCCGGAATGGGCTGAGCCTGAAACCGATCTCAAGGCCAAGGACATTCGGGCGCTGGCCCGCAAATGGGGCAACAGAAAAGTCTATCTCGCTGCCGGTGGCTGGGGCAACGGCCATGGTGGAGCCTGCCGCAATGCGACGGGCATTCAATGGGCACGCTCGCTGGTTTGCTTGATGGCGATGCAAGGGCTTGGTAAGCCCGGCGTCAATATGGGCAACCTGCAATGGGGTACGCCAGTCGACACCAACTTCTATTTCCCAGGCTATGCCGAAGGCGGCATGTCGGGCGACCTACACCACACCGCCATGTCGGTTGAGCTTTATCAGCGCATGCCACAACTGCCGAGCATGAACACGGTCGAGCAGGTCATCCCCCGGATGTGGTTGCCGGAAGCCATCATGGAAGGCAAAGCAGAGGGCTATGCCTGGGACGGCAAAAGCATCGAAGCGCAGTTTAATAAGATCTCCTATCCGAAACCCGGCTACTCGCCGGTCAAGATGCTCTACAAAATTGGCGGCTCGCTTATCAGCACGATGGCCGATTCTAATCGCCATGTGAAAATGTACCGCTCAGATAATCTTGAGTTTTGTGTCAGCCAAGCGATTTGGAATGAAGGCGAAGCAAAATTTGCAGATATTATTTTACCCGCCTGCACCAACTTCGAGCGCCCCGACATCAGCGAATGGGCAGCGCTTGGCGGCTATGCTTTCCATGGCCAGACCCAGCTCAACAACCGGGTTGCCGTGTTCCAGCATCAAGCGATCAAGCCGATGGGAGAATCCAAATCTGACTATGTGATTTTCTCAGAAATCTGTGAACGTCTGGGTCTCAGCGCCTACTTCACCGAAGGCATTTCTGAGCTCGATTGGGCAAAGCGTATGTTTGATGGGTCTGATCTGCCGCAGATTATTTCGTGGAAAGAGTTCATCCGTAAAGGCTATGTCGTCATTCCTCCAGAAAAAGAAGAATTGCGCGATCCGACATCTTGGAATTGGTATTACGAAGACCGTAAGAAAGATGTGCCGGAGCCAATGCCATTGCCGTCTGACTATAAAGACGAGTATCTCAAAGGCATTCAAACGCAATCGGGCAAAATTGAGTTTGAAGCATCGAGCCTCAAACGCTTTGATGCGCATGACCCGGAACGGCCTCCTGTCGTTAAATATAACCCAGCCTTTGATGCTCCGTCTCAAGCGAAGCACCCGCTTCGTATGTTGACCCCGCATCCACGCTATTCCTTTCACACTCAAGGTGACGGCAAAGATTCTTTCATCAACAACATCAAAGACCATCGGGTTGAAGTCGACGGCTTTTACTATTGGATCATCCGGATTAATGCCGACGATGCTGCCGAGCGCGGCATTAAGATGCACGATCTGGTGAAAGTATATAATGATCAAGGTGCTGTCGTTTGTGCCGCCCTGGTGACGCAACGCCTGCCGCGGGGCTCGACCCATGGCTATGAATCTTGCGCAACCTACGAGCCTTTGGGAGAACCCGGTAATTCAGTTGACCGCGGCGGTATTTTGAACCTATTGACACCAAAGAAGTCTCAGATCAAAAAAGGTCATTCGATGGGTAATTCCACGGCCTTGGTTGAAATTGAGTTATGGGATGGCAAAGCCGAACATAATGTCGCCCCCGCAGTTGCGGCAGAGTAAGAAAAGAGAGAATAAGATTATGTCAAAATGGAACCTCATCATCGATCTTGAAAACTGCACCAATTGCAATATGTGTGTGCTGGCCTGCCAGGATGAACATGTCGACAACACCTTCCCAGGCTATGCCGAAGAAATGCCGAAGCATGGCGCCCGCTGGATCGAGATTATGCGCAAAGAACGCGGCCAGGCACCGATGATCGATGTCGCCTACCTCCCCGTCATGTGCCAGCATTGCGATGACGCACCCTGCATCAAGGCAGCCGAAAATGGCGCGGTCTCTAAACGTGCTGATGGCATTGTCATCATTGACCCCGAGAAAGCCAAAGGCCAAAAGCAATTGGTCGAAAGCTGCCCTTATAATGCAATTTGGTGGAACGAGGACCTCCAACTACCGCAACATTGGATCTTCGATGCTCATTTGTTAGATGATGGTTGGAAGCAACCCCGGGCGGTCTCTGTCTGTGCGACCGAAGCGATTGCCGCCAAAAAACTGGATGATGGTGACATGGCGAAATTGGCCGAAGCCGAGGGACTGGAAGTTCTCAATCCCGAATTTGGCACTCGGCCTCGGGTTTATTACAAGAACCTCTATCGCTACAATAAATGCTTTATTGGCGGCAGTGTCGCAGTGACAAAAGACGGCACATCCGATTGTGTTCAAGGCGCAAGTGTTAAGCTCAGCCAAGGCAGTGACGTTATCGCCGAGGCGACTACCGATGTTTTTGGCGATTTCAAATTTGATATGCTCGATGAAAACAGCGGAGCTTACAAAGTGAAAATCTCTGCTGATGGCCACGCATCGAAATCCGTCGATATTGAGCTTGGCGACAGCGTCACCTTGGAAGACATTTATCTGTAGACAAAAATTGATTGAGTTATCTTGATTAGCTTCCCTATCAACAAATGGGACAGCCATATCGTTCCGCTTTGGGAGGGCGGACATTCTAAATTCTAGAGTCCTGCCACCAAGATTAGAACAACTTCGCTGCCGCGATCTCCCAAGCGATGACCAGCAGTGCCGCCCAGGATGCGGTAAATATCAACGTCCGCAACATGGCGATTTTAATGCCTGAAATCATCACAACGGCATGAAGAATGCGGCTCCAGAAATAAATCGCTGCTGCCAAGGCCGTTAATTCCGTGGACACCTGAAGCAGATGCGCAACCACAACGAGGCCGACAAAGGCGCCAAATTGTTCGACCAGATTGATATGAGCGCGATTGGCGCGTTTTACCCAATGGGGCAACTCGGAACTATCGCGCAATTTGACATATTCTTCGGGCTGCAACGGCCCGCCATGTTTAACCTGTCCAATAATGTGTGGTATCCACATCAAGGTGAGCAAAATTGATGTTAAAAATAAATAAAATAACTCGGCAGACATTTCCATTCTCCTCAGCGTTAATCTTTCAAATGGAATCATAACCGGAGCAGACGCCGGAGAAGAATAGATTTTTCGTGATCACGCAGATGATTGGGCATTAATTGACGGTTAATCCCGATCGTGCAAAGCTCCGTCAAAATAAAACGATTAGGGGAAGCTTTGTTATGGGTATTGTCACCAATGTTATTTTGCCGCTGGCACTTGCGTTTATTATGTTCTCGCTGGGCCTCGGCCTAACGGCCAAGGACTTTACCCGCGTTGCCCGCCAACCCAAAGATTTTATCGCCGGCTTGCTCTCACAGGTAATTTTGCTGCCGATTGTTGGCTTTGTGCTGGTGTCGATTTTTACCCTGCCGCCAGAAATTGCGCTTGGTGTCATGATCATTGCTGCAGCGCCGGGCGGCGTTACGTCAAATTTGCTCACCTCTTTTGGCCGGGGCGATGTGGCGCTGTCAATTTCACTGACCGCCATCATCAGCCTCCTCAGCGTCATCACCATTCCGCTTATCGTCGCTTTTTCTTACAGCCACTTTTTTGGTGAAACGGTAAAGGGAGACGTTTCCGTTACCAAGATTGCGGTGAGTGTTTTTGCCATTGTCACGGTTCCGGTGTTGATTGGCCTCGCTGTACGCCATTTTGCCGAGACCTTTGCGCTCCGCTTCAACGCCAGTGCCGAAAAGATTTCGGCCGTGCTTTTTGCGCTGGTTCTGTTTGGCGCGATCTATCAGGAACGCAACAATATTGTCGAATATTATGCCGATACCGGTGCGGTCACTTTGGCGCTCAATGTCGTCATGCTGGCCCTGGCTTGGGGTGTTGGCTCGCTTTTCGGATCCGGCACGCGGCAAAAAATTGCACTTTCGATAGAGTGCGGATTGCAAAATGGCACGTTGGCAATTGCGGTCGCGACATTGCTGTTTGGCGGTGGCCCGGCCGTCATTCCTGCAGCCACATATAGCCTGACAATGTTTTTGACAGCGCTGATCTTTATCTATTACTTGCGCCGAAACGTCGCACCTGAATAACGAACAACCAAAAGGATAGATTAATGGCTCTAACCATGCACCGAGCATCCGTACCGATGTTCAAACAGACCCTCGCTTCGCTTTCGGCTGTGCTGGACAAAGCCGAAGCGTTTTGCCAGGAAAACGATCCTGACCCGGCCGAATTCATAGAGCGCCGCCTAGCGCCCGATATGTTTACTCTGACCCAACAAGTGCAGCGTGCAACATTTCACTCAGCCCAGGCGGCGGCTAAGCTGGCCGGCGTCGACACACCAGAGTTTGATGATAACCAAAAGTCATTTGCCGACCTGCAAACCCGCATCAAATTTACCGTAGACTTTTTTAACACGCTCACAGCGGAACAATTTGAAGGCAGCGAAAACAAAGAGTTAGAAATCCAAATCCGCGTCGGCCCACTCCAGTTTATCGGCGAAGATTTCTTGTTTCATTTCGCCATTCCGCAATTCCTATTTCACACAACAACCGCCTATGACATCATCCGACATGCCGGCGTCGAGGTGATGAAGCGCGACTTCCTGGGCGATGCCGCCAATCGGTAAAGCTTATCCGGCATCTCGAACGCAGCGGGCATAATTATTTATCCGAACTTCGTCACGCTGCCCGCCAAGCGACGTAAAATCGCTGGGATTGCCAGTTTTTGGGTCTGACCGTTGAGCTCCGGCGCCATGTACATCAACGCCATCAACCGAAACACATTTACCAAAACAAACATAGGACGCCATTTTAATATTGTCGCCATGGGTTGTTGACGACCAGAACCAGCCCGCTTTATCGGTTTGTTTTAAATAATCGGTATCAAGGGCGGGATTATAGTCACGATAATCGACGATGTGTTGAAGGGTTTTAACATTCGGCAAACGCCAATCACGATAGCCCGCAAGGTCCAGATTCTCACAATAGTTCAGAGCCTCCGGCCAATCGCGGGTTTTATTGTCGTCCGATTGTTGCCACATCAGACCGGACGCCTTATCGGTGACGGTGCCATTGCCATTGTCTCTGAAATCATTGTCCCCCCATTTGGGCCCGCGAACACAGCGATAGAATAAACTTGAGCGTCCCCGGGTCGGCGCCTGCTTAATATGACCATCAAGATAGTTGAAGAAAAAAGCGCCTTCGACACCCGTACGACCGTAATGATCGCCGGCATAGATCGTGCTTGACCAGGTTTGACCCATCATCTCGACGCGGTGGGTCGAGGCAAAACGATCACCCTCGAGAATACTTTTGTCCGGCAATGAGAAATCAAAAAATTTGTCATCGATGAAATAATGTCGACCTTGGGAACCCCTAAAATCAGCGATTGAAAAGAGTTCCTTTAGATTGGGTAGGCGCCAGTCACTTTTCCGGGCCAATGTCAGATCCGAGCAAGCCTGTTCGGCATCATTATAGTTTTGCCGTTCGGCGTTATGTGCTTTTTGCCACATCAGACCGGTGTTTAGATCGCTTACCGTTCCATCGCTGTTATTTCGATAGGCCGGCAGGCGGCCTTGGTAATGGGCATCCTGGCCATAATATTTCTCGCCTTTGGCCGGGCATTCAATAACCCGAGACTCGTCGAAACAGGTGCCTTGACTGGTATCGGTCAATTTGTTGGTAAGCCTAATTGCTTTGGCGAATGGCGCACCAGCATCATATCCAAACGGCAAGGAACCACTCCGCCCGGCGCGCCGGTTATCATTCTGCCGGTTGGCATTCGGCTGACCACGCCTTTCTGGGCCCCTACTTTGACCTGCACCAGGACGATTACCCGGCGCACAAACCAAACCTTTTTGCTGACTTGCTCTGACGTTCCGGCACGTGCCACGGACAGTGCCGTGCGGTGCATCAAACGAGCAATCGCTATTCGCTGACTTGGCACTGCACGCATCAAAGGCGGCTGGCGGTGGCCCGCCCGGTCGTTGGGAATGGGCAGGATAAGAATATGCAAAAAGGATACTGAACAGAGCTAAAGCTAAAAAGCGCATAGGCGAAAACCTTATTCATAGAAAACGGCTATTTCACCGGAGAATGAGTGAAAAAATTGACCCTGGCCTTAATCAAAGTCAATTTGGCGAAAAATTCTCCCTTCATTTCGCGACAAATGATGGGTTTCATCTAAAGTAATTTATATACGCATTCCGGTACCAATTAGCTTGTTTTATAAACAAAAAAATGTTAGCCTACCAAACAATTAAATAAACGGACTATATAACTGTCCGACAAAAAGGCGGCAAGCAGGCAAGCTATTTTGACCCAATCGCCTTCATTTGAGATCAGATCCAGATACCTCGGGGAAGAGGATTCATATTTTCGCAGGCCTGTGCCGGGTTGCGCGTGATGAATCGTGATCGATGAATGAGGAGCGAACGATGCCAAAAAATAGTGATAAAAATTCCGGCCTGAATTTAGGCTTTAATCTGAAATTCAATGAATTGTATGAATTGGACGGGCTCGCCAAAATTGATGCGGCCTTTCTTGATTTTCTGAGTGAGCAAAATTCGGATCTCACGGATCAACTAAAAGCCGGTCGCGTGAATAAACCGGACGATAAGGTTGAATCCCAAATTCTGATCGATGCAGGTCCTCATTTAGAGAATTTTTTAAGTAAACTGTTTGGCATTGAAAATCAGATCGATGGGCTCAACGAATGCCATCACGCTTTAAGACCCTTTTTCGATTTCAAACGCACCTTCGTTCAACGCAAAGCCTTTAAAGCCGTAACACCTGAAAAGGCGGCACAGATTGACGGTGAAGAACTTAGTCAAAAGTTGCAATCCCTCTTTGGACACCGGTTTCAAGAAACCAAAGACGAGTTAATCTTCGTTGAGAAAGTTTCGGCCTGGTTGGAAGAACCCGAAGCTCAAAGCGAGGCCATTGAAGTCGCCCTCAATTATGCCGGTTGGGCGCTGCGCACGCCTGAAGGCAGGGCAAAGCATCAAGGTGGTGATCTGTTTAAAATGCCCGGCAAGCTGGATTTTGAACGTCTGGTTCCAGCAGAAATGGATTTAACCTCTGAATATGCCGTGCATAAGCTCCCCGAACAGCGTCTGCACCGGCGCGCCGGTTTTAAGCTCACTGATTCCGGCAAAGACTTAAAAGGCGCTCTTTCAGAAGCACATTACTGCATTTATTGCCACAACCAGGGCAAAGACTCATGTGCCAAGGGCTTGCTCAGCAATCCCAAGGAGGAAGAATCAGACTTTGCTAATAGTCCTTTTGGCGTTCCTTTAACCGGTTGTCCGCTGGGCGTTCGTATCTCGGAAATGAATATTCTGAAAGCGCAAGGGTCTGCTCTTGGCGCCTTGGCTGCCTTGGTGATCGAAAACCCGATGACAGCCGGAACCGGCCATCGAATTTGCAATGAATGCATGAAATCATGCGTTTACCAAAAGCAAGATCCCGTCAACATCCCTGAAATTGAAACCCGCATTTTAAAAGATGTTCTGGCACTCCCCTTTGGTTTTGAGATTTATAGCCTGCTCACTCGGTGGAACCCACTCAACCTCGCCCGCCCGCTTCCCAAGGCACCTACGGGCTTCCGTGTCCTCGTGGCCGGTATGGGACCTTCCGGTTATACCTTGGCCCACCACCTCATGAATGACGGGCATACCGTTGTCGGCATTGATGGTCTCAAAATGGAACCATTACCTGCCGAAATATCCGGCGTTGATGCCCACGGCAAACGTCAGCCATTTAAGCCGATTAAAGACATTAAAGAACTTGAGGAGCAGCTGGATAACCGTGTTATGGCTGGATTTGGTGGTGTGGCGGAATACGGCATCACGGTTCGCTGGGACAAAAATTTCCTAAAAATCCTTCGCCTCCTGGTCGAACGGCGGCAGCAATTCGCCATGTTCGGTGCCGTCAGATTTGGCGGCACGCTTACCGTGGACAATGCGTTCGAGCGCGGCTTCGATCATATCGCCTTGGCGCTCGGCGCCGGCCGGCCAACAATCATCCCTATCCCACGTGGATTGGTCCGTGGCGTCCGGGCAGCCTCAGACTTTCTGATGGCCTTGCAACTCACCGGTGCGGCAAAGTCGGAATCAATCGCCAATATGCAGCTTCGTCTGCCGGCTATCGTAATCGGTGGAGGTCTTACCGCAATCGATACCGCAACAGAGGCGCTCGCCTATTACCCCGTGCAGGTTGAAAAATTTCTAAAGCGCTATGAAACACTCGTCAAAGAGCGAGGTGAAACCCAAATACGCGCTGCCTGGGATGAGGAAGAAGGTCTAATCGCAGACGAGTTCATCAGCCATGCAAAGGCAATTCGAGCTGAGCGGGCGGTGGCTGAAATGGAAGAGCGCGACCCTCATATCCTAGAGCTATTGAAGAAATGGGGCGGCGTTACGGTTGCCTATCGCAAACGTTTGATGGACAGCCCAAGCTATACGCTCAACCATGAAGAAGTCGAAAAAGCCTTGGAAGAGGGCATTACAATTGCTGAATGTCTCTCGCCGATTACGGCCTTGGTCGATAAATTTGGCCATGTCAGCCACCTCACCCTTAACAAACAACGCCTCACCAGAGATGGCACGTGGCTGACCCTGGACAATGTTGAAAAACTTCCCGCCCGGGCCGTCTTGATCGCTGCCGGCACGCAACCCAACACCGTCTTGGCCCGCGAAGATGAAAAGCGGTTCGAACTCGATGGCCGTTACTTCAAGGCCTTTGACCTTGATGGCACCCCGGTAGAGCCCGAACGCATCAAAAAGCCCAAAGACGTACACGTTTTAGCGCATATTGAAGAGGATGGTCGCGCCGTCAGTTTCTTTGGCGATCTTCACCCCTCGTTTGCCGGCAACGTGGTGAGCGCCATGGCCAGCGCCCTACAAGGCTACCCGGCAATCAGCAAAATACTGGCGGAAAATAAACCGGCCAATACGGAAGGAGATGACGTTTTCTTTGCCGGCTTGAATTCTGAAATGCGGGCTGTCGTCCACAAAGTTGAGAGGTTGAATGATACAATCATTGAAATTGTCGTGCGGGCCCCACAAGCTGCCCGCCAGTTTCAGCCAGGTCAGTTTTATCGACTGCAAAATTTTGAAACTCTGGCGCCGATGGTTGATGAAACCCGATTGGCAATGGAAGGATTAGCTTTAACAGGTGCCTGGGTCGACAAAGAGGAAGGCCTGGTCTCGATGATTGTTCTTGAAATGGGCGGGTCCTCAGATTTATGCGCCCAGCTTCAACCGGGCGAGCCGATCGTCTTAATGGGACCTACCGGCACAGCAACGGAGATCCCCGAGGGTGAAACGGTTTTGCTGGCGGGCGGTGGATTGGGCAATGCTGTCTTATTCTCTATCGGTCAGGCTTTGCGGGCTGCTGGTTCTAAAGTGCTTTATTTCGCCGGCTATAAGACGATCACTGATCGCTACAAAGTCGCTGAGATTGAAGCCGCGGCTGATACCATCATCTGGTGCTGTGATGAAGCACCCGGCTTTGTGCCGGACCGGCCACAGGACAAAACCTATGTCGGCAACATCATTGATGCGATGGTGAATTATGCCGAAGGAAATCTCGGCCAGGCAATTATCCCAATTGGCGATGTTGACCGGGCCGTTGTCATTGGCTCGCACGGCATGATGGGTGCCGTCGCAGACGCGTTGCGCGGCAAATTGCTGCCTCACATTAAAGACCGTTTCCACGCCATCGCCAGCATCAACTCACCAATGCAATGCATGATGAAAGAAATTTGCGGTCAATGTGTGCAGACCCATGTCAATCAGGAGACCGGCGAACAAACGCTCGTCTTCTCCTGCTCAAACCAGGATCAACCCTTGGAGCAAGTCAATTTTAGTCTGCTCGGCGCGCGCTTGCGGCAGAATTCAGTGCAGGAAAAGCTTACCTCGCAATGGATAGATCGGTGCCTGGAAATTAGCGGGCAACGGGAAAGCCGGATGCAGCCTGTCGACAAAGGTGCCACTGACCAGGAAGACGAGGCCGCATAATTGTTTTAAATTACATTCCCGTTGAATTGAGAAAATGGACACTCTTCAACAAAAGGCCGATCTCGCTGTTATAACGAGATCGGCCTTACTGAATAGCAATAAAGCTAATGGCTCAGCTTACTTTTCGATCAACGCGCGGAAAGCGGCATTGACCTCTGTTGTGTGATGCCGGGCAGCGACGTCTTTATCTGCCAGAATCTCATCATAGAAAAATTGTGGCAGTTCATCGTCTTCTTCGGTAAAGCCGGCGTCTTTATTAAATTGCCATTCCATGGCGAGCGTTTCCCGGCCGAGCTCTTTCATAAAGCCTTCGGTCAGATCCGTGCCATGAGCGCTGTTCAACGCGTCGGCGATAAAATCTTGATTGATATTGGTCACCGAGCGACCAAACAGGCAAAGCCCTAAGGAATCGGCAGCCGCGCAATCTTCTTGGATGTCCAAGCTGGCCGCGACCAATTCTTCTGTCGATTTGTCTTTGCATTGGAAGGTCGGAATATTACCGGTGGTATGATCCGCCCCTTGTGCGGTTACCATCATGGAAATACCAGTAACTTCAATCTCGCGGGGATCATAGGCGCTGATGCCCTGCTTTTTAATCGCTGGAATACGCTTAACATTAAAGTGCTCACCTACCCTGGTGGTACCTTGCGCATAAAGCTTACCTTTGTCATTGCCATCGCGGATATCTTCCATCACGCCTGCCATGTAATCATGATCTCCAAACGCGCCTTCGCCCGCTTCCATCAGCACACCGATGGTCGCACCGATTTCGATGGTATCAATGCCAAGGTCATTGGCAATATTGTTCAAAAAAGCAACGTGATCGGGATCGGTCAGGCCGCAATTACTGCCCACCAGACCAAGGGTTTCATATTCCAAAGGCGACACCATATCTTTGCCGTCTTCATCGACGTAGATGTTGGAACATTTGATCATGCAGCCTGGCATGCAGGCATGGGTCGGCTCACCACCCCTCTCCAGAGTTACCTCACGGATATATTGACCACCAAGCTTCAGCGGGCCCTCGTCTTTGCCAACAATCGTGCCAGCGCTGAAATTGCGGGTTGGCAGACCACCAACTTTATTGGTGAAGTCACCGACCATTGCGGTGCCTAATTTGCGGAAGGCGTCAATCGCCGGGTCCTCATCCAGCATTTTGCTGTAGGCTTTGACCGAGCCCATATATTTTTTACGGTCGCTGAACTCCGGCATTTTGTGGCGATCGACAACAATAGCTTTGACTTTCTTAGAGCCCATAACAGCGCCGACGCCACCTCTGGCGGCAATTCGGACCGGGCGTTTTTCAGGATCGGTGAAGGAAATACCAGCCATCAGGCCGCCATATTCGCCGACCGGACTACAGATACCGAGACTGACTTTGTCGCCATATTTCTCATGCAGCATGCGGCTTACTTCAAAATTGCCTTTGCCGAGATAGGGTGATGCATCTTCAAATGAAATATCACCTTCTTGCGGAATGCGGATCACCACCCAGTCATCAGACTGGCCATTTAGCGTAAAGCCGGCAATTTCTAACTGACCCAAAGCAAAAGCAAAGGTGCCGCCAGAATTGGCTTCTTTGATGCCACCGGTGAGCGGACTTTTGCAGCCGACACTGATGCGATTAGCATTTGAGAAGTTTGAGCCAGCGAAAGGCCCGGCTGAGAAAATCAGCGGATTATCCGGCCCCAATGGATCAACGGTCGCGGCTCCCTTTTCAAGCAAGGTTTTTGCAATGAAATGCCGACCGACCCGAATTGAATCCAAGCCATTAAGCTCTTCTGTTTCAATTGATTGATCACTAAGATTAATGTTTAGATATTTGCGCATGTCGTCTCATCCTAAGGTCAAATTGTTATTTGCGACCGAAACCAACGCAGAAATGGCTCTGATCGATGGAGTCGCAATTGTTTTTAAGTGAATGTGTATAATTTGTATGGTCTCCCAACAGTCCGGCTGAATCAAGCCCGATTTTAGGAAATCCGTTAAGTTTTTAACCCAAATTATAGTGTGAGATTATTGAATGGTGTTTGGCGGTTCAACTTCATCTGAAACGGGCGGTGGCGGTGACGCACTTGCCTGATGATGCATGAGGCGCCATTCACCGTCTTCTCTGACAAAGACGTTCGTCGCGACCATTGTGGTATCTTCAAAGACTTCATAGCAGATGACGACAGCGGTATCTTCAAAGACGCTCACGGTCGCGCCTTTAATCTCAAACATCGGGCCATTTTGATTGGCCAATATGCCGTCCCAGCTCTCCATAACGACATCTCTACCCGAGAGGTGATTCCAACCCGGATGGACACAGCTAATCGTCTGGCCTCGCGCCCAAAGGTCATCCATAGCCTGGATATCATGACTCAAAAACGCAACGTAAAACGCATCATTGGCAAATAGAACCGCCGCACGATCTGTCATAAATTACTCTTCAACTCTCAAAATTTTAAGGTCCTTGATTGCAACTTAGCCAAGAATTCCAATGGCATCAATGCCTCAATGATATCAACAAGTTGTGAAATTTAATCTGCATCGGATAGGAATTATGAAACAGCGTGATTTTCGATCTCATTGCGAAAAATTTGATCGCGGCGGCTTTTCGACAATTCTTCATTCGAACCGACTTCATCACCATCCCAATAGACTTTGGCAACGCGCCTGGCCAGGCGAGCACGCAATAAATTCTCAGCCTTGGTCATGTTACGATCCGTCACCCGGCTCAACCGCGCCGCGCCATAAAGCTGATATATCTCCAGCGCTTTGCCAAAAGACTCGGCAGCACCTTCTAAATGCTCCGAATCTTCCGTCAAACGACCGAGCAAAAAGAGTGCCGATCCCAAATTATTTTGGGTGGCAGCCCACAACATCGGTGTTTCCAATCGATTGCGCACTTGCAAAGCTTCCTGGCAGGCCGCGACTGCGCGCTCGAGAATTTCTGTGTTGCGGGCGAGATCGCCCCATACTTGAAGAGCTTGGGCGAGGTTGTTTTTTACTTCGCTCCATTTGAGCGGAGCGTCTAATTTGGTAAAGACGTGCAACGATGACTGATAGGCCGCGATCGAATTTTTCAACAAGGCCGTTTCACCGTTGATAGCATCCAATCGATAGAGCGAACTGCCGATCCGGCTTTGCAGGCATGCCCATTCACGGGGGAAATCTCCATAGCTAAAGAGCTCGAGAAGTTCCTCAAAACCCGTGGCGGCGGCTTGCAAAATTTCTGGGTCACTGCCGCGCTCTCCCAGAACCTGACGTATCCGGTAGAGGTGATATTGCACATTCGCATAGGCTATTGGGTCGGCATCCTTTGAAATTGCCTCCAAGACCTCTTGATACGCCGTCGCTGCCTTGCGGAGCCAATTTGGATCACCCATGTAGTGACCTATTAAGGCCGTCACATTACCATAACAAACCTGGATCGTCGCTTGATCTCTCGCCACCAGTTCATGGGGCGGCTCCTGTTCGGCCTGTTGTGCCGCCTCAAGCGCCGGCAATAAAAGCGGCTTGACCAAATGCCGTTGCGCTTCGGTGCGCGGCACGACCGCGGCAACCGCAACGGCATAGAGCAGCTTGCCAAATTCCGGATCGAAATTAGTCGGCAAAGCGAGACGGTCAGATATCAGGAACCCACCTGGATGATCTGCTTCACCGCCATGCGAGGCAAAACGCAAATGAATGACCGTACCAACTTCATTGACATCACCCCAGATCAGCAGATCGGCCTTATCCTTAGCGAGCCATTGCCGCCCAGTCGATAAAGCAGATTGCAGAAACGACGCCGATCTCTCTTCAGTATCTTCTACCGGCAAGGGCTCTTCATAGGCTTTGACCCGCAATTCAGGTTGATTGGAGAGCGCGCGGACCAACAAATTCGTCTGGCTGCCATCTTCATCACCGACGAGACGCGCCACTCTAAACTCAAGCAAACGCCTTTTATCCAGCGGCTTGGTAAACAAGCTCAATATTGCATCCCATAACGTCAATGCACCAGCAGAAGAATGAGAAGAAGAATGATTACTGCCTGTCGAAAGCGTAGCGAGTTTCGTCGGCGCGGCGTTGCTGACTTTGGGACGGACAGCCATTTCATTTGAATTGCGGAGGCGCTCAGCCAGATTACCAATCACCGTCAGGGCGACATCGGGTTGCTCTTTCAGCGAGGCCAGAAAACCCTCACGCTCAATTACATCCAACGTAACCGAGCCAACAGCCCGGGCGGTTGCGCTACGGGCGGAGCGGTCGACAATACCCATTTCTCCGATGATCTCACCAGCTGACAGGATCGCCAAGCAAACCATGCCATTGACCGGACCACTAGAAGTGTTTTTAAGCAGCTCCACCTGGCCAGACACAATCACAAAGGCCGATGAACTTGCATCGCCCTCGCGGAAAATAATCTCGCCATCCGTATAGTTTTTATCCATAACGTGCAGCCTATTGCGCCCAAAATACGAAATACTGCAATTACAATGCAATTATGTTGCCAATTTAGGGATTTTGGCCTTAAAATATATAATGCTTCAACCCACTGATATTATTGATAAAATACCAAATACTCCGGGTGCTTACGGGTTTGTCACACGCCTTCAGGAGCCGCTTCAACTCGACATAGGTAAATTTGACCGGGTTATCCTAAATAAAGGGCTCTATTTCTATGGCGGCAGCGCTTACGGGCCAGGTGGACTGAAAGCCCGTCTGGGTCGCCACATTCGCCCCAAATCCAGCCTGCATTGGCATATTGACCACATTACCAGCAAAGGACGTCTCATCGCCTTGGGAATTGTCGCGGGCGGCAGCGAATGTGCATTGGTGGCACAGGCGGCGGCGATGAGAAACGCAGAATTTCCAGTACCCGGTTTTGGCAGCTCAGATTGTTCGACCTGCCAATCTCATTTGGTGAAGCTCAAACGCGTTCGCGATATTCAACAAATATTCGCAGCTGCCGGAGTGACCAAAAAATGGCGGTTTTAGTTTCGGTGCGTTTCAGTGACAATTTACTGAATAAGAAAAGCCGTCATCCTGAACTTGATCAGGATCCAGAATTAGTTGAAGCATGCCGGATTCTGACTTCGTCAGAATGACAAACCCCCTTAGTATTCCTTATAGGATTTTTCTTCGACGATGTCAGAGCCCAACAGCATGTTGATCTCGCGTTTGAGATCGGCACGTTCATCGTTGGTTATGTAGACGGCGCGGGCGAGGTCGATGAATTTCTGTGAATAGTCTTTGGCCGCTTCGCAGTCACGAATGTCGTCTTCAATTTCCCACAACGCCTCATTGACCTCTTTCAGCTTCGTCGTCAGCGCATCAAGTTCGGATGAGCTTGGGATTTCCCTATCGCGCGTCGAGGATAGTATTTCCAACTCGTGGCGCACATTAACCAGCTTTGCCGCATCCTCCATGCGCTCAGATTTAATCGTGAGGATGGTGATTTTATCGATCATTTCTCCGGGTGCGACATCGACCAGGATAGATTTAACAGGAGAGTCAGCTGACATTTAAACTTTACTTTCTTGGGGGTCGAGGGCAGCATTTACGACGCTGAGATTATCACCCTCAAGACCTTCGACATAAATTGACTGTGACGGAAAGGCGAAGCTGGAACCCGCTTCTTCGACAATTTTCATAAAGACCAGCATATGTTCCTCAACAATATCACGCCAGGCCACCCAATCTTTGGTAATCGTGAAGTAATAGAGATTGATATCGACGCTGGAAGCATTAAAGGCGACCATATGAACCATCTCGGTGACCGAGTGATCAACTCGCTCATCGGCGGCAATATAGTCGCGAATTTTCCCCAATATGGTCTCGAACTGCTCCGATGTCGTTGAATAGACCAAGCCAATATCCATCTTAATGCGACGGTTGCTCATCCGGGTCCAATTGGTGATCGGCTCATTGGCAATTATGCCATTGGGCACCGTTTGAACGGCTTTGGAGAATTTTCTAATTTTAACTGTCGACAGGGTTATTGCTTCAACCGTGCCTTGGCCGATACTGGGCGCTTCAATCCAATCGCCGACTGCAAACACCCGGTCAATCAGGATCAGCTTAATGCCGCCGAATAAATTGGAGACAGTATCTTTGGCAGCGAAAGCAAAGGGCAAAGACAGCACACCAATACCGGCAAAATAAGGCCAGGGGTCAATGCCCCATTGCGCCAGCACGGCAACTATGCCGGAGCCAAATAAGAATATTTTCAAGAATTTTAGCAGATAGTTTTTAACTTCAGAGGCAACAGGGCCAGCGAGCCTAACCAACAGGCGATCAAAAAAGATCGAGATCGGATCAACCAGACGGAAACCCGTCCAGAAAATCGTGAAGGCGATCATGGATTTTACGATCCGAATTAAAATTTCTTCGGTTTGCACATCAAAGGAAATCCACTGCACGGCAAAGGACAGGCCGATGATGAAAAACAGGAACATCAACGGTTGTTGAAGCGCCGCTATAATTTGGTCATCGACATCAGTTTCAGTAAGGTTGGCCCAGCGTTTCAGGCGCGCGATGACCGTGCGGGCAAAAAATTTACGCATCAGTATGAAGACGAACAGGACAATGGCGGCGATGGCCATTTCACCGACCGTCACACCAAAAAAGTCGCTATTCCAAACAACCCTAAATTCGTCCACCTTAAATTCCATCTTAAACTAACACTCCAACCAATCTTAAATTTACTGCAATCCCTGCGGTAATCGCCGCGACAATCTATGAGCCATACATGTTCTTTTCAACCTCTTCTTCCAGCTCATCAGAAGTTTCGGCTGCTATTATTTTCTGTGCGACACTGTAGTTAAAGCCCGCGCGGGCCAGGATGGCCATATCTTTTTCCTTAAATTCAAGCCGATCATCCGTTACTCGAAAAGGTCCCAACCGCCGTTTGCGAGCAAGCGTAACCGCCGCCGATAACTCGGGATCCTGGTCCTCGTCTTTCAGGCGTTCCAGGGTTTCATCGATTACCTCTTTGGCAACGCCTTTTTCTGCAAGCTTTGCCCGTATCGCCCGAGCCGAAGAGCCGCGCCGATTTAGACCACCGGCGCGCGCCTTGGCAAATTGTGCGTCATCCAGCAGCCCGACCTCATTATAGCGTTTAATCAGGGCATCGAGGATTTCGGCGCCCTCCTCGGGGTCGGTGTCATGATGCTTGGCCGAACGATAGACGCGGCGCATCATCACCCGCCTGAGATTTTCGCTTGATGAAGAAAAACGCTGCAAATAATACAGCGCTGCGTTTTCCAGTGACTTAGGCGTCACCTTGCGCGGTACTTTCTTCTTGCGGGGCTCGCGTTTAAATTCTTCTGTCACAATAACTTTCCGTCAAATCGGTCGGAATGGGCTTGGGTTTTCGTGTCCTGGCGTTTATACCAACTCGGCCCCCATTACACGAGTGCTTTACGAGAGCAAAGATTTAATTATGCCTGAGTCACATCAAGATATTCGCACCATGTTGGAAAATCGTCCGGCAACCAATCCGGCGTCGGGCCGGCGAAATTGGCTTGGCCTTAAGACGCTCTATCTCAGAGAAGTGCGCCGCTTTTCCAAAGTATATATTCAGACGGTGCTGGCACCGGTTATCACGACGCTCATTTTTCTGACCATTTTCGCCCTTGCGATTGGCCGCTTACGGGGCGATATCAATGGCGTGCCGTTCGTGCAGTTTCTGGCGCCCGGTTTGATCATGATGGCAATATTGCAAAATGCATTTGCCAATGCGACTTCTTCGCTGATGGGCGCAAAGATGCAGGGCAATATTGTTGATACCTTGATGCCGCCGCTTACCTCGCACGAGCTTGTGCTCGCTTATGCCAGTGGTGGTGCAACGCGGGGGCTCGCTGTCGGCGTAGCGGTGACCATCGCGATGAGCTTTTTTACCTCGGTCGCGCCCAGCAATATTTTTCTCATCTTATTTCATGCGATTGCGGCGTCTTACATGATGGCCATGCTCGGCGTGATTGGCGGCATTTGGGCTGATAAAAATGAGCAGATGGCCGTTATAACGGGCTTTGTCGTAACGCCGCTGTCTTTTCTTTCCGGCACGTTCTATTCGATCGAAAGACTGCCGGAATTTTTGCAGACCCTCGCTTTGTTCAATCCGTTCTTCTATGCGATCGATGGTTTGCGCGCTGGCTTTATTGGCCAGTCGGACAGCCCAGTCATTCAAGGTGTTGTTGTCATGTGCGGGGTTAATATTGTGCTATGGATCTGGTGCCATCGCTTATTTGCCACTGGCTACAAGCTAAAGGCATAAACCGATGGCGAGCCCACAAACTCCGCTTAAAATCCGCCCCGTGCTGACCAGTACCAACTGGCAGGGTTTGTGGACACTTTATGCCAAGGAAGTTCATCGCTACCTTAAAATTTTCGGTCAAACTTTGCTGGCTCCAATCATTACGACGTTGCTTTTTTTGACCGTCTTTGGGGTCGCTTTCGGTGGTGGGCGCACGGTCAATGGCCTGCCTTATGTTGAGTTCCTGGCCCCCGGCCTTCTCATGATGACAATCTTGCAAAACGCTTTTGCCAATACCTCAACTTCGCTCATCCAGCAAAAACTCAACGAGAATATCGTCGACACCTTGATGCCGCCTTTGAGCCCGATGGAGTTGACCATTGGCTTTGTCATGAGCGGCGCGACCCGCGGTCTCATGGTTGCCATTGGCGTTGGCGTTAGCCTCTCCTTCGTCGTACCGATCGAGATTCACAATATTGGCGCGGTCGTTTTCTATGCGGTTGGCGCGGCACTTATGATGGGTTCAATGGGCATGATGACAGGCATTTGGGCGGAGAAATTTGATCACGTCTCGACCATCACCAATTTCATTATCCTCCCCCTGTCCTTTTTGAGCGGTACTTTTTTTCCGATCACGCGGTTTCCCGAAACCATGCAAATGATCAGCCATTACAATCCATTTTTCTATCTGATCGACGGTTTGCGCTTCGGCTTTACCGGCCAGACCGATGGTGCGATTGAGATTGGCGCGATCGTTGTTGTGGCGGTAAACATAGTATTGTGGGCAACATGCTACGTGATGTTCAAAACCGGCTATAAGATTAAGGATTGAGCGGATGCAGATCATAGATACCCGCCCCCGCCAAGGCCGTTGGAATATGCTCGGCACCTGGTCGCTGTATCGCCGGGAAGTCCTGCGATTTTTCAAGATTGCCGCCCAGACTTTTTTCGCGCCAGTCATCACGGCGCTGCTGTTTTTAGCAATTTTCAATTTGGCCTTCGCCGGCGAAGGCCGTTCAATCGGTGACATTCCCTTCATCCGCTTTCTGGTACCAGGTCTCACCTTGATGGCTATGATGACAGCCGCTTTTGCCAATGCCTCTTTCTCCCTGATGTTTGAGAAAGTCGTCGAGACCATTGTTGATACATTGATGCCGCCGATGTCACCCGGCGAGCTTACGGCAGGCTATGTTCTCTCCAGCACAACACGGGGTTTGTTGGTCGGCCTCACCGTTCTCATCGGCATGGCGATTTTCACTAGCATCGAGATCCATTCCTGGTTCTTTGTGCTATTTTATGCCGTCGCCGCCTCCATGCTGATGTCGGTTCTGGGCCTCATCACCGCCATTTGGGCAGAGAAAATAGATCACGTCGCTTCGATCAATAATTTCGTTATCCTGCCGCTGACATTTTTATCCGGCACTTTTTACTCGACCCAGCACCTGCCCGAGATGTTTCAAAAAATCGCCCACTTCAATCCGTTCTTCTACATGATCGACGGATTTCGCTATGGCTTCCTGGGTCTGCATGATGGCGATCTCACCATAGGCATCATACTTCTCACATCTTTAATCGCCCTTTTTTGGCTCGCCTGCGTCAAACTTTTTGCCAGCGGTTATAAACTGAAATCCTAAAATCCCCCCATTTTTCTACCATTTATATTGACAAAACCGCGTAAGATTCAGATACTGCGCCGCTTTCCCGGACGGTTAACTGATTTTAGTGCCGTCCTTAATTTTTTTAAAGGAGAGCATCGTGACGTCCGCAATCATGCCTACCTATGCCCCGGCAGACATTGCCTTTGAGCAGGGTGATGGCGTTTATCTAACATCGACAGAAGGCAAGAAATATCTCGACTTTGGGTCAGGTATTGCTGTCAGCGCGCTCGGCCATTCGCATCCGCATTTGGTCCAAGCCATCCAGGAACAAGCCGGTAAGGTTATGCACTATTCCAACCTCTACCGAATTCCAGGCCAAGAGCGCCTCGCCCAACGCCTTGTCGATCATAGTTTTGCGAGCTCCGTGTTTTGCTGTAATTCAGGTGCCGAGGCTGTTGAATGCGGACTTAAAATTGTCCGGCGTTTTCAGTCTGAAAATGGCCATCCGGAAAAATACCGGGTGATCACCTGCACCGGCAGCTTCCATGGCCGGACGCTGGCAACATTGTCAGCCGCCAAAAATGAAAAGCACATGGCCGGCTTCTCGCCAATGCTGGACGGTTTTGATCAAGTTGCGTTTGGTAATTTGAACGAGCTTAGAGATGCCATCACGGATGAAACCGCGGCCATTTTGATTGAGCCCATTCAGGGCGAAGGCGGCATCAATTATGCCGAGCCAGATTACTTCAAGCGTTTGAGAGAGACCGCCGACGAATTTGGCCTGCTGCTCTTTATGGATGAAGTTCAAACCGGCATTGGTCGGACCGGCAAACTGTTTGCCCATGAATGGGCGGAGCTGCAGCCAGATGTTGTGGCTGTTGCCAAAGGTCTGGGTGGTGGCTTCCCGGTTGGCGCGTGCCTGGCCAATGAAAAGGCAACCTCTGCCATGGCACCTGGCACCCACGGCTCGACCTATGGCGGTAATCCGATGGCGTCGGCAGCCGCCAATGCGGTGCTGGATATTGTATTGGGCGATGGTTTCTTGGAGAATGTGCAAAAAACCGGCGCCTATCTTCGGAGCCAGCTTGAAGCGATCAGTTCTAAGCATGACTTCTTGGGCGACGTGCGCGGCCAGGGTCTGCTCGTCGGCATCGTTTGTGATGACAGCGTCGTCAATTTAGATATCGTCAAAGCGGGCGAAGAGTTAGGCCTGCTGACCGTCCCCGCCGGCGGCAATGTTATTCGGATCATCCCACCGCTGATTGTCACCGAAGCTGAAATCGATGAAGGGCTCGCCCTCTTTGATCAGGCTTGTGAGGGCTTTGGAGGATAAAATGGCCAGTTCCCCTGCGCGGCATTTTCTCGACATTGATCAGTTTGATGGCGCAACTTTGCGATCTATCCTGGACAAAGCCAGCGCGCTCAAAAAAGCCGGACGCGGTCATGCTAAACCTTTGCTCGACCACACGCTGGTTCTCATTTTTGAAAAGTCTTCGACCCGAACCCGCGTTTCCTTTGAAGTCGGTATGCGGCAATTGGGCGGCGAGGTTGTTGTCCTGGGCAGTCAGGATTCGCAATTGGGGCGCGGCGAAAGCGTTGCTGATACGGCGCGCGTGTTATCGCGCTTTGCCGATGCGATCATGATCCGGACGGATTCCCATCAAAGGCTTGAATGGTTGGCAGAATTTGCCTCTGTGCCGGTAATCAATGGCCTCACCGATGACAGCCATCCTTGCCAGATCATGGCTGACATCATGACTTTCGAGGAGCATCGCGGCCCGATCGAAGGCAAAACAATAACCTGGGTCGGAGATGGAAATAATGTCGCGGCGAGCTTCCTACATGCAGCGGTGAAATTTAACTTCACGCTCAATGTCGCGACGCCCGAGGAATTTCAACTCCCGGCGCATTTGGTCGAGTGGGCACACTCTGAAGGCAGCACGGTCAATGTCACAACTGATGCGAACGCTGCAGTTGAGGGTGCTGATTGTGTGGTCGCCGATACCTGGGTCTCCATGGGCGACGATGCCGAACGCGATAAGCGTATTCAGCTTTTGAGCCCCTATCAGGTCAATGACGCCTTAATGGCGCGAGCCAATTCTGACGCGCTGTTCATGCATTGCCTACCAGCGCATCGGGGCGAGGAAGTTACTGATACCGTCATAGATGGCCCGCAAAGCGTCGTCTGGGATGAAGCGGAAAACCGCCTGCATGCCCAGAAAGGTATTCTCGCCTATTGCCTGGAAGTTATATAACGCCTCCTCATGATGTCGGATAAAGCCCAATTCGCAAGTGAAGTTCAGCCCTTTAGTGTCGAAAGTGCCAATGTGCGCGGCCGTTTGGTGCGTTTGGACCAGGCTTATGGCGATATCATAGGCTCTCACAGCTACCCGGCTATCGTCGCCGGTTTGATGGGCGAGTTGTCCGCAATGACAGCGGCCTTGGCCGACTCGCTCAAATATGACGGGTTGTTTATTCTCCAAACCCAAAGCGATGGCCCCGTTGGCATGATGGTCGTTGATATCACCAGCGATGGCGCAATGCGCGGTTATGTTAAATACGATAGCGAAAAAATTGGCGATAGTACGGATACAAGCTCAATTGTGCCCCGCCTCATGGGCTCAGGCCACATCGCTTTCACCGTCGATCAAGGCCCGGATATGGAGCGTTATCAAGGTATTACGGCTTTGGAAGGTGCGAGCCTCGCTGAATGTGCTCAAAGCTATTTCCGCCAATCCGAACAGCTTGAGACCGCGCTTCTGTTGGCTGCCGATCCTGAGAACGGACGCGCCGCTGCGCTGATGATCCAAAAGATGCCGGCCGCCGGTGAAGGGGCGGAACAGCGCCTCAATTTAAGCGAAGAAGAAGACGATGAGAGCTGGCGCAACGCCGTTGTGCTGATGAGTTCGATGACCAAAGAAGAAATGCTCGATCCCGAATTGAATTCCTGGGATCTCTTATATCGCCTTTATCATGAAAATGGTGTCCGGCTTTATGACAATAAGCCGCTCAAATTTAAATGCCGCTGTTCAGGTGAGAAAGTCGCCGCCACGCTTGCCTCTTTCCCAGCCGAAGAACTCAGCGATATGAAAACTGAGGCGGGTCTGGTGGTTGCCACTTGTGAGTTTTGCCGCACCGATTATGAATTTGATGATGACGCGCTGGCGGCGATAAGAAATTCCTAAAGCTTATTTTAATTAGTTAGCCCCATCATGCCTCAATCGTAGTATAATGGATGGCATGATGAAAAAGCTCGCCTCACATCTTGTAATTTTGAGCACAGTGATCCTGCTGGCCGCCTGTCAGGCTAACATTCCGCAAGAAAATTTCCCCGAGATGACCTTTAAGCATCTGCCTGCAATCCAGATGCGGGTGGTTGATATTCAATTGGTCTCCAATTTCGAGCGCAATACTGACGCACCGCATGTCGCCCACAAGTTTCCGATCTCTCCAGAAAAGGCATTAATCAGATGGGCCGAAGATCGCCTGCAAATTGCGGGCAAGAAAAATACCGCCCGGCTCACCATCACCCGCGCCGATGCCCAGGAGATTAAGCTCAAATTAGATCGCGGTTTCAAAGATGTCTTCAAAAACCAGCAATCTCATCGCTATGATACTTTTGTTGAAGCGCAGTTAGAAATTCTTAGTGAACGCAATATCCGCCAAGCCGTGGTAACCGCCAAGGCCCAACGCTCTATCTCGGTTTCCGAAGCAACCTCCCTCGCCGATCGCCGCAAAATTTGGTACAATCTGATCGAGAAACTCATGGTCGATTTCAACGCCGCCATGCAGCAAAGCATTGAAAAAAACCTCCAAGGCTATTTGTTTTAAGCCCAAATCGTCATCCCGGACTTGATCCGGGATCCAGCTCTCTTTTAAACGGAAATAGTTAAGTGCCAGGCACCGAATAGAATTCCTACTCGGCTGCCCAATTGGCGAGCTTGCGGAGGAAGTCTTCGCATTCTTTAAGCTGAGATATTTCGACATACTCATCGGGGCGGTGGGCTTGGTCGATGGAGCCGGGGCCACAAATCACCGAGGGCACGCCAGCTTCTTGGAAGAGGCCGGCTTCGGCGGCGAAGGCGACGACGCCGGCTTGGTTTTGGCCGGTGAGTTGGCGGACCAGGGCTTCGGCGGGGTTGTCATCGGCGGCGACCAGCGGCGGTGTGGAGACTTGGGTAATGGTTTGAATATTTGCCTCCGGTGCGATCTCCCGCATTTTGGGGATCAGGTTTTCAGCGCAATAGGCTTCAAATTTGCTCAGGGCAGTGAGCCCGTCTTCGCCCGAAATAGACCGACAATCCCAGACAAATTTACATTCTTCGGCAATAATATTAAGCGCCGTGCCGCCTTCAATTGTGCCTGGAGAAATTGTTGAGTGTGGCGGCTCGAAGCGCGCATCAATGGCACCGCTGACTTTAAGCTCTTCGGCAATCTCGCCAATGTGATGGATACAGGCCGCGGCATAGGAAATCGCATTGACGCCCATATGGGTTTGCGACGAGTGACCGGGCCGGCCGGTTACCGTGGTTTCAAACAATGCCACGCCCTTATGGGCATTGACGAGCTTCATGCTGGTCGGCTCACCGATGATGGCTGCTTTGGGCATGGGGATATCTTTGCACATCCGGGCAATCAGCCCAGGCGCGCCCAGGCAGCCGACTTCTTCGTCATAGCTAAATACCAGATGGAGCGGGACTTTCAGGTCACGCGCAAGAAACTCAGGAACGAGAGCTAGCGCGACCGCAATAAATCCCTTCATATCGCAGGCCCCTCGGCCATAGAGCTTGCCGTCTTTTTCTATCATTTCGAACGGATCACTGTGCCAATCCTGGCCCTCGACGGGGACCACGTCGGTGTGGCCTGAGAGCACAATACCGCCGGGGGCCATTGGCCCAATTGTCGCGATGAGATCGGCTTTGGTGCCATCTTCGTTGGGCGCGATATTGCAGATAATGCCAAACTCTGCGAGATAGTCCTGCACAAAAGCAATGAGTTCTTTGTTGGAATAAGCCGACACCGTGGCAAAACTGATCAGTGACCTCAGCAATTCTTCCGAAGTCAAATGCTTGGCCATCTAGGCTCTCCAGAACGAGCGGGTAAAGAGGACCATGACGGTGAAAAGCTCCAAACGACCGAGCAACATGCCGATCGATAATATCCACTTAGCGGCAGCCGGCAGGCTGGCATAATTGCCTTCCGGCCCGACCACGGGACCAAGACCCGGACCGACATTGGAAATCGCGGACGCCGCAGCGGAGACGCTGGTGATAAAATCAAGCCCCAAAAAGGCCAGGGCAATGGCGAGCCCGGTATAGGTCGCAAAAAAGATAAAGAAAAAACTCATCACCGAGCCGATAACCTCTTCCGGGATCGGGCGTCGATTATAATACGGAATGAAGACACCATGGGGCTGGGCCAGATTATGAAACTGGGTTCGGGCCGCCGCATAGAGCACTTGGAAACGAAAAATCTTAATGCCGCAAGTGGTTGAACCGGCACAGCCCCCAATAAACATAATGAAGAAAAACACCGGGATCGCCAGGCTACCCCATTTATCAAAACCCGCCGTCGCATAACCGGTACCGGTCATAATCGAGACCACATTGAAAGCCGCCATGCGCAACGATTGCAAAGGATCTTCACCATTTTTCAGCCACAGCCAGCCAGCGATGACAACAATAATGACGGCGAGGATGGTGAGAAACCACTGAACTTGGGTATCTTGCAGCAAATTTTTTGGCTTACCTTGCAGCGCCATCAGATAAAGCAAGAAGGGCAGACTACCGATCACCATGCCAACCGTGATGATCGCATCAATCGCTGCGCTATCGAAATGCCCGATGGAGCCGTCATAGGTCGAGAATCCACCTGTCGCAATTGTCGTCATCGCATGGGCCACCGCATCGAACCCACTCATCCCGGCAAACCACAATAGCGCCACCCAAATCATGGTCAGACCAACATAGATCGCACCAATAGCGGCAGCGACTTGGGCCGCACGGGGCAGAGCTTTTTCTGATTGATCGGAAGATTCCATCCTAAACAACTGCATGCCGCCAACCCTCAGCAACGGCATGACAGCCAACGCCATCACAATAATACCAATGCCGCCCAACCATTGCAGCAAAGCCCGCCACAGCAGGAGGCCCGGAGGGGCGATGTCTAAATTCGTGATGACCGTGGAGCCCGTTGTCGTGATGCCGGACATCGCCTCAAAGAAGGCATCGGTGATGCTGAGATCAAGCTGGGAAAAAGCAAACGGCAGCGCCGCAAATGCCGTTAGCACGATCCAACTCAGTGTCGTCAGAATAAACGCCTGGCGCACGGATAATGACGCACCCCCAGCCCGGCTGGTCAGCGATAAGGAGACACCGATAAACAGCGTCACGCCGGCGGCCACAGCAAAAACCTGCCAATCCGGATTGCCGGCAACAATATCTGCAATTGCCGGGATCAACATCATGACTGCCAAAGTGGTCAGCAAGATGCCTAAGATCAGGAATATGGGGCGAAAGTCTATCACGTCAAATGGTCCTAATTCTCATCGCTTTTAAATACGATGCCTCATCCAAACAGGAATGGCCAATTGATTTTATAGGTCTACTTTCTTAAGAGAGGCTTACTCAGCCGTAGTGGCCGTTGGTTGGATTGCCAATGATCGCCATAAATTCACGGCGGGTCGATGGATCATCCCGAAAAGCTCCCAACATGGTACTGGTCACCATATTAACACCGGGCTTATCAATACCTCTGGTCGTCATGCATTCATGCGCCGCTTCAATCACCACAGCAACACCAACCGGGTCCAAGACATCGTTCAACGTATTGGCAATCTGCGCGGTCATTTTTTCTTGAATTTGTAGACGGCGGCCATAGGTTTCGACCAAACGCGCAAGCTTACTGATGCCGACAACGCGAGATTTTGGCAAATAAGCGATGTGAACTTTGCCCAAGATCGGCGCAATATGATGCTCACAGTGAGACGCGAAAGGAATGTCTTTTAAGACAACAACTTCGTCATAACCTTCGGTCTCATCGAAACTCCGACCCAGGATTTTCTGCGGATCGTCGTCATAGCCGCTGAAATACTCTTCATAGGCGCGCACCACTCGAGCGGGGGTATCAATCAGTCCATCGCGGCTCGGATCATCACCGGCCCATTGCAATAAAGTACGGACTGCTGCCTCAGCTTCTTCGCGGCTCGGTTTTTTATTATTCGTCACTTTTTTATCCTCTCATGACCTTCTTAGGCCCTACATTAAGGAATAAATGACCCGCTAAATGCGAATCATCCAAATCCCAAGATCTATTTTTCTGCGGGGCAAATCATGTCTTTTGGTTACTTATTGGCGCCTAACATAGCGATTTTTTCCGCTTTCACCAGACCGAAGCGAAAAACCATTTCAACCTATTGATATTTAAAGATTTTTTTAGCTCACCAAGGTTAAATCATGGGGTGAGTCGAGAGAAAAAGCCGGGACCGAAACACTAAAGCTCGCGCCCTCCTTATCAACCATTTGATAGCTGCCGACCATAAAGCCGGACGGCGTCGCCAAAGGTGTCCCGCTGGTATATTCAAAGCTTTCACCCGGCTCTAAAACGGGTTGCTCACCGACAACGCCTTCGCCGCGCACTTCGTGAATACGCCCTTGGGAATCCGTTATATGCCAATGGCGGCGCATCAACTGCACCGTATCGTCACCCTGATTCTCTATGCAAATGTGATAGGCCCAGACAAAATGAAAGTCTTCCGGCTCAGATTGATCTTCCATAAAGGTCGGATCGACAGATATCTTAATCGAGTTAGTAACTTCCGAATACATCTTCAATCCATCGAATTGTACTAAATTACAGTTCCTTTTGTATTTAGCACAATTCGACAGATCGGAATACATCTTTTAAGAATTTAAATAGGAGGTGCTATAACGCAGGCGCTGGCCCGATTGTAATTTCCACCCGTCGGTTGAGCGGCTCTTTTATACCGTCGCCGGTCCGCTTTTTAGGCCGTGATTCGCCAAAGGCTTGCGCTTCTATCATTTGAACCGGCACGCCATGCTGGATCAATCGACGGCGCACAGCTTCAGACCGCAAGCGAGACAAACTGAGATTATAAGGCTGCCCACCAGAGCGGTCCGCATGTCCGGCAAGCACGATGGTTACCGGCGCTCCAGCGCGATAATCCCTTACAACGCGGTCAATTTGGCTTTTAGCGCTATTATTCAAATCAGATTTATCCAGTGTGAAATAAAGCGTGTAAGTCCTGGTCTCGTTTTCTGAGCGCGGATCAATGAGGGTTTGGCGGGCCGGTATAATTTGGCCCTGAGGTTTTGCCAAGTAACGACTTTTGGCCAAAGCAGCAACCTCTTCCAGTCGCTCAACCGCAGCATAAAAACCGTTGCGACATTTTTCGATATGGCCAAGCTGCCAGTTCTCCTCCTGCTGTTCGATCCAGCAGTCGAAATTCACCTGCGCCGAAGCGGCCACGCGGGGGATTTGTCTTTTTGAGTTGCGGTCCAGGCTATGAAGCAGCCGTTCACGCGCGCTTATGAAAGTTTGCTTTTGCGCATCGGTTAACCACCAATCTTCAACCCGTTCCGGTTTTGGCAGATCATTGGCAAAGGCCATTTGAGCTTTCTCGCCAAAATGCGCGCCATCAATCCAATCCGCCATTTGATCTATTTCAGAAATTGCAAATTTTTTATAGGCGCGCCCGAGCTCGGCGGAAAAATTCCCCCGATCATCTGTTTGATGACGCAGCGCCTCGCTATCGAAAGTCGCGCCGCAAGCTGATAAAAGCAGGGCCATTGCCCCTAAAGTAAAGTTACGCATCGTATTAAACATTGCCGTTCTCCCCGGTCGTCATGGTTTTGCCGTTTAGGGGAGGCAAAATCGCAATCAAACAAGGCAGAGGGATGGCCAAATAAGGCGGCAAAGAGGCGATCTTGAGGTTTTATCTTGGGAAAATTACGGGTTGGCTAAGTTCAAGAGCATGGCCGGTCGCTGATCTTTCAATATCCGGCAAGACGTCCAGGCTCGGCCAAAGCCCGCTTTCTAGGCAATCGGCATAGCCTGGCGGCAGAGCTTTCCCCTGCATCTTTTGCGCCGCGCTTTGATGGTCGTAGCTGAGCGCAACATGGTGGATCTCCAACATATTATCGCCCGGTGTCAGGACGCTATACCAACCGCGCGGCGTACCATCATTGGCCGGCATGCCGATCACCCCCGGATTATGCCACAGCTTAGCGCCGACTTGCCGGGTAAAAGGCAGGCCACAATGCCCGCCAATAATACCGTCGCAGCCCGATAAATTAATCTCCGCCCCCAACACCGCGTCATCGGTTGAGGCAAAGATAAATTGGGCGATTTTCGATACCGAGCCGTGAATGACGGCGAACTTAAAGCCGGCGATCTCCATCTCAATCTTGCGCGGTAGGTTTCGCATCCAACTCAGCGCCGCTTCATCCAAATGTGCCGAGGCAAAGCGGAACCATTGGTCAGATAGGAGATCACACGCGGTCCCCTCTTCGAACCCACAACCGCAATCTTCGGCACCTTCACCCAGCTGTTCCTCGCAATTGCCCATGACGACGGCGATATTATTATCTCTCAAAAGATCGACGGTTTCCTGTGGCTCGGCACAATAGGCGACGACATCGCCGGTACATATTATATTTTCAAAAGGAATGTCGCGTTGCCGGGCTTCCGCCAGCACGGCCTTGGTCGCCTCTAAATTACTGTAGGGCCCGCCAAAAAGCAGAACCGGCTCAGTCGCCAACACTGCACGAGCCGCCGCCCAGCACACAGAACCGGGCACAATGGGGGTGATTAAGCTTTACTGAATTTGCCGCTTCGGCCAAACCGTGACCCAGCTCAAACTGGGTATTATAGGGCAAAAGCGTGCAGGGCGTTACAACTGGCTCAGCGGCGCCTTTGCGCTTAACAATCATCCTCGATGTTGCGCACATCATGGCCTCCGGCTGCACGCCCAACAAATCCCAGCACGCGACCGTGATCTCCGGCACATCTAAACCTTCATCCATTTCTGGAAACAGCACCAGCGCTAAGGGATCACTGGTATCAATCCCGATTTCCGCTTTTGCAAATAGCTGAGCATAAGCTTCGCGCGCCTCGTCTTCGCCCTCACCCCAGCGTGCCCGACCTGCCGCCGCGACATTCAGGTCGCTTTTAGAGGCCCAGCTCAAGCCTTCCATCATCGGATTCCAACTATCGGGCCCGCGTAATTCTTCATGCCCCGCACTAGTGTGGTGATCAATCGACACCCGCAAGCTGAGCTTGTCACCAAATCGGTTCTTTAAATCCAGCAAGTCAGATTTTTTGTGATGCATCGGCTTCATCGCATTGGTCAGCACCAACACTTCAAAACCACGCTCCAACGATATTTCGATCATTGGGATAATGTCCGGGTTCATGAAAGGCTCACCGCCGGTAAAGGCAATCTCCTCAACTTTCAGGCCTTCTGATTTAATCTCATCGAGATAGGCTTCAATCTCACCCGTCGTCAAATAAACCAGCCGATCATTGCTTGGCGAAGATTCGATGTAGCAATTTTGGCACGTCAAATTGCAGAGCGTGCCCGTATTAAACCACAGCGTCCGCAAATGGGTGAGGCCGACAACAGCACGCTCAGATCCATCCGCTGTCACATCCGGATTTTTAAACTTGCGGGGATCAAGCAAAGGCGCTGTCGAAAGATCGTCGGGCATAATGAATGTATTTCCAAAATTATAATGTTATCAATCTAAGGACTTGCAACGATAATTCCAATTCAAAAAATCGTGTAACATCTAGCACTGCATGCTATGACTGACACGATAATAAAAGCAACTGGGGAGTGAAAAAAATGCCTATTCGCAATATTCAACATTATGCGATGTCCGTGCCGGATCTGGAAGTCGGCAAGAAATTCTTCACTGATTTCGGCCTGGAGGCATCTGAGCGCGATGGCAATGTCATCTTGCGCTGCTTTGGCCGCGACCAGGACCAAGTCATTTTGACCGAAGGCCAACGCAAACGCCTGCATCATGTCAGCTTTGGCACGACCGAAGATGAATTGCCCGAGATCGCTGCCAATATCGAAGCCGCCGGTATAAAACTGATGGATGCGCCAAAAGAAACACCGCTGGACGGTATTTGGTTTGAAGATTTTGATGGCATGCCGACCCATATCTGCGTTGCAGAAGACACACCTTGGAAGGAAGGCCTCGCGCCAACTTTTAATACACCGACTGAGCGCCCCCGGCTTGGCAAGCGAACCGAGCTTATCACCGACCCGCCGGTGCGCCCGAGGCGGCTCGGTCATGTTGTGCTTTTTACCAAAGATGCCATCCGCAAACAGCAATTCTATATTGACGTGCTTGGCCTATCATTGGCTGATCGGGTCGCTGATTTCCTCCACTTCCTTTATAGCCCGGCAGGCAGCGACCACCATATTGTAGCCATTGCGCAATCGGGTGATTTCGGCCTACAGCATGTCGGCTTTGAAGTTGGCAGCACCGACGAGGTCGGCATGGGCGGACGGCAAATGTTGGACAAAGGCTATATCCATTGCTGGGGCCCCGGACGCCACGGGCCGGGCTCAAACGTATTCTTTTATATGCGTGATCCGTGGAACGGTGTGGTGGAATATTTCGCCGATATGGATTTCATTCCCGAAGGGGCTGAGTGGGAAGCTGTCGATTGGGCAACCAAGGAAGAGACGGTGATCTGGGGCTCAAACGAGCCAAAAGACTTCCCGACAAACTTCGAAATCCTCGACGGCCCTGGAATGCATTAGGGCATGCATTAAAAACGGGACTTGTTTCTAACGTCTGAGACGTCTACTTAATCCCTGATTGCAGCTACTTTTATTGGGAGCACCCTTTTGGACGAGCACAACATTACCCGCCACAATTATGGCGGAAAAGTCGAGACCGATTGTGAGAAGTTTATTGAAGGGCTTATCGAGCTTTTCGATGATTTGGGCGATTTTGCGCTCTCGCGTCTACACAAACAGATTTTCAAAGCCAATCCTGAATATGATGCCAGCCAGCTCCCGCAAGCTGACATTGATCATTTTAAACTAACTTGGTATGTCGCCCTGGCGGAACTGATGTTCTTCAGCATGACTAAGCAGCCGAAATTCGAAGACATCAAAGACGCCTTCTATGACGAGATGGAAACCACCGCTGCTGAGCGAAATGCGACCCCTTTCCTGATGGAAGCGCGGGCGGCCATTCCGAATATTATTGCGCGCGATACCGATTTTGTTGAGCACGGTATATTCAATGCACCGATGGGCAACCGGGAAGAGGATACGCCGCGCAATCGTGGCCTCGGCCCCGAACTTGCCAGTGCGATTTTAGAAACATCATTTGCCACCAATCCGCTGGTGGGCCCGTTTTATGAAGATATTCTTGAAACGTTTGAGCTTGAGTTCAACAACGCCTACGGCCATTGCTCAATCGCCTGTGCGACCTTCGTTGTGGTCTAAATATTAGTCTGCAGGATCGGGCTTTCGAACAACAACAATTTCAATTTCGTTCATGCCTTCGAGATCTTCCAACCGGCCGATTGACGTTGCGCTGATACTCATACCGGCCGCCAAAAGCAATGTGCCCGTCGATGACAACAAATCCATTGCAACAATTTCACCGACAACGAGTTCCTTGATGGTCTTTTTGACCATAGTATCAGGATCAAAAACCTGACCAGGGTCTCCCACTTTCTCTTCGAGCAGATTAATGACTTCATAGACATGCGCATCTTTAATCAATTGCGGCACATCGAAGCAACGCTGGATTTTAGCTTCAAAGGTGTCCTTGCCAATCGGCTTTTTAACGAAAGCATCGACGTCCAAAGCCATGGCTGTTGAAAACACATGAGCATCAGAATCACCTGTTAGCATAATAATCGGCAGATCTCGGCGCACATCCGGATCTTCACCGCTGCGAATGGTTTTGATAAACTCCAAACCGTTTATCGGCTCCATCTGATGGTCGCAAATGACGATATCTGCTTTGAAGCGTCGGAGCAGCTTAAGCGCTTCCTGCCCGCTTTCCGCCTCGACAATTTCGGCAATAGAAAGGCCGGCAAGCATACGCCGCACGAGACGGCGAACGAATATCTCATCGTCAACAATAAGCACCCGTGCCTGCCAGAAAGTCTTAGCCTGAGGAGTGTCTGCCAATCTTTAATGCCCCAAAATAATGCATGATCTATGAACGCACATAGAATCTCTGGGGAACTCTAGTAAATCATTGACTGAGATTAAACAAAAAACGTATTGCGGATGGCAATATAAGACATTGAGATTCCGATCACCAGGAACAGATAACCAATGGCGCGCTCCATTGTCCGCGGGCTCACCTTGCCTTGCAGGCGGGGGCCAATCTGGCCGCCAATGATAACGGCGGGGATGGTATAGACAACAACGTTCCACGGCACCGCATTGAGACCACCTTGCGCTACCAAGGAAGAAATCTGTGTAAACGACGCAGCCGCGACAACAACAATCACAACAAAAACCGAAGTTGCCGCAGCAACTGGGATCGGCACGCCATTGCGTTTGGCAAGTTGCGGCATCACAACCTCGCCAATGCCGACACCCAAAAGACCGGTAAGAAAGCCGCCGATACCAGTGGCGATCGCACCTTTGCCCTGGCGTGGTTTTTTATAGGTGTAGGTCGTGCCGTCTCGCCCGGTAATAGTCATGGTTGGACGCTGGGCTTTTTCCGCAGCATCGCCATTTTCCGTATCCAGATGCATCTCCTGCAAAGGATCATGGTGGCGGATCAGCTCATAGGACAAAATAAGCATCAACAGCGCATAAGACCCACGCAAAACTTCTTCAAATTCTTTAAATGTCGTCAGCAAAATAGCGCCAACGATACCAATTGGCACACCGACTAATATAAAGGGAATAGCGCTTTTAAAATCGATCAGCCTTTTACGGTAATAGCCAACAAAGCCGGAGGAAAAGCCAAACACTTCGGTTAGGAGTGCAACGCCGATGGCAGCGGCAATATTCTCAAATGGATATTCTGGTCCCATGATTGGGAAGATAATCATAAAGATCGGCGCAAACATCGCTGCACCACCGATGCCGCTCAGCATTGCCGTTGTTGCCACACACATCGCGACCGGGAACATAAACCAGTAAAGCGTCCAATCGAATTGCGCTAAATCCATTGTATAAATTTCCTGAGACTAATTGGGCCCGAATTATCAAATTTTGAGCGGCAACCTACCCTCTGAGACTGCCGGCTGCAATCCTGTTTCGCGTAAATTCAAGATTTCTCACGCTGCTGTGATCGGCTCTAAAATGTCACAACAGAACGGATGGACTCGCCTTCATGCATCAGATGGAAGCCCTCATTAATCTCTTCGAGCGGCATGGTGTGCGTGATCAGATCGTCAATGTTGATCTTGCCATCCATATACCAATCAACGATTTTGGGCACATCAGTGCGGCCCTTAGCGCCGCCAAAAGCCGTGCCGCGCCACACCCGCCCGGTGACCAATTGGAACGGCCGGGTGGAGATTTCCTGACCCGCGCCGGCGACACCGATAATCACGCTTTCGCCCCAGCCTTTGTGGCAGCACTCGAGCGCATCCCGCATCACATCAACATTGCCGATACATTCAAAGCTGTAATCGGCACCGCCGTTGGTTAAATCAACAATATCAGCGACCAACGTATCGGTCTTCGAGGCATCGATGAAATGGGTCATGCCGAATTTTTCTGCCAAGGCTTTGCGTCCGGGGTTTAAATCAACACCGACAATTTTGTCCGCACCGACCATGCGAGCCCCTTGCACGACATTGAGACCGATGCCGCCAAGACCAAAGACAACGACGTTGGAGCCGGGCTCTACTTTGGCCGTGTTCATCACTGCCCCCAAGCCCGTCGTGACACCGCAACCGATATAACAAACCTTATCAAACGGCGCGTCTTCACGAATTTTGGCGAGCGCAATCTCGGGCACCACGGTGTAATTGGCAAAAGTTGAGGTGCCCATATAGTGAAAGACTTTCTCACCATCTAGCGAGAACCGGCTCGAGCCATCCGGCATCAAGCCCTGGCCCTGGGTTTCGCGCACCGCTTGGCAAAGATTGGTTTTCCCCGAGGTGCAATATTCGCACTCCCGGCATTCCGGCGTGTAGAGCGGGATGACATGATCGTCGGCTTTGAGCGAATTAACGCCCGGCCCGCACTCCACCACAACGCCTGCTCCTTCATGGCCGAGGATAGCTGGAAAAAGTCCTTCCGGGTCTTCGCCGGAAAGCGTGAACGCATCGGTGTGACAAATGCCGCTGGCTTTGATCTCAACCAGAACCTCGCCTTCGCGGGGGCCTTCTAATTGTACCGTTTCAATGCTGAGCGGATCCCCTGCTTTAAAGGCGACGGCTGCTTTGACATCCATGATGCTCTCCCGAAATTTCTATTATTAAACTTAGATTATTCGTAGCGAAGCGCTTCAATGGGGTCAAGCCGGGCGGCTTTTCTTGCCGGGTAAAAACCGAAGAAGACGCCAACGGCGGCGGCGAAGCCGAAGGCCAGGAAGACGGATTTTATTTGAATGATGGCAGGCCAGCCGCCGATCTCAGCGATACCGACCGAGCCTGCCAGGCCAATGGCAACACCGATCGCACCGCCAATCAGCGACAGAGTCACGGCTTCGATTAGAAATTGCAGCAAGATGTCATTGCCTTTGGCACCGATCGCCATGCGCAGACCAATTTCCCGGGTGCGTTCGGTGACCGAGACCAACATGATATTCATAATGCCGATACCGCCGACAATCAGCGAAATTGAGGCAACGGCGGCCAGCAAAAGCGTCATGACGCGAGAGGAATCGGCGCGGGCTTCAAGAATTTGGCTGAGATTGCGGACAAAAAAATCATCCGGCTGGCCGGGCTGGATGCGATGGCGCTGGCGCAAAAGCTCGGTCATGCCGCGCACTGTGTCATCGACGCCGGCGGCGGTATAAGATTTCACAAACATCACACTGACCAGCTTACCCTTGAGCCGCCGACCGCCAAGCAAGCGCTTCTTGGCCGTCGAGAGCGGCACGATTACCGTGTCATCCTGATCTGTGCCGAGCGGCGTCTCGCCCTTGCCAACCAATGTGCCGATAATTTTAAACGGCACGCGCTTGATGCGGATGACCTCGCCGACGGGGTTGATGCCCTGGAACATGTTCTCGATCACGGTTTCACCGACGAGCGCAACCTTGGCAGCGGATTTAACCTCTTCGACGTTAAACCAGCGGCCCTGCTTCATCTGCCATTCCTTGGCCGTTTGATATTCCGGCGTCACGCCATAGATCACCGTCGACCAATTCTGATTGCCATAGATCAGCTGACCGCCGCCCCGCACCATGGGCGCTGCGACCATCACCGAATCAACCTCATTTTGAATAGCAATAGCGTCATCTTCGGTAATGGTTGGCCGGGAGCCGCGTGCGCCCCTGGCACCGCCCGACGTCGTTGTGCCGGGCAAAACCAATACGAGGTTGGAGCCGAGGCTCTTGATCAGATTATCGACTTTGGATTGGGCACCGGCGCCAACGGCGATCATAATAATCACGGCAGCAACACCGATAATGATACCAAGCGCCGTCAATACGCTCCGCATGACATTGACCCGGATGGCGCCGAGGGCGGCAAGTAACGAATCCATATACGTCATTGCGCGGCCTCCACTGCCGGGTGAGCAATATCTATCTCTGCCAGTAAGGCCTCGGCATCGACATTGTCTTCATTTCTTTCTTCTTCGACAATACGGCCATCTTTGAAGCGTAAAATTCGGCGGGCAAATTGGGCGACATCGGCCTCATGGGTGACAATAATAACCGTCATGCCGGCCTCGTTGAGCCTTTGAAACAGCGCCATGATCTCAATCCCGGTTCGGGTATCAAGCGCGCCGGTTGGCTCATCGGCTAAAATAAGCGAGGGATCATTGACCAGGGCGCGCGCGACCGCGACCCGTTGTTGCTGACCGCCAGATAATTGCGAGGGATGATGGTCCATGCGATCTTGCAGACCAACCTCTGTCAACACCCGCTCCGCCGCCGCCATTCTGGTTTGGCGGTTGGCACCGCTATACATCAACGGCAGTTGGACATTTTCCAAAGCCGATGTGCGCGCCAGCAAATTAAAGCTTTGGAAAACGAAACCGATTTTTTTGTTGCGAATTTCAGCCAGTTCGTCGGCAGAGAGCCCGGCCACATCGACACTGTCAAAAAAGAACTGTCCCGAGCTCGGTGTATCCAGACAGCCGAGCAAATTCATTGCCGTCGATTTGCCCGAGCCCGACGGCCCCATGATCGCCAGGAAGTCGCCTTCCTCAATGGTCAGCGAAACCTCGCGCAAAGCATGAACGACGTTATCGCCGAGCGTATAATCCCGGCTGAGATCAATGGTTTTTATCAGCTCGCTACTCATTTAAGAACTCTGCGCAGGTCGTTTGGTACCCGTGATCACTTCCTGACCTTCTTTCAGTTCACCCCGGATCAATTCGGTCGCACTGCCATCACCAACCCCGATCATCACATCTATGGATTTTGGCTTACCGCCTTCCAGCACCCAGACACGGCCCGGTGTTGCCGGGTTAGAGCGCCGGGCAGCGATCATGGCCCGGTATTTGACTTTTTGTTCAGGATTTAAAATGGTCAGAATACGCTTGCCGTTTTCCTCGCGCAGCTTGCGGATTGAATCGCGAAAGCCCGGACCACGACCGGCTTGTGCCAAGGACCGAATTCGGCCACGAAGACTTTGGCCAAATTCCCGAACCTGTTCTTGTTGATCCTCACTAAGCCCAACCGTATCGACCAGCCGCTTCATGCGTGCTTGGGCTTGAGCGCGGCGGGCGGCAATATTTGGCGGGCCGCCTCCTCCTGGACCTCTCCCTGGGCCAGCAGCAGCGACCGGCTTGGGGGCCTGACCCGGCGGCTGAAAACGCAAAGACCGGTTCGGCAGCTTCAAGACATTTTGGCGATTGCTGACCTCAACCTGGACATTTGCTGTCATACCGGGCAATAGCCTGAGATCCGCATTATCCGCAGCAATCACTACTGTATATGTGACAACATTTTGCACCGTCTGTGGTTTTTTACGGATTTGCTTTATCGTGCCTTTGAATTCCCGGCCGGGAAAAGAATCTACACCGAATTTGGCGATCTGGCCGGGTCTAATCTGGCCGATATCAGCTTCATCAATATTGGTTTCGACCTGCATTTTGCGAAGATCTTGGGCAATGGTAAACAGGATCGGTGCTTGCAGGGAGGCGGCAACCGTTTGGCCGACATCAACATCCCGGCCAATCACCACACCATCGACCGGCGAGCGTATAAAAGTATTTTCAAAGTTCACCTTGGAAATATTGAGCGCGGCCATTTTTTGTTCGACCTGAGCGCCAGCGTGTAAGACCTCGGCCTTGGCCATCGCAACCTGCGCCTTTCTGGCTTCAACCGTCGAGCGTTGCGCCGCTAATTGGGATTTTTCAGCACTTACCTGAGCTACTGACGCTTGCCAGGCGGCGCGCGCCTTATCGACCGCACTGACGGCAACAGCACCTTTTTTGCGAAGGGCCTGTTTGCGGCCATAATCCTGTTTTAGATCCGCCGTCGTCACTTGGACGCGAGAAACGTCTGCTCCGGCTGCCGCTAAAACCGAAATTGCATTACCAAGATTTGCCACCGCCTGAGCAACGCCCGCTCTTTTAGTTGCGACCAAAGCCTTGGCGACCGAAAGCTCAGCTTCGGCCTGCGTGACCCGGGCTGCAAAACTTTCAGGGTCAATGCGCGCGATGATTTGCCCGGCTTTTACTTCTGAATTGTAATCGACCGAAAGTTCGGAGATTTGGCCTGAAATTTCAGAGCCAACCTCAACCGTCACCACCGCATTAAGCTCACCGGAAGCCGAAACTGATTTTTGGATGGTACCGCGCTCGACCTTGGCCAACCGGTAGGAGACATCGGTACTCTCAGAGCCGTTCCACAAATAGGAGCCGAGGGCGAGCAATCCGACGACAGCGAGACCAACAACGAGAATTGTTTTGCGCATTTCGTCGGGCCCTATTTAGTATTTTCGTTATTTTTTTGCCGTTCTAGCCGTCGCTTGCGGCGACGCTCACGGCGTTCTTTGCGTTTTTCCTGCATCCGCGCCACTTCCTGCACCAATTTTTTTCTTTGATCGGAGGTCAGCCGGGCCGAAAATTCCACCATCATATTGTGCATACGGCTCTGACCAATTTGAAGATTTTCCTGTAAGGCGGTAAGCGCTTTGGCAAGTTCATTTTTATCGAACGGCTCTTTGGCCAGAGCGCCGGAGACGTTTTTATAAAGCCGGGAGCGGGCTTGACGCGTGCCTCTGAAACTTTCACGATTTTCACGGAAAATCTCACGCGCCATGGGCCGTACTTCATCACCCAAAATGCGCCGGGCCCAGGGTACTGAATAGGTCATTCCCCGGAACCCGCGACTGCGATTATCTTTGAAATATTTATCGGCAACGAATAAACCACCTAGAAAGACGTTCAGGGCTAGCGATATGAAAAAGATGATAGCCCAGCGGCGGGATGTTAATTTGGTCATTGTATCTCCTCCAATTGACCATCAGCCGCAATCGCGAAGGCCACAATTTCTTCGGTTAACTCGTCTTCTGCATCCACCGAACTCAGAGCGGCAAGTGGGTCGGAAAGACCGAGCACAATGCCAAACATCGCCGCCATGGCGAGACCCGCGGCCGGCCGCCACAGGGCGCCGAACGGCCAAAGATACTCCAACAACTCGGCAAATCCCGTGGCACTTTTGCCACTTGGCGCCGACATCAAAATTTGAGCCTTCAATTCAGGGGAGGCCAATTCAGGTTTCACTTGATCGAACAGATTTTGAACAAACTCAAAATCCTCCTGATCGGTATGTTTGTTTTCTTCAACCATTAGACATCTCCTTGTAACTCAGGGCGCAGATCTTGCAGTAGATCGCGTAACCCCCGACGTCCGCGTGACAGCAGCGATTCCACCGCTTCGACGCTAATTTCCATAATTTCAGCCGTCTCTATATTGCTGAGACCTTCTTGATGAGCAAAGACGATTGCGGCGCGTTGGCGTTCCGGTAATTTTTGGATCGCCGCATTGACCGCTGTCGACACCTGGACTTCGTGCAGCGATTTGGCTGGATTTTCAAAAGGGTCTTCAGGCTCAGCGATATCGTCAATATTGACCGGCTTCTTTTTGCGCAGTCGATCGATACATAGATTGTAAGTCACCCGCTGCAACCAGTGGATGACCGGCGCTTCAGCCCGCCACTTATCCAGATTGCGCCACAGCCGCAAAAACGCTTCTTGGGCAACATCTTCCGCTTCAGAGCGATCACCCAACATGCGGGTGCCATAATTGACTATTCTATCCAAATACTGATCCACCAATAAACGGGTAGCCTGGGTGTCACCGGCTTTAATCTTGCGTAATAAATCCGCGTCGGATTCAGGTGTTGGATTTGTCATCAATGTAGTTCAATTATCCCAATGATAATGGCGGGGTTCACCACCACTATATCCACCTAAATTGCCGGGTCGATGCCCAATTTCAAAATTTTCCTAAAAAATTGAACATCTTATTACGCTCATAAAAGCGTTGAACGAGCACTATCCCTTTTAAAATTCTAACTAAACCACTGACTGATTAACGGCTTCAGGCTAAAATTCCGTCGCTTGTCGGCGGTTTTTATTCAAAAAAACCCTATTTAAATCTTTATTTAACATTTATTTTTTGTTAATATTTTTATATTTACATTTTTTTATGAGTAATATATATAATTATCATCGTTTTTTTGTATATTAAGATGAAGAAAGTACGGCTTATGACCCACCAAATTGTAACGGCCAACAGATTGCACGATGGCGCTGTTGTTTATTTGGCCAAAAACAATGACTGGACCCGCAATATTGAATCGGGACTGGCTTCTAAACCCACCAATACGGGGGCGCTGATGGAGACTGCCGAAAGGGCTGTCCAAGACCAATTCATAATCGCCCCGTATCTGGTCGACGTGGAAGTTATTGGGAATTCTGTTCGCCCGCTCCGTTTTCGGGAACAAATTAGAGCCAAGGGTCCGTCAATATTTGCCCCTGCTGCTGAATAAAAAGTAAGAAAGCAAAAATTATGTATCAATATGATCCGACAGATCACACTTTAACCAAAGAACGCGTTGTCGAATACCGCGATCAAGTCGCGCGCCGCCTCGATGGTAATATCTCGGAAGACGATTTCCGACCGCTTAGACTCAAAAACGGTCTCTACATGCAATTGCATGCCTATATGTTACGGGTCGCAATTCCTTACGGCTTAATGTCCGCAGATCAATTGCGGATGCTGGCTTATATTGGGCGGAAATATGACAAGGGCTATGGCCATTTCACGACGCGCCAAAACCTTCAATTCAACTGGCCCAATCTTGAAGATACGCCAGACATTTTGGAGAATTTAGCCTCGGTTGAGATGAGCGCTATTCAGACCAGCGGCAATGTAAACCGCAATGTAACGTCTGACCCTTATGCGGGTGTTGCACCTGATGAGGTGATTGACCCGCGCCCCTTTGCTGAAATTGTCCGGCAATTTATTACGCTGCATCCAGAATTTTCCTGGCTGCCCCGGAAGTTCAAAATCGCCATTACTGGCGCCGAGGAAGATCGCGCCGCAACGAACGTCCATGATATTGGCTTAAAAATTATCAAAAATGAAGCCGGCGACATTGGCTTTCGTATGCTTGTCGGTGGCGGACTTGGCCGCTCACCCTTTATCGCCAAAGTGATCCGGAAGTTTCTTCCCAAAGATGATCTCATCCGTTATCTCCAGGCAATTTTGCGCGTCTATAATATCGAAGGCCGGCGGGATAATCTTTACAAAGCACGGATCAAGATTCTCGTCCATGAGTTAGGGATTGAGAGATTCTCAAGCTTGGTTGAAGAAGAGTTTAAATCTTCTGAAGACGACATTCTCTTTCTCGGTCGGTCCGAGGAAGAGCGTATTGCCGCCTTCTTTGCAGCGCCGGATTACGCCGACCTACCCAATAATGCACCGGAAATTGTCGACGCCGCCCGGCAAGACCCTGCCTTTGCCGAGTGGTTGCAGCGAAACGTCACGCCTCACAAACAAACCGGCTATGCGATTGTCAATTTGACCTTAAAACCCCTCGGCGGTGTACCCGGCGATATTACCTCAGATCAAATGGATGCCGTCGCCGGCCTCGCTGACAAATTCAGCTTTGGTCAAATCAGAGCGACCCATCGCCAAAACCTTGTCCTGGCGGATGTTGCCAAAAGAGAACTGCTCGCCTTGTGGCAAGAGCTGATAAATCTCAATCTGGCGACGCCGAATTTAGATCGTATCTCTGATATTATCTGCTGCCCGGGCATGGATTATTGCAGCTTGGCGACCGCCCGCTCTATCCCCATTGCCCAACGCCTTAGTGAACGCTTTAGCGGGCTTGATAAATTGATGGATATCGGCGAAATGCGCCTCAATATTTCGGGCTGCATTAATGCCTGCGGACATCACCATGTCGGCCATATCGGCATTTTAGGTGTCGAGAAAAACGGTGAGGAATTTTATCAAGTGACGTTAGGTGGATCCTCTTCTGAGGATGCTGATATCGGCCAAATTATCGGGCCGGCATTTTCCTCAGGTGACATTATTGATGCCGTAGAAAAAGTTGTCGGCGTTTACCTATCCAACCGGCAGGACGAGGAACGGTTTATTGATACCTACCGTCGTATTGGCCAGGAATTATTTAAGGAGGCACTTTATGACACTCATTAGAAATGGTGCGGTCATTAAAAACCCGTGGCGCTTGGTCGCCGATGATGAAGAAATCTCTGGCGACGAAGCTGTCATTGTCTCGCTCAAGCGCTGGCAGGATGAAAAAAAGAAATTCCTCGGCCGAAATGGCCCCTTAGGTATTCGCCTTGAAAGCAACCAAAAGCCCGACAATATTGCCGGTGATGTTGAGCGCTTTGACCTCATCGCCTTGGATATCCCCGCCCTGCCCGATGGGCGTGCCTTTTCTTATGCCAGATTGTTGCGGGAGAGATATGGCTTTAACGGAGAATTGCGGGCCGTCGGAAAGGTAATCCAGGACCAGCTTTTCTTCCTACATCGCTGTGGCTTCGATGCCTTTGAGTTGTCAGCGGGGGAGGATGTACAGAAATCGATTGCAGCTATATTTGCTTTCTCAGTCGCTTATCAACCGGCCGCGGATAGCATCCTACCTGCCTATAAGGCTCGTCACGTTGTGTGAGGGGAAAATATCGGGTCGTTAGGTTGCCGCCGCCATTTTATAGAGATCAAAAGCGTCGTCTTCTTCATCCGCATGGGCATCACGGATGGCCAGGATTTCAGGCAGAATTTCGAGAAACTTAGAAGCTAAAACCGGATCAAACTGACGCCCCGATTGCTCGCTGATAAATGAGGTTGCATCTTCAATCGGCCAGGCCTTTTTATAAGGTCGCTCCGATGTCAGGGCATCAAACACATCCGAGATCGCGGCAATGCGACCCTGAACAGGAATATTCGCACCGGCAATATTATTTGGATAACCTGTGCCATCCCATTTTTCATGATGGGTAAGCGCAATAGAGCGCGCCAACTGAATGATTTCAGCAGGGTGGTTGGAAAGTATCTCGGCGCCAATCCCAACATGGGTTTTCATAATTTCCCACTCATCGGCCTCTAGTTTTCCAGGCTTCAGCAAAATACGATCTGGAATGCCAATTTTGCCAACATCGTGCATCGGGCTAGCCTGCAAAATGAGCTCGGAAAATTCTTTCGAGTGTCCCGTCGCCAAAGCCAGGGCCTTGCAACCCATGCTCATCCGCACAACATGCATACCCGTTTCGTTGTCACGATATTCACCTGCACGGCCAAGCTGGTGAATAAACTCAAGTTGAGTTTCAGCAAGTTGCTGAGTTCGCTCGGCAACCTGAGCCTCAACGAGTTCCTTCTCGAATCCCCGCCTGTTGTACATCAAGCGCACTTCCAACATATTTTTAATACGATGAGTGACCTCAATACGCTCAAACGGTTTGGTGACAAAATCCCGGGCACCATTTTCAAGTGCCTGAATTTTCGTCTCAACATCAGATTGAGCCGTTAAAACGAGAATTGGCAGATAGTCATCAACAATTTTATCTTGCAGTTGCGCCATCACATCAAAGCCAGACATGTGCGGCATCCTGATATCGAGCAGAATAATATCGAATTGATTTTTTTCATGGAGATCTTCAACCAGCCTTGGATCGGTTACACTATGAACATTAGTGTAGCCCTCACCTTTTAGTATCGCTTCTAATAAAGCTACATTTGCTGGTTTGTCATCAACGATGAGAACGCGAGCATCATATATTTGATCATCTAAAGTCATGCTAATTCAGCTTTGATTCTGCCTTATAAAATATTGGGGCCACCCAAAAGAACCCAGCCCGCTGATAATTCCCTTCTCCTATACGTAATAATTTTAACGTCGCGTTCAAGGCATTTTACGAAATTTTACATTAAGATTATTGGAAATTCAGATCGCCCGGCTGGATTAATTATTGTCCATTTTCCACTAGTTAGAATTGTCGACCCTTCTAAAAACCGGCATAGTGGTAAAATGACAAATCGAGCCACAACTGCCCAACCCGAAATATTGGAAAAAAGCGATATTTCTGAACAACTTAGCCTATTATCTGAACTTGGCAGAGAGTTTGCGGCTTCCCTCGATATCAATACAACATTAGAGCGCGCAATTGAACGCATTACGGATCACCTGGAGGCCGAAGGTGGGGCACTTTTTCTGCTGCAAAATGAAAACACCCAGTTGCGCTGTGAGGCTTGTGTGGGTGAAACCGACATCACCGGCATCGAGATCGCAAGCGATCAGGGCATTGTAGGACGTTGCGTTGAGCAAAATACCGGTGAGATCGTCAAAGATGTCTCGCACGATACTGACTTCAATCAATCAGTTGATGAACAAACTGGCCACACAACAAAATCAATTCTGGTTGCTCCTCTTACTGTGAATGATGAGAAAATTGGGGCGATTGAACTTATCAATAAGAAAGGGAAAAACGGTTTATTTGACGACACCGATTTACATTTGTTGGAAGTTCTATCGAACTCAGCGGCCTTAGCGATTTTGAATGCCCGCATGGCGGCTGATTTGGTTGAACAAGAAAAGCTCCAGCGTGAATTGGAGCTTGCTGCCGAAATTCAACGTAATTTATTACCGACAGCTTCCGACCCCTCCTGGCCGATATTAGGCATCAATATTCCGGCGAGAACAGTGTCTGGAGATTTTTTCGATTTTTTCGAGCTCAATGATGGTCGAATTGCCTTTTGTCTCGGTGACGTTTCCGGCAAAGGCATGAACGCCGCTCTTTTAATGGCAAAGACTGCCAGTCTTTATCGCTGCCTCGGTAAAACTTCGGATCACCCGGGAAAACTTATGGCGCATATCAATGAAGAAATCTGTGAAACATCGACACGCGGGATGTTTGTGACCCTGGTCGGCGGCATTTATGACCCAAAATCCAAGCTGGTGCGCCTCGCCAATGCCGGTCATGAGCCTCCACTCCACCATATTGGTGAAAATGAGTTCATTGCTATTGAGGCAGAAGCGCCTCCGGTTGGCATTACCACATTAGCCGTTCCCGAGGACGGCTATGTCGAGGTTGAACTGTCTTTGAAAGACGGCCCACTTTATATCTTTACCGATGGCGCGACCGAAGGCGTTATGGCAGATGGCTCGCGGTTTGAGATCAGTGGCATTGAGACTTTGCTCAGTGAAAATCGCGGCCAACCCCTGTCCTTTCGGCTTCAAAGCGTGGTAAATACTGTCAATCGCGGTGAGGGACCCCTCCATGACGACATTACGATTTTGGGCTTAGATGCCGCATCGCCTTCGGAGGCGGTTTTGAGCTTTGATTTTGGTGCCCATGCATCAAAGTTAAAGCAGACCAGAGCTCGCGTTTCGCCTTGGCTGCAAAATGCGGGGCTACCAGAAGCAGTGGTAAAGGATGTGGTTTTAGCAATTGATGAGGCCTGCCAGAACATCATTCGCCATGCCTATGGGGGTAACAGCGATCAGAATATTGAACTCAAAATTATCCGACAAGCTGACGAATTGTTGATATATTTGCGGGACTTTGCAACCCGCATTGATGTATCAACTATCAAGCCGCGGGCGTTGGAAGATATAAAACCGGGAGGTCTTGGCACCCACTTTATTAATGAGATAATGGATGAGGTCGACTACCTCGAGCCGAAAGATGATAATGAGGGCAACCTCATGCGCATGGTTAAAAGCATAATTGCAGAATAAGGGAGAACACATGGAGCATTCGATTACGGAACAGGACGGCGTCAGCATTGTCGCATTAAGTGGCGATGTTGATCTCGAAAGCTCGCCTATTGCCCGAGAAGTTTTACTGGCAGCCGTCGACAAGAAAATGCCCGTCTTGGCTGACCTGGCCGAGGTTAATTACATCGATAGTTCCGGTATTGCGTCTCTCGTGGAAACCTTACAGGCGGCAAAATCCACTGGCAAAGGCTTCGGCCTCGTTCAGGTGAGCGAGTCAGCGCTCCGGGTATTGGAATTGGCCCGGCTTGATAAGGTTTTTACCATCTATGGAACAATTGACGATGGCATCAAAGGTGAGAGTTAATTAATGCCAGCTGATTCAAGTAATGAGGCCCAGGAAAGCACGGTGATCCGCTTCACCGAAAAAATCGGGCGCGGTACGATCAGTGCCATCGAAGTCTTTGGTCATTGGGGCGTGCTCATTGGCGAAAGCGTTTACTGGCTATTTTTAGGTCCAAAGCTCAAGCAGCCCGTCCGCACAAATGCGGTTTTCGCTCAAATGATGGAAATTGGCATCCGCGCCATTCCGATTGTCGCCCTGCTTTCAGCAACGATCGGGGTCATGCTGGCGATCCAAGGCATCCATACACTTAGAACCTTTGGCGCGGAATCGCGGGTTGTTGTCGGCATTTCATTATCTGTCGTCCGTGAATTTTCTGCGCTCATTACCGGTATTTTGGTCGCCGGGCGGTCCGGCTCGGCGCTTGCCGCCCGTCTCAGCACCATGCAGATTAATCAGGAAATTGATGCCCTCCGCGTTATGGGCATCCATCCAGTACGCTATCTGGTCGTGCCCTCCTTAATTGCGATGATGGTCATGCTGCCTTCGTTGACATTTTTGTCTGACCTAGTTGCCCTTTATGCCGCTGGGATTTTCGTGTCGCTCGATCTCGGCATCAGCCAGGCGGCCTATTGGAGCCAGACCATAGAGATCCTTTCTGTTGGCGATCTTTGGCATGGACTTGGTAAGGCATCAATTTTCGCCGTATTGATTACCTTGATTGGTATCGTAAATGGTGCCTCTGTGACCGGCGGTGCTGAAGGTGTCGGTAAAGTAACAACGCGGGCAGTTGTCCAGGCGATCTCAGCGATCGTCGTCACCGATATGCTATTTGCCTTTGTGGTGACAAGATAATGATGACTGAACTCACAGCAGACACGCCCTTGGCAATTGAAGTGACCGGCCTCGTCACCCATTACGGCCCCCGGAAAATCCTCAACGGCATCGACTTTGATGTCCGTGAAGGCGAGATCATGGTGATCATGGGAGGCAGTGGCTCCGGCAAATCCACCCTCATGCGCCATTTGCTTTCATTGGAGCAAAGAACGGCTGGTACAATGAAATTATTGGGCCAGGATGTCGCTGAACTAGATGTTAAAGGCCGCACCGAGCTTAGCAAAAAAATTGGCGTGGCTTTTCAGAGCGGCGCACTATTCAGCTCTATGAGTGTTGGCGAGAACATTAAATTACCCCTGGCAGAACACACTAAGCTGGATGATTTGACCCAGGATATTATGGCGCGGATGAAACTCGAAGTCGTAGACCTCGCGGGTTTTGAAGATCTAATGCCGTCAGAGCTATCGGGCGGTATGATTAAGCGGGCGGCGATGGCACGCGCCATCATTATGGACCCAAAAATTCTCTTTTGTGACGAGCCCAGCGCCGGGCTGGATCCGGTCGTTGCTTCGGCGCTCGATGATTTGATCCTAAAATTACGCGATGCCATGCGGATGAGCATTGTTGTGGTGACCCATGAATTGGACAGTGCCTTTAAAATTGCCGATCGGATAACCGTATTGGATCGCGGCGATATTTTAATGTGTGGCACGGTCGATGAAATTCGCGGCAGCTCAAACCAACGTATTCAAAATATTCTTAACCGCCGCACGGAAGAAGAAATAATTGATGCCGATGAATATTTGGCGCGGCTTACCGGTACCGACTACGGACCCCAGACCGACACGCCGTTATAGGGATGACAATCTGATGAGGATTATAATCAAGTGAAAAACAACAAAGCTAATTATCTGATTGTCGGCACTTTTGTGTTGCTGGTCATCGCCGGTGTGGTGACATCGGTTGCCCTGTTAACCGGGCGAACCGGTGCCACCGATGACTATTATGCCGTCTATGACAATGTCACCGGCATTGAATTCGGCACCCGCGTGCTTTATGAAGGCTTCCCCATCGGTCAAGTCGAGCAAGTTAAGCCGATCCAAGAGAAAGACCGAATTCGCTTTCGCGTTGACCTTGCGGTAACCGAAGGCTGGAAAATTCCAGCCGACACCAAAGCCGAGATTGCATCTTCGGGTCTCTTAGCAGCAGTCACCATCAGCCTCAACGCTGGTAAAGCAACGGATAATTTAGAACCGGGTTCTCAAATTATCAGCGCACCCTCTGCCAATGTTATGGCAGCGGTGTCTAATCTTGCCCGCGATATCAGTTCTTTGGCCGAAACGGATATTAAGCCACTTTTATCCAACATGAACAAAACCGTTGGAACATTCGGCGACCTGCTGGATGCCAAGGGCGCTGCCCTTATTGAAGATGTCAGGCTCTTAATCGGCGATTTGACGGAACAGACGCCAGAGATTGTCGACAACATTGCCAGATTCTCCAAAAAACTGAATGTCAGTGCTGATCAGTTTTCCAAGGTTTTAAACCCGGAGAATGTTGAGGCTTTAAATTCGATCATTGACGACATGGAACTCACCACCGGTAATCTGGCCAAGCTCACTGTCGAGTTTTCAAAGACACAGAAATCACTCGATATCTTGATGGGGGATGTCGGCTCGGTTATCTCCGACAACCGCTTGGATGTTGATCGCTCGGTCGTCGATTTGCGCCACACGGTCGAAACCATCTCGCGGCACATCAGTGCAATAAATCAAAATTTGGAAGGGGCCAGCCGCAACATGTTTGAGTTTAGCCGCCAAATTAGAAAGAACCCGGGATTGCTGTTAGGTGGCACCGCACCGGCTGAGAAAGCTCAAAAAAATGATGGCCAGAAATAATGGGGGAGATTGTAATGGTGAAACAAATTTTTAAAAAACTTTCGCGTGGTTTCCTCGCTCCTGGCCTGGTTGGGATGCTCAGTGCCTGTTCCCAAGCGCCGGTCCCGGATGATCATTATTATCGCCTCAATTTATCTTCCAGCTCAAAAGCCACCACAGTAAAGCTCGACGGCATTGTTGAAGTGGAACGCCTAATCGCCGATGGCCTCTTGGACAGCCGGCCAATTTTGTTCACCAGCTCCACCAAATCCTCCGAGATACAGTCCTATCATTACCATTTCTGGTCACAACCACCCTCAATCATGCTGTAAAATGCGCTTGCGGCCCAATTACAGCTGAGCAATGCGGCAAAGTCGATCGTCACGCCCAATCTCAGAATTGAGCCGGATTTTATTCTCGCCGGTAAAATATTCCGCTTTGAACAAATCACCGGCCAAGAGAATAAAGTGGTCGTCTCACTTGAACTTAGCCTCAAGAACGCGAAGCTCGACCAGCTCATTCATTTGAATACCTATACCGTGGAAACACCTTCAAGAAATGCAAGTGTGACAGCCGCCGTCCAGGCTTTCAGCACCGGCATCAATCAAATCATCGGCGCGTTTCTGAGCGATCTTCGGGGAAAGGTATAACGAGCTTAAAAAGTACACCTAATGTATTTTTTAAGGCTCTGACTTGTCGGTCGAGCGGTATTTGTATTGCGCGCCGATGAAGGCGCCTTTGAAAGGGCGGAGGGCGCCGAGGCAGAGAATTAGGATCACCGGCGGCCAGATGACCATATGCACCCAGGTCGGCGGCTCAAAGCTAAGCTCGAGCCATAGTGCCGCTCCGGCAATGATAAAACCGACAATCAGCATAATAAAGACGGCCGGACCATCGGCTGCATCTTCACCGCCCAAATCTAGCCCACACTCGCTGCACTGATCAGCGACCAGCAAATAGCCGGCAAACAAATGGCCGCGCCCACAGCGGGGGCAACGGCCAAGTGTTGCAAACTTGATAGGTGAGTCGCCGGATCGTTCGTCTTGGCGATCACTCATATGTTTCTATCCGGCAGTAATATGCCCGAAGGAGGAAGAACCCCAGATATAGACATTGATGTAGAGGAATATCCAAACAACATCAACAAAGTGCCAATACCAGGCAGCTGCCTCATAGCCAATATGATGGTCTGGCTTGAAGTGGCCCTTTTGCAGGCGCAATGCACAGACGATCAAGAAACAGGTTCCAACAAAAACGTGAAAGCCGTGGAAGCCGGTCGCTAGATAGAAAGTTGACGGATAGATACCATCAGACAATTTAAACGTCGCCTCGATGTACTCTTCTGCCTGGAAGAACAAGAAGATCGCCCCCAATATGGCCGTGATCCATGTCCAGGTAATCGCTTTCTTACGATTGTCGTCGATCAAAGCATGGTGCGCGACGGTCACCGTTGCACTTGAAGACAACAGGATCAACGTATTGAGTAGCGGCACGCCACCAGCTGGGATCAACTCGATTCCTTCAGGCGGCCACACTTGAGCAACATTGCTCAGGATCGGCAGGCTCGAATGGAAAAAAGCCCAGAAGAAAGCAAAGAAGAACATTACCTCAGAGGCAATGAAGAATATAAAGCCGTAACGCAATCCGACTTTCACTTCTTCAGAATGCTCACCAGCGGTATTAGCCTCAATGATGACTTGGCGCCACCAGCCATAAAAAGTGAACAACAAGATTAAGACACCGACACCAAATAGGTAGATCGGACCTTCATGCATATACCAGATACCGCCAACGGCCATTATAAAGCCGGCAATGGTGCCGACAATTGGCCATGGGCTTGGCTCAGGTATGTGCCACGGATGTGTTTTAGCTGCGTCTGTAGCCATGGTTATTTTTCCCCACGGTTTGCTTCATGGTTAACAAATATTATGAGATCACCCTTTCGGAATAACCTCACGTGAACTTAATGTGCTGCCCTGCCCTTTGCTTATAACTTGCAATGTTTTGAGCTTTAGTGCTTCGCTCTGATCATCGCTCGCAAAGAAAGTGTAGGAAAGCGTAATGGTTTTAACATCTGCCGAATTTCGATCTTTTAAGATCGCCGGATCGACAAAGAACGTGACCGGCATTTGTACGGTTTGGCCTGGCTTTAAAACCTGTTCGGTAAAACAGAAACATTCAATTTTGCTGAAATACTCGCCCGCTTTAAAGGGCGCAACATTGAACGTCGCCGTGCCAACGATCGCCTTATCAGAAACATTCGTCGCTTCATAAAAAGCAATTGCAGGCTCACCGAGGCGAACCTTGATCGTATTCTGTACCGGCTTAAAGCGCCATGCCAGGGACTTATTTACATTGGCATCAAACCGAACGGTAACCACCTGATCGATGATCTGAGAGTCCGGTACAGCCTCTGCAACTTTTGTCGTCCCGCCATAACCCGTAACCTGACAGAAAATCCGATAGAGCGGATCGGACGCAAAGGCCAAGCCTGTCATGCCCACCACCAAGCCAAACAAAATCACAGCCGTGACACCATTGCGCGTTTTTGGCTCACGCATATCACTCGTCTGGAGTTTCATTTTATCTTTAGTGTCGGTCATAAACTAAACCTATCGTCCTATCTAATCTGCTTACTCAGCCGGCTGAGAGCCAACTTTTGGCGTATCTTCGTGCGTGTGGAACGGTGCCGGAGAGGCAACAGTCCACTCCAACGTACTTGCACCTTCGCCCCATTGATTAGCTGCAACGGTTTCCTTCGACGTCAGTGTTTTCCAAAGAACGACAAAGAATAATAGTCCGCCAATCGCTGTGATATAAGCGCCATAGCTAGAAATCATATTCCACCCTGCATAGGCATCCGGATAGTCGGGGATCCGACGCGGCATACCAGCCATACCGGCAAAATGCTGCGGGAAGAACAGGACATTGACACCAACAAAGGTAATCCAAAACTGCAAACGCGCGAGACCTTCAGGATATTGCTTACCCGACATCTTGCCGATCCAGTAAAAGAAGCCGGCATACATGGCAAAGATCGCGGCAATCGACAGCACATAATGGAAGTGAGCAACGACGAAATAGGTATCATGGAACGCCATATCGCTACCCGCATTCGCCAAGGTCACGCCGGTAACACCACCTACCACAAAGAGGAAGATGAAGCCCATGGCATAAAGCATTGGGGTGTCGAATTTGATCGAGCCACCCCACATGGTCGCCAGCCAACTGAAGATTTTAACACCGGTCGGCACAGCAATCACCATCGTCGCCAGCGTAAAGTAAGCCCGCGTTTCAACGTTAAAGCCAACCGTATACATGTGGTGAGCCCAAACTACGAAGCCAACAACACCGATCGCCGCCATCGCATAAGCCATGCCGAGATAACCGAAGATTGGCTTTTTAGAAAATGTTGAAACGATTTCACTGATCACACCAAAAGCCGGGATGATCATGATGTACACTTCGGGATGACCAAAGAACCAGAACAGGTGCTGCCACAGAATTGGATCACCACCACCCTCAGGTGAGAAGAAGGCTGTACCGAAATTACGATCGGTCAACAGCATGGTCAACGCACCAGCCAATACAGGGATAGCTAAGAGCAGCAGGATAGCTGTCAAAAGCATGGCCCAGATGAACAAAGGCATGCGATGGAAAGTCATACCAGGGGCACGCATGTTAATAATGGTCGTGATAAAGTTAATCGCACCCAAGATTGAAGACGCACCCGCTAAGTGAAGGGCGAGAATACCAAAATCAACCGCCATACCTGGATGATAATCGGCATTAGCAAGCGGCGGATAAACCGTCCAACCCGTACCTGGCCCGCCATCAATTAAGCCGGCAATCACCAACAACACCAAGCCTGCGGCAACCAGCCAAAAGCTAAGGTTGTTCATCCGCGGGAACGCCATGTCGGGCGTACCCACCATCAAGGGGATGAACCAGTTACCAAAACCACCGATTAGGGCCGGCATGACAACAAAGAAAACCATGATAAAGCCATGCGCCGTCACCAAGACATTATAAAATTGAAAATCGGTGATGAATTGAATTCCCGGCTGATGTAATTCCATCCGGATCACAACTGAAGCTGCAGCGCCAACAATGGCCGCCACCATCGCCAAGGCGAGGTACATTGTACCAATATCTTTATGGTTGGTTGAGTAAACCCAACGTTTCCAACCAGTTGGACGATGATCGTGATGGTCGTGTGCGGTATCTGACATTTTTAAACTACCTCTTAAATCTTAATCTCGCCCAAGTTAGCGAATTTCTGCGGTCGCAGAAGATTTCATTTTGACGACCCTGACAGGCCCATCGTTAACTTTGGCAAATTCTTTTTTGGCTTTAACCGTCCATTTTTTGAAATCTGCTTTGGATACGACATTAACAGCGATTGGCATAAAGCCATGGTTAATACCGCAAAGCTCCGAGCATTGCCCGTAATAAACGCCCGGCTTGGTCACCTTAATCCATGATTCGTTGGTCCGGCCCGGCACGGTGTCCATTTTGACACCAAAGGCTGGAATCGCCCAGTTGTGGATCACATCGTCAGATGTCATCAACAAGCGAATTTCTGTGTTCACCGGAATGACCACCTGATTGTCGACTTCCAGCAAGCGACGCTGACCAGGTTTAATCTCATCATCAGGAACAATGTTACTGTCGAATTCGAAGTTACCATTGTCGGGATATTGATAAGACCAATACCATTGATGGCCGGTAATCTTCAAAGTCATCTCAGGGTTTTGCGCTTTATCCATAAAGAACAGTAATTTCATCGACGGCACAGCCAAGACAATCAGGATAACGATTGGTATCACCGTCCAAACAACTTCCAACGCTGTGTTATGCGTTGTCTTTGATGGCTCTGGATTGCTTTTCGAATTGAACTTAACAATGATGATCAGCATCAAAATCAGCACGAAAACAACAATTGCAACCTCGACAATCAATAGCAGGTTGTGGAAATCAGTAATTTTTTCCATGACCGGCGTTGCCGCAGGCTGAAAATTCATCTGCCAGGGTTTTGGCTCAGCGGCATTTACGCCACTAGACATCACTGTAGCAAAGAGTGTGGCGAGGAATGCCATTCCAGCCGTAAAGAACCCTAGATTAAACTTGCGATAATTTTGCATCTGTACCAATCCTGTGTACCAATTTTCGGCCCTATTTTACAAAACACCTTATAGAGGCCTTCATCTCGTTTGCGTTAGGACAATTATGTCCGCGTAATTTTTAAAATCTCGATCTCGAAAATTCAGTCCTAACTTTGGTTAGGTCCCCTTACATTTTACCCCATATACCTGATCAGAATAAATCGGTAAAGCCATCTTGAAAAAAAATATGGGTATTTTTCCGCAGAAATCCAAACAAAACTAATAATCATTATAAACTAGCGATTTATCCCATCGCTTGATGTAAAAAATATATGGGGATGTAATTTCGGTGTTCAATGGAAGTCTCTTGTTGTTTTGGGGAAGCAATGATACACCGCGCGCTAATTCGTCAGCTATCTTCTGCACGATTATGCAGATCAACCAAAATAGGTCTTGGATATGGAAAAGAACAAAAAAATAGCCTTCGCTGTTATCTTGGGCATCATTGCACTTGGCATGTATATTGGCATTATCCTCAAAACCGGGCTTTCCTAGGTCATTCGAAAGGATCTCCTTGAATGTTGAGCGTTGCCCTCCTGCCGCATTTAAACGCAATTCTGAACGCAATTGCTGGCTGTTTTTTATTGGCAGGTTTCGTTTTTATTAAATCCGGCAATTCATCTGCCCATCGCCTTTGCATGATTTCGGCGCTGATCGTGTCCGGCTTATTTTTGATCAGCTATGTCACGCTCCGCTTCTATACACCGATCTTTGTATTCCAAGGCGAAGGTCTGATTAAAATTTTCTACTACATCCTATTAGTCAGCCATGTGTTACTCGCAATGGCGATCGTGCCGCTTGTCCTGTTTACCGTTCTCCGCGCTTTTAAAGAACGATTCGCGGCGCATAAAAAAATAGCCCGCTGGACCTGGCCGATTTGGATGTATGTCTCAGTATCCGGCATTTTGGTATATTTAATGCTCTATCAGCTCTACCCGCTGAAAACAGCGCAACTGATGTAAGGTCTAAGGATGGTACTTTCCGAACAACGCTTGTCACTCTTGAGAGGGTGGTCCCTGCTTGCAGTGGCCTCGCTGGCTTTAGCCGGATTGTTTGCGATTTTGCTGGTGCTATCGCGCATTCCTGGCATGGAAGACGCTGTCCCCTGGCCAACAGCTTTTTTTCATAAAGGCCTGGTCGCCCATGTCGTTTTATCGTTTGCTGTCTGGTATCTCGCCGTGCTGGGCTGTCTGGTTCAGCTTGGCGGCGATGGCGAAAGCGCACTACTCGATAAAGCTGGTCTCGGCCTGGCGACCCTCGGCACAGTTTTGCTGTTGATCCCCTCTTTGTTGGATCGCGGCGAGCCGACCTTAAACAATTACATTCCGGTGATTATTGATCCGCTATATTACAGTGGCCTGGTATTGCTAGCGCTCGGCATTCTAGCCGCAATTTTTCGCACCTTTAGAGGCGCGTCGGATGGACCGGATTTAAAAGCCGCCGGCTTTATATATGTCATAGCCCTTGTCGCCTTCACGATTGCTGAGATGCAATTGGGTGATCGGGAATTGGACCATGATTACAATGAGCGTTTGCTCTGGGGTGGTGGGCATCTTCTGCAATTTCTCAATGTCTCCCTCCTCTTGGTCGCCTGGAACTATCTTGGTAATTTAAACAATGGTAATGCGCCTTATCGCTGGGCAAATCTCTGGCTCATTGCGTCAAGTCTGGTGGGTCTCAGCTTTTACACGCTCTGGAGCGTGATGGATGAAGAACAAACCCAAGCCTTTACCGATCTGCAATATGCGCTTGGCCCCCCCGTGGTGATTTTTGCCGCTGCCCTTTTGCCGACACTTGGCAGGCAGCTTAAGAACTTCAAATGGCAAGACCCGGCCATGCTGAGCCTGTGGTCGTCGATCATTGTTTTTGCAGCTGGCGGCGCGCTTGGCTTTTTTGTCGATGGTGCTGATACCCGGACGCCGGCCCATTATCACGGTGTGATTGGCGGTATAAACCTTGCTTTTGTCGGATTGTTTTATACCGTCTTCCTACCCAAGCTTGGCCGCGCCGTGCCAACAGGAAAGCTTGTCACAAGCCAAATCATTCTGTATGCCGTGGGCCAATTCCTTTTTATCGTCGGCATGTTTATCGCGGGCGGCATGGGCGCAGCTCGAAAAGTGATGGGAACAGCCATCGATATGGACAACTCCATCGCCGTCGCAGCCGCAGGAATTAGGGATTTTGGCGGTGGCTTGGCCATTTTAGGCGGCGTTATCTTTATTTATGTCGCACTCAAAGCATTATTGCGAAAATTACCCGAGATCAATTCGCGATCATTGTAGAAAGTCTAAGATAGCCCACAAATATAATCCTTTTTGGGTTACAGTATGGAAGTTATGGCAGAACAAATTACAGATACATCAGCATTGGACGACGTTGCCGAAAACACGGATCCCGTTCCGGGTGAGGTAAATCCGCGCGTTGTTGATTACGCCATTTTGCTGAAACCCCGCGTTATGTCGCTGGTTCTGTTCACCGGCGTTGTCGGCATCGTCATGGCTCCCGGCTCAATCGGCTGGGCAACAGCTTTGATCGCCATTGCGTGCATCGGTGTCGGCGCAGGCGCGTCCGGTGCCATTAACATGTGGTATGACCGAGATATCGACAGCCAGATGGAACGCACCATGGACCGCCCAATCCCGGCCGGACGTATGCAGCCTGGCAATGCGTTGTGGTTTGGTGTTGTGCTATCGGTTTTGTCGGTCGGCGCGATGGCGCTTTGGGTTAACGCCATCTCAGCTGCTTTGCTGGCTGGCACAATTGTCTATTACGTGCTGATTTATACGGTTTGGCTCAAACGCCGGACGCCGCAAAATATTGTCATTGGCGGCGGCTCAGGCGCCCTACCACCGATGATCGGCTGGGCAGCCGTCACTGGTGAAATTGCCCTCGATTCCATTATACTCTTTGCAATTATATTCATGTGGACGCCACCGCATTTCTGGGCACTGGCGCTTTATCGTTCCGGCGATTATGAAAAAGCCGGTGTGCCGATGATGCCCGCTGTCTCCGGCGTGCCTGAAACCAAAAAGCAGATGCTGATATACACCATCCTGCTGTGGCCAATTACCGTCGCGCCCGCCTTCACGGGATTGATATCCATACCCGCCGGTGCCGTCATTGGCGCGCTTGGGCTGTGGTTCATTCGCCATGCCTATGTGGTCTTGAAATCTGAAGGCTTTGACGCACCGCGTTCGATGTTTAAATTTTCGATCCTGCATCTCTTTTTAATCTTCGTTATTTTGCTGGTTGACCGGGGTGTCCAAAGCTTCCTCTAAGGTCTACTCTTCCGTCCTATGAAATCTTATCAAAAACTCGAAAAGCGTTTCGGACGCCTGCTTGCGCTTCGTGAAGCCGCCGGTGTGCTGCATTGGGATGCCTCAACCATGATGCCTGAAGGGGGATCAAGTGCAGAAGCCCGGAGCGAACAGTTGGCGGCGCTCGGCACGGTCTGCCATGACATTCTAGAAGATAGTGAAACCTCGGATCTATTGGATGACGCAGAAGGTCTGAACGATCTCAATATTTGGCAAGCCGCCAATCTGCGAGAGATGCGGCACATGTGGGTGCATGCCACCGCCGTCACCTCAGACCTTGTTGAAGCCCTCTCCAAAGCCTCAATGCGTTGCGAGACCAAATGGCGCTCGGCCCGGGCAGAATCTGACTTCAATGGCATCAAGCCAATGCTGGCTGAGGTTCTCAAACTGGTCAAAGAATCCGCTGCCGCCAAATCAGAGGCGCTTGCATGTTCGCCCTATGAGGCGCTGATGGATGAATATACCCCCGGCCTCCGACAAGATATTGTTGACCCCATTTTCAGCGACATCGAAGCCTTTCTGCCGGACTTCTTAAAAGCTGTGCTCGACAAGCAAGCCGCCGCGCCGCAACCGATTATACCCAAAGGCCCGTTCCCCGAAGCGCAGCAACGTGAGCTTGGTCATCTTTTGATGGGCACGCTCGGTTTTGATTTCAGCCAGGGGCGTTTGGATATCAGCTTGCATCCTTTTTCTGGTGGCACGCCGGATGATCTTAGGATTACCACCCGCTACGACGAAGAGGATTTTACCTCCGGCCTGATGGGTATTCTGCATGAGACCGGCCATGCGCTCTATGAGAAAAACCTGCCGAAAGATTGGCGCCGCCAGCCAGTTGGCGAAGCCCGCGGTATGGACGTCCATGAAAGCCAGTCCTTGCTGATCGAAATGCAGGCGTGTCGGTCAAAAGAATTTTTAACCTACGCCGCGCCGCTGATGAAACAGGCTTTCAAGCGTGACGGCCCGGAATGGCAGGTCGATAATCTCTACCAGATTTACACCACGGTTGAGCCCGGTCTGATCCGGGTTGATGCCGATGAAGTCACTTATCCAGCCCATGTCATCTTGCGCTATAACATCGAGCGCGCGCTCATCGCCGATGACATGACTTTGGCTGATCTACCGGATGCCTGGAATGACGGTATGGAGCGCTTGCTTGGCCTGACGCCACCCGATCACGCCACCGGCTGCATGCAGGACATCCACTGGTTCGATGGCGCTTGGGGCTATTTCCCGAGCTACAGTTTAGGCGCCATGACCGCGGCTCAGTTTTTTGACGCGGCGCTGGAGGCAAACCCAGATATTCTGCTCGCCATCGCCCAAGGTAACTTCACGCCGCTCTATAGCTGGTTGACCGAAAACATTCACAGTCAAGGCTCGCTTTTAGAGACCCCTGAATTGATTAAGCGCGCCACCGGTAAAGAGCTGGATGCGGGGATCTTCAAACGTCATTTAGAGACCCGGTATTTGACCTAAGATGGATACGCGGATCAAGTCCGCGCATGACGAGGTGTTTTAACAAATTCCGTCATACCCGGGCTCGACCCGGGTATCCAGCTTTCACTATTTCTGACCATCTCTCGCCTTGCCGCAGGGTTTGCCAAAGGATAGTGTACGCCAACTTTTTTGAGATATGTGGAGAACCACTGTTGAAATATATCAGCACCCGTTCAGGTGCCCCTGCTTTGGAATTTGAAGATGTCTTGCTGGCCGGCTTGGCCCGAGATGGCGGGCTCTACGTGCCGGAAAGCTGGCCGCAATTTTCCGCCGATGACATTCGCGCCCTTCGTGGCCTGAGCTATGCCGAACTTGCTGTCAAAGTCATGCTGCCGTTTTTGGGCGGCTCGATCCCGGAAGATGATTTCCGCCAGATGGTTGAAGACTCTTATGCCGGCTTTGATCACCCGGCCGTCGCGCCCTTAAAAGAACTGGCGCCCAATCAATGGGTTTGCGAGCTTTTTCACGGACCGACCCTCGCCTTTAAAGACTACCCGCTGCAATTGGTTGGCAGATTATTTGACTACGTGCTTAAAAAACGTGGCGCGCGGGTCACCATTGTCGGCGCAACGTCAGGCGATACCGGATCAGCCGCCATTGAGGCCTGCCGTGATCGGGACTCGATTGAGATCTTTATCCTCCATCCAAAAGGCCGTGTCTCAGACGTACAACGCCGCCAGATGACCACGGTGCTGTCCGGCAATGTGCACAACATCGCGCTTGATGGCACATTTGATGACTGCCAAGACATGGTGAAGAATTTATTCGCCGATGAGGCCTTCCGGGATGCGCATCATCTATCGGCTGTGAACTCGATAAATTGGTCCCGCATCATGGCGCAAATCGTCTATTATTTCTGGACCGCCGTCGAGCTTGGTGCGCCGGACCGAAAGTTTATCTACGCTGTCCCAACCGGAAATTTCGGCAATGTCTATGCCGGTTATGCGGCTAAGCAAATGGGCCTGCCGATTGAGAAATTTATTGTTGGCTCCAACGAAAACGACATCCTGACCAGGTTCCTGGCAACAGGCACAATGTCGATGGAGCCCGTCGTCCCAACGCTGAGCCCAAGTATGGACATTCAAATCTCGAGCAATTTTGAGCGCCTGCTGTTTGACTATTACGATCGGGACGGCAAAGCAGTTGCTCAAGCACTGGAAGAATTCCGAAGCAATCAAAGTGTCGATTTTGGTCAGGGCCGCTGGCAAGCGATCAGTGAAATATTTGAAGGCTACCGGGTGAACAATTCTGAAACCAAGGCCGCCATTAACGAGCTTTACCAAGCCACCGGTGAGTTGCTTGATCCGCATAGCATCATTGGAGTGAAGGCCGGGCAAATGGGGCACAGCGATCCTGACAGTATTATGGTGGCCCTGGCGACGGCACATCCGGCAAAGTTCCCGGCAGCTGTCGAAGAGGCTTCCGGCGTTCACCCTGAACTGCCCGCCCATCTGGCCGATTTGTTTGAGCGCGAAGAACGCTTGGATGAGATGCCTAACGCGCTGGATCAAATCCAAGATTATATAACCAATAAACTCGAAATGAGAAAATCAGCATGAGCGTCCAGGTTACCACCCTCGCCAATGGCTTGCGGATTGCGACAGACTATTTGAGCACAGTTGAGACCGCCTCGGTCGGTGCCTGGGTCGCAGTCGGTACCCGCCATGAGAAGCCCGAATTAAACGGCATTTCGCATCTCCTGGAACATCTCGCTTTTAAAGGTACGAAGCGGCGCTCGGCGCTGGCTATTGCCGAAGAGATCGAAGCGGTTGGCGGCCATCTCAATGCTTATACGTCCAGAGAGAACACTGCCTATTTTGCCAAAGTCTTAAAAGAAGACGTCGCTTTGGCGGTCGATATCATCGCCGATATTTTGCAACACGCGACGATGGAGCCAGAAGAGCTGGAGCGCGAACGCCAGGTCGTTATTCAGGAAATCCATCAATCGTATGACACGCCAGACGATATTATTTTTGACCACTTCCAGGAAACCGCTTATCCCGATCAAGCGATTGGCCGACCAGTCCTGGGCGAAGCCAGCCTGATCGAAGGCGTGGCCCGCGAAACGGTCATTGATTATATGAAGGGTCAATACTCGGCGTCTAAGATTGTCGTCGCCGCGGCGGGTAATGTCGATCACGAAGTTTTCGTCAAACTCGCCGAAGCTGCGTTCTGTGATTTACCGGAGGAAGGCATTGTAACCAATGAGCCGACCCACTATCGGGGCGGTGAATACCGTGAGGCGCGCGAGCTTGAGCAAGTTCATGTCGTGATGGGGCTTGAGGGCATTGCCTATAAAGACCCTGACTACTATCCAATGTCGGTCTTATCGACATTGCTGGGCGGCGGCATGTCGTCCCGGCTGTTTCAGGAAATTCGCGAAAAACGCGGCCTCGTCTACAGCATCTATAGTTTTGCCTCAAGCTTCGAAGATGGTGGTATTTTTGGCGTCTATGCCGGCACGGGCCGCAACGAGGTGACTGAGCTTATTCCAGTGATGTGTGATGAAATTCAAAAGCTCACCAGCTCTGTCGGCGAGGATGAACTGGCCCGCGCCCGCGCTCAGCTTAAGGCCGCAACCCTGATGACCCTTGAAAGCACTGCGTCCCGTAGCGAACAAGTGGCCCGCCAATTGCAAATCTTTGATCGCGTGGTGCCGATTGAGGAAGTGATTGGCGAGATAGAAAAAGTCGATGCTGCCGCTGTCCAGCGTACCGTCAAACGCATGATCGAAAGCCAGCCGACCTTCGCGGCAATAGGTCCGATTGATAAGGTTGAGGATTTCGACACCTTAATGGCGAGACTAAATTAGAGATTTGGATTTAAACTGATGGTCAGAATTTTCGATAAATCGAAGCTCAAACCTGACTGTGAAAATTGCGATGCGCTTTGTTGTGTTGCTACGACGTTTAAAACACCAAATTACGACAAGCCTCCCCGCATCGCCTGTAAGCATCTTGACCAAGTGCAAAACCGATGCCCTATTTTTGATCGTCTTGAGGAGGAAGGCTTTACCTTTTGCCGCGACTTCGATTGCTATGGCGGTGGCCCAGCTGTGACAGCCTTGTTTAAAGAACTTGGAAAAAACTGGATGAACGCCCCGGAAATAGCGGAAGTGCAGTACCACACATTCTCGATTGTCTACTTCCAATTGGTAAAATACCTCCACCCCGACCGCGCCATCGAAATCGATGTGCCGGACGCCATCATCGAAGAGCTCAAACCTTTCACCGAGCAAGCCCTTGATATGCTCGCCGCCACTGCCGATCCGTTTGAGCAATAAAAAAAGGCTGCCTGATTTCTCAGCCAGCCCTTTTTTAAAAATTGCTTTCTAAATTTAAGACAAATGCGTCTTAAAAAAATCAATTGTACGTTTCCAGGAGAGTTCCGCCGCGTCTTTTTTGTAGCGCGGTGTCGTATCATTGTGGAAACCGTGATTGGCACCTTCGTAGATATGCGCAGTATATTTCTTGCCATTGGCCTTCAAAGCCGCTTCGTAAGCAGGCCAGCCTTTATTTACCCGTTTATCGAGCGCGCCATAATGGAGCAATAACGGTGCCTTAATTTTCGGCACATCTTCGGCTTTCGCTTGGCGGCCATAATAAGGTGCTGCCGCAGCCAAGTCTGGATAGCGAACGGCCATCGCGTTTGAAACGCCGCCGCCATAACAGAAACCAACCACACCGACTTTACCGTTGGAGTTACCATCGGCCTTGAGGTGGTCGTAGGCTGCAAAGAAATCCTGCAACAGCTTGCCCTTGTTGAGCGTCCGCTGCATCTTTTTGCCTTCAGCGTCATTTCCAGGATAGCCGCCCACAGGTGTCAGTCCGTCAGGTGCCAAAGCGGTAAAACCCGCTGCAGCCACCCGCCTCGCAACATCCGCGATGTAAGGATTTAGGCCACGGTTCTCGTGGACAACAACAACGCCACCCCGCTTACCGCCGCCGGCTGGGCGCACCAAATCGCCTTTGATTTTGCCATGGCCGTTTGGTGAGTTGTATTCGATCTTCTCAACTTTAATGCGCGGGTCGTTGACTTCGACTTGATTAGCAAGCGCATAATTTGGTGACAACGCTTCTAACAATGACACGGCCGTCAGGCCACCGACGGCAAACTTCCCGGCCTTAGTCAAAAATTCCCGGCGCTCAATAAGGCCGTGTGCGTAGCTGTCATAGAGGTCTAATAGTTCTTAATCAAAATCTTCTGCAGTTTTGCGGTCCATACTCAATTCTCCCATTTCCCGTGTTAATTTCTTCAACTAGGAAACGGTAGCAAAGATTACAGCGCAGTTCTACTCAGAATAAGACATGAGAGTGTTCAAAACTTTGTTATATTAGAAACTTAGGCGTGACCAGCGTCGCCAGATAGCATGCGGGGGTCGATGCCAATTTTAGCGATAGAGCGCTCCCATTTGCTTTCCTGGTCCGGCCCAAAAATAAGATCGCTATCCGCCGGCGCCTGGAGCCAGCCATTAGCGCGAATTTCATCATCAAGCTGACCTGGCCCCCAGCCGGCATAACCTAGGGCCAGCAGACTTTGCCTCGGACCGTAGCCGCGCGCGATGGCTTTGAGGATATCGACGGTCGCGGTCAGAGCAACGCCATCATCGACTTCTAAAGTGGCATCTTGTTGATATTCATCCGAATGCAGGACAAAACCTCGGCCCGCTTCAACCGGCCCGCCAAAGTGGATCGGCACTGAAATGCCGTCACCGCCAGGAACGCTTTCTTCATCGATGCCTAATTGTTCGAGAAGATCGGGGAAAGAAAGTCCATCCATCACCTGGTTCAACACCAATCCCATCGCGCCCTCTTCGGTATGCGCGCACATATAGATGACGGTTTTATAAAATCGCTCATCCTGCATGCCCGGCATGGCAATCAAGAGCTGTCCGGAGAAATAAGGATTAGAATATTCGTTGTTAAACATCATATTATTATAGTTGGCCTTTTGGTCTTATATAAACAAGAAATCGGGTTAAAATTTAAAATTTTAAGACAAGTGACGGCTCTCACACTTATATCACCAGCGTATCTTCGAACAAAGCTGGCGTCGCTTCGAATTTTATTTTGCCCAATATCACCGGGAAATTAGGCTATATTAGGGCATACACGCTTTGCCATACTTTGACCTTAACAGCGGTCAAAGATCAAAGTGCTGCGAATCGAACACAATCGGTAAAGTTCGCGTGATATTGCGGCATATAACTACCTTTTAGGCATTATTTAGCTATATAGATATTTATGCTAAACAGATTAGAAAAATAAAATGAGACGGTTGGTAGTTATATGAATTTTTCAGTTTCCAAATTTTCGCGGTCGGTCGCCCTGCTTTCATCCATTTTGGCGATGGGGGCCTTGGCCTTGTTCAGCCCGCCGAGCCTGGCCGATCAAGACGCCTCACCCTGGATTAAGACAGAGCAAACCTCTGTCCGCCTTATTGCCGCCCGCTCTTCCATCGGCGAAGCAGAAGACGTCAAACTAGGCCTCCAGTTTAAACTAAAAAAGGGCTGGAAAATATATTGGCGGTCGCCGGGTGATGCGGGGTTCCCGCCAAATCTCAATTGGCAGAAATCTGAGAATTTAGAAAAAACGAGTTTCGGGTGGCCCCTGCCCAACCGGTTTGAGGTCTTAAACCTACAAACACTCGGTTACAAAAAGGAAGTCGTTTTCCCGATTACCGCAACCGTCAAAGACAAATCCCAAGCTTTGAAGCTGCGCGCAGATCTCAACTATCTGGTCTGCGATGACATCTGCATTCCCTACAAAACCAATCTCTCTTTCGACCTGCCAGCCGGCATAACAACTGACACAATGTCTCAGAACTATCACCTCATCAGTCAATACACAGCAAAGATCCCAGGCGATGGCAAAGCGCATAATCTTTCGATCGAAAGCGTCGAAACCACAGGGGATTTTAAAGAAATTGAGAAAGACGTCCGCAAGGGCTTCATTAGTATCAAAGCTAAAAGCGGCATACCCTTTACCAAGCCCGATGTTTTTATCGAAGGGCCGGAGCTCACCTTTTACGGTGCGCCGACAGTCAGCCTCAATCATGATAGCTCGGTTGCAACCATCAACGTGCCGGTCACCGAAGAAGAGACAGCGAAAATTGTCACCGCCAGCCTACGCCTGACACTCAAAGACGGGGCACGCTCGGCAGAGCGCACCCTCACGGTCACGCCCGGAAAATCAGCGCCAACCCTCACCAAAACCCTACCCTTCTCGCTCCCTCTAATTCTAGGCTTTGCACTGCTGGGTGGCCTGATTTTGAACCTCATGCCCTGCGTGCTACCGGTTATTTCCTTAAAGATATTAGGCGTGGTTTCCCATGGTGGGGCTGAAGATAAAACCGTCCGGACAAGTTTCATCGCCTCATCGCTGGGTATCATTTTCTCCTTCCTGGCGATCGGTGGTGGGCTGGTGGCCCTCAAGCTTGCCGGCTCTGCGGTCGGTTGGGGCATCCAGTTTCAGCACCCGTGGTTTATTGTCGGTCTCAGCGTCATCGTCACGCTCTTCGCTTACAATCTGTGGGGCATGTTTGAACTTCGCCTACCGGCTTGGATCAGTGATCGGGCCAGCCGCTCCACCGGACAAGCGGAAGACCATCAAAGCTTCAGCGGCAATTTCGCAACCGGGGCGTTCGCGACACTATTAGCAACGCCCTGCTCGGCCCCTTTCTTAGGAACAGCTGTCGGCTTTGCTTTGGCCGGAGGTATTGCCGATATATTTGCCGTCTTTTTTGCACTGGGTGTCGGCATGGCACTGCCCTTCCTGACCATCGCCACTTTCCCCAGCCTGGCGTCACGCATGCCAAAACCGGGAACCTGGATGATCACTGTCAAAAAAATTCTGGGTGCCGCCCTGGCTTTAACGGCGATTTGGCTGCTGTCGGTGTTAGCCATCCAGCTCAGCACCAATGCCGCACTGATCGTTGGTGCCTTGATGATCTTAATGGGGCTTATCCTGATGGCCCGTGAGCGCTTGCCTGAAAATCAGAAACGGCTCGCGTCGCTCGGCATTATCGTTGTTGTCCTCGGGGCCTTTTGGACTCCTTACACCTACACGCCATTGGCGGGCCCGATCAACAACTCGAAAGAAGCCTATTGGCGGACCTTTGAGCCGAACGCCATTCCGCAATTGGTCGCCGAAGGTAAAACCGTATTTGTCGATGTCACCGCGGAATGGTGCATCACCTGCCAGGTGAATAAGGCAACAGTGCTCAACCGTGGGCAAATTCATAAGCTTCTGACCAGCGGCAAACTGATTGCCATGCAGGGCGACTGGACACGGCCGGATCCTAAAATTGCCGCCTATCTCAAAAGCTTTGGCCGGTTTGGTATTCCCTTTAATGCCGTTTATGGACCTGGCGCTCCGCTCGGCGAAGCCTTGCCGGAGCTACTTACGACGGATCTGGTGTTAGAGGGGTTGAGCCGGGCCTCAAATGGAACCCTTATTGCGGGTAACTAAAATATTGTAACAATCGATGATTTTTAACAATTCTAAGTTGCTTTCGCACAAAAGGCGGCGTATAAGCCCTCATAAAACAAATCAAAGAGTGATTCTGAGGGTAGCAAATGACAATTGCGATTGGGGATAAAATTCCTGCTGTTTTGCTTCGGATAAAAACCGAAAATGGCGTCGAAGAAGTATCAACAGCGGATGTTTTTGACAATAAAACTGTCGCATTATTTGCCGTGCCGGGTGCGTTTACGCCAACATGCTCGGCCAAACACCTGCCAGGGTATGTCGAGCAAGCGGCGGCTATTAAAGCCAAAGGCGTGGATACAATTGCCTGTCTGTCAGTCAATGATGCTTTTGTTATGGCCGCCTGGGCCGAGGATCAGAATGTCGGTGACGCAATTCTGATGTTGGCTGATGGCAATAGCGAGTTCACCGCCTCCGCTGATCTTGGCCTAGATGGCTCGGCTTTTGGTTTGGGATATCGTTCTCAACGCTATTCGATGATTGTCGTCGATGGCTTTGTAAAACACATCAACATTGAAGAGCCCGGACAATTTCAAAAGAGCAGTGCCGAAGCTCTCTTAGAACAACTATAGTCCAACATTAATCACGTTCTTTAATCAGCTTAGCTTCATAACGAATGTTGTAATAATTGCCGGCGAAGATCACGATTGCGCCGACGAACAGCATGATCTCGAGACCTTCATTATAAAAGAAGTAGCCAATGACCGCGACCAAGGGCAGGCGCAGAAAATCGATTGGTATGACCGTTAGCGCATCGGCAACGGTAAAGGCGCGGGTTAGACAGTAATGCGATGACAAGCCGGTTACTCCAACCAGTAAGATCCATGGCACGTCGCCCATGACAGGGGGTACCCAGGTAAAGATCGCTGGACCCAGCCCTAGGGGCAGCTGGATAAGGTTCATATAAAACAGGATCGCCAAAGGCCGCTCGGTCGCTGCCATGGATTTAGTTGAAATATAAGCGACCGCATAGCAAAACGCCGCCCCGATAACAATAAGACCGGCTGGATCAACCACCTCAACACCTGGTTTCAAGATAATCAAAACCCCAGAAAGCCCGCAGATGATGGCGATAATACGCGCATGATGCATACGTTCGTGCAGAAAAACCACGGCCAGCATGGCGGCCCAAACGGGAATAGTGAATTCGAGCGCAAATACTGTTGCCAGCGGCAGCATCGAGAGCGCTAGGAACCAGCCGAACTGGCCGCCAAAGTGGAAAAAATTGCGCATAAAATGAAACGAGAGACGGTCGGTTTTAATTTCATGCCAGCCCGAGCGCATGATAAACGCCACAGTTATGGCAAGAGCTATAATGCTGCGAAAGGTCAGAATCTCGAAAGTGTTCATGGTATCCGATAGCTCGCGCCCGGCAATCGCCATAAACAAAAAAGAAAACACTGCGCCAGACATCCAGGCAAAGCCTTGAACAAGGGAAGCTGTACCGGCGGTATTTGATGGCGACATCTAGACGCGTTCCGACAACCAAATGGCCAATCTAGAACCGGTTTTTATCGCCGATGACAGCACCGGATAACCGGGTGCTTTCTCGGCATCATTGGCAAGGGCGGTGTTTCGGTGTTCAACCTCTTCGGCCTTAAATTCTTCGATAACCTGCTTAAGCTCTGGCTCGCTCTCACTTTTAGGCAGACCATCCAGTTTGGCTGACTGATCGGCATAATGCTCCTCAATGACCTCTTCAACGGCCACCGTGCAGGCCATTGCGGCTTCCCGGCCAAGCAAGGCCGTGCCGGCGCCAAGCGCAAACCCCGCAACATGCCAAAGCGGTGTCAGAACCGTCGGGCGCACCTGTCGTTCGACGACCATTTTGTTAAAGGTTTCAAGGTGGCGCTCTTCTGCCGCGGCCATTTCACGCAACGTGGGGCCATCTTTGGTATCTCCGAGGATCGCAAGCTGACCTTCATAGATCCGTTTGGCGCCATATTCACCCGCCTGATCGACGCGAATGATGCGTTCAATCATCTCATCCTTGGATGGATCACCTGGCAGGCGGCCATACCTTTTTTGCGTGCGCGCCATAAATTACTCAGCTTCCAATTTTCATTTTCTTAATCAGACCAGCTCCGAAAAAGCTGAACCAAGCGAGGGCAATAGATGCCGCGACATTGTAGACGGTCATCGACAGACCAAACAAGGTCCAGTCGATTGTGTCGCAGCGTTTTGGCATTTTGGTTAAGAGTTGTTTTTTGAAATCCTGAAAATTCGAAAGTGACTCGCCACCACCACTACAGTTGGTGGCCGCTTCCCACCAATGCTGCTCAACACCGTTGTGATAAAATGCCAGCGCGGCGCCCAGTAAAAATATCACGCCAATTACCTTTGCTGTGCCGGCATGATCCGCCATCTCAATATGCAAAGCGATCGCGCCAAAGAGCAGGACCGCGAAATAAGGTATGCGCTGATATTTGCAGAGAATGCAGGGCTCCAGGCCGAACATAAATTGCGCGATAAAAGCCGTTGCCAAGGCGCCAATACTCGCCAGCAGTAACAACCTCAGTACCAGTTTATCAGCCGATTTCATCATTCCAGCCTCACTTTAGAGCAGATATTTAACCAATACAAAGCCGCCGATAAGCAGGACGACGAATAGTATGAAGAGGAGCCCGAGGCGGCGCTCAATAAAAGCCCGGATCGGCTCCCCGAATTTCCACAACAAGGCCGCAACGATAAAGAACCGCAATCCCCGCGCCAATATAGAGGCAATGATAAAGACCGGCACGCTCAGGCCGGTGACCCCGCTCAGGATGGTAATGACTTTATAAGGGAACGGCGTGATGCCTGCAAAAAAGACCGCCCACGCACCCCACTCATTATAGGTTTGCTGAAACTCCGAGAACTTGCCGGCGTAGTGATAGAACTCCAATACCGGCTTGCCGATTTGCTCAAACAGGAAAAATCCAATGCCATAGCCGAACACCCCGCCAATGACCGAGGCTACGGTACAAACACCGGCAACAAGCCAGGCACGATCTCTCGCCGCCAAAACCATAGGAATAATCAGAATGTCCGGAGGTATTGGAAATATTGAACTTTCAATCAAGGCAATTAATGCCAGAGCCAATAACGCATGCTTGTGAACAGCGAGGCTCAACGTCCAATCATATAAGCGGCGCAACATTAATTATGATCTCCAAAACAAACCTTATCTTTTGGTACTATCCGGTTCGCGTAACATTGGCAAACAGCATAATAACGCCCTTTCTGTGATCACCATCACCTTCCTCTGCTATTTTTGTTGCTAAAGTGTAACGATATAAGCGAGGTGGGTTACATGCTAAAAGAAATAGAAAAGCGAAGTTTTGCACTGGGTAAGGTTAAGGTCCTATTGGCAGAACCTAGAACACAGCTTCGCCGCGACCTGACAACCACCCTCAACGAGTTTGGTCTCCGAAATGTCGAGCAAACTGGTAATTTGAATAAAGTCCACGAACGTCTGGCCATCGGTGACTTAGATTTGCTGATCTGCGATACGGTCTTGCCGGAAGGAGATCTTCGCGATCTGTTAAAAAGCGTGCGGTTTGGCGAAACCATCAGCAATCCATTTTTAATCGTCATCACACTCATTTCCGATCCGACGGCTGAAACTTTACGTGAAATGATGGCCTGTGGCCCAGATGCCATTGTGGTGAAACCGTTTACGCCGGAACAATTAATTGAACGGATTGAAAGCCTAATCCACCATCGGAAAAGATTTGCCGTCACCGCCGATTATGTCGGACCGGAACGCCGCCAAGGCAATCGCAAGGATAATGATGGTCGGGAAACCATTCGCGTGCCAAACCCGCTCTATATAAAGGCTTTTGGCACTGAAGACCTTGCCATCACGAAACGGGCGAACGATACCGCCATCACCCATATCAATAATCAAATGGTAGAGAGCTACGCGCAGAAATCAATTGAGCTGATCACCGAACTTCATCCGACAATATCCAAATTGAATTGGACGGAAAAGACGCTCGGCAAATTGAATGAATTACGCGCGACTTCCTTTGATTTAAATAAACGCATTGCCCTGACCGATTATAAATCTCTTGGTGGGCTGACCACCACACTGGATCGAATGCTTAATAATATTCATAAATGGACGACGGACGAAAATAAGGGCGATATTAAACTGCTTAGTATATTAAGTGAAATTTTACAGCGCGGCTTCGACCGATCAGAGTTACCACCCGTGGAAAGCTATCTGAAGGGCAAGGACGAACAGGAAGAAAACAGCCCTGAAGTAAATGAAATAATTAGGCAAAAAATCCGCAAAAAATCCGCCGCAGCTAAAAAGAAAAAAGAAAAAACGCACGAATTAAACCCAAGTGGTTGACCCAGCGAAAACTCTTTGTATGATCGCCGCCGTTAACCAGATATCTACACGGATATAGAGCCCCCGTGGCGGAACTGGTAGACGCGCGGGATTCAAAATCCCGTTCTCGCAAGGGAGTGTCCGTTCGATTCGGACCGGGGGCACCATTTTTCTAATAAATTTTCCGCCATGACCAGTTAGATTTGTGATGACCGCTTTTGTGGGCATG